>JAFUDJ010000005.1 GCA_017459445.1 Prevotella sp. | reverse complement strand
CGTCATCTCTATGTCCTTGATGGTCATCGTGTAGGTGCCCACTGCCACGTCGTCGGCCACGTCGATGGTGATGGTCATGCCGTCGCCGCTGGCATTGCTGATGGCGCGGCTGCCCTGCGGCGTCACCACGAAGCGGTAGAGACCGTCGCTCACCTTACTGGAAGAGATGCTGTGTGTGTTCACGGCATTGCCCGTCAGTGCCGCCAGCAGCTTGCCGTCCTTCTCTGCCACGGTCACACCCGTAGGCAGTTCCAAGTCGAACTGGAATCCCATGATGGTCTCTTCGTCAGACAGCAGCACGTTCAGCATACCTTGACCGCCGCTGCACTGCGTCATGTCGGTCACCGTCAGTTTGTTGTTCTTCTCCACGGTCACTAAGCAAGAGGCTGTCTTGCCGCTGCCATCGTTTGCCGCTACCTTTATCTGGCAAGAACCGGAGCCTACGGCCGTCACCAGTCCACTCTCACTCACCACGGCAACAGCATCGTTGGTGCTGCTCCAAGTCACTCTCTTGTCGGTAGCATTGTCGGGCGCGATGGTGGCTGATAGGTTCAACTTCTCACCAACCACCATTTCAGCCTCAGTTTGGTTGAGTGTGATGCCACTGACGAGTACTGGGTTAACTGTCACCTCGCACTGGGCAGAAACGCCATTGTGAGCTGTACATTTTATTGTTGTTGAACCAACGCCAGTTGTAGACAGGAAACCACTACTATTGACTGTTGCAACAGAAGTATTACTACTTGTCCATGTCAATGTCGTAGATGCAGCTGCATCAGTAATTACCGGAGAGAAGGTGTAGTTCTGGCCAACTAATAGAGTCAGCGTTGACGGAATTGAAATGCTTTTTACTTCCACAACAGTGATGACGTATGTAGCAATTGGGGTGGTATTGGCATCACTATACATTAGATTTATAGTGGTAACTCCTGATTTGAGTGCCGTTATATTCCATCTTTTATTATCCCATTTCCCATTCACAGCTGTTGCACTCGCAACAGTAGGATCTGAGTTAGTACATGCGTTTGTTGCACTATTTGTTGAGATGTTAATAGTTTGTCCAATTTGAAGCGTCCGGTTCTCTATAGCTTCAACTTGGATAGATAATAGGCATACTGTAAGTAACAATAAAAGTTTCTTCATACTGTTTATCATTTGCCTCCTTGCCCCCAGATTCGGCTTTTTAAAAGTTTTTTGATGTTTTGTTACGGCACAAAAAAGATGTGGGAACTATACTCTTTACTCGTCCCACAAGCTGAGGCTCTTGCATGCCCTGTAAAGTTGAACGAGCAAGCATAGACCCCACACTGATATGTATACACTTCTCCCTGTGTAAAATACAAGGAGTACGTGCATAATCACACCATGTGGGCATCTACCCTCGCTATGTTCATGACTTTACAGAGGAGTTTGCAAGATTCCAGCTTGTCAAGAACAAAGCGTCAAAGTAAACGCCTTTTTATATGTCGCGGCTCTTTTCTGCGGAGCGGCCTTCCCTCTCACGGTTCAGCCTTGTATGCTCCAAGAGTCGGTTGCAAATGTACGAAGAAAATGTGAAACGGCAAAGAAAAGAGACGAAAAATTGCATTTTCATCTTTCCAACCTTCCATCCTGCACCAAAGCCCTGATTTCAGGAATTTTAACTAAAGTACCAAATTTCAGTACGCATATTTGGGACGAGGAGTCCGGGTTGCCCGGACTCCTCGTCCCAGTACTTGGTATTCCTTGTAAACATCTACAATAGTGCGGCGGTGCTGGTTGGAAGGATGGAAGGATAAATTTGAGTTACTTGTTCGCTTTACCGCGCCTTATCAGCAAAGGCCTGCTCTTCAGCCTCAGCAATGATTTCCTCGCGTGTCTTCTCACGCGGTGTGGCGCTGATGTCGTCAAGGTTGTATTCGTCCTCTACGGCATCATGCTGTCGGTTTTCCTTGTTCTGCGACACTTTGCTGGCATCGGGGAGCTCTTCATGGCGGGTGTCTTCCTCGGTACGGCTCTCAATGAAGTTCTGCTGGTCGCGCTCCAGCTTGTCTACATCAGGCACTACCATGACGGGTTCCTCCTCCATCTTCGTGCGGTCGCCCTTGGCGGCAAAGACAGCATCAATGAACTGAGGCTCGCGACGCAGGCGCTGCAGCGTCTCCTTTGATGCCTTCTGCTGGCTCTCCTTTTTGGAATAACCCGTGCCTATGCTGCCTTCCAAGCCTTCTATGAACACCTGGGTTGTGAAGACGGGGCTGTTCTTCTCGTCACGCTCCTGCTTCAGGTCGCGGAATTCCATCCTGACACGATTCTTCTGGCTCCACTCCAACAGCTTCGACTTGAAGTTCACCTCCTTGTAAGCCACCTTGTCGATGTTGATAATCTGTGCCAGTATGCGTTTTTCCATAAACTGCATACAGGCTTTGTAGCCACGGTCGAGATAGATGGCACCGACCAGTGCCTCGAAGGCATTGCCGCTCATATAGCTGTTGTGCGACGTAGAATGCCCCGCCGACTTTATCAGTTCGGCAATGCCCATTTCCTTGGAGAGCTTTCCGAGGGTGTCGCGGCTGACGAGCTTGGAACGTGTATTTGTCAGGAATCCCTCGCGCTTGCCTTCAAAATGCCGGAAAACAATGTCGCCCACCACGGCGTCGAGGATGGCATCGCCCAGAAATTCCAGCCGTTCGTTGTTCAGCGGCTTGCCTTTCTCGTTTTTCCGTCCCACGCTCTTATGCAGCAAGGCCTGCTTATAGAGGCTGATGTCGCGGGGATAGAAACCCAGAATCTGATAAAGGGCAGAAAAAAGCTCCTTCTCCTTGCGGAAAGGGAGCTTCAGTCGGTCAATAATATCGTTAATCCACATACTTGCTTTCAGCGAATTTACTATCGTTCGAAAATGCAAACGTGTTTGCATTTTGCTCACTTATCCGTAAATTTACGGAATACTACACAGGCGTTATGGCCGCCAAAACCGAACGTATTGCTGAGGGCGGCACGAACCTCGCGCTTCTGGGCCTTGTTGAAGGTGAAGTTGAGGTTGTAGTCAATCTCTTCGTCACGGTCGTCGTCATCGTGGTTAATCGTAGGCGGAACGATGTCGTTCTGCACAGCCAGGACCGTGGCCATGGCCTCTACGGCGCCGGCGGCTCCCAGCAGGTGGCCCGTCATGGACTTTGTCGACGAAATGTTCAGCTTATAGGCAGCTTCGCCAAAGACGTCCTTGATGGCCTTGGCCTCTGAGATGTCACCCACATGCGTCGACGTGCCGTGGACATTGATATAGTCGATGTCCTCTGGCTGTAATCCGGCATCCTCCAGTGCATTCTTCATGACGAGCTTGGCGCCGAGTCCTTCAGGATGCGAGGCCGTGATGTGATGAGCATCGGCACTCATGCCGGCACCCACCATCTCTGCGTAAATCTTGGCACCACGAGCCTTGGCATGCTCCAGCTCCTCAAGAATGAGGCAGCCGGCACCCTCGCCCATGATGAAACCGTCGCGGCTGGCACTGAACGGGCGGCTGGCCTTTTCAGGCTCGTCGTTGCGCGTCGACAGGGCTTTCATCGCGTTGAAGCCTCCTACGCCGACTTCGCAGACGGCAGCTTCGGCACCGCCGGCAACGATGGCGTTGGCCTTGCCAAGACGGATGAGATTGAAGGCATCGCCCAGCGCATTCGACGAGGAAGCGCAGGCACTGGCAGTGATGTAGTTGGGGCCATGGAAGCCATACATGATGGAAATCTGGCCGGCAGCAATGTCGGCTATCATCTTAGGAATGAAGAAGGGGCTGAACTTGGGTCCATCTGCACGGTGTGCGCCATAGTAGCCCACTTCGTCCTCAAAGGTCTTGATGCCGCCGATTCCTACACCGTAGACAACGCCGATGCGGTCCTTATCCTCCTGCTCGAGGTTCATGCCGCTATCCTCAACGGCCTGCTTGGCAGCGGCAATGGCCAGCTGCGTGTAGCGGTCCATTTTGCGGGCTTCCTTGCGGTCGATGTATGCCGAGGCGTCAAAATTCTTGACTTCGCAGGCAAACTTGGTCTTGAACAGGGTTGTGTCAAAAAGCGTAATAGGAGCTGCACCGCTCTTACCAGCTACGAGGTTCTTCCATGTCTCCTCCACGGTATTGCCCAGTGGCGTAACGGCACCGAGTCCTGTTACTACTACTCTTTTCAGTTCCATAATATTCTTGGGGATATAGTGAAAAAGGAAAAGTGAAAAATTTGCTACCGCATACCAAAGTGAAAGGAAATGGCGGCAGCAAATTTTTCACTATTCACTTTTCCTTTATACTTCTTTATTTGTTGTTCTCCTCGATGTAAGCAATGGCGTCGCCAACGGTGGCAATCTTCTCTGCCTTGTCATCGGGGATGGAAATACCGAACTCCTTCTCAAATTCCATAATCAGCTCAACGGTATCCAAAGAGTCAGCACCGAGGTCGTTGGTGAAACTTGCTTCGGGCTTAACCTCTGCCTCATCAACACCCAGTTTGTCTACGATAATGTCCTTTACTTTGCTTTCAATTTCTGACATAATTTTCTTCTTTAAAATGTTAATATTTTGTTTCTTTTTCAGATAATGCCAAGCACATTTTTGCGCTTAGCGGGTGCAAAGTAACACATTTTTATTGACTTACGCAAATTTTATGGCAAAAAAAGCATCCTGTTATGCACACCAACCCCTCTTTTGTGCACAAAAAGAAGCATTTTAGTGCGTTTTTTACACCTTTTGTTCACGCCGCAGGGGATAATGGTTGCGCAAAAACTCGAAGGCCGAGGGGTCTTTTTTCAGTTTTTCCGAGTCGGCCAGCGGGTCGTAGAAGTCGAGAGGACTACCCGTGTCCTGAAATCCAGGAGGCAGCGATGGAGCTACAATAGGACGAGGTTGCGGCAGGTGGAAGTGGCGGCAGAGGGCGCTGACGACCATATTGTCGGCATTGACCTTGCCGTCGGCCGAGTAGCCGGCAATGTGTGGCGTACCGATGAAGACGCGCTGCAGCAGGTCAAGGTTCACCGAAGGCTCCCCTTCCCATACATCCAGCACGGCGTCACGCACCCTGCCATCGCGCAGCGCCGACAGCAGTGCCGCATTGTCGACAACCTCGCCGCGACTGGTATTTATAATATAGGGTACACGCGAAAGGCGCTGGAAGAAATGCTCGTCGGCCATGTGCCACGTGGCATAAGGCCCCACCGTGGTCAGCGGCACATGGAAAGTGATGATGTCGGCTTCGCTTTCTATGACGCGCAACGGCACGCCGCCGACGGGTGACAGCGGCGGGTCGCACACCAGGACACGCATGCCCAGACGCTGGGCGACGGCCTTAACCTTGGAACCCACATGGCCACACCCCACGATGCCTATGGTGGAAGCCTGCAAACTAAGCCCGGCATGGCGCTGGAGCTGTAACAAGGCACACTCGACATACTGTGCCACAGAGCCGGAATTGCAACCAGGACAATTTGTCCAATGGATGCCGGCACGCTGCAAATAGGCGGTATCGAGATGGTCGAAACCTATCGTGGCCGTAGCCACAAACTGTACACGGCTGCCACCGAGCAGCTGTTCGTCGCAACGGGTGCGCGTCCTGACTATCAGCGCATCAGCATCGCGGACATCAGGGGCACTGATGGCGGAGCCGCTTTTGTAAACCACCGTGTCGCTGAGCGCAGCCAGCGTCTCGCGGATGTAGGGTATCTTGTCGTCGACTACTATCTTCATATCGCCTGCAAAGGTACGAATTAGCGGGCACAATACAAAAGGAAACGCGCAAAAAGGGACGAGTAGGCATTTTTTCCCCACTTTTCTTTCCTGTTATCAAATATTTATCGTAACTTTGCCGACAGTAATCAATAAATCTCATATTGCTATGTCATTCACTGAAAAAGCAAACCGAATCTTTCATCAGGCAATTGATGACTACCACCGGAAAGACCATGTCGACACACCCGTCAGCAATCCCTACAAGGCTGATTCGATAGAGCACAGCCTTTACCTGAAGTGCTGGATAGACACCGTGCAGTGGCATCTAGAGGATATCATCCGCGACCCGGACATCAACCCCGTCGAGGCACTGGCGCTGAAGCGCCGCATTGACCGCTCGAACCAGGACAGGACGGACTTGGTGGAAGAGATTGACACCTACTTCCGCAAGCTGTACAGAAACGTGGAGCCATTGGAAGACGCACGGCTGAACACGGAAAGCCCGGCATGGGCCATTGACAGGCTTAGCATCCTGGCGCTGAAAATATGGCACATGCAGGAGCAGACGGAACGCACGGATGCCGACACGGCACACGTGGCGCGCTGCCAGGCAAAGCTCGACGTGCTGAAAGAACAGCAGAAAGACTTGTCGACGGCTATCGACCAACTGTTGGAAGACATTGAGGCGGGACGGAAATACATGAAGGTGTATCGCCAAATGAAAATGTATAACGACCCGGCAACGAACCCGGTGCTGTATAAAAAGTAAAAGGGTAAAAAAGTAAAAAGGTAAAAAAAGGGACGAAAGTGAAGAAGGAACACATCCTCGTCATACGTTTCTCCGCCATGGGCGACGTGGCCATGGTTGTGCCTGTGGTATGGTCGCTGGCGCAGCAGTATCCTGACGTGCGCATCACCGTGCTCAGCCGTACCTTTGCAAAGCCGCTCTTCGAGAACCTGGCGCCGAACATCGGTTTCATGGCTGCCGACTTGAAGCATGAATACCACGGCATCAAGGGCCTGAACGCCCTGTTCCGCCGATTGGTGGCCAAGCAGTTCACTGCCGTTGCCGACCTGCATAGCGTGCTGCGCTCAGAATACCTGCGCATGCTGTTCAACATGGGCAGCTACCGCGTGGCACACATCAATAAGCACCGCAAGGGGCGCCGCCGCATCACGTCGGCCACGAAGAAGGAGCTGAAACAGCAGCCGACGTCGTTTGAAAACTACGCCGCCGTTTTTGCAGAACTGGGGTATCCGGTCGACATCCGCTTCCACAGCATCTTTCCTGAAGGCGGTGGCGACATCAGTGAACTGCCGGAGGATATCCAGGCAATGGTCAGCGACGGCATGGCAGCAACCGACAAGCCGCTTATCGGCATAGCACCCTTTGCCGCCCATGAGGGAAAGACCTATCCTCCTGAGAAGACGCAGCAGGTCATAGAACAACTGATAAGGCAACACCCCAAGGCCCGGATTTTCCTTTTCGGTCGCGGCCAGCAGGAAGAGCATTACTTTGACCTGTGGAGCACACAGTACGAGTCGTGTGTCTATACCGGAAAGCACCTGGAGTCGCTGTGGCAGGAACTGGTGCTGATGAGCCATCTCGACGTGATGCTCTCCATGGATTCCTCGAATATGCACCTGGCATCGCTCACGGGGACACCGGTGGTCAGCGTATGGGGCGCCACACATCCATACGCCGGATTCTTAGGATGGGGGCAGTCATTGGACAATGCCGTACAACTGGACATGCCATGCCGACCCTGCAGCATCTTCGGAAAAAAGCCTTGCATGAGAGGCGACTACGCCTGTATGAACGACATCGGGGCAGAGATGATAACAGAGAGAATAAACCACATATTATTAACTAAAAAACAACCTTTAAACGTATGAAAAAGTACATCTGTGACACGTGCGGGTATGTGTACGACCCCGAAGTAGGCGACCCTGACAGCGGCATACAGCCGGGGACGGCCTTTGAAGACATCCCAGAGGACTGGGTATGCCCCATCTGCGGAGTGACGAAAGAAGACTTCTCGCCCGAAGAATAAAACTATCACCAGCAGAGACGCCTCATCAGATATGTGGCGCCTCTGCTGCTTTTTTCTTCCCCCTCGTTGACTTGAATATGAATGACATGACGCTGGAGTATGATGTAATAGTAATTGGTGGCGGACACGCCGGCTGTGAGGCGGCATGCGCATCGGCAAACATGGGCGCAAAGACGCTACTCGTAACCATGGACATGAACAAGATTGCGCAGATGTCGTGCAATCCTGCCGTAGGCGGCATTGCCAAGGGACAGATAGTGCGTGAGATAGATGCCCTTGGCGGACAGATGGGGCTCGTGACGGATGCCACGGCCATCCAGTTCCGTATGCTGAACCGCTCGAAAGGGCCTGCCGTATGGAGCCCTCGCGCACAGTGCGACCGTGGCAAGTTCATTTGGAAATGGCGCTCCGTGCTCGATGAAACCGCCAATCTTGACATCTGGCAAGACCAAGCCGACGAGCTATTGGTAGAGTCTGTTGCGTTGTCAACGCAACAAACAAAGCGGGTGGTGGGCGTACGCACCATCTGGGGTTGCGAGCTGCGAGCCAAGGCCGTCATCGTGACGGCAGGCACCTTCCTGAACGGTTTGCTGCACATCGGCCGGAAGATGATAGCCGGTGGCCGCATAGCAGAGCCCGCCGTGCCCCATTTCACCGAGAGCATCACCCGCCACGGCATCCGTTCTGCGCGCATGAAGACAGGTACCCCTGTGCGCATAGACAAACGCTCGGTACACTTCGAGGACATGGAGCGGCAGGACGGTGAGAACGGCTACTATAAGTTCTCCTATCTGGGTGAGGCACGACCCTTGGAGCAGCTACCCTGCTGGGTATGCTACACCAACGAAGAGGTGCACGAGACACTACGCGGTGGATTGGCCGATTCTCCGCTTTACAACGGTCAGATACAAAGCATCGGGCCCCGTTATTGCCCGTCGATAGAAACGAAGCTGGTCACCTTCCCTGACCGTCCCCAGCACCTGCTGTTCTTGGAGCCGGAAGGCACAGAAACCAACGAGATGTACCTGAACGGCTTCTCGTCAAGCCTGCCCATGGAGGTGCAGATAGCGGCGCTGAGGAAGATACCGGCACTGAGGGACATACGGGTGTACCGCCCCGGCTATGCCATCGAGTATGACTTCTTCGACCCTACCCAGCTGAGGCACTCGCTGGAATCGAAGGTTATCGGCGGCCTCTTCCTTGCAGGGCAGGTGAACGGCACCACAGGATATGAAGAGGCGGGCGGACAGGGAACCCTGGCGGGTATCAACGCCGCTCTCATGGCGGGTTCAGTTTGTTGCGATGCCATCGCAACAAACACAACATTTAAACTGAAGCGCGACGAGGCGTATATTGGCGTGCTGATAGATGACTTAGTGACAAAGGGCGTGGATGAACCCTACCGTATGTTTACCTCAAGGGCCGAATACCGCATCCTGCTGAGACAGGACGATGCTGACGCGCGGCTGACGGAACGCGCCTACGAACTGGGCATTGCCAAACGCGACCGCTACGACTGGTGGCTACAGAAGAAAGCAGCCATCGAAGGAATCGAGGATTTTTGTCGCACGACAGCCATTAAGCCCAAGACGGTGAATGGCGCCTTGGAGGCCCTTGGCTCTACCCCACTCGTCTATGGCTGTAAGCTGGAAGACCTCGTAGCACGCCCAGAGCTGAACTTCCAAAAGCTGTACGACATCGTGCCCGAATTGCGCGAAAGAATCGAGGCTTTGCCCAACCGGCAAGAAGAGATAGCCGAGGCGGCTGAGATACACATCAAATACAAAGGCTACATTGACCGCGAACGACAGGTAGCAGAAAAGATGCACCGCTTAGAGAATATCAATATCAAGGGTAAGTTTGACTACCCCAACCTATCGGCCATTTCAACCGAGGCACGTCAGAAGTTAGAGAAGATTCAACCCGAAACACTGGCACAAGCAAGCCGCATACCGGGCGTAAGTCCCAGCGACATCAACGCCATGCTGGTGCTGATGGGAAGATAGATAGCGGCACTGCGTGCCTAATGAAAAGTGAAAAGTGAAAAGTAAAAAGTAAAAGGTAAAAAAAATGAAAAGTGAAGAGTAAAAGGTGAAAAGCGAAAGGTAGAAAGTAAAAACGAAGATAAAGTGTTTCACGTGAAACAAAGACACAGTAAACGATATAGTAATAACGATAAAACCAAAGAATAATGAACAACAAAACATTAATGGCAAATCTGCGTTGCATTCCAGATTTCCCAGTAAAAGGAATCAACTTCCGCGACGTGACGACCCTGTTTAAGAATCCTGCCTGTCTGCAGATTATGGTAGACGAGCTGTACGAGATTTACAAAAACAAAGGAATCACCAAAATAGTAGGTATCGAGAGTCGCGGCTTTGTTATGGCTTCAGCACTGGCCGTCAAGTTGGGTGCCGGTGTAGTATTGGCACGAAAGCCGGGCAAGTTGCCTGCTGCTACCGTACAGGAGAGTTACGAAAAGGAGTACGGAACAGACACCATTGAAATTCACGAAGACGCCATCAACGACAAAGACGTGGTGCTACTGCACGACGACCTATTGGCAACGGGAGGAACCATGAAAGCGGCTTGCAACTTGGTGAGAAAGTTCAAACCCAAGCAAATCATGGTAAACTTCCTGATTGAAATTACCGACGAGGGTCTCCACGGGCGCGACGTATTCGACAAGGACACAGAAGTAACGACGCTGATAACCGTATAATGTTTCACGTGAAACTATAAAGAAAGGAGCACTCACAAACGTCATGACACAGGAAGAGAACGAGGCACGGCTGGAGAAGCTAAAGGGCATTGTGAAGGCCATGCCTGAGAAGCCGGGCAGCTATCAGTATTACGACGCTGAGGGCACCATCATCTATGTCGGCAAGGCCAAGAACCTGAAGAGCCGTGTCTCGTCGTACTTCCACACGGAGGTTGACAGGTTTAAGACCAAGGTGCTGGTATCGAAGATATGGGACATTTCATACACAGTGGTGAACACGGAGGAGGACGCCCTGCTGTTGGAAAATGCGCTCATCAAGAAATACAACCCCCGGTACAACGTGCTGCTGAAAGACGGCAAGACCTACCCCAGCATCTGCATCACGAAGGAGTACCTGCCCCGGATTTTTCCCACGCGTAACATCAACAAGAAGTGGGGCACCTACTATGGTCCTTACTCGCATGTAGGAGCCATGCATGGTGTGCTCGACTTGATTAAGAAACTGTATCGGCCGCGAACCTGCCGACAACCCATGACCAAGGAGGGAGTGGAAGGCAGAAAATACCAGGTGTGCCTGGAGTATCATATCAAGAACTGCGGGGCACCGTGCATCGGCAAACAGCCGTGGGATGACTACCAGAAAAACATAGCACAGGCACGCGAGATTCTGAAAGGAAACACCCGCGAGGTGCAACGGCAGCTGCGCGACGACATGATGCGCCTGGCTGAAGAGCTGCGCTTCGAGGAAGCCGAAGAACTGAAGCGGCGTTACCTGCTGCTGGAGCAGTTTGTGGCAAAGAGCGAGGTGGTGAGCCATACCATCGACAACGTCGACGTGCTCTCGATTACCAACGATGAAAAGGTGGCATTTGTCAACTACATCCACGTGTCGAACGGCCAGATTAACCAGAGCTTCACGTTTGAATACAAGAAGCGGTTGGCGGAGACGGACGAGGAGTTGTTGCAGCTGGCCATCGTGGAGATGAGGGAGCGCTTTCAGAGTGAGGCGAAGGAAATCATCCTGCCACAAGAGGTAAACATTGACCTGAAGGGAGTAACCATCACCGTGCCGCAGCGAGGGGACAAAAAGACGCTGCTGGAGCTGTCGCTGATGAATGGCAGGCAGTATAAGTTCGACCGTCTGAAACAGGCCGAGAAGCTGAATCCTGAACAGAAACAGGTGCGGCTGATGAAGGAGCTGCAGGACTTGCTGCACCTGCCTAAGATGCCATACCAGATAGAGTGCTTCGACAACTCGAACATCTCGGGCACGGATGCCGTGGCGGCGTGCGTGGTGTTCAAGAAGATGAAACCCTCCAAACAGGACTACCGCAAGTATAACATCAAGACCGTTGTAGGACCCGACGACTATGCCTCGATGAAAGAGGTTGTCTACCGGCGATACCATCGCCTTGTAACCGAAGAAGAGCTCCTACCCGACCTCATCGTAGCCGACGGCGGCAAGGGACAGATGGAGGTCATCCGACAGGCGGTGCAGGACGAATTAGGGCTCGATATTCCCATTGCAGGATTGGCCAAGGACAACCGCCACCGCACCAACGAGCTGCTGTATGGATTCCCCCCACGGGTGATAGGCATCAAGGACACGTCAGAACTGTTCCGCGTGCTGACACACCTACAGGACGAGGTACACCGCTTCGCCATCACCTTCCATCGAGAAAAGCGTTCTAAGCGCGCTTTGGAGTCGGAGCTTGACAGCATCAAGGGCGTCGGCCCGAAAACGCGTGACGAGCTTCTAAATGGCCTTAAATCGGTTCGTAGAATACGGGAGGCAGAACTGACTGTGCTGGAAGGCTTTGTCGGTGCCGCAAAAGCCAGGATAGTGTACGACTATTTCCATCCTGAAGAGTGAACGACGCTCGCCGGTTATTTCTAAATAAAAGGGTGAACGGCGCTCGCTGGCAGATTGAACTATTCTCCGAGGGGGATTGGACGGTGCTCTCCCCCACCCCGCGCAAAAAGTGGTCATGAGTGTCATGTGTCATGAGTGTCATTAAGGTTTTTCAGTCGGAGGGGTGTTTTCCGGCTCATAATAATATATAAATTTTTATTTATATATTATTATGCGGACTTTCGCACTCCGAAATGCTTAATGACACTCGTGACACATGACACACGTGACACATGATAAATCATGGCCATCTGTTAAAATTGAAATAAAAACAGCAGATGCTTGCCAGTATCAAATTTATTTTGTACCTTTGCATCAAAAGAAGAAACCCAAAACTATGAGAATCGTCATCCAGCGCGTCAGCAAAGCCAGCGTCACCATCGACGGACAGTTACACTCCAGCATCGGACAGGGGCTGCTGATACTGCTTGGCGTGTGCGACGAAGACAGCTCCGAGGACGTTGACTGGCTGGTAAAGAAAGTGGCGGCGTTGCGCGTGTTCAACGACGACGAGGGAGTGATGAACCGCAGCGTCACGGACGTGGGCGGCGAGGCGCTGGTAGTCAGTCAGTTCACGCTTTACGCCAGCTACAAGAAAGGCAACAGGCCAAGCTGGTTCCGCGCAGGCAGCCACGAGCACTCCATACCGCTCTACGAGGAGTTCTGCCGGAAGCTAAGCGAGCAGCTGGGCAAACCTGTCGGCACGGGGGAGTTTGGCGCTGACATGAAAGTAGCGCTGCTGAACGACGGGCCGGTAACCATTTGCATGGACACGAAGAACAAGGAATAGAAAAAAACTGACCGCTACGACACATGGCAGCAAACAAGAAAAGGACATGAAGAAATACTTACGTGAAATAGAAGTCTCAGGATTAGTGCTGGTCATTATCGGCATCGTCTTCTCATGGATTTGGGGTACCCACGTCGGCATGTGGCCATGCGCCATAGGACTCTTCCTATGGCTCGTCACATTCCTCTACAAGGCCTTCCGGTGGAATGAATATGCACGCGAGAACCGGCAGAACATCATCATTCTGCTCGTCGCCATCATTATACTCATCCTGCAAATGCTAAGCCGACAATGACGATACGTGAAGCTCAAGAGGCTGTTGACCAATGGATTAAGCAGTATGGCGTGCGCTATTTCTCAGAGCTCACCAACATGGCCGTACTGACGGAGGAAGTGGGCGAACTGGCACGCGTGATGGCTCGCCGATACGGCGACCAAAGCT
Source organism: Prevotella sp. (assembly GCA_017459445.1). GTDB lineage: Bacteria > Bacteroidota > Bacteroidia > Bacteroidales > Bacteroidaceae > Prevotella. The sequence goes on along the minus strand of JAFUDJ010000005.1, from coordinate 100,682 downwards.
TCAAGGCGGGCGAGAGCGACAATATGGGTGAAGAAATGGCCGACGTGCTGTGGGTGCTGCTGTGCCTGGCCAATCAGACAGGTGTCGACCTGACAGAAGAACTCAGGAAAAGCATAGAAAAGAAGACAAAACGGGACCGAGAACGTCATTTGAACAATGAAAAACTAAGGAAATAATCATCAATTCTAACAGCTATGAAAGAACAGGAAATCAACAAGATTGAACAAGCGCTAAACCTTTACAACTACGACACAACGGACGAAGCCGTACGCGAGGCTGTAAGGAAAATCATTACCGAAAAGGTGCCGGAAAACGACACGCCGGAAGTGAAGAAATTCCTCATGGGCAGCGTGGAGCTGACTACCCTGAAAACCACCGACTCAGAGGAGAGCGTGATGGCCTTTACGGAGCGCGTAAACGCCTTCGACGAGCAGTACCCTGAACTGCCCCATGTGGCCACCATCTGTGTCTATCCCTGCTTTGCCAAGACGGTCAGCGAGACATTGGAGGTTGACGGCGTCGAGATAGCTTGCGTCAGCGGCTCATTCCCCTCTTCCCAGGCACTCCTCGAAGTCAAGGTGGCCGAGACGGCACTGGCCGTCAAGGATGGTGCCACGGAGATTGACATCGTGATGAGCGTAGGCAAATTCCTCTCCGGCGACTACGAGACGGTGGCCGAGGAAATCAGCGAGCTGAAGGCTGTCTGCGGCAACAAGAAGATGAAAGTCATCCTCGAGACGGGTTGCCTGAAGACGGCGCAAAACATCAAAAAGGCGTCGATTCTGTCAATGTATGCCGGAGCCGACTACATCAAGACGTCAACGGGTAAGTTGGAGCCCGCCGCCACGCCGGAAGCTGCCTATGTCATGTGCCAAGCCATCAAGGAGTACTACGAGAAGACGGGCATACAGATAGGCTTCAAGCCCGCCGGAGGCCTGAACACCGTCATGGACGCCGTCACCATGTACACCATCGTGAAGGAAGTGCTGGGTGAAAAGTGGCTCACCAACCAGTGGTTCCGCATGGGCACCAGCCGACTGGCCAACCTGCTGCTGAGCGAGGTAACGGGCGTTGAGACGAAGTTCTTCTAAGTGACAGGACGACAGAACCGTAAGTAATAGGGCAAACCGTAAGTGAATATAGGGCGACAGAATCGCTCTACACACTAATAATTACGCTGCACCACGTAATCCACATAGGCTGTCAGGGCATCCCTGACGGCTTTTTCCTTGATGTTATCATCAATATACGACTTGCACAGTACGCTGAATTCCGCCATCTTCTGCTCAGCATAGTCAATGCCGCCCTGCTGCTTCGTAAACTCCACCAAGACAGCGATTTCATCGACATTTATCGTACCTGCCTTGACCTTCTTGGCCAAGGTTTGCATCGACTCGAAATCGGTATTGTTCAGCGCATAGATGACAGGCAGCGTCAGCTTGCCTTCAGCCATGTCATTGCCCGTAGGCTTACCGATAGCCTTCGAGTCAAAATAATCGAAGATGTCATCACGTATCTGGAACATGATACCCAGGTTCTTACCAAACTCTGCAGCCTTCATAACGTCAGCAGAAGAAGCACCCGCCGACATAGCGCCGATGGCTGCACACGACTGGAACAAAGCCGCCGTCTTTTGCTGAATAACCTGGTAATACACAGCCTCGGAAATGTCCTGGTTCTGGATGTTCGACAACTGCAGTATCTCGCCTGCTGCCAACGTCCGGCCAAGCTCGGAGAGCTGCTGCACAATTTGCTGGTTATCAGTCAGGGAAACATGCAGCAAAGCCGTGGAAAGGATAAAGTCGCCAACCAAAACCGCCACCTTATTATCATAGGTAGCATTCACCGAAGCCTGACCGCGACGCTCACTGCTCTCGTCGACGACGTCGTCGTGAACAAGGGACGCCGTGTGCAACAGCTCAAGACCGACAGCGGCATGCTGCGTCACCTGCGAGATACCCCCATAGTGCTTGGCCATGAGCAGCATCAGCATAGGGCGCATACGCTTGCCCCCACGCTGACGGATGTGGCACAAGGCCGACTCCAGCATACCGTCGTGATGGGTCAACGAGTGGTTGAACAGGTCGATAAATTCAGCTAAATCAGCGGCTATTGGCTGTTGGATAATGCTAATATAATCCATGACAAGTAATATTTTCGTGCAAAATTAGTGAAAATAATTGGATAGTCACCATTTTTTTTGTAATTTTACACGAAAATTCAGAAAACTACTATGAATAAATTGTTTCTACTTGACGCCTATGCGCTCATCTACCGCAGTTACTATGCATTCATCAAGAATCCGCGTATCAACTCGAAAGGTCTCAATACAAGTGCCATCATGGGCTTTCTGAACACATTGCAGGAAGTGCTGACCAAAGAACAACCCACACACTTAGGCGTGGCCTTCGACCCGCACGGCCCCACCTTCCGCTCAGAAGCCTACCCTGCCTATAAGGCACAACGCGAAGCCACGCCGGAGGATATCCGACTGTCAGTGCCTATCATCAAGGATATCTTGAAAGCATGGAACATTCCCATCCTCCAAGTGGACGGCTTTGAAGCCGACGACGTTATAGGAACACTGGCCGCCAAGGCCGGAGAGCAGGGTATCGACACCTATATGCTGACACCCGATAAAGACTATGGGCAGCTGGTGGGACAACATGTCTTCATCTACCGGCCGCGACATGGCGGCGGCTATGAGGTCATGGGTACGGAGGAAGTGAAGAGTAAATACGCCATTCCATCGACAAAAGCCGTTATCGACCTCCTGGCGCTGATGGGCGACTCAGCCGACAACTTCCCCGGCTGTCCCGGCGTGGGTGAGAAGACGGCCGTAAAACTTATCAATCAATTCGGTTCCATCGAAGAGATGTTAGCAAGGACAACTGAAATCAAGGGAGCCCTGCAGAAAAAAATAGAAGAACACGTGGAGGACATCCGCATGTCGAAGTTTCTGGCAACCATCAAGACCGATGTGCCCATCGAACTCCGAATGGACGAACTGAAAGTTTCGGAACCTAACAAGGAAGAACTTGGAAAACTACTCGAAGATTTGGAGTTTAAGACCCTTGCCAATAAGATTCTTAAAAAAACTGAAAAAGTAATAAAACCCGCTAACGCACAACTCGATTTATTTGCAGAATTTGCGCCCGAAGGGCCGGAAGCGGCAGAATTTTCGAGTTTTGAGACGTTAAAATCAGTGCCTCACACGTACAAACTCGTTGAAAATGAGGAAGAAATGAGAAAACTTTATGATTTTTTCATGACAAACGATTTTCTCGTTTTAGACACGGAGACCACTTCAACGTCGCCCATCGACGCAGAATTGGTAGGTTTGTCGTTCGCGATAAAAGAACACGAGGCGTTTTATGTGCCTATTCCTGCCGAACGTGAAGAAGCGTTGCGAATTGTTAACATCTTTAAACCGCTGTATGAAGACCCTCGGATTTTGAAAATCGGACAGAACCTGAAGTACGACCTTGAGGTGTTGCACAACTATGATGTCGAGTTGAAAGGAAAGATGTGGGACACGATGATAGCTCACTACCTTATTCAACCCGAGCTCCGACACAATATGGATTACATGGCCGAGGTGTATCTGCACTATAAGACCATACACATAGATGAGCTTATCGGACCGAAAGGCAGGAACCAGCGCTCCATGCGCGACCTCTCCCCTACCCTCGTCTATGAATATGCCTGCGAAGATGCCGACATCACGCTACAGCTGAAAAACAAACTGGAGCCGGAATTGAAAAAGCACGAATGCGAAGAGCTCTTCTATCAGATAGAGATGCCGCTCATGCCTGTCCTGGCCGAGATGGAAATGAATGGTGTCTGTCTTGACACGGAATCGCTGGCTGAAACGTCAAAACAATTCATAGCGAGAATGAACGACATCGAACAGCGCATCTATGAATTGGCCGGTCAACATTTCAATATCGCATCGCCTAAACAGGTTGGCGAAATACTCTTCAATAAACTGAAAATCGTTGAGAAAGCCAAGAAAACCAAGACAGGACAATATGTCACCTCGGAGGAAGTGCTGCAACAGCTACGCAATAAGCACGAAATCGTTGCTGACATCTTGGAACACAGAGGATTGAAGAAACTCATAGGCACCTATATCGAAGCACTTCCAAAACTGATAAATCCGCGAACAGGTCATATCCATACCTCGTTTAACCAGACGATAACAGCTACTGGCCGGCTTTCATCTTCCGACCCTAACCTGCAAAACATTCCTATTCGCGGCGAGGATGGAAAGGAGATTCGCAAAGCCTTCATACCAGAACCTGGTTGTCTGTTTTTTTCAGCCGATTATAGTCAGATAGAATTGCGCGTGATGGCTCATCTCTCAAAGGATGAAAACATGATTCGTGTGTTCCGCGAGGGCAAGGACCTGCATGCGGCAACGGCTGCCAACATCTATAAGAAGCCGATTGACGAAGTGACGCGCGACGAACGTACCAAGTCGAAACGTGCCAACTTCGGCATCATCTACGGCATCACCGTCTTTGGATTAGCCGAGCGCTTGGATATTCCGCGCGATGAAGCTAAGATGCTGATTGACGGATACTTCGAGACCTTCCCACAGGTTCACGACTATATGGAACAGTCGAAGGAAGTAGCACGCCAGAAAGGCTATGTCACTACCCTATTCGGACGTCGCCGCTACCTGCCGGACATCAACTCCGCCAACGCCACCGTTCGCGGTTTTGCCGAGCGCAATGCCATCAACGCACCTATCCAGGGTACCGCTGCCGACATCATCAAGGTAGCCATGATACATATCTACGAGCGCTTCAAAAAGGAAAACATCAAGAGCAAGATGATTCTCCAGGTTCATGACGAATTGAACTTCAGCGTCTACCCTGAAGAAAAGGAAAAGGTGGAGCGCATCGTCATCGAAGAAATGCAAAACGCCTTCCAAATGTGCGTCCCCTTAGTAGCCGACTCCGGCTTTGGCAACAACTGGCTTGAGGCCCACTAACCTCCTGTCGCTCCTGTCGTGTAAACGGCGACATTGTCGCCGTCTACCCGCCCACCCAACCAAAGCAAAGGAAAAAATCATGGATGAAAGAAAGAAAAGGCACATTGAGTGGTCAAAAAAGCAAGAAAAGAAACCCTCGATGAAGCGCCGATGCGATGAGCACGACTATACTGAACGAGGCATCTACATGATTACGATGGCCACTGAGAACCGGTTGCCATTATTCGGCACCCTAAAGGGCAACCCTATGCTTACAGAAGATAACGATAAACCACGGATTATGCTGTCCACATTAGGAGAAAAGGTAAAAGAATGCTGGCAGAGCATTCCAGCTCACTACCCTGAGGTGAGTGTTATTAAGATTTGCATCATGCCTGACCATATTCATGGTGTCCTCTATGTCAAAGAAAACATGCCTCGACACTTGGGAACTATCATCAATGGCTTCAAGGCCGGTACTAGAAAGGCAGCACGGGAACTGGGCGTTATAACAGCGACAATGTCGCCATCTACTGAACTAAATCCCACCATTCAGCACAATGAGGAATTAGCTGTTAGGTACACTGAGGCATTGCCTCAGTCAAAAAATCCTCAAGGCGTTCTCTGGGAGCCAGGGTACAACGACCGCATCCTATTGCAGGAAGGCCAACTTCAGCGCATGCTAAACTACCTTGACGACAACCCCCGTCGCCTTCTATTGAAACAAGCCCACCCTCAATATTTCAAACCTTTAGGCAAACTGACCATAGCAGGTCTTGAAATGGAAGCTATGGGCAATACGACCCTTCTCGAAAAACCATTCAAACTACAAGTACAATGCTCACGACACCTCTATCAAAATGAAATTGAAGAACGTAAAAAGTACTTCTTGAATGCTGCACAACAAGGTGCCGTTATCGTCTCTCCTTGCATCAGTCCTGGTGAAAAACAGATTGCCACAGCCATTTTAGAAGCGCGACTACCACTCATTGTCCTATTATTAAAAGGCTTTCCGCCATTTTTCAAGCCTCAACCCCACTATCTCATGGCTTGTGCTGAAGGCCGTCTGCTCATGATTAGTCCCTACCCTTGGCAGAATGAGAAGATAGAAAACATGCGACAGCGATGCCTAAAACTGAATGACATCGCCGCTGAAATCTGTCAATGATTTGTTAACCGACAAACAAAAAATTAGCCATATATTTGGAAAAAAGAGAAAAACATTGTATATTTGCAACAAATTATAACGATAAACGGATTGTTGAACCCTTTAAAACCCTATTAACAAGAAACAGACAGTACAATAGATAGAACGAGTAAAACGCTCACGGGGAACTAATAAACGTATGTGTGCCAAGCTCCATACGCCCTAGTTTGTGGATGCAGATGTCCACGACAATAACCAATAAAAACAAGTTTAACCCGACGTTTCTGCTCAAACAAGACCTTTTGATATAACTTGGACTTAGAGTCCTTGTTCTCTCCTTGAAAAATCCGCCAAGATTTATAGCATGAGAACAAGTGATGACAGGTTCACGCTGTAGGGCGTGAAATGTTTGCACTTTTCTATGCAGAGGCTACTTGGCGGTGCCTTCAAGGAGGAAAAGCAGCAGAGCAGTTCCGTCCTTTTTTACAAAACTTATGAAATATTTTTATCTGAAAAGTTTCCTACTCCTCCTGTTCACATTGATGGGAATGAGTAGCTTTGCCAACTATTATTATATTCGTATTGACGATTTTACCTATGATTTATATCAATATAGCGATAGAAACTTCGCATCTGTAGTAAACGGACCTAATATAAGTTCTGTCATAATTCCTGAAACAGTTATATACAATGGTGTCGTTTACAATGTGGAATATATTGATGAAAAAGCATTTGAAAACCACTATCGTATTGAATCTGTCGTCATACCTCAACATGTTACCTTGATCGGCCGAGCAGCGTTCTACAACTGCATCAATCTTACCTCCATATCTATTCCTGAGAGTGTACGCGAAATTAAAGGCTATGCGTTCTATTACTGTACAAAACTGGCTAAAGCAGAATTTGGCAGTATAGAGAGCTTATGCAATATCACCTTTGGTTCTTCTTTGGATGGTGGGATATATTCCAATCCTTTGCTTTATGCTCAACATCTCTATATAAATGGAGAAGAAATAACCAATGTTACCATTCCAGAAAGTATTAATAGAATTAAAGAATATACTTTCACCGGATGTACGGGTCTTATTTCTGTAACCATACATAATAACGTTACTGCTATAGCTTCCGACGCATTCAGTCGTTGTACTGGTTTGACGAGCATCACTATTCCTGAAAGTGTAAATTACATCGGTAGAAATGCATTCTACGGCTGTACTGGTTTGACGAGCATCACTATTCCTGAAAGTGTAAATAGCATCGGTGAAAATGCATTCTATGGCTGTACGGGTCTCAATTTAGTTTTCTGCAACCGCGAAGTGCCACCTTTGGCCTATAGTAACACTTTTCCAAAAGCAATAGGCATCGTTCCCGCAGAATACTCAGAAAGTTACAAAAAGGCTAGTGGATGGAATAATCTTCAAATTAACAACGCTTTTAAGCTGTCAGGTACAACACAGACAACCATCACTTTAGCGACCGATGATATGCTTTCGAACCAAGAGATTATCTTTAATGGACAAACATACACGCCTGTTAACAGTAAAGTCCAACTCACAAATTTATCACCAGGAAAACAATATACAGTATATGCAAGAGGAAACTATGGAAATTTGGAACTGAATGGCTCTATCACTGCAGAAACATTGTATTGTTATATATCCCTAAATTTAGAAAAGAGTACAAATACTACTCTTACAGTTGAAGCTAAGTGCAATACAGGTGATGCAACGGTACGGTTTGCCGGATTCGACAATTATGGTGCTGGAGACAAGGTTACTATTACAGGGCTTCCACCAGGTGAGACCAAAAACGTCAGTTATATTTTAATAACTGATGATAATAGCAGGTTCACCAAAAATGAAACTTTTCAAACTCAAGCCGTTAATGCTACCGTTGAGGTTAGCAATATTACAGCTACAACTGCAACCTTGCAGGGAACTCTGACAAACCTAATAGATGCTACAGTAGAAAGTTGGGGCTTTAAAGAGAATGACTACAAGTCAAACAATATAAAAGTAACGGGACTTATCCCAGAATCATCAAATACCCTACGCTTTAAGGTTACCTTCAATGAAGGAGGAATGGTTGAAAAAGATGTAACCTTCAATACTGATTGTCTAACATTTACAACTCTACAGCCAAAGGTAATCTCAATGGGCAACGTGATAGTCTCTGCTTCTTCAAACATTGATGATGATGAGGATAATGTTGGCTTTGAGTGGCGAAGGACTGACTGGCCTGATGACTTTGCTTCGAATAGTGGAACGGGTTATCTCTATGAGGGGACTATGGAAGGCTATATCCATAACCTAAATGCTGAAAAATTATGGCGAGTACGTCCATACTATGAGTCGAGTAGCGGCAACCGATACTATGGCAATTGGGTAGGTTTCGACCCTTCGAACACTTCATATTTTGAGCCAACCGTACATACCTATGCTACAGCGAATATAGAAGGTAATACAGCAGAAGTAAAAGGCTATGTTATGCGAGGCACAGACAACGTGGCGCAACAAGGTTTTAAATACTGGAAGCAGACAGTCAATGCACGGAGTACATCTACTAATAATGAAATACCTAGCAATGCTATGACAGTGGAAGCTACAGGTCAGGTAATGAAAGCTCTACTTACAAATCTTGACTACGATTTAGATTATTGTTATGTAGCTTTTGTAACAACCTCAAAAAACGAGACTTTCTATGGTGAAACAAAGTTATTCAGAACAAATACAAACACAAATGGAGTAGAAGAACTTAAAATAGCTTCTCCGATTATGGAGCAAGTACGCTACGACTTGCGCGGTTATCGTCTGAATACTCCGAAGAAAGGTATAAACATTATTCGCATGAGTGATGGAACAATACGCAAGGTTATGGTAAAATAAACTATGTTACAAAATTAGGGATTCGGCAAATTTGTAGATAATAATCCCGGCGGTGACGCTGACATTCATCGAGTGCTTGGTGCCAAGTTGTGGAATCTCTAAACAGCCGTCGGAGGCGTCTACTACTTCTTGGTGGACGCCTTTTACTTCGTTACCGAGCACTACGGCGTATTTCCGGCCTTGCTGAGGCACGAATGTCTGCAGCTTGGTACTATGTTCCACCTGTTCGACAGAAAGTACCGTATAGCCGAAATTTTGCAATTCTTCTACCGCTTCTAATGCTGTTTTATAGTAACGCCAGCTGACGCTTTCCTCAGCTCCTAATGCTGTCTTATGGATTTCCGTAGACGGTGGCGTCTGACAGATACCACAAAGACAGACGCCTTCCACGCGGAAAGCATCACACGTGCGGAATACACTGCCGATGTTATACATTGAACGAACATCGTCCAACACGACGACCAGCGGCAGCTTCTCAGCCTTACGGTATTCCTCCACCGTCAGCCGCTGCATCTCTATGGTACGTATCTTTCTCATAAACCACCTGCAAAATTACGATTAAGTGAGCAAAATACCAAATTTATTTGAGTATTTTCGAGCGTGAGTAATTTCGACCGAAGTTCAAAAGTACGAAAAAATTGTGAATAACTATGTGCATAAGTCTGTTAATAACTTGTGAATTATGATAAAATAACCTGCCACTACCCTACCCGATGGTGGATTTTCTGCATAAATTAACCTGTTACCAGTAATTTTTCCACCGATTTTTGATAAAAAAAAATATAAACTTATTAATTTTGCACCGAAATAGAGAATTGTGGATAAACTACTTATCAAACTAATAATCAAGGAAAAAGCATTAACAGCGGTAGTGAAAAGCGGCATGACCACGAGTGGATAAACTAATGAGCAAGAAAAACGCCGGAAAGTTTTGCACTTATCAACGCCCTATCATCCTTATACATTTCTCTTTTTAAAAAGAAAAAGAAAGAATAAAATAATAATAATATGATGTTGAAAACTGAAGAGCTGAAAAAAGAAATACGCAGATTATGCGAAGAGAAAGGCGCCATCATTCTGGCACACTACTATACGGTTGGCGATGTTCAGGACATTGCCGACTTCGTTGGCGACTCTTTGGCACTGGCACGTAAAGCTGCCGAGACGGATGCACGGATGATGGTGATGTGCGGTGTACACTTCATGGCTGAGACGTGTAAGCTACTGTCGCCCGACAAGGTGGTGCTCTGCCCTGACCTCAATGCCGGTTGCTCGCTGGCTGACTCCTGTAAGGCTGAAGACCTGAAGAAATTCAAAGACGAACATCCTGGCTATCAGGTTATCTCGTATGTCAATACCACTGCTGCCGTGAAGGCGCTGACGGACGTCGTCGTTACCAGCGGCAATGCCAAGAAGGTGGTCGACCAGTTGCCTAAGGATGCGAAGCTGATTTTCGGTCCTGACTATAATCTGGGCAACTATATCAACGAGGTAACAGGCCGTCAGATGCTGTTATGGAACGGTGGTTGTCACGTGCATGAACGGTTCTCCGTGGCCAAAATAACGGAGCTCAAGGCACAGTATCCTGATGCCGTGGTGATGGCACACTTGGAGTGTAAGGGTCCTGTGTTGGCTTTAGCCGACGTCAAAGGCAGTACGGCGGACATGCTGCGATATGCACGGGAAAACCGTGCGACGCAGTTTATCGTGGCTACAGAGGCCGGTATTTTGCACGAGATGCAGCGCACGTGTCCTGACAAGCAGTTTATTCCTGTTCCGCCGGAAATCAGCGAGAGCGGCTTGGAATGCTCATGCAACGAGTGTCAGTATATGAAGCTGAACACGCTGGAAAAGGTTTATCAGTGCCTAAGGGATGAATGCCAGCAGATAGAGATAGACCCTGCGATAGCTGCTGACGCTGTGCGACCCATAGAAAGAATGCTGGAGCTAAGTTGACGGCAGGTGATGAAGAAGGAAAGAGTGTTTCTTCTGTTCGTCGCAGTGGCTATGCTATGCCTTGAACTGCTCGACGCTTTCACGCTCAGCGACGACATTCTCTACCGCTTTGTATGGCAGGAAGACGACGCAGCACCCGTCCGTCTGGTTCAGAGTGCTGCTGACTTGATAGAGTCGCAATGGGCACACTACCACATCACCAACGGCCGCTGGGTGATGCATACCCTTGCGCAGGCTTTCCTGTCGTTTGTACCGCCCGTCGTCTACCATGTGCTGAACGCCCTGCTTTTCGCCCTTATGCTCTATTTAGGCAGCTGCCTCGTGGTTAAGCGCGACCGTCGGCTGTTCTCCATGGTTACGATGTTCTTCCTGCTGTTTGTCGTGTTTGCCGACGTGAGGACAACCATGCTGTGGAGCTTAGGCACGTTCAACTACCTCTGGGTGCTCGTCATGACACTCTCCTTCCTGCTTTATCTGCGCCGTGTACGCCATTCCTCCAGCCGCATTCACTGGTTGGTGGCTCCCCTGTCGCTATTCATCGGCTGCAGCCATGAAGCCCTCTCGCTGCCGTTGGCCATCACACTCATTGTCTACATGCTGGCAGAGCTGCGCAAGAAGGAGGCCTATCCCTGTGCATTGTATATCGTCTGGTATGCGGCAGGAACGCTGACCATTCTGCTTTCTCCCGCACTTTGGAGTCGTGCCGGCGACGGTATTACGCTCATGAGCCGGATGATTAGCGGAGCCGTTAATATTGTCTTCAATTTGAAAGTACTATGGTTACTGGTCGTAACCACCATGGTTACTGCCCGTAACCGCCATGGTTACTGGAAGAAAACACTATACTTACGACGCTATTTCTACCTCTGTCTGTTGCTCGCACTGGGCATTGTCGTCGTCTGCGGCACTAATTTGGAGCGTGTAGTCTTCTTTGCCGACTTCATAGCCATGCTCCTTCTGGTCGATTTACTGGCCGCTGTGGTGGCTGAAAAGTGGCAGAAGCGGCTGATGGTTGCCTGTTGTGCCGCCGTTGTTGTCTACTATATACCAGCCGTCCTTGTGCGTTACGAAAACGATAGCAACTGCCGCTACATGCAACAGCAGATGGCCGAGCAGGGTAGGGAAGTGGTTGCCGTGCGCTATCCCGTCGATGGCGAGCAGCCGGTGAAGGACTTCTTCCGCCGTCGCTTCGTCAATCCTACGGCTGATTTCGGCGTCTTCTGCAGCTATATGGGATTCAATGCCCGCGACATCAATATGCGTTGTGCTGCAACCCTTTATGGCAAGCAGCAGATGATATTCCTGCCCGAAGACGTCGTGCAGCGGATAGAAAGCGACAGCACGGCATATCGTAACTACGAACTCGACCGCCACCAGTCCTTGTATGTTTGGCAGCTGCCGGAGGATAAGCCCGTGAAGAAGATAGTCTTTGAGTTACTGCCTGAAGACGTGTCAGCCCTTTCGCTTCCTCAGCGACTGCTGGCTTATAAGGACGATACCTACGAACTGGACGACAACTTCCACTACAGCGTCGTTCATGTCAACGGCCGTCCCTACCTGGTATTCACCCGTCCCACCGCGAATATCAGCCGCCGCATCGGCCGCATCAGGTATTGATAAATATAAAGATAAGAGTGTCCATGTTATTCAATTCTTATAGTTATCTGTTGTTTCTTCCTGTTGTCTTTGCTATCTATTGGCTTATAGGGCGTAAAATCCAATGGCAGAACCTATTTGTTGTTGTAGCAAGCTATTTTTTCTATGCTTGTTGGGATTGGCGCTTTCTGTCTCTTATTGCCTTAACTACGTTGAGCAGCTATTCAGCAGGTTTGATAATGGAGCGTCAAGACATGGGGCGGTCAGCACGTACGACAGTTAATGTACTGAACATTACACTTAATGTGGGCATTCTCTGTGTTTTCAAGTACTTGGATTTCTTTACCGATTCGTTTGGCAGATTGCTTGCCCTTTTCGGTATGCATGCCGACTTTCCTACACTGCAAATCATACTGCCTGTAGGCATTAGTTTTTATACTTTCCAAGCTATCGGATATACCATAGACGTCTATCGCCGTCAGGTTACACCTTGTCGTGATTTAGTAGCTTTTTCAGCTTTTATCAGTTTTTTTCCTCAGCTGGTAGCAGGCCCTATTGAGCGTGCCAATCATCTATTGCCTCAGTTTTTGCAGTCAAGACATTTCTGCTATAACGAGGCTGTTGACGGTTGCAGGCAAATGTTATGGGGATTTTTCAAGAAAATAGTGGTTGCAGACAATTGCGCTGTGACGGTCAATATGGTATGGAGTGACTATGAAACCTATCATTCGCCCATGCTTATCATGACGGCTATTCTATTTTCTGTGCAGATTTATTGTGACTTTTCCGGCTATTCAGACATCGCCATTGGTACGGCAAAACTATTTGGAATCCGTTTGTGTGACAATTTCCGGACACCCTACTTTGCATATAGCATTTCTGATTTTTGGCGACGCTGGCATATGTCGTTGCTGACATGGTTTCGCGATTATATCTATATTCCGTTAGGAGGTAGCCGACAAGGTAAGAGAAAGACACTACGAAATGTGTTTGTAGTCTTTTTAGTAAGTGGTTTGTGGCATGGTGCTAACTTTACTTACATCGTATGGGGATTGTATCATGCTCTGCTTTTCGTTCCCTCTATCCTAAAGAAACAAAGTCAGAAGACAAGACAGCATGGAAGTGTTCCCTCTGTCGTATTTACATTTGTTCTGGTTACTATAGGATGGGTTATTTTCCGTGCGCCTTCCATTTCCGATGCCTTAGGTTATTTCTCTGCCGTCCTTGGTTCATCGTGGACTCTCATGGGATTGTCAGGCTATAAGGCATTGGCACTGGCTGCTGTGTGTATGGTATTAGAATACGTGCAGCGTTCACGAAGACATGTGCTTGATTTTAGTAACGGCAGCCTCATGCGCTATGCTGGTTTCCGATGGTTGATATACTATGCCATTCTATTTTCGTTGAATGCGCTGTCTGCCCATCAAGAGTCATTTATCTATTTCCAGTTCTGAACATGATGAAAAAGCACAGACCCATAATATTGTTTCTATTCCGCATTTTGCTGTTTTCAGTTCCGTTGTGGATATTGTTGGCAGTCTATGTGATGCTTGACCCCTTTATGGTGGTAAGGTCCTATGATAATTATTACGAGCGAAAAGGACTACATCCAACGCTCGATATGGACTATGTCAGTTGTGAAAACTATGTTCGCCGTAACGCAACGATGCATTACAATGCTTTTATCATGGGTAATTCTCGTTCACAGTTCTGGCATATATCTGATTGGAAGAAGCATTTGGACGATGATGCCGTAGCTTGCCATTATTACGGTAATGGTGAAACGCTCTACCGCTTAACCCGTCACCTTCAATTCATCCATCATCTCGGTGGAGATATCAAGTACGTTATATTGGCCATAGACCAACAGTTGTTAGAGATGGTTGAGCCAGAGACGACAGGTCACTTAGGACTGATGCCACCAAGGGTTGACGGGCGACTATTATCCTTTCATGCAGAGAACTTGCTTTCCTTTTTGAAACCAGAATTTCTAGTAGGTTATCTTGACTATTCTATCTTTGGAAAGCATCGTTCTTATATGACAGAGCATTTTCTATTTGAACAACCTGTACACTATGACCCTGTTACTAATGAAGTACAGGAATTTTTGGCTGATGAAGCCATTGATAATGGTACTTATTATACTCCAGAAAGAATACAACGGTTTGAAAACAAGCAGTATCCAGACAGCATATCACCTTCTGTCTTAAAAGAAGAGCACATTGTATTGTTGCAGCAAATTAAAGATATTTTCAAACAGCATGTTACCGACTATCGTATAGTTATTAATCCACTCTACGACCAAATCAAACTGAATCCACAAGATTATCGCACGCTCTGTCATATTTTCGGTCAGAAGCAAGTATATGATTTCTCAGGTCCCAATAGTTGGAACAAAGATTATCATCTGTATTATGAAGATAGCCATTATCGTCCAGTTGTGGCTAATCAGATGATGGATAGTATCTACCGTGATAACAGCCGTCCCTATCTGGTATTCGCTCGTCGTCCCACCACGAATATCAGCCGCCGCATCGGCCGCATCAGGTAACTATAGCTACTACTTGCATAATATATAAACAAAAAGTCTGATGGATGTAAGGAGTTAGTTGCTTATTTTTATACTTTTTCCGTTAGAATTTCGATAGATAGTAATGCCATGCTTGACTGGACGGTCAATTTCAACTCCATCAATACGATAGAATTTCTGTTCTTTATATTTTTTGTTATTTGTAATTGGTTGCTCTATTCCTGTTGATGAAATTTCAATAAGCTGTATTTGATTATCTAAAGCTTCTATATGCTTCTCTAACCATTGCAGTGTACTTTTAATGTCGTTAGAAACGGAACCATACATATAGCCAAATCTTTCGTTATACAATTTTCTGGAAACTTCTAAGGCCTTAGCCTCATCACTAATAGCATAGGCATTGATAAAGTCAGTAAGTTGACTAACTATTCTTTCCTTTTCTTTATTCCATAGCGTAACGTAAGCAGTTGCAAATGCACGGTTACTACTATTCATCAAAGCATAGAAATATTCATTTGAAAGCGTATGTAGTCGCGAGAAAGAACCAGGTGCTACTTCATAGCTGGAGTCAAAATCCCATAAACATGGCAATTCTAAGCGACTATTATTAGTTTCATCGAATTTTTTAATATACATATTAGAGCCTCCAGCATCGCGAGTTCCCAATATATCGTGTGATAAAAGCCATTTGGCAAAAGAAGTTATATCTATGAATTGCTCATAGTTACCTTCACTGAGGCTCTGTTCCATATTTTCTATGTATTGTTTTATATATGTCTCCTGTGCTTCGGTTACATCATCTTCGTCAGGGTATTTCCATGTCCATCGGTAAATACTTTCATCTGTATACCATAATGAGTTGAAGTAAAGATTTTCTTTCCACCAATAAGGGTCTTTTTCAACAATGTATCCCGACTCACTGTCACAATTAATACGGCATAGCTCATTTCTCTTTACATTTTCCATAAGTAGATAGCAACCTCGGTAGTCACCATTGATGATAACATTACAAGGTACATATGCTGATGTCCATTCAATCTCCATTATTTGACTGAGTTTAAGTCCTACAATGGTATTCAATGATACTGCATCCTTCAATAAACGCCAGTTTTTATCTTTAAACTTATCATCATTGTTCCGGCAAAGTAAATCAGCGGCTTTTTCTAATTTTAGATTATAGGGCATATTCAGAGGATTAGAATAATAGGCAGTTGTATTGCCATTGATACGTATCGTAGCCCCAGATGCTTTTTTCTGATAAGGGCCGCTATCATAAAGTGTCTCTTCTCCTAACGTAATGACAACCCTACATGGTACTTTATTTAGGTAGGTCATGTTATGATTATTCGGATTATCAGGCTTTGTAATGATTTGTCCTTGAGGTTCCTCGCCATCGATAGTCGTAATCTCTACAACGTGCAAACCAGCTTGTCTGACTTGATTTAGGTCTGTTGCAGAAAGAGTTAGATTCAATAAACTCATAGCTGATACTAAAAGTTTAATCATTAAAGAATTTCTATTATTTTGCATAGTTAATATTTTTTTCAAAATTACAGTTTATTTTTTATAATAGTAGTTTCAGTGAAATGTGTTAGTTTTGGCAAAGGTAATCATAAAATTCTTAATAGCCTTATTTTTTTTGATAATTCTTTAGAAAGAACAGAATAATTCGTACTTTTGCATAATAATAAGAAATGAATATTGAATATCGGCCGCATCAGGTACCTATAGCTCCAACTTCCTTAATCTTTCTATATGTCGCAAAAATAAAAGGTCAGTAGCCCAACTAAGCATTACTGTTATAGAAAAGCATAATGCAAGCATCAATATAGAAGGTATTGAAGGGAAAAAATGGAACATAGTACGGAATACAATGGGATGAAGCATGAAGACAGGCATGCTTAACGAACCAAGCCATTGTAATATTTTACATTGCAGACAACGCGAAACAATACCTTTTTGTTGTGTGAAAACATAGATGATAGGGAGTAATACAAACCAATAGAGTGGTGCATTGCGTAGCTTTTCGTCAGTATAAGGATAGGCTATTAATGCCAATATTAATAGTATTGCCAGCAGTAACTCTGCCAAAGAAACCATAGAAGCATTTGATGAGTCACTTCTGTTGATATAGATTTTATAAAGCATGATTCCTAAGAAAAAGTCGACAATACGCACCAATGGTGAAACATAAAGTATGGCATTGACCATGTTATAGGGAACGATGACATAAATAATGATGTAATAACCAAGCAGCATGAGTAACGTTCGTCTGTTAGCATGACGGAATGCAAAGGGAAAAACTATATAGCAAAACAGTAAGCTGGATAGAAACCAAGACACACCATTATAGGAAAAATAATAGTTGTCATCGGGAATCCATGATTGCAGCAGCAGTGTATTGAAAAGTAGTTGTAACGTTATTGTTGGTTTGAATATGATGAGAAACAATGAAAGACAAAGTAAGTGCAACGGATATACTTTTAAAAGTCTGCGCTTGATAAAGCTCTTGAAAGAAAAAGTATTATTTTCTATGTTTGAACCATACCCCATCGACATAACGAAACCACTAAGAAGAAAGAAAAAGGCAACGCCGCAATCACCACCGGCATCAAAGGATGGTATGTCGCCATATCTGAAATGCGACATGAAAATCATCATTACAAATATAAAGCGAAGCCCCTGGTAAAGTCTTGTTTGTCTGACGGGTTATATTATTACTCATGTTTGACAATTATTTTGCGTGATGAACCATCGTTGTATTGTACAACGACAATGCCTTTCTGCGGATTAGATAAACGTATGCCTTGTAGATTATAGTAACCCTTTATAGCTTTATGAGAGCCATCATGACGAATAGTTTTCACACCTGCTTCTGGTGTGTAATCCAGTTGTTCGTCCATCCACGCAATGCGTTCCTTTAGCCAGCTTTTCAGATAGGCTATTTCCTTTTCCCAAGTATTCACCGTCTGCCAGTTAGGAACAGGCCATACATACTTGTTCCATAGCGGCCATGCCTTGTAGTTGCGTTTACGGGCTTCTTTGATGTCAAGATGGTTGACCAGCGAGTCAATGGTATGCTCTATGTGTTTGTCACTGTAGAAGCCTTCACGATACTGCTTCCAGCGGGCCTTGAGCTGTGCGACATAGTCGGGGTCTTCCATCAGCCTCATCCACCAGAAAGGCACCTTCTGTGCTGCGTTGAAGTTATCGAGGTATGTGTTTTGATACATCCAGCAGTCAGTCAGGTTGGCTCCGCAGTAGTCAGCATTGCCGAAAGCAACGTTAAAGTCCCACAGCGTTGTCTTGAAATGTGGGTCCTGCGAGTCGCGGTGCTTATAGATATTCGTGCTCAGCCGGTAGCCGTCAACGTTGTTAGACACCTCTTGCGATAGCTGTTGGTCAATGAAGGAAATGGCATCCATGTACTTTCTGTAACCCGTTTCCGGGTCTTTGAAGTCATCAGATGCCAAGGCATCTTCCATTGCGTCTATCTGGCGTTGTATGTATTCTAACTGCTGGGGATGGTCGGGCATCATCTCGTCGTATTCAGGATGCTTGTATTGGAAACTGATTTCCTTCCAGAAGTAGTAAGGGTTGCCGTTTTTGTCTACAGCAGGATATTTGGAAACATACCAGTGGTCCTCGTCTTGACGGTCTATTTGCACCTGATAGCCGCCCGTCAGTTCGTCGCCGCTGTCGCCGGGGTCGTCAAGGTTTAGGCGGTTCTTACCCTTTCTGGGGCGTTCACCAATGATATAGACACCATAGTACATACCGTCGACTATTACCTCACAGTGGCGCAATCTCGGTGTGTATTCAAAGTAGGGACGTGCCAGCTGGTACATCAGCACGTCGCGAATCATGCTGCGGTCATTGTAGGGAGCCAGCAACACCCAGTCGTTATCGGCAGGCATTCCCAATATATCCACCTTGTCTTTCTTGCCGTCCACATCACTTGTCTTCAGCGTCTTGAAGCCGTAGGGCTTCTTCGGTGACAGGTCAAACGAGCTGTTCCCCCTGTATTTGATGCCTATCCACCCCTCATAATCTATTGTTTGGTCAGGATGTGCCTCCAAGTCAGCATAGTTGATACCGTTGGCATTATTGATGATTTTCATTCTTACGGCCACACGGTAGTCCTTGTGAATAACCTGCTCTTGTGTATCGATGAATACTATTGGCAGGTTTGTCTCATCCAGTTTCACCGTTTTATTTTCCGGCTGATAGTTATTAGCATCGTACGCATCTGCCATTGCGGCCATGGGCATCAGTACCGATAAGATAAGTAAAAGCTTCTTCATATTCATCGTGTAATTAGTAATTTCATTGACAACCTTGCCTATTCCTATGGAGGCATAGACAATGATAAGTGTAAGTATGGCGATAAACGCTAATTCTAACATGATATTCTGATTTTTTATAAACGTAATATCAATGAAGCGGATAAAGAAATAGTGGTAGATATAGATGTCCAGCGTGTGATTGCCAATGAGTAGCAGCTGGCGTTCAATCCATGTATTGCTGTTTTCAAATCGGCTGAAGAGGCCTGTCAAGGCAGCGGTGGCTAATAGTGCTAAAAAGTATTCAAGAAAGATAGGTAAGTTATCAATTTCAGAGTATAGGCAAATAACCAGTATCAGATAGGCAGAAAAGGTAAGTAAGGTGATATTCCAATAGCCAGTCAGCATATGAATGAGGTTGTATTTCCGAAACAGATGGCCGATAACAAAGTATGGCCAATAGAGAAAAGCACCGTACAGATTGAGGGCATTAAGCGTGGTAAAGTCAGCTTTTACCATCATACGAAGCAAGCACCAAATAGCTATTGCAATGGCCGTATCTGTAAGTAATGCCATCCATTTCTTTCTATTTTGCTTGTTGAGGCGGAAAGGTATCAGCATCATGTAGAAGATGGTCAGCGTCAGCAGGTACCAGTAGCCGTTGTGTCCGCCATTTAGGAAGAAGTCGCCTATCTTGTCTATCACTACCGCATTGATAAAGCCGACGATGAGCATGGGAGCCATGAAGCGGTAGGCCTTTTTACCGAATTTCCTGATGTCTGGCGGCGTTTTGATGACAACGCCGGAAAGAAAGAAAAACAAAGGGACGTGGAATGTGCATATCACGCTGAATATATCGTCATGAAAGGGATATTGCTCATGGTACGTACAGAAATAGATGGTATGTCCCATCACGACCAAAAGCATGGCCAATCCCTTCAGTTTGTCAATATAGTGCAGTCGTTGATGTTCTGACATATTCTTGTTGAATCATACGGTAGAGTCCTTGATTACTTCTTGGCCTTGAAGGCATAGAAGCGCATTCCGAGGTAGTTGAAGACAACAAAGAGGCACATGCCGAGCAGCATGGAGACATTTTCCTGGATGATGATGCTGAAGTCGGAGAGTATCCAGCGCATCAAGGGCTTGGCTATTCCGTATGCCAACAGGTAGCAGGTAAGGATGTTCGTGGCAAAGCGGAACAGCGATGCAAAGCCTTTTTCCTTGTATCTGAAGGTGAAGTGCTTGTTGAGCATATAGCTGAGGATGCCGCCGAAGAAATAGTTGGATGCCGACGACACCCAGTAGCTTAGGTGGAATAGGTTGTAGAACACGAACATAATGGTCGTGCCGAAGATAGTATTCACCACGCCTACCATGACAAACTTCATGAAAGTCTTGTCGGTAAACAGTCCTATTTTATCTCTTAATGACATCTATATGCTGGTGGTCGGTTATCCACACACAGTCGTATTCATTCGTCTTGATGATGTCAAGACCTAACTGTCGGGCTGTTTTCCTGGCATCGGGAGTGCGGCTGATGAGCGTATCCTTGATGCTTTCAGGCCATTGGTAGTCGGTTTCGTGCCTGACAGCCAATCCCCATCCGAAGGCATCGTAGGGAAGCACGCAGAATGACGACAGCTTGGAGTATTCCTCATCTATATTAATAAGGTACACGCGCTTGACGGGTTTGCCCGTCTTCTTGACAGTTTCTACGGCCATGCTTTTTCCAATAAGTCCTGAGGCTAATGATTCGCGCCACAGATGTATGTCGATGACGACGATGGAAACCAGCAGCAACAGGCATGAAACAATCACCGTCGTCAGGTGACGGCCATAGGCGTCGATGCCGACAGCTATCATGAGGGCTATCATGGGCATTCCGGCATAGGTGTGCATCATGCTGTAGGAGGTGAGGATATGGGGGGCAACGGCAATAAAGAGACTGATGCATATACTCATCATCTTGCGCTCGTTGAAGAGCTGGCGGTGGCTGATGAAGATGCTATACATGAAAGGCAGTGACAGCAGCAGCGTCATGGCTGCCAGCCAGAGGTTGCGCTCAGGTTGATACAACAGCCATACGTAGTCGACGGTGACAAATGATGTCAGCAGGAACTTCATGAAACTCTTGCCGGCCTTCAATCCGTTGGGTATGTATTCTGGATGTATTTCGATGTCTTTCGGCAGCAGCATGATGGCCAGAGCATATACTGCCATGATGCACAGACCTATCAGCAGGTCCTTCTTGAGCTGGTCATGCTTGATGAAACGGAATCCATAGGCCAGTATCGGACAGATAAGTGCCCACATCAGCCCGTTTTCCTTGCATAGGGTGGCAAGGATAATCAGGGCGAACCAGACGAGGTATTTCCCTTTCTCCAGCTTGACATACACCAAGAAGGCTGCCATTCCCCAAAACAGTGCATATACCTGGTTGATGCCGTCTACGGACATGACGGTAGCCATGGTTGCCGGTGTGACGAAGAAAAACAGCGTGGCTATGTTCCTGGAGGCATTGTTAAAGCTTAGCATGCCAAGCAGCTGATACAGCAATAAGGAGCACCCTAAGTGGCCGCTTACGATGAGACAATGGTTCAGCGTAGGAAAGAGCTGCTGCGGATTCAGTCCTAACAGGTAGCCGATGATGGCATCAAAGGGTCGCCAGTGGTATCCGAAGAACAAGAAATGCTCCTTGGTGAACAAGGGTTCGAACGATGGACTTGTGAGTGATGTCCAGTCGTCGAATGTGGGCAGGATAGGAATGGTGCCCCATAGCCATAGCGGGGTGAGGAGCAAAACGGCTACGATGCTCCAGTGCTTGCTCAGTTGATGATGGCAATTTTGCATACTGTTCCTTTCTCTCCGCTGTTAGTAGCTGTAGCTACCATGTATACGCCGCTGGCTACACGGTTGCCGTTTTTGTCGCATCCGTCCCATGTAAAGGTGCCGCCGTTGCTTCTGCCCTCGGCTATCAGTGCACCGCTTGCCGATAATATCTTCACGTCGGCATTGAATGTCAGGCCTACAATGGTAATCAGGCCCGTATATTCCGGTGTGACAGGGTTCGGATAAGCCCATACGTTGTCCTTGCTCATTTCATCGGACGTGGTGGTAGCATCACTCATATACGAGCACAGGCCGTTGTCTGTTCCAAAGAATACCTCTCCGCTGTTATTGTTGATGGCCAACGACTGGATGTTGTCGGACAGCAGGTAGCTGTTCTCGCTGGTGAAGTGATGAATTTGCGAAATATTGTCTGCACCGATTAGGAAGACACCGTTGCCGTTGGTGCCAAACCATTTACGGCCGGCAGCATCAATGCCTATGCAGGTAATCCTAATACCAGACAGCAGATAGTCGGCATAGTCGGTGCCGTCGTTGCGGGGAACCTTTACTTGTGTAAAGGTCGGATTATCCTCGTTGAGTTTATCCTTTTCAAGCAACAGCGGGCCGGCCGGCGTTCCTATCCACATGTTTCCTTCCAAGTCTTCCGCAATACTGGTTATACCGCTGGGCATGTCTATCGTCGAGCCATCCTGGTTGATAAAGGCTTCATAGGCCCTCACAGTATCGTCAGTAATATTGTACTGATAAAAGGCAGGGAGCGTCCAAGTTTCATTGACGAACCATAGCATCCCATGGCTGTCAAAAATCATTTTACTTAAGCCGGGATTACTTTTATTGGTAAAACCGCCGCTATTATATTTCATATACTCACTATGGTTGTACTTGGTGAATTCTCCATTGGTCGACAATTTTATCAGTGAAGCTGTTGGTGCTGAACTGTTAAGAAACCAAAGATTGCCGTTGGCATCAAATATGGTGCCTGATACCATTTCAAAGTTAGCATTGATACCATCGGTACGTTCTATAGGGCTGTTGGTATAGTTATAATACTTGACGAATTGTCCATTTCTGAATTCAAAGAGTCCGTTACGTGAGCCGGCAAATATATGCTCGTCGTTTGAAGTGGGGTCAACGCTTAGACATGAAAGACGGTAATGATTTATGTCAGCCACTTCACTAATGCCATTGGTTGAATAAATCGTCCATTGGCCGTTTTCCAATATCTGTATGACACCTGCATTAGTGAAACTTCCATTGCAGGTGTATAACTTCCCGTTAATGATTTTCATGAATCCGAAATAATTGTATTTCGGTCCTCCGGGATTGAGCGTGCTGACGAGTTCGTAGTTCTCGTTATAGTCAGTCTTGTCTTCTGCAAACGACGGGTAGGAGTTGGTCTTTTGCCAGTTAGTCTTGTCTATCAGGTTGCTGCTGAGGCTTCCCTTCCATACGCCGTTGCTTTTTACCTGTGCATAGATGTTGCTGTCGTCAAGTGCCACGGCCAATACAGGATAGTCGAACATATACGTCTCGCTGATTTCAGCATCCTTGACATTCAGCTTGACGATACCGAAGCCGCAGGCTAAGTAGGCATATTGTCCGCTGACGGTAATGCCATAGATGCTCTTGTCGCCTGTGATGGCCTTGGTGTAGATGTCGCTGATGTTCGTGATGTTGTTGTTCGTCTCCACCAGGTCGATGTTCATGTTTCCGTATACCACTACCAGGCGTTTCCCTTGCTGGCACCATTTTATTTTGCTGATGTTCGTGTCGCTAAGTCCGTTTATTTTGTCATAGATATAGATGGACTGGTCGTTCTTGTTATACTGGTACAGTCCGTTGGAGGCCATGACGAAGAGGTCGTTGCCTGCTGCCTGTATATCCTGTATGTTCTCATACGACAGGTAGTTGTGCCAGATACCCACCTGTGCGTTTGAAGGTAAAAAGGTAAAGAGGTAAAAAGGTAAGACACCCATTACCATCCACCTGACCCATTTATGCTGCTTTTTCATCATTGTTTATTATTTTGTTTGACAATACTTTGTTTTCACCTTTTTACCTTTTCACTTTTTCAAATACTCGCAGAGTTTCTGTGTGGCGCGGGCTCGGTGGCTGATTTGGTTCTTCACGTCTACGCCTAACTCGGCAAACGTCTGGTTATAGCCTGCTGGCTGGAAGATGGGGTCGTAGCCAAATCCTTCGCCTCCTCGCTTGGTACGGATAATCTCTCCTTCGCAGATGCCGTCGAAGAATACCGTCTTTCCGTCTATTATTAACGCGATAACGGTGCGAAATCGTGCCTTCCGATTGTTATTATTCTCTAATTCGCCCAATAGTTTCCGCATGTTGGCCTGTGCGTCGTGTCCTTCCCCGCCGGCATAGCGGGCACTGTACACACCCGGTGCGCCGCCCAGTGCGTCTACTTCCAGGCCTGTGTCGTCGGCAAAGCAGTTGATGTGGTACTTGTTGTATACGTACTCCGCCTTCATCAGCGCGTTTTCCTTCAGGGTCTGACCCTTTTCAGGGATGTCGTCGTGGCATCCGATGTCGGCCAGCGACACCACCTCGAAATTATTTCCGAGGATGTTGCGCACTTCCGACAGCTTGTGTTGGTTGTTGGTGGCAAATACTATTTTCATTTTCTCTTTCTTTTCCTGCTTGATTTTTACGTGCATCTCGTCGAAGCCCTCGCCATAGACGCCGATGACGCTTGACTGCGACACGAAGGCATTCGGGTCAATCATCTTGATAAGGCGGAACATATTGGTGCTCTCGCGCTTTCTGGCCAGGATGCAAAGCACCTTCATCTGTTGTCCTGTGAACCATCCGTGGCCGTCCAGTATGGTGACGCCGTGCTCCATCTGCGTGCCGATGGCGTTGGCTATCTCCTGCCATTTCTTGGAGAATATCATAAACTGCACCGACTGCCTCCGCATATTCATCAGGTAGTCGAGCGAAAAGTTCTCCAGTCCCATCACGCAGAAGCCGAACATCACCTTGTGTGCCCGCTCTATATAGTTGCCAAACTGTGGGAAGAACATACACGAGCCGATGATGCAGAAGTCGGCGGCAAAGAGCACCGTGCCCAGCGATATGTTGCCATGCAGCTTGTTGACGGAGGCGGCAATGATGTCGGTGCCGCCTGTCGAGCCGTTGTTAGAGAAGACGGTAGACAGCGAGATGCCCGTCATGGTACAGCCTATTATCATCGACATGAAGTCTTGTCCTTCGCCCATGAGCTTGAAGGGCAGCCCATTGTCTTGCTTGGGCACGATGTCCTGTACGAATTTCAGGATGAAATACAGGGCGAAGATGGCGTAGATGGTCTTCATCAGGAATTTGAATCCCAGTATCTTCAGCGCCACTATAAGCAGGATGCCGTTGATGATGATGTAGGTGTTCTCCAAGTGGAAGCCTGTGGCATAGTAGATGATGGCCGACAGGCCCGTCACGCCGCCCGCTACGATTTCGTATGGCATGAGGAACAGCGTGAACGACGTGGCATAGAGAATGAGTCCAAGGGTTATGAAGAAATAGTCCTTGGCCTCATTCCAGATGAATTGATGATTAACAGTCAAAGCCATTTACGATTTCCGGATTTACGACTTACCATTTATTCACTTGCCCAGCACGAAGTTCACCATACGCTTGGGAACGATGATGACCTTCTTGATTTCGAAGCCGTCCATATACTTCTGAGCACGCTCGTCGGCCTTGACGGCAGCTTCGATGGTCTGGTTGTCGGCATCGGCAGGGAACTCCATGTCGAAGCGGGTCTTGCCGTTGAAGGCCACACCCAGTTTGACGCTGTTCTCCACCAGGTACTCCTCGTTCCATTCCGGCCACTTGGCATCGCAGACGCTACCCTGTTCGCCCAGGGCTTCCCAGAGCTCTTCAGCGATGTGGGGTGCAAACGGAGCTATGAGGACGACGAGTGTCTTCAGGGCTTCGCGGCTCTTGCACTTCTGCTGTTGCAGCTCGTTGACGCAAATCATGAAGGCTGAAATGCTGGTGTTGTACGAGAATACCTCGATGTCCTGCGATACTTTCTTGATGAGCTTGTGAACGCTCTTCAGGGCTTCCTTCGTGGGCTCGCTGTTGTCGACAATCAGCCCATCTTGCCCATTAGCCCCATTAGTCCCATTGGTCCTATTAGTACCATAGAACAGTGCCCAGAATTTCTTCAGGAAGCGGTGGCAGCCGTCAATGCCGTTGGTGTCCCAAGGCTTGCTTTGCTCCACTGGACCCAGGAACATCTCGTAGAGGCGCAGCGTGTCGGCACCGTACTTCTCGACAATCATGTCGGGGTTGACCACGTTGAACATCGATTTCGACATCTTTTCGATGGCCCAGCCACACTTGTACTGACCATTCTCAAGGATAAACTCTGCGTTGTTATATTCTGGGCGCCAAGCCTTGAAGGCCTCGATGTCGAGCACGTCGGCACTGACGATGTTCACGTCGACATGGATGGGCGTCGTCTGGTACTGGTCTTTCAAACCGAAGCTGACGAACTTGCCCTTGTCCGGACCCTCGTTCTCAACGCGATACACGAAGTTCGAGCGACCCTGAATCATGCCCTGGTTGACGAGTTTCTTGAAGGGCTCGTCTTCGCAAGAGTAGCCGCTGTCGTAGAGGAACTTGTTCCAGAAACGCGAATAGATGAGGTGACCCGTGGCATGCTCAGTACCGCCGACGTAGAGGTCTACGTTGCGCCAGTACTCGTCGGCATCGTGGCTCACCAGTGCCTTCTCGTTCTTGGGGTCCATGTAGCGCAGGTAGTAGGCGCTGGAGCCTGCAAAGCCCGGCATGGTGTTCAGCTCGAGGGGGAAGACGGACTTATTGTCGATTGCCGAACAATCGACCACAGTGTCGGTCTTGGTGTCCCAAGCCCACTTCTTGGCGCGGCCCAATGGGGGCTCACCGGTTTCGGTAGGCTTGTATTCGTCAATCTCAGGAAGCTCCAAGGGCAGGCACTCCTTCGGAATCATGTAGGGCATGCCGTCCTTATAGTAGACGGGGAACGGCTCGCCCCAGTAGCGCTGACGGCTGAAGATGGCATCGCGCAGACGGTAGTTCACTTTGACGCGGCCGATGCCCTGCTCTGTTACGTATTTCTTTGTAGCGGCAATGGCTTCCTTAACGGTCAGGCCGTTGAGGCTGAACTTTGTTCCGTTCACGGAGGCATTGCCTCCGTCTACCGGACTGTTGCAGACGATGCCCTCCTTGGCGTCGTAGCTCTCTTCGCTGACGTCGGCACCCTCAATCAGCGGGATGATGGGGAGGCCGAAGTGCTTGGCAAAGGCATAGTCGCGGCTGTCGTGGGCAGGCACGGCCATGATGGCGCCGGTGCCATAGCCGGCCAATACATATTCAGCTATCCAGATGGGAATTTTCTCGTCGGTAAACGGATTGATGGCGTATGAACCAGAGAAGACACCCGTCACCTTGTGGTCCATCTGGCGGTCGCGCTCTGTACGCTTCTTCACGTACTCCAGATATTTTTCTACTTCTTCCTTCTGGTCAGGGGTGGTCAATTGCTGTACCAGCTCGCTCTCCGGTGCCAGCACCATGAAGGTAACGCCGAACATCGTGTCGGCACGGGTGGTGAAGATGGTGAAACTGTCGAGGCCTGTTCCGTTTACGGAGGCACTGCCTCCGTCTACCGGACGGGCTACTTTGAACACGACCTCAGTACCTTCAGAGCGGCCAATCCAGTTGCGCTGAGTTTCCTTCAACGAGTCCGTCCAGTCAATGTCCTCAAGTCCGTCCAGCAGGCGCTGTGCATAAGCCGAGACGCGCAGACACCACTGGCGCATCTTCTTCTGCACCACGGGGTAGCCGCCACGCACCGATACGCCGTCCACCACCTCGTCGTTAGCCAGCACGGTGCCCAGCTTCGGACACCAGTTCACCATCGTGTCGGCCAGGTAGGCGATGCGGTAGTTCATCAGCACCTCCTGCTTCTTCTTCTCCGAGAAGCCGGCCCAGTCGCTGGCCGTGAAGTGCAGCTCCTCGGTTCCCAGGGCATTACAGTTCTCGGTACCCATCAGTTCGAAGTGCTCAATGAGCTTGATGGTGGGTTGAGCCTTCTTCGACGACAGCGAGAAGTACGACTTGAACATGCGCTGGAAGGCCCACTGCGTCCACTTGTAGTAGATGGGGTCGCAGGTGCGCACCTCACGGTCCCAGTCAAACGAGAAGCCTATCTTGTCCAGCTGTGAACGATAGCGGGCAATATTCTCCGTCGTGGTCTTCTCAGGATGCTGACCCGTCTGGATGGCATACTGCTCAGCAGGCAGTCCGTAGGCGTCGTAACCCATGGGGTTCAGCACGTTGAAGCCCTGCTGACGCTTGTAGCGGGCATAGATGTCTGAGGCGATGTAGCCCAGGGGATGACCCACATGAAGTCCGGCACCGCTGGGGTAGGGGAACATGTTCAGTACGTAGAATTTCTTCTTCTTGTCGTCCTCCACCACGCGATAGGTGCCGTTTTCCACCCATCGCTTCTGCCATTTCTGTTCAATGTCTCTAAAGTTGTATTCCATATTCAGTATGTTTTTGTTTTCTTTGTGCTTAGTTATGTCATTAGCTTGCAAAGTTACGCATTTTCCGTTGATTATGCAAAAATTGAAAAGAACTTTTTGTTAACAGTTAAGAAAAGAGCGGACAAAGCGCCGTCTGAGAATTGCGCCGTGCTCAGCAAGCCGCACTTCGGAGCGAAATGCGCGAAATATGGGGCGTTATTTGTAACCGTTTGGTAATAAACAACTTACCGGAAAGCGTCCCGATTTTATCATCCGCCGCGCGCACTTTTATGGCATTTCGGGCGCACTTTTATGGCAAATAGCGCGCACTTTTATGGCATTTCTTCCCAAGAAACAAGATAAAAGTGTGCTCAAAGCAACATAAAAGTGCCCACTTTTCAGCATAAAAACCCCTGCATTGCACGGTTCAACCCCCATCTTTCCAGCATCCAAGCTCCCTCTTTGCTGCCTGCAAGCCCTCCAAACCGCCCGTTTTTCTCCAGAATGTGCCGGCAGGAAGTGTTAAAAACGAGCCAATTTTTATGACAAAACGCCTGCGTAGAAAAAATAAATAAAAAGAATCTTCCTCAAAATTTGCATTATCCCGATAATTCTTCGTATCTTTGCAGTCTAATCATGTGACCAATAATTTATTATTAACTAATTTAATTCAAATAACTATGGTGAAAAATTTACGCTATTTCTTTGTGGCCTTACTGGCTACAATGAGTTTTAACACAGTCGCTGCCCAGGACGTTATCTGGCAGGAAGACTGGTCGGATTGGTCGGACTATGTGAAGACCGTTCTCGACGACATCAACGATAACTACACCTTCACGGGTACGGTCACCAAGGATGACGGTTCCTTTAGTTCGGGCACTACCATCTACAATGAGAATCTGGCCGGCGGTGAGGCTCCCGAGCTACTTGTGGCCAAGAACGGCGGTTCGTTCGCCGCAGTGGTCGACCTTGAAGGCAGAAGCGGCGACATGACGCTGACCTTCAAGTGCAACAAGAACCTGACGGTAACCGTTGAAGGCGGCACCGTCGGAGAGAATGCCGGTTCAGGAAACGACTATGTGTATCCCATTACCGGTGCAGCAGGAACACTGACCATCACGATTGCCAACACGCAGTCGGCCAATGCCCGCCTTGACAACATCCGCTTGTTCCAGGGAAAGGCCAAGAAGCCCGCAGGACTCTCTTGGGGCACTTCTACAAAAACCGTTACCATCGGTGCCGAAGACAATGTATTCCCCCAGTTGACCAATAGCTACGAGCTGCCCGTCAGCTACAGCAGCTCTGACGTTGCCGTTGCTACCATCGACGAAGCAGGCACCATCACGCTCGTTGCAGCCGGGCAGAGTGTTATTACTGCCGAGTTCGTAGGCAATGATGAATACGAGGCCGGCAAGGCTCAGTACACGCTGACCGTCAAGGAAGCACAGCAGCCCCAAACCGACGCCATCACCGTGGCTAAGGCCCTTGAGATTATCGATGCCCTCGCCGATGGCGCTACCACAACAGAGACCTATCAGGTAAAGGGCTATGTGATAAGCGACCCCGACTTCCAGCGCAACAACATCGGTAACCTGTACGGCAACGTCAACTTCGACATGGCCGACGAGAAGGGCGGCGCCACGACGCTGACCGTTTTCCGTGCCAAGGGCTATGACAACAAGAACTTCACCGAAGACGACCTCACGCTCTTCAAGAAGGACGACCAGGTAATCTTTACCGGCAAGCTACAGAAGTACGTAAAGAATGGAACGACAACACCTGAGCTGACAAACGGCTATTTGATGCAGGTCATCAGCGACGACACCCGTGCAGAGACTGCCATTGAGTTTGCCGAAGGCTACCAGACGCACATCTGCCCGGGTCCTGACGGAATGTTCCCCGAAATAGGTACAAGCGTGGCCCTGCCCACCGCAACCGTCATGGCCAACGGTGCTGCCGTCAGCGGCGCTGCCATTGAGTGGAGCCTGGAAGTGAAGAGCTGGGACGAAGGCAAGGCCCAGCCCGTCATCAACGGCAACAAGATAGTCTTGGAGGACAGCCCTTGGGGCGAAGTGCTCGTCAAGGCTGAGTATGCCGGCGATGCCGCTAACAAGCCCGCTACCAAGAGCTACACGCTGACCGTTCATAGCGGTTACGGATTGCTGAGCGAAATGGCAAAGGACATCAACGAAAGCAATAACGACAGGTACGACCAGGGCGGCAAGCCGACCTTCTACTTCTTCAGAAACATCGACGCTGCAGGCTTCCCCGTCGTTACCAATACGGTGACCTTCGCCTCCGGCAAGTACATCTACCTCACCGATGGCGAGGCTAACATGCTATTCTATGGCGACAACACACAGGGCCTGAAGCAGGGCGATGTCGTCAGCGGTAACGTCAGCGAAAACTCTCTGGGTGGCTTCTGGGGCTATCTGAATCGCTACAACAAGCTGCCGGAACTCTCCTTCACGGAGATGAACGTCAAGGTGGAATCGGAGGGACAGGTCGTAGAGCCTAAGACCATTACCGCCGACAAGCTGGCTGACAACATCAACGCCTACGTCAAGATTGAGAACGCCGAGTTCGTCAGCATCGACAACAAGAACCTGACCTTCAGCGTTGACGGTGCCACGCTGGCTGTCTACAACCAGTTTGGTATGAACGGAGAAGCTTTCGAGGCTGGTGCAACCTACACGCTGACCGGTATGGGAGCTGTCTATAAGAGAGGCGATGCAGAGCCCGTTTACCAGCTCTATCTGACCGACTTCGTCAAGGTATCCACGGGCGTTGACGCCATCAAGGCTGACGGCGTGTTCAGCGGCAAGCGCTACAACATGGCCGGCCAGGTGGTTACCAACAGCTACAAGGGCCTCGTCATCATGAACGGCAAGAAGTTCGTGCAGAAGTAAGCGACAGCCGGATTTTGACAACATTTCGGGCGGAACTCTTGGGAGTTTCGCCCGAATTTCGTATCTTTGCAAATCCTAAATATACAAGTACGATGGCAAAGAAAAACGGCGAGCTGACGCCGATGATGAAGCAATTCTTCGACTTCAAGGCGAAATACCCGGAGGCCTTGCTGCTGTTCCGTTGCGGCGACTTCTACGAGACCTACTGCGACGATGCCGTCATCGCCGCACAGATACTGGGCATCACGCTGACGCACCGCAACAACGGGGCAGGGGTGAAGGGCGACGAGATGGCAGGATTCCCGCATCACGCCCTCGACACCTATCTGCCCAAACTCATCCGGGCCGGCCGCCGCGTGGCCATCTGCGACCAGCTGGAAGACCCGAAGCTGGCCAAGAAGCTCGTCAAGCGCGGCATCACGGAACTGGTGACGCCGGGCGTGGCCATGAGCGACACGGTGCTCAACTACAAGGAGAACAACTTCCTCTGTGCCGTCCATTTCGGCAAAGCGGCGTGCGGCGTGGCCTTCCTCGACATATCGACGGGTGAGTTCCTGACGGGCGAGGGCACCTACGACTACGTGGAGAAGCTCATCGGCAACTTCCAGCCCAAGGAAGTGCTCTACAACCGCGAGCGCCGCCACGACTTCGAGCGATACTTCGGCACGCGGCTCGTCACCTTTCTGATGGACGACTGGGTGTTTACCGAGCAGACGGCACACCAGAAGCTGTACAAGCACTTCAACGTCAAGTCGCTGAAGGGCTTCGGCGTGGACCACTTGCGAAGCGGTGTCGTGGCCGCCGGAGCCATCCTGCAATACCTGGAGCAGACGCTGCACACGCAGATAGCACATATCACGTCGCTGACACGCATCGAAGAGGAGCGCTACGTCCGTCTCGACAAGTTCACCGTACGCTCCCTGGAGCTGGTGCAGCCCATGCAGGAGGACGGCAAATCGCTGCTCGACGTCATCGACCGCACCGTGTCGCCCATGGGCGGACGCCTGCTAAGGCGCTGGCTGGTGTTCCCGCTGAAGGACGAGAAGCCCATCAATGAGCGTCTGGACGTGGTAGAATACTTCTTCCGCGAACCGGCATTCCGACAGTGCATCGACGACCAGTTGCACGAAATAGGCGACTTGGAGCGCATCGTATCGAAGATAGCCACGGGGCGCGTCACGCCCCGCGAGATGGTTCAGCTGCGGCGAGCCCTGCAGGCCACGGAGCCCATCAAGCAGGCCTGCCTTGCCGCCGGCGCCACTGTGGCCGGCGATTCGGTCGCCGGCTCTACCGCCTCCCCCGCGTCCGCCGGCTTTTCCGCCTCTTCCGCCGCCCCCGTTTCCGCCGGCTCTTCCGGCTTCCCTGTTTCCGCCGGTTTGCCCGCCGGCTCCTCCCTGCAAAGGGTAGGGGAGCGCCTCTCTCTCTGCGAGGCGCTGCGCGACCGCATCAGCCGGGAGATAGAAAACGACCCGCCGCAGCAAGTGCAGAAGGGAGGCGTCATCCGTAGCGGGGTGAGCGAAGAGCTGGACGAGCTGCGCCGCATAGCCTACAGCGGCAAGGACTATCTGCTGCAGATTCAGGAGCGCGAGGCCCAGCAGACGGGCATTGCCTCGCTGAAGATTGGCTATAACAACGTGTTCGGCTACTATTTGGAGGTGCGCAATACGTACAAGGACAAGGTGCCGCAGGAGTGGGTGCGCAAGCAGACGCTGGCACAGGCCGAGCGCTATATCACGCAGGAGCTGAAGGAATACGAAGAGAAAATATTGGGTGCCGAGGATAAAATCCTGTCGCTGGAGCAGCGGCTGTTCAACGACTTGGTCGTTGCGGCTCAGGAATTTATCGCGCAGATACAGCAGAATGCAAATGTCATTGCCCACCTCGACTGCCTGCTCTCGGCTGCCAAGGCTGCCGAAGAGAACCACTACGTGCGGCCGACGGTTTCCCAGTCGGAAGTCATCGACATCCGCCAGGGACGCCATCCCGTCATCGAGACGCAGCTGCCCGTCGGCGAGCGCTACGTGCCTAACGACATCCTGCTGGACCAGGAGCGCCAGCAAATCATCATCATCACGGGCCCGAACATGGCCGGTAAGTCGGCTCTGCTGCGACAGACGGCCCTCATTGTGCTGATGGCGCAGATAGGATGCTTCGTACCGGCAGAGGCGGCCCACATCGGACTGGTGGACAAAATCTTCACCCGCGTAGGGGCCTCGGACAATATCTCGTTGGGCGAGTCGACGTTCATGGTGGAGATGACGGAGGCTTCCAATATATTAAATAATGTGACACCGCGCTCACTGGTGCTCTTCGACGAGCTGGGACGCGGCACCTCTACCTACGACGGCATCTCCATTGCCTGGGCCATCGTGGAATACTTGCACGAGCACCCTAAGGCGCAGGCCCGCACGCTCTTCGCCACTCACTACCATGAGCTGAACGAGATGGAGAAGCACTTTGCGCGCATCAAGAACTATAACGTGTCGGTGAAGGAGGTGGACGGCAAGGTGATATTCCTGCGCAAACTGGAGAAGGGCGGCAGCGAACACAGCTTCGGTATCCACGTAGCGGAGATAGCCGGTATGCCTAAAAGCATCGTGAAGCGGGCCGGCGTCATCCTGAAACAACTGGAGAGCGACAACGCACAGGTGGGCAGCGTGGGCAAGCCGACGGCTGAGATTGCCCAGAGCCGCGAAGGCATGCAGCTCAGCTTCTTCCAATTGGACGACCCTGTGCTGTGCCAGATACGCGACGAAATATTAGGACTGGACATCAATAACCTGACGCCCATGGAAGCGTTGAACAAGCTGAACGACATCAAACGCATCGTCAGCGGGAAATAGGGCTATGCCGTCAGTGTGAGAATGAAGCGGGCGCCGTCCTTGTATTCCTTGTCAAGATACAAGGAACCGCCCAAGCAGTTGGCCAGCTTGCGGCTCATGGTCAGGCCAAGGCCGAAGCCTTGCTTGAAGCTGTCGACCTTGAAGAAACGCTCGAAGATACGCTCCTGGTTCTCCTTTGAGATGCCGATGCCCGTATCGGTGACGATGAACCGAACGGTGCCGTGGTCGGGGGTGTCGTGGACATACAGCTCGATGCGCCCTTCCTTGGTAAACTTGATGGCGTTGTCGAGCAGTTGTTCCAGCACTTTCTCCAAGGCTTTCTTGTTGGTGTGTATCATGAAGTCGTCGTTGAGATTGGTGATGAAGTCCAGCTCAACACTCTCTTGGTGACGATTCTCCATCTTACTGATGACTTGCTGGCAGACGGCATTGGCGGAGATATGGTCGGAGAGGTCGTAGTGTTCACGGCTGATGTCTTGCGACATCTCCAGCATTTCGTTGATGATATTGGTTATCTCCACGGTGTTACGGCTGATGTCGCCGAGCATGCGGTCGCGGTCTTCGGGGCTGACGTCATAGTCAGGATTGTTGATGACCTGCACAAAACCGGTGATGATGTTCAGCGGTGTGCGTATCTCGTGACTGACATGCTCGATGAAGGCGGTCTTCATGCGGTCCGATTCCTCGGCACGCGACAGGGCATGCTCCAGCTCTTTGTTCTGGTGAAGCAGCTCGGTTTGGTAGTGATTGCGCGTGAGATAACGCCACAGGATGAGGGCGACGGCCACTAACAGCAGCGCGATGACGGCGGAGAGCCAGTAGATGCGGGCGTGGGCGGCTTTCTTCTGTGCCTTGGCAACCTCCATCTCTGCGTTCATTTCGTTGAGGTTCTCATAGACGAGGTTGGCGTTCAGCGAGTCAATGGCGTCCAGTTTGTTCTGTAGCCCGGCTATCTCCAGGTCTTTATTGCCCATGAGGCGATACAGCTGGATGAGCATGTCGAAATGGCCGAAGTTCTGGGAATAGGTATCACTGTGGGCAATCTGGTTGAGCACCTGCTGATAGTTACCCTGAAAAGCCTCTTGCAGCATCGCCATAATACCGTCGTTCTGGTCCTCGTGGATGTCGTTCTCGCGGTTATGGATATGGTATTGGTCGAGCGTTTCAAAGAAGAGCTCAGAGTCGTTCTTGAAGAAAGCAGCCAAGGCTTGCAGCGTAAGGGCGTAGTTGTAGTGGGAAGGGTAGCTCTTGCAGAGTGGCAGCAGCTTGTTGATATACGCCAGCGTCTCGTCAGGATGGACGGAAGCTTCGAGGTTGGCCATGCCGAGATAGGCACCAACCATGCCAACGGTGTCGTTGGGCAGGAGGTTTTCGATGGCCTTTTCGTTGTAGTAGCGGGCCATTCTGTAGTTGCCACGGTTCTCATAAATGCTGGCCATAGCGTTGTAAAGGAGGTCGAAACGCCCGTCTTGATGGTCTTTCATTTCCTCCAGCAACCTCGAGGCCAGCGTCAGTGCCTTGCTGTTGTTGTTGAGCTTGATATAGTAGTTGACCTCGTTCACGCACAGCACGTAGTAGCCCTGACGGTCGTTTTTGTTGAGTTTCTGCTGCTTGGCCTGTTCGCTGACCTTGAGAAACTCCTTTTCGTTGCCCTCGGCATAGACCTCGTAATATTGCTTTGCCAGCTGCTGTTCCTTTTCAGTGGTCTGTGCCTGCAGGCTGTTGGTCATCAGTGTCAGGGCGGCTATGGCGGTGAGGCGCTTCATCCACTTGCCGCCTGCCATGCATATTACACCTATTATTATAAAGGGAAGTGACAGAATCTGACCCATGTCGAGGGGCAGCGAAGCCTCGAAGGCTTCCTGTATCTCCTTGGTGTACTCGATGAAGAAGCGGAAGGTGAAGATGTAGGTCAGGCAGAAGCCGAAGAACCATCCCGTGCCTATCTTATCGGCTTTGCGCTTGTGCAGCCACCACATCAGGGCAAAGAGAATGCCGTAGGCTATGGCTTCGTAGAGCTGGCCGGGATGGCGTGGCATCATGTCGACGCGTTCAAAGATGAAAGCCCAGGGAACATCGGTCACCTTGCCGATTATCTCTGAGTTCATCAGGTTGCCTAAGCGGATGAAACAGGCCGTAATGCCCGTGGCAATGGCAATGTTGTCGAGCACGCGCCAGATGCTGAGCCGGGTCTTCCTGACATAGAACCAGAGGGCTATCATCAAGCCCAGCGTTCCGCCGTGGGAGGCCAGTCCTTCATAACCGGTGAATTTCCAGCCGCCGTCGTGCAGGATGTGGATGGGTAGGAACATCTCTACAACGCCTTGCCACGATGTTAGGAAATAGTCGGGCTGGTAGAAGATGCAGTGGCCCAGACGGGCACCGAGCAGGATGCCGATGAAGCAATAGAAGAACAGCGGGTCGAACAGCTCTTCCTTGATATGCTGTTCCTTATAGAGTCGCTTGACAACGAAGTAGGCCAGCGCCAGACCGATGAGCCAACACAGGGAGTACCAACGGAAGGGGCCGATGGTAAGCGAGGGATTCCAATTAATAAAGAGTAGCATTTTTAATGACGTTGTTTCGAAGTTCCGGTATTTCGAAGTTCCGATATTTCGACGCTAATTAAACGTTAAATCTAAAGTGCATGATGTCGCCGTCCTGCACCACATAGTCCTTGCCTTCGATGCCCATCTTGCCGGCTTCACGGACAGCGGCCTCGGAGCCATACTGGATGTAGTCGTCGTACTTGATGACTTCGGCGCGGATGAAGCCTTTCTCGAAGTCGGTATGGATGACGCCGGCACACTGCGGAGCCTTCCAGCCCTTCTTGTAGGTCCATGCCTTGACCTCCATCTCGCCAGCGGTGATGAAGGTCTCGAGGTTCAGCAGGGCGTAGGCTTTCTTGATGAGGCGGTTGACACCGCTCTCCTCCAAGCCCAGTTCCTCCAAGAACAACTGCTTGTCCTCGTAGGATTCCAGCTCGGCAATGTCCTCTTCTGTCTTGGCAGCGATGACCATCGACTCGGCACCTTCCTCCTTGGCCAGTGCCTCGACGCGTTGTGTCAGGGCATTACCACTCTTGGCTTCGGCCTCGCCGACGTTACAGACGTATAGCACCGGCTTAGCCGTGAGCAGAAACAGGTTGCGGGCGCAGTCCTGTTCGTCCTTTGTCTCGAACTCCACGATGCGGGCGTTCTTGCCTTGTTCCAGAACTTCCTTATAGGCTTTCAGCACCGTAACCTCTATCTTGGCATCCTTGTTGCCTGCGGCAGCAGCCTTCTCTGTCTTGGCCAGACGGCTCTCGATAGTCTCTAAATCCTTCAGCTGCAGCTCGGTGTCGATAATCTCCTTGTCGCGGATGGGGTCGATGGTGCCGTCGACATGGGTGATGTTATCATCCTCAAAGCAGCGAAGCATATGGATGATAGCGTCCGTCTCACGGATGTTTCCAAGAAACTTATTACCCAGGCCCTCGCCCTTGGAGGCGCCTTTCACCAGCCCGGCAATGTCGACTATCTCACAGGTGGCCGGCACAATGCGGCCCGGATGCACCAGTTCGGCCAGCTTAGTCAGCCGCTCGTCGGGCACGGTAATGACGCCGACATTGGGTTCTATCGTACAAAAGGGGAAATTGGCAGCCTGTGCCTTGGCACTACTGAGGCAGTTGAACAAAGTAGACTTGCCTACATTAGGCAGTCCTACTATACCACATTTTAATGACATGTCTTTTTGTTAAAGTTTATATTTGCGTGCAAAGGTACGAATTAGGGGGCTAAACACAAAAGGAAAACAGCTTTTTCTTTCATTTTTGCAGCCCGAAGTCTGCCTGCTGGGCTTCTACTTCCTGTAGGAGCCGGGCCTTCTCCTGGTCGGAAATGGTAGCAGGCTTGTTGCCGTCACGAGTCTGGTGAGCCTCATGGGCCTTGTAGGACTCGCCGGGATGATAGCACATGGGCACGTCGTAGGGTACACTCTCTATTTCCAACTCAGCCGGGGTGGGGGCATGAGTGCCGGGGAATTGTACCTCCGCCTTGACCTTTATTTTGCCGGCTTGGCGCGTAGAGCGAATCAGCACGGGAGCCGAGCCCCACTCTACGGCACGAGGGTTGGCGTTGATGGTGGCATCGCCAATGATTTCTCCTTCGCCCTCTACGGTGAAGCGGATGTTCTCTTTGGCCAGACGACGCACATGACCGAGGTCGTCAGTCACCTCGCAGACCACCACGATGAAGTCGGAACCATCAGCAACGAGCGGTTTGCCCATGTCGTCGACGCGAAGCTGTAGCTTGGTACTGCGACGTGACGGCATCTTCTCGTCACGGCATACCACCTGACCATTGACAATGCCTTCGGCCACCATCTTTACGTTCTGCCAGTTGCGCTTAGTATAGCTCCAGTTACGGGCCTCGAAGAAGTCCCAGGCGTCGCGGAACACAACGGGGTGGGGTGGAGCGGGAGATGCCGACGGGGAAACCGTCGACCGCTGGACGGGGAGCGTCCAGCAGTGCTCACCGTCATACATCGTTAGGCGTACCGAGTCGCAATTGCTGAAGACGGTGACGTCCTTCTCTGAGAACTGCGTCATCTCGTGGGCTATGGTCACGAGGGGTTGTTCCGTAGGTTGCGACAGTGTCGCAGCAAACATCGGCAGGGCCGTCTTGGGCTGGCGGAAGGCGTCGTAGATGCCACCCCAATAAGGGTCTGGGTGATAGCCACGCTGGTGGTCGAAGGGGTGCCACTGGCAACCACCAATGAACTGACCAGTGGTGTTGAAAAGCTCGACAGTGCTCCGATGAAGCGAGAGGGCCTGCGTCAGCATGGGGCGCTCACCCCACGAACGTGAAGCACGGTTCAGGTTATTATGGGCGTACCAGTCGTCTACCAGTTCGCCAAACTCGCGGGTGAAGATACACTGGTGTACCACTTCGTCCGTCTTACCCTCCTTGGCAGCTTGTTGCGACTTGAAGTCGTCACCCGGCCAACCATAGACCACATCGTAGTGGTCCTTGACACCGGCAGAGTGTACGTCAGCAGCAGCCACGGGACGATAGGGATAGGGATATTCGTCCTTGGTAATCTGCAGGGCCTGCAGGGCGAAATCCTCAGGATAGCGCGTCTCGTTGAGGATGGGTTCCCACATCAGCACGCAGGGGTGGTTGCGGTCGCGGCGAATGATGCTGCGGGTGTTCTGATGCACCTTTTCGTCCCAGCCCTCGTCCTTGTTCCAATACTGCCAACCTGGGGTAGCTACGATGATGAAGAGCCCCAGTTCGTCGCAGGCGTCCATAAACGAGGGGTCTTGGGGATAGTGGGCCGTGCGGATGATGGTGAATCCGGCATCACGCAGGCGCTTGGCATCGCGCCACTGTTGCGAGTTGGGCAGGGCATTGCCCACGTAGGCAAAGTCCTGATGGCGGTTGGCGCCGACGAGCTGGTGGTAGCGCTTGCCGTTGAGGTAGAAGCCGGGACCCGACGGAGAACCGTCGGGAACGGTGGCTGAAACGGCAGAGTTAGTTCCACGAAACTCGAAGGAGCGAATGCCAATGCGAGTAATGCCGCCGTCGAGCGGCTGCTTGCCGTCCTTGATGCGGGTAGTTACATTATATAAATAAGGTGTCTCTGGCGACCAAAGCTGAGGGCTCTTCACTTTGAAGTGCTGGGTGACGGTGCGGGTCTCGCCGGGCTGTAGCTTGACCTTGGTAGACTGCGACAATGTCGCAGTGTACGGAGACAGAGCGTTTTCCACGGTCACGGTGCGGGGACGAGTGTCGGTGTTGCGCACTTCGGTATTGACGTAGACATCAGCGCTCTTGTCGGTGATGTTAGCATAATGCACAAAGATGCCGCCACCGGCCACCTTGTTCTCCTCAACAGCATCGGTGATGGCTACCTTCGACTTGGCAATAAGCCAGACGTCCCGATAGATGCCGCCGTGATAGGCGAAGTCGAGCGTCATCTGCTTCTTGCCGGGAGGGTAGGTCTTGTCGTCGCTGTTGTCGGCCTTGATGGCGACGACCAAATCGTCGCCCACACGATTGGGGAGGGTGATGGTGATGGGCAGGTAGCCCCCTTCGTGCTTTTTCACCTTTTGGCCATTGATATAGAGCGTCTGCTTGCCCAT
Source organism: Prevotella sp. (assembly GCA_017459445.1). Lineage (GTDB taxonomy): Bacteria > Bacteroidota > Bacteroidia > Bacteroidales > Bacteroidaceae > Prevotella. The sequence continues at coordinate 60,051 of JAFUDJ010000005.1, read as the reverse complement.
GATGGCCTCGAAGTGGAGGGTGACATCACGACCTTCGCATTCCTCAGGCAGGCGGAAGTGCTTGCGATACCAGGCAATGCCCTGATAGTTGCGGCAACCACTGGCCTCGGCAGGCATCAGCTGTACGGTATGGGGCGTAGAGACCACTTCCCACGCCTGGTCGTCGAAGTCCTTGGCTTCGGCATCAGCAACGTCGCCTAAGTGGAAGCGCCAGCCTGCGTTGAAGTTCCACACCATGCGCCCGCTGTTCTCCAAGGGGAAGAGGCCGGCAACGGAGGTCTGCGCCTTAAAGGGTAAAAAGGCAAAAAGGCAAAAGAGTAAAACGCCTATCTTTTTCATACGTTTGCGAGTTTATTGAGGATTGTTATAGTCACCCTTGCTTTGGGTATTGATGGGAGCTGCGTCCCAGTCGTCGCTGCGGAACGAGGAGACGGGCAGGCCGTCGTGCATCAGGTCTCCCTCCACCCAATCGCGCCAGGCATAACGCACGGCAACGGGCTTACTCACTTCGTTGCTGACGACGTAGACGCGGTTACGGCTAACCCACACCTTGGTAGCAGGGTGGAAAACCTTATCCTGTCCCGCTACCTCGAAGTTCTTGCTGGTGGTACCGTGCTCGAAGTAGACCCACTCTTTCGAGCGGTCGAAGGCAATGACGGCGGTGTCGTTTTGGAACGTCACCTCCTTATAGGTTGCAAAGTCGGGCAAGCCCTTTACGTCGTAGGTATTGCTGAGTGCCAACAGGGCTAAGCGCTCACCGGCCTGCCGCTTCTTGCGGGGGTGGATACCATACTCCAAGCCGGCATCCATCAGCACGGCCATGCGACTGTTGGGTATCATCGCCTCTGCCTTCAACTGCTGTTCGCGCAACAGCTGGCTGTCCTTCCAACCAATGAGGCTGTAGTCGTAGGGTGCTATCTGACAGTAGTAGAAGGGAAAGTCGCCCTGCTTCCAGTCAGCACGCCAGCCCTCCACCATGCGTGCCATGAGCGGAGCATAGTAGTCGTAGCGGGGGATATTGTCCTCGCCCTGATACCAGATGGCTCCCTTCATGCCGTAGCCGATGAGGGGATACAGCTGGCCGTTATACAAAGCTGTGGGACAGCGCTGCTGTAGTTTCTTGACGTCATCCTCTGTTACGTGCTGGTTGACCTTGGGAAAGGCTTTCAACCAGTCGGCCTGCATCCATGCCTCACAGGCCGAACCGCCCCACGAGGTGGCGATAAGTCCTACGGGTACGCCTAATGTCTGGCGCAGGGCACGCCCGAAGTAGTAGGCTGTGGCCGAGAAGTCACGCACACTAGCCGCATTGGCCTCGCTCCAATGGCCCGTTACGTCATCGACAGGCGTCAACGAGGCATGGCGCTTAACCGTAAACAGGCGCAGCTGCGAGTCGCGGCAGCGCAGCAGTTCCTCCGTCGTTCCCTCGACGGGCTGCTGCTTGAAGCCCTTCATCTGCATCTCCATGTTCGACTGGCCTGAGCAAATCCACACCTCGCCAATGAGGATGTTCTGTAGCTGGACAGTATCACCATCCCTGAAGGTAATGGTATAAGGCCCGCCAGCTTTCGGAGTTTGTACAGTTACCTGAAAGCGCCCGTCCTTGCGGGCTGTTGCCGAATGCCCTTTCTTGTCCCAGGAGGTGAGGACGATAACCTTCTTTCCCGGCTCGGCCCATCCCCAGATGCGGCACTCTGTCTGCTGTTGCAGCACCATATTGTCGCTGAAGAACTGAGGCAGGCGAACCTTGGCGTAGGTATTCAAGACACAGAGGGTACAGAGGATGCCTATGAATCTCTTGCTTAGTCTAATCATAATTCTTCCTTTTCAATTCTCAATTCTCATTTTTCAATTCTCAATTCAGGCTGTGCCAGCAGTCCGGCAGGCAATAGTTCCTCGCCCTTCGTGCGATACTTGGCGTTGGTCCAGATACCGTTGTAGGGTGCCTTGCCCTTATCAAGGCCGCGCAGTGCATTGTGCCATGTGTTGACCACCTCGATTTCCAGCGTATTGTTGCCTTTCTTCAGGGCCTTCGTAATATCCACCTCGTAGGGTGCCGTCCATGCGATACCGCAGTCCTTGCCGTTCACCCAGACATGGGCGATGTCCTTGACATGAGGCAGTGCGAGCCATGCACGCCCCTTAACCTTCGTTGGGTGCTTAAAGGTTGTCTTGTAACGGGCGTGACCACTGAAGTAGCGGATGCGGTCGTCTTGATGCTGGCTCCAGTCAAAAAGCTGCTGGTTCTTCAGGGTTAAGCCGCTTTCGCGGAACGTGATATCCCAGGGCATGGTGGCCGTTTCCTCTGTGGAGAATGCTATTTCCCTCCGTGGGGAATGGTATTCCCCTCCGTGGATACTATACCCTTGCGTAAAGAGGACAAAGCAAGAGCCGTAGGAAGGTAGCGTAATAGTGCCGTCGTAAGGCGCGTAGTCGTTGGTTACGGGATTGTAGAGCACTGCTGTTGAGTGGTTGTTACGGAAAGTCGGCTGGAAGCTTTGCGGCTCTGCCGTCTGGTTGGCGAGGAAATAGATGTCCTTGCCGTCAGCCTGCCGGTGGGTGTAGGCAATGCCTTCGGGCAGCTCTGCGTCGCGGGCCAGCCCTTGGAGGGTGGCTTGCTGGTAAGGTTGGTCGATGATGCGAATGCCCTGTCCCCGCAATTGGTCGATGCGTTCCTGTACTTTCTGCGTAATCTTGACACCCTTAGGGACGACCAGCACCTGATAGCCGAATGGCTGCGTGAGCAGAGCGTCCTTGTTCATGGAGTCGTACTGATAGCCGTGCAAGGGGTTTATCCAGTCCTTCAAATCCATAATGCCGGCCGCATGGCGCACGCCGACAGGGCTTTCAGTCATGGGTACGCCTTGATTTGCGAGACGCTGGCGCTCCGAGGCGACGCGGGCATCGCCGAAGAGCCCGGGCAGCATGGACACCAGCTTATCGGGTGTCAGGGCACGGCAGGGCACGTCCTCGCCTGTGTAGACGGCGATGTCCACCACGGGCTTGCCCTGTTGTAACAACTTCTGGCAGCGGGTGATGTAGTCAACGAAAGCCTTCGCCTCAGGAAACCATGTCTGGTCGCGCTGGAAGAAGAGGCCGATGCCGTCGAGTGTCATGCCGGGCTTGCGGTCAAGCCACGGGTTGTGCGTGTTGACATGGAAGAACAGGCGGTTCATGCCCAAGGCAAAGTTACGGTCGAGCAGAGGCTTGATGCTGGCGGGCGTCTCGTCCCATACGCCGCGCACCTCTGTAAAACCTTCTGCCTGCACGATGTTCTTGCCATAGACGTGGGCGCCGCTGATGGCGTCCAGCATGTCGTTAGGCTTGTCGTGTGTCGGCGAGTTGAGCCAGAATTCACCCATGGGCACATCGACGTTTTTGTAGTGTTCCATGCCGTCGCTGACCATCGTGGGGGCCACGCTCTCTGACGACAGCTGCACGCCGTACTGGCGGGCCTTCTCGTCCACGGTGGCAAAGAACCGGTCATTGATGAGCTCATTGATGGTTTGGCGCACGTCGCGCAATATCCAGTCGGCGTTGACCATGGCGACACCTGCCATCACCGGCAGCACTTTCGTGATGTCGTAGCCATGGCGGCGCTGGAACTCTTCAGCGAACGTGGGGCTCCAGTTCTGGCTGCCGCATTCCCAGGAATCGACATGCATATACTTGATGACGTTGTGATGGGGCCGTTTCATAAACTCGCCAAACCACGCGTCCACCTGCTTGCCGACAGCCTGACGCGAGAACTTGTCGCACTCCAGACCCTTGCCGCCGCCTGCCGTGGCGTTGGTGTGTCCGGTCGATGTGTACCCCATTCTCATGATGCGCCATGTGCCGCCAATAAGGTACAGGTCTATGCTGTCGCCCTTCATGGTCGTGCGTACCAGGTCAGAGGCGTAGAGACAGTCTTGGGGGCGCAGGTCTTCATCGGGCGTGTCCGGGGCAATGCGCCATACCAGACCGCTCTTTCCTTCCCAGTTGTCGACGGTAGGCAGCGTGCCCAGCCGGATGTTTTTCAGTCGCAGCACGGGCTTCCACTTGGCAGCGTCCAGGTCCTCGGCGCCGGGCTCTGTGCCCTCCGGCGTCCACACGAAGCGGAAAAAGCGTGCTTTCGTCGGCGGAATGCTGAATGTGGTGTTATAGCCTGTGTTCTGCCACCCCTGGCGCGGCGGTGTGAGTTGCTTCACGTCGTGGAAGTTGACGCCGTCGTCGCTGGCCTTGACCAGCAGTCGCTGGCATTGGATATTGTTGCCCGAAGGCTCAATCTCCACGTTGAACACCAGCGTCGGCTTCTTGAATTCGTATTGAAGCCAGCAGGGGTCGTCGGCACAATAGACGCCTTTGTCGTTCCGCGTCACCCCGTCCGAGCAAGTAGTCTTTTCGCCGTCCTTCAAGGAGTAGTGCGTTTTCAGGTCGCCGTGCCGGTAGGCGAAGACCTCTTGGTTCAGGTCGCCCACAGGAATGGCATAGACGGCAATGTCCTTATAATAGTCTTCGTAGTGCTGAGGCTTTGGCATGATGAACCGGTGCTGCCCGCCGCGCACTATCGTATCGCAGAAGACCAGCTTGTGCATCGACTCCTCGGGCTTTATCCACGGACCGCCTGCCAGTGCAAAGCCGTCGCAGACGTGGATGCCCATGTCGAGACCTAACGAGTCGGCTTGCTGCATGGCATAGTCTACCATCTTCCAAAACTTCGGACTCAGCTGTTGGGCCTCGCCCTGATACTCCGGCTTTTCCTGTGTACCACGGATGGGCATCAGGTAGCAGCCGCCCAGTCCGACGTCCTTCATGCCCTGCAGGTCGGCCTTGATGCCGGCCTCGCTGACGGCACCGTACATCCAGTACCAGAACGTCCAGGGCTTCTGCGCATGTAAAGGTAAAAAGGTAAAAAGGTAAAAAGGTAAAACACCTATTACCCACCTTTGTACCCAGTTATTCTTGATTGCTTTCATTTTTACAGCTTTATTTTTTACCTTCTTACTTTTTTACTTTTTTTACCTTCTTACCTTTTTCTTTTTTTACCTTTCAAAACGTAGTATTGTGTTGATGTTTCCTTTGCCTTTCGACCAGTAGGGCTGTGCCGACGGACCGTTGAGGTCGGTGGTGTTCACCTTGTTGCGTACGGCGGGAATGGCCTTGAGGATGCTGATGCCGGTCTCGGGTAGCGTGTAGAGAATGTGGTCGCGGCCGTCGCGCGGAGTGTAGATGCCTACGTAGTCGGAGGGATTGATGATGCCTATCTTTCCCTCGCTGGTCTCTATCTGCATCCATCTGACGTCAGCGAAGTAGCCCTTGAACTCCGGATATTCGAAGGTCTCGCCGGGGATGGGGTCGTTATAGTCGTTCTGCCACAGGCCGTATTGCGGGCCCTCCATGCGGTTCTGCCATACGCGATACGGGCCCTTGCCTACCCACAGCTTGCTCTTCACCTGCTGTTCCGGGTAGTCGAAGCAGATGCCCAGCAGGTCCACCACGCCGTTGAAGTAGTAGTCGGCAGAGAGGCTGACATCACCCGTACTGCTGAACGACCACTGGATGCTGTTCAGCGAGCCATGCAGATAGCGGGCCGTCAGCACGCCGTTCTTGAAGTCGAAGCCGGCAAAGCTGCCTTGGTCTTGGTATTCCGTATAGTCGGTCTTCTTTTGGAATGCTTCCTTGTCGTCGTGATTGTAGAAGCCGTCCTGCGAACGGTCGCTGCGCTTGGCAGCCACAAAGCGCGGGCCATTGCCCAGCATGATGGTCTTGCCTGCTACGGCAACTTGCTTCAGCCGGCCGTCCTTTTTCGAGAAAGTGTAAGTTCTTCCTGCGGCACTTACCGACAGTTCGTCGTCGGTCTCTGTTTGCGTGCAGTCTGTTCCTGCCCCGTCGCTGACGGCAATGGCGTCGCTCTTGAAGTTCCAGGTGTAGACTTCCACACCTTGTGGGTCGTTAGCTGTTATCTGCAACACATCGCCATTGCCCTTTGGCTTGTCGATGGTGACGGAGGCAAACGGCTCTACACTGCCTGCGCTGAGTGTTCCCTGGCTGAGCGTCTTGGTATCAGACTTGCCAAAAGCGGGAGTCTGCAGATACCTGTATGTAAAGCGGCAGTCCTTCAGATTGGTGAAGTTGTAGCAGTTGCTAATCGTCAGCTTTTCACCATTCATCTCCACTTGTATCGGGCTCCATACCTCTTTAATAGTATAGAACGAGCCCTCCTTCTCCATGTGCGGCCCTACGATGCCGTCACTGCCGAAGTTGCCCATGCAGTCCACGATGCCGTTCATGTCGGTACGTACGACGCCCTGGTCCATCAGGTCCCACAGGAAGCCGCCGGCACAGCGCGGATTCGACATCATCAACTCCCAGTAGTCCTTCAGGCCGGCACCGTGTCCGCCGTCGTATAGTCCGTGCAGGAACTCCGTCGGCATGAAGATTTCCTTCTGCCGCATATACTCCGCCGTCTCGCCCCATGAGCGGTAGTGCTTCGTCTCGAAGCCGTTGCGGTTGGCCCACGGGTAGAGCACTACGCGCTGCTGCGGGTCAAACTTATAGAAGACAGGCTCCAGCTCGTAGTTGAAGCCGCCCTCGTTGCCGTTGCTCCAGAAGATGATGCTGGGGTGGTTGACGTCGCGCGTCACCATTTCCTCCACGATTTGCGAGCCCGTGATGGTCTCGTGCGGCCAGTGCCAGCCTGGCTGCTCGCACTCCACATAGAGGCCCAGCGAGTCGCAGGCATCCAAAAACTCCGGGTCGGCAGGGTAGTGGCTGAGGCGTACGGCGTTCATATTCATTGACTTAATCAGCAGCACGTCCTCGATATTCTTCTGTTTCGAGAGCGTGCGGCCCGTCTCCGGGCGGAACGAGTGTCGGTTGGCACCCTTCACGATGACCTTCTGCCCGTTGATAAACAGGCCGTCCTCCTTACATCCATAGACGTGGGAAGCGCCAACCCCCGCCCCTTCCCCTTGCTTGGAGGGTAGCGGCTGCGCATAGCTGTGCCGATACTCGATGGTGCGGAAGCCGAAGCGCTGCCGTTCTGTGTGGAGGGTACGACCCTCAGCGCTTTTCAGCGTGAAGACGGCGGTATAGAGATTGGGCTGCTCGGCATTCCAGGCCTTGACGCCTTTAACATTGAAGTCAACCTTGGCGCCGTCGCTGCTGACGGGGAAGGCGGGGCTCTCAGCGACCTTCTTCCCGTTGGTGTCGATGACATCGACACATACAGAACTGCCGGGAACGGCGCGGTTCAGGAAGACGTCGGCCATGAAGCGGCCGTCATGCTTGGCGTCGATGGCCACGCGCTGTATGTTCTGTGCAGGCTTCGACACGATGAATACCGGGCGCCAGATGCCGCCGAAGTTCCAGTAGTCGGCGCGGCGCTCGGCCAGGTTCACCTGCGGCTGCGTGCTTTCCTTCAGCACCTCCACCTCCAGGCGGTTGCTCTTCTTGCCGAAGAACACGCGGTCGCTGACGTCGATGGTATGGCGTGTAAAACCGCCCTGATAGGTGCCGTTGCCGGCCTTGCGACCGTTAATCTGTACGCGGATTTCCGTGAAGGCAGCCTCGAACACCAGCTGGATTTGCCGGCCTTGCCACTCCTGCGGCAGCGTGAACTCCGTCTTGTACTTGCCGTGCTCGTCGGCTATGCCCTCAGGCGTTGCCTTGCCGTAGAAGCGCATACCGTACTGATAGGTGCCGAAACCCTGCAGCTCCCAGCACGACGGCACGCCTATCTTCGTCCACTGGCCTGCATTCCGGCCGTCGGTGCATTGGAAGTCCCATTCCACCATGTCGTCACACCCGTGACCGCTCAGGTACTGCCGCTGTGTTTCTACCGATGGCTGTGCCTCTGCAACGGGGCTGAAAATGAAATGGGAAAAGAATAGTGATAAGAAAAAAATTCGTCTCATATATAGCTATATCATATTTATATATGAGACGAACGTCGTGTGTATTTGTCACCGACGCGGTGCTATGCGTCAATATTGGCGTAGGTGGCGTTTTTCTCTATGAACTGCCGGCGTGGCTCAACGTCGTCGCCCATCAGCATGGAGAATATCTCGTCGGCCTCGGCGGCGTTCTCGATGGTCACCTGCTTCAGCAGGCGGTTCTCAGGATTCATCGTCGTCTCCCACAGCTGTTCGGGGTTCATCTCTCCCAGACCTTTGTAGCGCTGGGTGTGCAGGGCCGTCGAGTTCTCGTCGCCTGCCACGTACTTGTCGATGAAGGCCTGGCGCTGCTGGTCGGTGTAGCAGTACTCCGAGACCTTCTTGTACGTACACTTATAGAGTGGGGGAGTGGCGATGTAGAGGTGCCCTTCCTGGATAACCTTCGGCATAAAGCGGTAGAACAGTGTCATGATGAGCGTGTCGATGTGCGAGCCATCGACGTCGGCGTCGGTCATGATGATAATCTTGTCGTAGCGCAGCTTGTCGACGTTGGCCTCGCGGTCGCCTTCGCCGTCCACGCCGAAGCGCACGCCGATGCTCTGGATGATGTTCATCACCGACTCAGCCTCGAAGACGCGGTGCCACTGCACCTTCTCCACGTTCAGGATTTTACCGCGCAGCGGCAGGATAGCCTGGAAGTGGCGGTCGCGTCCCTGCTTGGCCGAGCCACCGGCGGAGTCACCCTCGACGAGGAATATTTCGCATTCCTTCGGGTCCTTGTTCGAGCAGTCGGCCAGCTTGCCGGGCAGTCCGCCGCCCGTCATCGGGTTCTTGCGCTGCACGCTCTCGCGGGCCTTGCGGGCTGCGATGCGGGCCGTAGCGGCCAGCACCACCTTTTCGCATATCAGCTTGGCCTCCTTCGGGTGCTCCTCCAAGTAGTTGGTCAGTGCTTCGCCTACAGCCTGCTGCACGGCGCCGGCCACCTCAGAGTTGCCCAGCTTCGTCTTGGTCTGTCCCTCGAACTGCGGCTCGGCCACCTTGATGCTGATGACAGCGGTCAGGCCCTCGCGGAAGTCCTCACCGGCTATCTCTATCTTGGCCTTTTCTATCTGCTTCGAGATGTTGGGGTCGGCATCGGCGTATTTCTTCAGCGTGCGGGTCAGCGCCATGCGGAAGCCTACCAGGTGGGTACCGCCCTCGATGGTGTTGATATTGTTGACGTAGGAGTGGATATTCTCCGTATAGTCCGTATTGTACATCACGGCCACCTCGATGGGTACGCCCTGCTTCTCGGTCTTCAGGTAGATGACATCGTCGAACAGGTGGGTGCGGTGACGGTCCACGTAGCGCACAAACTCCTTCAGGCCCTCCTTGGCATGGAACACCTCTTCCTTCAGGTTGCCCTCCTCGTCGGGGCGCATGTCCTTCAGCGTGATGGTGATGCCGGCGTTCAGATAGGCCAGTTCGCGCATACGCTTGGCTATGATGTCGTACTTGTATTCCGTGGTTGTGAAGATGGTGCCGTCGGGCCAGAACTGCTGGCGCGTTCCCGTCAGCTCCGTGTCGCCGACTATCTTCACGTCGTACAGCGGCTTGCCCTTCTCGTACTCCTGCTGGTAGATGTGGCCGTTGCGGAACACCTGCGACAGCATGTGTGTCGACAGGGCGTTCACGCACGACACGCCCACGCCGTGCAGACCGCCGGAAACCTTGTAGGAACCCTTGTCGAACTTACCGCCGGCGTGCAGCACGGTCATGACAACTTCCAGGGCCGACTTGTGCATCTTCTCGTGCTCGTCGACGGGAATGCCACGGCCGTTGTCCTGAACGGTGATACTGTTATCTTCGTTGATGGTTACTTCAATGTGGGTGCAGTAGCCGGCCATGGCCTCGTCGATGGAGTTGTCGACGGTCTCATTGACCAAGTGGTGGAGACCCTTCTCGCTGATGTCTCCGATATACATGGCCGGGCGCTTGCGCACGGCCTCCAGTCCCTCGAGCACTTGGATGTTACTCGCGGAGTAGTTACTTGCGTTGTTCAGTTCTTCTGCCATTGTTTTGTTTGTAGTCAAAATTAGGTCCTTGCCCGCAGCAAGGCGGAAACGGAGTTTCGAGCTGCAAAATTACAAAATAAAAGTGACTTAAACGAAAGAAAAGTGTTTATTTTTTATAAAATAAAAAGGCTGCCACCCGTTACAGGATAGCAGCCCGTTATGCATGGTATTAAAACTTTAACCCAGCTTGCTGATGTGCAGCGCAAGGCTCGATTTCAGGTTTGCGGCCTTGTTCTTGTGGATGATGTTGGTCTTAGCCAGCTTGTCCAGCATCTTCTGCACTTTCGGGTACAGGGCCACAGCCTCTTCCTTATTGGTCATGGCGCGCAGCTTACGGACGGCGTTGCGCATGGTTTTTGCATAGTAGTGGTTGTGCTCTGCACGGGTTTTTGTCTGACGAATTCTCTTCAGAGACGATTTGTGGTTTGCCATTTTAATTTTAATTGTTTTAATTGTTGAACTTAAAGCTTGTGGGTCTTGCGTCTCGCGGACTGCCCTGGGCGGGTTGTTACACCCTCCGCCACCTTTTCCGGTTTACCGGTAGCACTTGGCTGTGCCGATGGCGGATTTAATTATTTTCTGATTTTTGATTCTTTAATTTTCTAATTGCTTCATTTCGCTGTAGTCCCTAGGAGAGTCGAACTCCTCTTTAGAGAATGAAAATCTCTCGTCCTAACCGATAGACGAAGGGACCATCGCCGTTAAAAGCGGGTGCAAAGGTACTATTTTTTTATCGAACATGGTGCATAGAGCATGGAACTTTTTAATTCTGTTAACGTTATTTAACCAATTCGGCGCAAAAATGTTCCATGTTCCGTGTTCCAATGTTCCATATTTTTCGTAATTTTGCCCTCATGTTAGTGAAGACAGAGGCCATTGTGCTCCATTCTTTTAAGTACGGCGAGACCCGGCTTATCGTGGATATGTTCACCCGCGCAGCCGGTCGCGTGTCGTTTATCGTGCCGGTGCCCAAGACGCCGAAGTCGCATCTGAAGAAGCAGTACTTCCAGCCCATGACGCTGCTCTCCGTGGAGTGCGACCTGCGGCCCCGCACGCAGCTGCAGAAGCTGAAGGACGCCCGTCTGCTGCTGGCCTATGCCACCATCCCCTTTGCGCCCGAGAAGCTGGCCATCACCCTGTTCACCGCCGAATTCCTCTACCATGCCCTGCGCTCCGAGCAGCAGAACGAGCCGCTCTTTGCCTACGTCTGCGACTCCATGCAGTGGCTCGACATGGCCCGTGGCGGCTATGCCAACTTCCATCTGACGTTCCTGATGCACCTGTCGCGCTTCCTCGGCTTCTATCCCAACGTCGACGACTATGCCGACGGCCAGGTCTTCGACCTCCGCGCGGGTGCCTTCTCCGCCACCGTACCCATGCACCGCGACTTCCTCCAACCCGACGAGTCGCGTCTGGTGCACGTCTTGATGCGCATGGACTTCCCCACGATGCACCTGTTCCGCCTGTCGCGCAGCGACCGCAACCGCGTCACCGCCGTCCTCCTCGCCTACTATCGCCACCACATCCCCCAGTTTCCGGAGCTGAAGAGCCTGGCCGTCCTTCAGGAACTATGGTAGGCCGTTCGGCCTTTTCCGTCCGTTGCGTCCTGAAATGCCTGCGGTTGCGCCCGGCTTTTATGGCATACGGCGCACGCTTTCCTTTCACTTTGTGCGGACTTTTATGTCAAACGGAGCGGACTTTTATGGCATTTTGTATGTACTATATGCCATAAAAGTCGGAGCTAAATGCCATAAAAGTCCGCACTGTTTGACATAAAAGTGCGCTCCGTTTGCCATAAAAGTCGGAAGCGGGTGGAATGCTTGTCACCGGCGTCCGGCCTCAAAGCCGTGTCAGACTAAAGGAATTCAGGCAGCTGGAACAGCTTGATGCCGTTGCTGCCTTTGATAAGGATATAGTAGTTGCGGGGCTGCTCCAGGGCAATGGCAGCCTTGACCGCCTCGACATCCGGGAAGGTTCGGAAGGGGCTGTGCGTCTTTTCAAACTCCTCGCCCACCAGCCATACCTCGTCGAAGCCGGCCTCTTGGAGCATGTCGGCGACGCGCTGGTGCTCCTCCGCGCTGACGTCGCCCAGCTCGCGCATGTCGCCCAGGATGGCCATCTTGCGTGGAACGTCCATCAGGCGGAAGTTGTCGATGGCGGCCTGCATGCTGGTAGGGTTGGCGTTATAGGCGTCGACGATGAGGCGGTTGTGCTGCGTCTCCGTCAGCTGCGAGCGGTTGTTGGTCGGCACGTAGTGCTGCAAGGCCAGGTTAATCTCTTCAAACGGCACGTCGTTGACATAACCCACGGTGATGGCTGCCAGCAGGTTGTCGAGGTTGTAGGCGCCGATGAGGTGGGTCTTCACCTCCATCCAGTCGCCGATATAGCCTGCGTCGTGGTCCTGCTCACGCCAGCGGAAGGTCAGGAAGGGGTCGCAGCGGACCACCTCGCCGAGAATCAGCACGTCCTCATGGTCGTGCTGACCATAGTAATATACGTCAATAAACCGGTCGGACATCCGCATGAGGTGTTCGTTGTCGTGGTTGACAAATACGGGCAGCTGGTGCGCAAACAGATAGTCGTAAAGCTCGCCTTTCGTGCGGCAGACACCCTCGAACGAGCCGAAGCCCTGCAGGTGGGCACGCCCCACATTGGTGATGAGGCCGCAGGTAGGCTCCGCCGTCTCCACCAGCGTCTTGATGTCGCCGGGGTGCGAGGCGCCCATCTCCACCACGGCGATGTCGTGCTCCTGGCTCAGCCGGAACAGCGTCTTGGGCACGCCGACGTCGTTGTTGAAGTTGCCCTCCGTGGCCATCACGCGGTAGCACCGTTCAAGCACGGCACGGACAAGCTCCTTGGTAGTCGTCTTGCCGTTGGTGCCGGTGATGCCGACCACGGGGATGTCGAACTGCCGGCGGTGCTCGCGGGCCAGCTCCTTGAAGGTCTGGAGGCAGTCGTCCACGCGTATCACGCGCTCCCCCGCTATCGCCTCGTCCACGATAGCGTATGCACAGCCTTGCTCCAAAGCCTGCAAGGCATACTGGTTGCCGTCGAACGTGGTGCCCTTCAGGGCTAAGAAGATGCTGCCTTCCGGGCAGTTCCGGGAGTCGGTCGTGATACAGGGATGCTGCTGATACAGCTTATACAATTCTTTAATGTCTGCCATAGATTTCAAAAAGTTTGCTGCAAAGGTACGATTAAGCGAGAACAAAACAAAAGAAACCGCTTTCTTTTTTTGTCGAGCGTGAGTACCTTCGCCGTTGTTTGCAACGGCAAAGGTACGATTAAGCATGTAAAATGCCAAATAAATTTTGGTTTTTTGGTTACTTAATCGTACCTTTGCACCCCAGAGAAGATAAGCACACACATGAAGAAACTGTATATTGAGACCTACGGATGCCAGATGAACGTGGCCGACTCCGAGGTGGTGGCCTCCGTCATGCAGATGGCCGGCTACGAGCCTGCGGAGACCATCGACGACGCCGACGCCGTGTTCCTGAACACCTGTTCCGTGCGCGACAACGCCGAGCAGAAAATCTATCACCGCCTCGACGCCCTCGCCGCCATCAGGCGCCAGCGCCAGGGCAAGGGCGCCCTCGCCCCGGAGGGCGGGGCAGCGCGGCCGCCGCTCATCATCGGCGTGTTAGGATGCATGGCCGAGCGCGTGAAGGCCGACCTGCTGGAGCACCACCACTGCGACCTCGTGGCGGGCCCCGATGCATACCTCTCCCTGCCCGACCTGATAGCGCAGGCCGAGACGGGCCATAAGGCGATGAACATCGAGCTGTCGACCACGGAGACCTATCGCGACGTCGTCCCGCAGCGCCTGCACGGTGCACGGATAGGCGGTTTCGTCAGCATCATGCGCGGCTGCAACAACTTCTGCCACTACTGCATCGTGCCCTATACGAGGGGACGGGAGCGCAGCCGCGACATCGAGAGCATCCTTCGCGAGGTGCGCGACCTCCGCGACCGTGGCTTCAAGGAGGTGACGCTGCTCGGACAGAACGTGAACAGCTACCGCTTCCCGGAGAATCCGGGCCTTCCGGACAATCCGGACACAGCGGACAATCCGGGCTTTCCGGAGCTATTACGCCGCGTGGCCGCCGAAGTGCCTGAGCTGCGCGTCCGCTTCACCACCTCGCACCCCAAGGACATGAGCGACGAGACGCTGCGCGTCATCGCCGAGATGCCCAACGTCTGCAAGCATATCCACCTGCCCGTGCAGAGCGGCAGCGACCGCATACTGAAACTGATGAACCGCAAGTACACGCGCGAATGGTATCTCGACCGCGTGGCAGCCATCCGCCGCATCATACCCGACTGCGGCCTGTCGACGGACATCTTCGTAGGCTACCACTCCGAGACGGAGGAAGACCACCAGCTGTCGCTGTCGCTGATGCGCGAGGTGGGCTACGACTCCGCGTTTATGTTCAAGTATTCCGAGCGCCCGGGCACGTATGCCTCGAAGCATCTGCCCGACGACGTGCCCGAGGAGGTGAAGATACGGCGGCTCAACGAGCTGATAGCCCTGCAGACGGACATCTCGGCCCGGCAGAACAAAAAGGACGAGAGCCGCGAGTTCGACGTGCTGTTGGAAAGCTTCTCGAAGCGCAGCCGCCAGCAGCTGATGGGGCGCACGGAGCAGAACAAGGCCGTGGTGGTGGACAAAGGGACGCACCACATCGGCGAGACGGTGCGCGTCCGCATCACGGGAAGCACCAGTGCCACACTGTTTGGAGAGATAATAGAATAGGTACGCATGAGGAAGGACTTTGAACCGCTGGGCGTATGGGCACCGTTGGCTGCCGTCGGCTGGAACCTGCTGACAGCCTTTGTGCTGTATTTCCTGGCACGCCTCGTCTATCTCGTGGAGAACTGGAGCTACTTCGTGCCCAACCTGTCGTGGGGGCACCTCATGGAGATGCTGGCAGGCGGCATGGTGTTCGACGTCAGTGCCGTCATGGTCACCAACGTGCCCTACATCGTCATGATGCTCCTGCCGCTGCAGATGAAGGAGACGGCGCTGTGGCAGCGCGTCTGCCGCGCGCTGTTCATGGCCGTCAACGGCGTGGCCCTGGCCGCGAACCTGTGCGATGCCGTCTATTTCCGCTTTACCATGCGCCGCACGACGACGACCGTTTTCAGCGAGTTTGCCAACGAGGACAACCTGCTGGGCATCTTCCTCACCGAGACACTCAACCATGCCTACCTGCTGGTTGTGTTCCTGTTGCTGATGTGGGGGGCATGGCGACTGTACCGCACGACGGGCATCAAAGGCACCGAATACCGCTGGTGGCACTACGACGTGGCCACGCTGCTGTCGCTGTTGCTGCTGGCACCCTTCGTCGTGGCAGGCATACGGGGCGGCTTCGCAACAGCCGTGCGCCCCATCACCATATCCAATGCCAACCAGTATGTCGACCGTCCCATGGAGGCGGCGCTGGTGCTGAACACGCCGTTCTCGCTGTATCGCACCATCGGGAAGGCAGTCTTCGTAGTGCCCGGCTACTACAGGAGCGAGGCTGAGATGGCCGCCGTATACTCCCCCCTCCATGTGCCGCAGGACAGCGTGGCGGCCCGTTCGCCATTTGCCAAGCCCCATTCCCGCCTCAAGAATGTCGTCGTGCTCATCGTCGAAAGCTTCGGCCGCGAGTACATCGGCGCCTTGAACCGGACACTCGACGACGGCCGCTACCGGGGCTATACGCCGTTCGTCGACTCGCTGATAGCCAAGAGCATCACCTTTAAATACTCCTTCTGCAACGGGCGCAAGAGCATCGACGGCATGCCGTCGGTGCTGAGCAGCATACCCATGTTCGTGGAACCGTTCTTCCTTACGCCGGCCTCCATGAACCATGTCGGCGGCATCGCAGCACTGCTGGGCGCCGAGGGCTACGAGACGGCGTTCTTCCACGGAGCGCAGCGCGGCTCCATGGGCTTCCAGGCCTTTGCCCGCTCGACGGGCTTCAGGCACTACTATGGCCGCGAGGACTTCAACGACGACGAGCGCTTCGACGGCGACGCCGACTTCGACGGCATGTGGGCCATCTGGGACGAGCCCTTCCTTCAGTACTATGCCGCCAAGATGTCGGAGATGAAAGAGCCCTTCATGACCGCTGTCTTCACGGCCAGCAGCCACCATCCGTACGTCGTGCCGGAGAAATACAAGGAGGTGTTCCCCGAAGAGGGCATCATCATGCACAAGTGCATCAGGTACACCGACATGGCGCTGCGCAAGTTTTTCGAGACGGCCAGTCGGCAGCCCTGGTACCACAACACCATCTTCGTGCTCACCAGCGACCATACCAACATGAGCGACCACCTGGAATACCAGACCGACCTGGGCGGCTTCGCTTCACCTATTATTATATATGAGCCGGGCAACGCCGACTTCCGGCCGGAGGTGCAGGACAAGATAGCACAGCAGATTGACATCATGCCGACGCTGATGGGCATGCTGAACTACCACAAGCCGTATGTGGCCTTCGGCATCGACCTGCTGGCGACACCGGCAGAAGAGACGTGGGCCGTCAACTACCTGAACGGCATTTACCAGTATGTCAAGCACGGACACGTGCTACAGTTCGACGGACAGCAGACGAAGGCTGTCTATGCGCTGACCGACTCGCTGATGCAGCAGAACCTGCTCGGGCGCGTGCCGCAGCAGCAGCGCATGGAGCGCGAGCTGAAAGCCATCATCCAGCAATACATGGAGCGCATGGTGCAGGACCGCCTGCAGCCATAGGCGCACCCGATAACGGCGCAAGCCAAAAGTAAAAAGAAAACCTAATAAACGACAACACATGCTGAAGCAGTTTTTCTCCGTCATGGCACGCTACCTCAGACCGTACCGCAAATACCTGGCATGGTCGGTAGTTCTTAACTTCCTGTCGCAATGGATGAACGTCTTCTCGTTCATGGTGCTGATACCCATCCTGAACATTCTCTTCAAGATTGACACGGCGGTGTATACCTACAAGCCGTGGGACTGGCACCACCTGAGCAAGGACCTGGTAGTCAACAACGCATACGCTTGGGTGCAGGAGCTCATCAACGTGCACGGGGCCTTCATGACCTTGGTGTACATGGGACTGGCTCTCATCGTCATGACGGGACTGAAAACGCTGGGATACTTCGCCTCGTCGGCCATCATGATACCCTTGCGAACGGGCATCGTGCGCGACATCCGCATCGAGGTGTATGAGAAGGTGCTGCGGCTGCCGCTAAGCTTCTTCTCAGAAGAGCGTAAGGGCGACATCATTGCGCGCATGTCGTCGGACGTAGGAGCCGTGGAGAACTCCATCACCAGCTCTATCGACATGCTCATAAGGCAGCCCATTGCTATCATCGTATGCTTCGCCACCATGCTCACCGTGAGCTGGCAGCTGACGCTCTTCGTCATCATCGTGGCACCCGTGGCAGGCTGGCTCATGGGCGTGGTAAGCCGTAAGCTGAAGAGCCAGTCGGCTACTGTGCAGGGGTGCTGGGGCGACATGCTGGCACAGCTCGACGAGACGTTGGGCGGACTGCGCATCATCAAGGCCTTCATTGCCGAGCACAAGATGCTGCGGCGCTTCGTCAACATCAACGAGGAATACCGCAGGGAGGTCAGCGCCATGACCATGAGGCAGAACGCCGCACACCCGATGTCGGAATTCCTGGGCACGGTTATCATCGTCGTTGTGCTATGGTTCGGCGGCTACCTCATCCTGAATGCCTCGAACCTGATAGATGCTCCGACCTTCATTTTCTTCATGGTCATCCTCTATAGCGTCATCAACCCGCTGAAGGACCTCTCGAAGGCGACCTACCAGATACCCGTCGGACTGGCATCCATGGACCGCATCGACTTCATCCTGAAGGCCGAGAACCCCATCAAGGAGCCGCAGCAACCGAAGCCGATGGCTGACTTCGAGCAGGAGATAGAGCTGCGCGACGTCTCGTTCCACTACGTAGAGGGCCGCGAGGTGCTGAAGCACATCAACCTGAAGGTGCCCAAGGGCAAGACCATAGCGCTGGTGGGACAGTCGGGCTCGGGCAAGTCGACGCTCGTCGACCTCGTGCCGCGCTATCACGATGTCAGCGAGGGCGAGGTGCTCATCGACGGCAAAAACATCAAGGACGTGCGCATCGCCGAGCTGCGGGCGCTCATCGGCAACGTGAACCAGGAGGCCATCCTGTTCAACGACACCTTTTATAATAATATTACGTTCGGCGTGGAGAATGCCACGATGGAACAGGTCGTCGAGGCGGCCAAGATTGCCAATGCCCACGAGTTCATCATGGAGTCGGAGAACGGCTACGACACGATGATTGGCGACCGGGGAGGACGGCTCTCCGGCGGACAGCGCCAGCGCGTCTCCATAGCCCGTGCCATCCTGAAGAATCCGCCCATCCTCATCCTCGACGAAGCTACCTCGGCACTCGACACGGAGAGTGAGCGGCTGGTGCAGGAGGCCCTGGAACGACTGATGAAGTCGCGCACGACCATCGCCATTGCACACCGACTGTCGACCATTAAGAACGCCGACGAAATCTATGTGCTCTACGAAGGCGAAATCGTGGAGCGCGGACAGCACGAGGAACTCATAGCCAAGAACGGATACTATAAGCGCCTCTACGACATGCAGCAACTGTAAGAGTGGCAACGATAAAGAGTGGAAAAAGCAACGAAAGAAGCCCCCTACAGGGGTGTAAACTGTGTTAAATCTGTTAAATAAAGCTAAAATCTTGCACGTATAAATAAATTGTACGCGAAGATTAACTATATTTGCAGGACAATTTCGTATCGTCTTAGTGAACAACAAGATATGGACATGGGTGACAGGACTACTGCTAATGAGCGCCGTAAATGCTTGGGGACAAGACTTCGGCGTCATCAGCAAGAGTGAGGCGGGGCGCAGCGGCGACTCGGCAAGTGTCTATCTTACGCTGAACCCGGAAATGCTGACGCTGGCACCGACGGAGGTGCTGTCCATTATGCCGAAACTCAAGGCCAAGGGCGACTCGATGGAACTGCCGGCCATACACGTACTGGGACGCAGCACCTACTACCGCTACCTGCGCCATGACAATCTGGGACTCATCCTGCCCGAAGACCGGGTGCTGTGGGAGAAGCGACGGTGGCGACCGTTTGCCTATCTGGAGAAGACGAAATGGGAGACATGGATGGACAATGCCGTGCTGGAAGTGCAGATACAGCTGACCGACTGTAACGAGGCGTACCTCAGCGCCATGACCAAGGAATTGCCGCGAAGCAGCTCACAACGCGACGACAACCGACCCACGGCAACGGTGGCACAGGTGCGACACGGCGTCATCACAGACCGCGTGACCGTCATATTCCCCCTGGACCGCACGGAGATTCATCCGGAACTGTATGACAACCGGCGAGAGCTGGACAAGATAAGAAAAAGCATTGAGACGGTGGAGAATGACCGTAACGCAGAGCTGCGACAGCTCACCATCAAGGGTTACGCGTCACCCGAAGGTCCTTACTGGAACAACGTAAGGCTGGCCCGTGGGCGAACGGACAGCATCGGGGCCTATGTGTCGAGGTTTTTCCATCTGGACAAGGACAAGATACACACGGAGAACGAGCCTGAGGACTGGGAGGGCTTGATAGACTACATCAGCAAGGCCACGCTGGAGCAGCTGCCGCACCGCGACCAACTGCTGGAGATTGCGCGAAGGCCGCTGCCGCCCGACAAGCGCGAACGGCTGATGAGGACACGCTATCCGGAGGACTTCGACCACCTGTTGAAGTACTGCCTGCCATTCCTGCGACATACCGACTACCGCATCGACTACGACCGCAAGGAGGTGGTCATGATGCCAAGCACGGAGCAGATGGCCGCCAAGAAGGCCGACACGCCGCCGCCACTGCCGCAGCGCGAAGGCATCTACCAGCCGCTGAGGCCCTACAAGGCGCTCTTCGCCCTCAAGACCAACCTGCTCTTCGACGCAGCACTGGCCTTCAACGGCGAGCTGGAAGTGCCCATCGGGCGCAACAACCGCTGGAGCATCATGGGCGAATACTGGACTCCGTGGTACGTATGGCACAACAACAGCCGCTCCTATGAGCTGCAGGTGTTCGGACTCGAAGGCCGATACTGGCTGGGCCAATGCCGCGAGCGGAAGCCGTGGCTGACGGGATGGTTCGTCGGAGCATACTACGCCTACGGGCGCTATGACTTCGAATGGAAGTCGGTGGGCGACCAGGGAGAGCTCCACAGCGTCGGCATCTCGGCGGGCTATAGCTGGCCAATCCACCGCCACTGGAACCTCGAGCTGTCGGCAAGCCTCGGCGGATTCCACGGCCCGCGCCGCCACTATAATGGCGAGTACGACGATACGCACCTGATATGGAAATATACTAGTTCTACGACCTACTTCGGTCCGACTAAGCTGAAAGTGTCGCTCGTGTGGCTCATAGGCCGCAACCGCGACGACGCAGGAAAGGAGGACCGCCGATGAATAAGCGCTCTTTGATAACAAGAATACTACCGATGCTGTCGCTGCTGGCCCTCCTGCTGGCTGTCGCCGGCTGCGAGCGGCGCCCCCTCGAGGTGGAGGTGGACGGCCGCGTGCTGGTCAGGGTCATCGTCAGGTGGGACGTCAACTACATCCCCATCTATAACGAGACACCCAACGGCATGACCGTGCGCATCTGGGACGAGCAGAACAACGTGGTGTTCGACGAGATGACCCACGAGGACCACGTCGACATACCGCTGCCTGTAGGCCACTACCGGCTGGCGGTGTACAACGAGGTAGCCAGCGAGTATGCCGACTACGGCATGAACTTCTACGACTACAACGACTTCGACGCCATGACGTTCCGCTCCCGACGCTACACCAGGGCGCAGAATGCGCTGGCAGAGGGCGTGGTGCACATCGTGCCGCCCGAGTATCCGCGCGTCGCCGTGGCCACCGATGCCTTTGAAATCACCAAGGAAATGGTGCTCTCGGAAACGTCGTACCTCATACCCTATGAGGACTACGAGGGCAGCGGATACCAAGGCAACCGCGAATACGACCGCATCTACGAGTTCATAGAGGAGCCGTGGCCCATGACCGTCGACCTCTACGTCACCCTGCTCGTGAAGCACCGCGACCGACTGAGCCGCGTGGAAGGCAGCCTGAGCGGCATGGCCGACGGATTCCACTTCACCAAGGTCATCAGAACCACCGAGACGGCATCGATATGGCTCGACCCCAGTGCCGACAAGTGGAGACGCGCCCGGTATACCGAGGATGCCGACCAGCTGGGATTGCTACAGGCCAGGGTGGCCTGCTACGGACTGCCCTACGGCAAGGAAGCGCTCGACGAGCGCAACGAGAAGGACAACATCCTGAGCCTGCGACTGACACTCGTCGACGGCAAGGCATACGACTTCGTCTACGACGTCGGCAAGCTCATCAGGTATATCGACCCGGAAGGCAAGGTGGAGCAGCGCATACGCTACCGCGAAGACCTGCGCCATCTGCAGCTGGAAGTCAACCTGCCCGACCCCATCGACCTGCCGGAAGTAGACCCAACCACGGACACCGGAGCCGGATTCGACGCACGAGTGGCTGACTGGGAAGACGGCGGAGTCATCGACATGGGAGGATTCTAACCTAAATGAAACGTGAGATATATTAGTACAATAAATTATTTAAATATTAACAAAACAATTTTAAGCTTATGAAAAAGAATTTTAAAGTTATGACAGTGCTGGCTTCAGCAGCCTTACTGCTCACAGCCTGTTCGTCAGACAAGCTCGAGGCAACAAGCCAAGCTGTCAACAATCCCGCTTCCGCTGACAACTCGATTCAGTTCGGGACGTACATGGGACGCAGCACACGTGCTTACCGAGGAAGTTACACTGGTGGACAAATTGCAAATGAGGCAAATGCCACGAAGTATCAGACGGCCCTGACTACGACGGGATTCGGTGTATTCTCGTATTTCACGGGTGCAAAGGATTATCGTTCTGCAGATTACACTTGGACAGTAGATGGTGTTTGGAAGAAGGATAACACGGCCAAATATCCTAATTTTATGTATAATCAGGAACTGACCTATGATACAACGAAAGACTGGGTCTATTCTCCTGTTAAGTACTGGCCTAACGGTATTGACGCTGACAATGCCGGCAATCCTTCTTATACAGCAACACAGAAAGATGAGGGCAAGCTAAGTTTCTTTGCTTATGCTCCATTTACAACGGTGGAAGGTGATGCTTATACAGCTACTGCAGAAGGTGATGGAATCGCTCCTGACGATGTTACTGCTAAAAAGACCGGTAACGAGAATGGTATCACTGCCATGACAACCAACGAATCCCTAACTGACGTATGGGTAAAGTATGCCATGACGAACGCCGCAGCCAATAAGGCTGTTGACTTGCTGTGGGGTTTGAACGGTAAGACTACTTATGACGAGACTGATGGTGATGACCCTGCTGTAGGTGCCATTGGTACTGCATACAATGAAAACCTGACCAAGCAGAAGGTAGGCGAGAAGGTAAAGTTCCTCTTCAAGCACGCTTTGGCAAAGGTTGGCGGTGCTACTGCAAACGGTGACGAGGCTCTGGATGGTGACCCTGCTCAGTGTGGTTTCAAGGTTGTGGTTGATGTAGACAAGAACAGCAACACTCCCGGTGTAAATGGACAGAGCAACCAAACTACTTACTTCAACTCTGACTTCTCTAACGCAGAGACCTTGGTGACCATTAAGGAAGTGAAGATTCGCGATGCTTATACGTATACTGTAACTGAAGACGAAACGGACAATTTAACCAATGAAAACGGTCTTCCCAACTTCGGTTGGTTCGACATTGAGACAGGAAAGTGGAGTGACAAGACTGAAACTTCTGGAACTTCTGGTAATGGTGCAACTTATTCCATCACCGCCAATCAAAATACCAACCTAGCCGATGATACATACACATTGAATGAAAAAGTCAAGGAAGTAACAACTTACGAAAAGCACCAGACTACTCAGACAGACGGAGCCAAGTATTTGGTGGATGGTGATAATGCTTGGGATACAAGCGTAATGCCTTCAGGTGTGACTCTGCAGCCCACTCCGCTGTTTACAAACGAGAATGTTCCTGGCTTGTTGCTGATACCTTCACAGGAT
The DNA here is from genome assembly GCA_017459445.1 of Prevotella sp. GTDB lineage: Bacteria > Bacteroidota > Bacteroidia > Bacteroidales > Bacteroidaceae > Prevotella. The sequence continues at coordinate 36,988 of JAFUDJ010000005.1, read as the reverse complement.
GCAGTTCTCTATATTACGGTTGACTACATCGTACGTACTGCTGACCCCAATCTGGCCGCTGGATTCACAGAGGTGGAGCAGGTTATCACAAACAAAGTAACGCTTTCAGCTGCTAGTATTGACCCTAACAAGTACTATACCATCATCATGCACCTCGGCCTGACCAGCGTGAAGTTCGAAGCTAAGGTTACCGACTGGACTACTACAGCAGACGCTACTTTTGATGAAAACGGTAATGTTACAGAAGGTTCTGTTGAAAATACCGATGTAGTCTGGCTGCCTTCTAATGTAGTAAGTGCTAATGCATGGAGCATTTCAAAGTCTACTGCATCTTATGCTGCAAAGGGTGGTGACATCACGCTGACCGTCAGCATGAACAGCACAGACCTCTCTTATGATACAACAGCTGCCGCAGGCAAGTACACTCTCGCTAAAGTCGGCACAGCTGATTGGCTGACAATAGATGCAGATGGTAAACTTACTGCAGCCGCCAATACTACTACATCAAAAAGAACAGCTACCGTCAATGTGACTACCGTGGTCAATGGCAACACCATTACCACCCCGATAACTCTTGAGCAGGCTGGTTTTGCCCTCAATCTGACAGCTTCTATTGCTACGGTTACTGTTAAGAATGGCGATGAACAGAATGTAACGGAGGGATATACCGTGTCGGTTACTGGTGGTGATGGTAAAGGCGCAGAAACTCATTCAGCTCAGACCATTACGGTCACTGGTACTCCTGGCCAGACCTACACAGTTACTGTTACACATACTGCAAGTGGAGCAACGGCTACAACAACCGTTACTTTGCCTACAGCACCTTAAGTAAACCAACAGCCGTTTCTCTGATTCACTTCCGAATCACAGGAACAAACCCCACTTACAATCCTCCCCGCACGAATTCGCTGCGGGGAGGATTTCTTTTGAATTGTTTGGCAGTATCGGAATTAATGCTTAACTTTGCAGGCACAGAATATAATACACATTTACCATATGACAGCAACAGCATTAAAGGTTAAGTCTACCCCGATGGCTCCGTATATGGGGCTAATGGAGTCAATGAGCCGCGAACAAAAAATGGTGGTAGTGGCTTTTCTGACAGAATCCTTGGAAAAATCGGCACAGACAGCGCAGAGGACGACTGCAGAAGTTATCCGTGAGAAATACAAAAATCTGAAAATATCCCCAGAGATAGAACAGTTGCGCGGTTGTATGAAGTTGACGGACAGCGAGATGCAGGATGAACGTACGCAATACATTCTCGATTTATGACAAAGGTTTTTCTCGACACCAACATCTTGCTTGACTTTGGTCTTGACCGTAAGGGGGCAGACTATGCCGGTTCTATTCTGGAACTTGGCAGGGAGCATTTAATAGAGTTGTTTGCCTCATATCTCTCCTACGCAAATATGGGATATATTTTGCGTCATCATCCTAATACGGAAAGATATGAATTGATGCGTATGATGCGTAAGCCCGTCATAGTTCTGCCCTGTGATGCTTTTCAGCTGGATTCTGGCCTGTCTTTTGAAGTAAGTGATTTTGAGGACATGCTACAATTCCAGTGTGCTAAGGCGGCAGGTTGTGATATCATTGTAACAAACAACAAAAAGGATTTTCATTCGTTTTGCGACATGCCGTTCATGACGGCAGAAGAATTCCTGCTCCAATTCGACTACTGAAACCGACTCCCGGCCTACCGGCCAGCCAAGGCCCGGCAGGGCGGGTTTTCTTTTGAATTGTTTGGCGGTATCGGAATTAATGCTTAACTTTGCAGGCACGATAAATCCGTGGATTGTGTTTGGTCTTGGAACGATTGTGGCCATCTCGTGTTATCTCATAGGCTATGAACTTTACAAAAAAGGTATAAAATTATGGAGGCAGTAGTGATATTTATGGCGGCAGTCGTCGCATTCCTAACCATTTTTTTCCTGTGGACGGGACGGCAAGAAAAAAAGGAGTTTGGGCTTTAGCCAGCTCTGTACATCCAGGGACGTTTCTCTGATTCTCTTCCGAATCACAGGAACAAACCCCACTTACAATCCTCCCCGCACGAATTCGCTCCGGGGAGGATTTCTTTTGAATTGTTTGGCGGTATCGGAATTAATGCTTAACTTTGCAGGCATAACCATATAATACTGCAATACAATGAGCGAAAAACAGAAACAAGTGGAGAAGGAGCGCAGGGGTGTACTTGAACTGCTGCTCGTGAAGAATGGACTGACGCGCAAGGAACTCGTAGATTTCCTGCTTGGCGTTTGGATGGCCGGCAAGGTGGATGAACTCACCGAGGAGGAGAAAGCTCAATTTCCTAATCTTGCGTTCTGACCTATGACGAAACGTGCCTTGGCCTTCAACCCCAACCACATCTTCGTGGACACAAACGTCCTTGTGGGCGGCTACAGCGGTGATGCCCGATTCCAAAAAGACGATGACTGTTTGCGCTATCTTTTCTCCTTGACGGGTAAGCGGCTCTACATTTCGTCGCTCAGCGTGGCACAGCTGATTTCTGTCTATCAGAAAAAGAAATCGAACGAGGAGATAACCAGCGTGGTGCGCGACCTACAACACCGTTTCAACATCATCGACTTCACTGCAAAAGACATAGACACAGCCCTTAGAGAGACTGGTGCCGACATTGAGGACAACGTTCAATTCGTGCTGGCAAAAAAGCAGAAATGCCTGATAGTTGTAACTAACAACTACAAGGACTACCGTTTCCTACAGGGCATAGAGGTCATCCGCCCTACCAAGATTAGGAAGATACCACAATAATCCAGATGGTTGTTTGGGGGTTACCTTGTGTATCTATAGACTCTTTTATGCTTAACTTTGCAGGGAAATTATTAACAACACCACAAATTATGGAGACAAGGAAATTTAAACAGGTTCCATCAATTAACCGTATCGGTCTTGGTAATCCCAACATCCCGCGTCCGGTCATTGTAAGTTGTAGAACAAAAAAGGTGAGACAGGATGCCAGCAATGGCTCAGGTTTGAATTCTATTTAAAAGAACAAGACTGGTTAGTAAACCCAGAGACTCTCTGATTCTCTTCCGAATCGCAGAAACAAACCTCACTTACAATCCTCCCCGCACGAATTCGCTGCGGGGAGGTTTTCTTTTGAATTGTTTGGCGGTATCGGAATTAATGCTTAACTTTGCAGGCATAACCATATAATACTGCAATACAATGAGCGAAAGAGACAAACAGATTGAGAAGGAGCGTAAGGGCGTGCTCGAACTGCTCCTGAAGAAAAACGGACTGACACGTAAGCAACTTGTCGATTCCCTCGTAGGAGTCTGGATGGCCAGTTGGGTTGACACGCTGACCGAAGAGGAGAAGAAACAGTTCCCACACTTGGCATTCTGACAAGCTATGACGAGAAAAGGTAAAATCTTAGGCCCGCATACGGCCTCGCAACTTGGTTTGTCGGAGAATCACATCTTTGTGGATACCAACGTACTTGTGGGAGGCTACAGCGGCAATGCCAGATTCCAGAAGGATGCCGAATGTCTGCACTACCTGTACTCCCTCACGGGCAAGCGGCTCTACATCTCAACGCTCAGCGTGGCACAACTCATCTCTACCTATCAGAAGAAGCATACTAACGAGGAGATTACCGACATCGTCCACGACCTGCAACATCGCTTTGTGGTCATCGACTTCACTGGCAAAGACGTCGATGCCGCCCTTGTGGAGACGGGTGCCGATATTGAGGACAATGTGCAGTATGTATTGGCAAAGAAGCAGAAGTGCCGCATTGTCGTGACCAATAACTACAAGGACTATCGCATGATGCCCGGCATTCAGGTCTTTCGGCCTACTGAAGTAAGGCGGTTGCCACGATAGGCAAAACCGATTCGTGTTATCCTGTAAACCCAAGGATGTTTCTCTGATTCTATCTTTTGAATTGTTTGGCGGTATCGGAAATAGTGACCTCATGGTGAAAGTTAGCGTGATAGTGCCGGTGTACAACGTAGGGCCTTACCTCAGGGAGGCCCTGGAGTCGTTGGTGAACCAAAGCTTGCAGGACATAGAAATCATAGCCGTGAACGACGGGTCGACGGACAATAGCGAGGACATCCTGAAGGAGTATCAGAAGCGCGACCGGCGCGTGAGGTATGTCAACCAGGAGAACCAGGGACAGTCGGGGGCCCGCAACACGGGAATGGCGCTTTGCAGCGGGGAATACCTGTACTTCATGGACTCTGACGACGTCGTCGACACCCGTGCCTTGGAGATATGCTATGCTACGGCCCGGCAGCACGATGCCGACGTCTGCCTGTTCGACGCCGACGTCTTCTATGAGCGGGGGGCCCGGCCGCTGCCGTGGGACTACGACCGCGCCGGCATCCTCCACGAGGGACGGCGCTATGGGGGTGAAGAGCTGATGAACCTGCTGATGGACACGGAGAAGCACAGCGCCGTGGTATGGCTGCAGTTCATCAAGGCCGACTATCTTAAACGCCTCCGGCTGGACTTCTACCGTGGCATCATCCACGAGGACGAGCTGTTTACGGTACGCCTGTTGCTGCCAACCGACAGCATCTTCTACATCGCCCGGCGGTTCGTCAGACACAGGGTAAGGCCGTCGTCCACCGTGGGGAAGGGCTACAGCCAGCGGAACCTAAACTGTTATATGACCGTCTTCGACGAGCTGTTCAAATTCCAAGACTCGCCCTTCACGCGGAAGTTTGCCCGCTATACGCTGGAGAAAGTCTTCTATACGGGCCACCTGATTCCGCTGCGCGAGAAGCCTGCCGTCTTCTGGAGGGCGCTGCGCTCCGGCTATCTGAAGTACATCGGCCTGCGCTCGGCGCTGGCATTCTGGCTAAAACGGAAACAGGTGTGAAAATGCCCAAATAAATTTGGCATTGTGCTCGCTTATTCGTACCTTTGAGCTTTGCTCGAAAGTACTCGCGCTCGAAAATGCCCAAATAAATTTGGCATTGTGCTCGCTTATTCGTACCTTTGCAGCCATGAAAAGCTTGAAAAGAATACTGACTATCATGATGGCCGTGACGGTCGTGGCCATCGGCGCGACAGCACAGAGCCGGCAAGGCAAATGGACGGTGACACCCCGCGTGGGCGTCAACTCGTCGGACGTGACAGGACTGAAATGGTATGAGACGACTGACGACGGGAAGAACGTGGAACGGGGCGACATGAAGACCAAACGCAAATGGGGACTGACGGCGGGAGCCGACGTGGAGTGTCTGGTAAACCGGTGCATCGGCCTGTCGGCGGGTGTGTTCTATTCTAACCAGGGCTATGCCTACGACGGCAACGGCGAAAGCGGCGAAATCTATTACGGCGACCAGAAGATGGACGGCACGATGTATGTACACCTGCACATGTTCAACATGCCACTGATGGTAAACGTATACCTGCTGCCGGGCCTGGCGCTGAAGACGGGGCTGCAGGTGGACGGCCTTATCAGCGCGCGCCAGAAATACCACGGCGAATCGGAAGACATCCTGAACTCGCTCAAGACCGTGGGCCTGTCCATACCCGTGGGCCTGTCGCTCGACGTCAGCCGCCTGTCGCTCGACGTGCGCTATAGCTTCGGCCTGACCGACTACTGCGACGTCCGGGCCATGAACAACCTGGGAGCCAACTGGAAAACCAACGTCCTCTGCCTGACGCTGGGCTATAGGATAGCTATCAAGTAACGGCAGGCCGGCCATCGGCGGCGGCACTCAGCTGCTCGGCCACGCTGTTAAGCCATAGGCACTGCTGCCTGCTGAGCATAGTGCGCTGGGTGCTGTAGGGAAATGGCGACAGCAAAAGTAGCTGTCCGCAGGCGCAAGCCTCAAAATAACGACCATAGGGCTTATAATAAGGAGGAAAGCCATTGTCGGTGAGACGGATAAAAGGCATGCCGGCCTTCAGCAGGGCCAGCTCTATCTGGCGCTCGCCGGGGCTGATAAAAGGCGATACGGGGATGGCACCCTCCTCGGCGGCAGCCATCAGCCGCGCCGTCAGTTCGGCAATCTCTGCATACGTCGCCCGGCGGGAGCAGCGTACGACGAGGCGCCGTGGAGCATCCATCAGCCGCATATTACCCACAGCCTGAAAAGAGATGCCATTAAGCGAAAAAGTATGAAGATGGAAAAACTCCGGATGCTGCCGCTTGACAAGCAGGCGGCGCGGGTTGTCGTGGATATAGTCAAGCATGGCCTGTAGCTGCCCCTTGCCGTAGAGAATGCGGTCGTTATAGCCCCGCTCAAACAAGACGCCCACTCCCTGCCGCAAAGCGGCACGGCACCCAACACCGCCGCCATCCCTGCTATCACTGGAAGCGCCATTATCCCTGCCGCCATTGGAAGCGCCGCCATCCCTGCCATCGCTGGAAGCGCCGCCGTTATCCCTACTCCCAATGCCAGCGCCGCTTCCCGCCTCGTGCCGTTCTGTGGTGTCGTGTGCCGTGCCGCTTTCTCCGCTTCCCGCCTCGTGCCGTTCTGCGGTGTCGCGTGCCGTGCCGCTTTCTCCGCTTCCCGCCTCGTGCCGTTTCGTGGTGTCGCGTGCCGTGCCGCTTTCTCCGCTTCCCGCCTCGTGCTGTCCTGCGGTGTCGTGTGCCGTGCCGCTTTGCGGCGCGGTAAATCCCCCCTGCGCCAGCCCCCGCATAGCTCTCCGGCATCCCACCTTAAATCCGTTGACCACCCGCCCCAAGGGCTGCGGCAGCTGTTCCGTGACAAAGAGGATGATATGCAGGTGGTCCGGCATCAGCTGCCGTCCCAGCACCCTAATCTGCGGATAATGCTCGCTGATATGCTCTACCTCGCTGCTTACCAGCACGCCAAGTGGCGACGGCACAAAGCGCGGGGCTTCAGGACTGTCGGCAGCAGCATCCCCTCGTCCGACGACATGCCCAAGCAGCGCCTGCCTCCCCTCCACGACCAGCGTCAGCATGTATATGTTACGCTCCGTGTAGTCATGCTCCGTCATCCGCCGTTTCATCGACGGCTTCTTCTCTGCGCGTATTTTCCCGTCTTCGTCCATGGATTTATCGTGCTTGCAAAGTTAAGCATTAATTCCGATACCGCCAAACAATTCAAAAGAAAAACCCGCCCTGCCGGGCCTTGGCTGCACGGTAAGGCGGGAATTGGTTTCGCATTGCAAATGCGATATTTGCTGCGGTCAGATTGCTAAATCTAACCGGATGCAGATAGCGTATGCTTATGCACCAGCGACTTGAATAACGTCTATTGTGGCTTCAGTAGCGTTATTTACTTTCACCTTGATAGTATAGGTGATTGCTGATGATGTAGCATTTGCCGGTAAGATAATGGTTGCACCTGTTGTAGTCTTTGTGATGGTGCAATCGTTTGTCACATCAACATCAGTCGGCTTGGTAACAGTGATTGTACTGGTATTCTCAACAGAACTCAGGTTGATAGCTCCAGCACCATCATTAACAGCGAGAACAACTTTGCTGCCTGCACCCTTTGTTGCACTCAAACCGCTATTAGGTGTTGCTGTCAATGTAACATCATGCGCTGCTTGCGTGAATGTGAGTGTCTTTGTTACATTACCAACTGTGATAGTAGCAGTATAAGTCTTGGTCTTTGACGAGTTGTTTGCAGGGAAGGTAATAGACTCATTGCCAGTTGCGATTATCAGACCAGAGGGCGTTGTGCCTGTTTCATCAACTACAGTTACAGTTGCTTCACTCTTCTTGTCTTCGCTTCCCGTTGTTTTCTGGATAGTCAAGTTGATTGCTTCACCAGCTGCCACGACATCAGTCTTGGTGGCATTTACTGTCAACTCAGCTTCATCAGCAGCCTGAATAATGTCAACTTTAGTCGTACTGACTGTGCTACCGCTATTTTTCTCTGTGATAGTTACAGTTGTCGTATTGTTCGTCAGGCTACCTGCATTTGAGGTGAGACCATTGACTTGGAGCGACAACGTAGTGCTGGTCAGCTTCTTTGTGACATCGTTTCCACCAGCAAGCACGGCATATGTTGCAGGAGAAGCAAGGCCCGTGATTTCGTAATCATTGCCTGCTGTCAAGCCAGTAACATCGAATATAGTACCTGTTCCTGCGGTGGCAATATTGATGTCCTTGTCATCTGTACCCTTAGTAACGATATTGCTGCTCGCGGTCACAACAGTAGAACTAACAACGTTAGAAGGCAGCCAGATAGTTCTGTCGTTTTCATCGCCGGGATTAACCTCTGTGCCATCCTCATTGTATTCCTCGTTAACACCAGCTGACCAGTCGGCAACCTTAGCTTCGAACTTGACAGAGGTCAAACCAAGATGCATCACAATAGTGTAGTACTGGTTGGGATTGAGCAGCGAGCCATCCAGCTGCACCTTGTTAGTAATAATCTGACGAACTGTCGTGTAACCCGTAGAGAGGTTGGGGTCAGCCGTGCGTACGAAATAGTCAACGGTTACATAGATAGTGTTACCGCCAGTATTTGCGCCAGGAATCAGCAGCAGACCAGGAATATCCTCATTGTCGTAAACATTCTTAGGAGTGCCAGTAGTTACGCCAGTAGGCTCATCGCCAGTAGGCTCCCAAACGGTTTTGTCGCTCTTGATAATAGCTGAAACATCATTGCCACTGGGCTCTTTGATGTCCTTGTTGAGGTTATAACCTGTTGTTGCATTATCTGCCAGTACTTTATATGTGGCACCATGGCTATCTGTTGTGTGGCTTTCGACTTTTTCTGTCTTTGTCCATGTGCCAGTCATTACGTCAAACCAACCATCTGTCAGGAAGTCACTTTCTGTTTCTGCGATAGTACTTGTAGACTCATGCGAGTAAGTGTACTTATCGCGGATATTAACCGACTGAATCGTAACGAGTGTCTTGGTGTTGTCGAAGTTGCTATTCAGGTAATTGTTCTGGTTGTCGATACCAACACCTGAATTTGTGCTGTTGCCGTCTACATCCAGAACCACCTTCAGACCGCAAACCTGATTGCCGCTTGCAGAACTTGTTGTTGAGGTGCTACCACCAATGCGAGCCAATGCGTGCTTGAAGAGGAACTTAACCTTTTCGTCCACAGTTTGCTTGGTCAGGTCGGTGTTGTAGAGAGTACCAAGTTTCTCAACAGAATTGTTTACGGCATCGGTCTCTTTATAAGTGGTCTGTCCGCGCAGACCCCACAACAAATCAACAGCTTGGTCTTCCTGAGCGTTGTTCAGTATATACTTCACCTGCATGTCTGTAGTTTCATCGTTTTTCGACATTGCTACGATACCAAAAGTTTCACCTGTCGTCATTGCTTTTGTAACAGCTGGCGATGTAGGCAGGTCGCCACCAATAGAGGTATCACCTGTTGAATATTCGGTCGTAGTTAGTGTATGATAAGGTGCATACGCATAGAAGCTCAGATACTGTGTGAGAGATTCTGTGGCAGTATTGGAGGGATTGTCAGCGGTATTGGCAGCGTCTGTTCCATTAGGCCAATACTTTACAGGTTCATAGTACCATTTCGTACCATCATACTTCAACTCCTGATTATACATGAAGTTAGGAGCAGCCTTTGTCCATGCACTCCAATTCTGCGTACCGGTGAAATAGCCGAACACACCGAATTCTGCCTTAGACAGCTCATTACCACCAGTCTTTCCAATGTTCGTGATACCACCACCTGTGTAGGTGCCGTCACCATAGGCACGGGTAACATTCGTTGCGCGTCCCATGTACGTCCCGAACGAATTCATGGGAAGGCTTGTTGGAGGGAGTGGAGGACTTGTGAGTAGAGGGTTTCGGCATAGTGGCGCTCGGTGGTGGACTGGCGCTGGTGGCCGAGGATGTACTGGATTTCCTGCATGCGGAGGCCGCGCTGGTTGAGGAGGGTGCCGCAGGTGTGGCGGGCGAGGTGCCAGTGGAGGTGCTTGGAGAGGCCGGCAAGGTGGGCGATGTGGCGCAGGGCTCGGTTGCAACGGGTGTTGCTGCCTATGGCGGCGAGCCGGTCGAGGGTGTTGTAACGCTGGATGAGGAGTAGGGGGCGGCCGTTCCAGAGGGTGTCGAGGGGGATGTGGAGGGGCTGGCCGGTCTTTTGTTGGCGGAGGACGAGGAGGGTGGGGGACTGTAGGTTGGCGCTGGTGAGGCGGCGGAAGTCGGACCAGCGGAGTCCGGTGTAGCAGCAGAAGAGGAAGGCGTCGCGGACATGGCACAGGTGGCTGTTGGGCAGCACGGCGCTTTCGAGGACTTGCAGCTCCTGTTCGGTGAGGTGCTCGCGGCGGGCTTTGATTTCGGGTATGCGGATGTGGCGGAAGGGGTCTTCGTCGGGACGTAGGATGTCGCGCTTGATGGCTTCGCTGACGAGGCAGCGCAGGGCTTTCAGTCGCAGGGAGATAGTGTTGTCGCAGAGGTGGCGTTCGTTGCGCATCCAGTCTTGGAAGCGTACCAGTATGTCGTGGTTGATGTCGCGGATGCAGAGTCGCGGCTGGAACAGTTCCAGCGAGCGGCACAGCGTGTGGTAGCAGTCTTTGGTGACGCGCTTGCGGCCGGAGGGCGCTATGACGGCCTGTGCCCACTCGGCGATGGTGGCGGAGCGCGTCTGGTGGTGGCGGTAGGCGTCGGCGACGCGCTGTGGTGTCGGCTCCTGTCGGGCGTCGAGCATCTCGTCTTCCAGCTCCATGAGTCGTCGGATGATGCGTCGCAGCTGTCGGTTCAGCAGGTCGTGGTCGGGGTGTGACGGCTGTATGCGTCCGCCGTGGAAGTCGGCGGGACTGACGTGGATACGGGTGTTGAGTGTGCGGCGCTGTCCGGGCTGGTACAGTTCTACGACGACGAGCCGCTGTCCGTGTCGGTCGACGTATCCGTTGCGGCTTAGCCTGATGTTGTATTGGATGGAGGTTAGCATGGTGTTATTGTGCCGGGAATGAGGAATGGTTGGCTCATTCTTGGCTCAAAGGTATTGTTTTTAAGTGGTAAAAATCTCGCGCGCGTGTAAAATATATACAAAATCTTTGTCGTTTCTTATATTTTTTTGTACTTTTGCACCGTAAAATAGTATAAAAACAGATGACAGCTCTCTTGAAAAGACGATATACACACCTGTTGCTGGCCATCGGCTGCTGGCTGTTGGCCGTCGGCTGTACGTCGAGCGACGTGACCGACAGCGCCCCCGGTGCGGTCGAGCCCGCTGCCGACGTGGCCGTGACATTCGACTCCTACTTGCAGCGAACGGCGGAAGGCACGCGTGCCACCTATCCCGACGCCACGTGGGGCGTGATGGACAACAGCAAGCTGCGGGCTACTTCGTTCGGCGTGTTTGCCCACTATACGGGCAGCAGCACGTTCGACTACGACGCAGCCGGCAATGGTGCCGTGCCGTATAACTTCATGTGGAACCAGCAGGTGGAGTACAGTGACGACAAGTGGACATACACCCCCGTGAAATACTGGCCCAACGACAACCGCGAGGCCGACAAGGACGGCGCCATGGGTTCGCAGGAGCATAGCTATGTGAGCTTCTTCGGCTATGCGCCGTATATCGCGGCAGCCGAGTTGCCGAGCACTGAAGAGGAGAAGGCTGCGGCAGACGGCATCATTTACATGACCGACAACACGGCGGCAGCGGGCAAGGGCACAGGAGACGACAAGGGCTCGTACCTGACCTACCGCACCAACAGCACCTTCCCCTACGACCCTGACGACAACGTCGACCTGCTGTGGGCCGGCAAGCCGAACTGCTATAAGATGGACGATGCGGGCTACGGCTACGTGAACGGCCGCGTGAACCTGCTGTTCAAGCATGCGCAGTCGCTGTTTACCATCACGGTGCAGGGCTTGTTCGACCATGCCGACAACGATGACGACGACATCCACTATTCCGACGACCGCGACATGTACACCCATATCCTGGTGGACAAAGTGGAGGTGTCGCCGCTGTTCGAGGAGGGCAATATGTACTTTGCGCCGCGCCCTGACGACGCCACTGTGCCGTACTGGGAGATGAACACCAGCAGGCCGGGGAATATCACGGTGGACGGTGCCGCCGTGAACAGCACCATCAGCAATACCTACGTCGACGGTACGGAGAAGAAGCGCTGGGACGACACCAGCGCTGCCACCATGGCGGCCAGCTTCCTCCATCTGGACGACGGTGCCGGTGCCGACGATGCGCTGGCGCTGTTCAAGGCGCTGCCCAAGGGAGTGAGCCATGAGGAGGTGCCGCTGCTGGACCGTGGCGAATACTACTACATGGTGCTGCCCAACAAGGACTATCTGGCTCTGCCTGAGAACTCGTCGAAGAAGATGACGGTGCACATGGTGTACTACGTCATCACCTACGACGAGCGGCTGGAACTGCCGAAAGAGGGATACCCGAAATACTTCTCGATAGTGAAGAACGACGTGACGGCTACGCTGCAGACCTTTGCCTTCGAGCCGAACAAGAAATACAAGCTGCGCCTGCAGCCGGGACTCACCACGGTGAAGTTCGAGGTGAGCATGGTGGACGGCTGGGACACGCCCATCACGCTGAACCCGGAGGTGGTCGACTGGGTGACGGTGACCAAGGAGTATGACGTGGAATAAAACAACAAGAACAGCAACAAGCATGAGACACATACGATATACAATAGGCATGGCAATAGGGGCGCTGCTCTGCTGGGGATGTGCGGCGGAGGACGTAAGCGAGGGCCAGACTGCACAGCAGTCCGGCACGCAACACCCGGCGAGCACGCAACACCCGGCGAGCACCATCACCCTTGCTGCCAACGAGCAGAACTGGCAGGGCGAGACCGTCGGCATCACCCGCAGCGGTGAGACGCTGGAGGGGCTGAAGGCTGCTCACAATCCAGCCCAAAACGGTGAGGGCTTCGGGCTCTATTGCACTCGAATCGCCTTTACCAATAAGCAGGTGACGTGGGATGCGGCAAACGGACGTTGGGCCTATGGCACCGATGATATTCCGGTCATGCTTTGGCCTGACAACGTGGTGAAGTACAGCGTGTCGTTCAATGGGGATATGAAGGAATCGAAAGCGGGAAAGTTTGCGCTGAGCGGGACATATAGCTATAATACAAAATTCAAGGATTGTACCTATCAGGGAATTACTTATGCACAAGGGCTGAAGATGGAAAGTGGTGGCGGCAATCCGGCAACCATTACGTGGACTTCCGGTGCTACAGACGGTAACACGACCAAGGTGACCATTGTGCAGTCGACATCAAACGATGCCACAAAGAACAATACCATCAAGTTTGATGATACAGAACTGGCTATAGACGGTTCAACGGACATCAGTCCCAAGGTCTATAAAGTGACGGAGATAGCAAACGGCCGTGTCTACACCATCAAGAATGTTGGAGAAGGTAGCCACACCATTACCCGTGGCAGTGGCGAGACAGGCATTTTGTTTGTATCTGTCGATATGGACTTTACAGCCTATGCCCCCTATGAGTCTACGCCTAAGTCGTCGGAAAGTATTATGTCGGTTAGCTCCACCAGCCTGACCTTTAAGCCGGAACACCAGAATACCATCGACCTGCTGTGGGCCGAGGATGAGGTGACGACCGACGGTACGATACACCTGAACTTCAAGCATGCCTTGGGCAAGCTGGCTGTCGGCTCTGTCACTAACAACTACGGCCAACCGATAACCCTGAAAGAAGTGAAATTCAAGGGACTGCGGCATACTGAGGGAAAGTTGTCACTGATAAATGGAGAATGGAGTAACCTGACAACTACTGCCGTTGCTGAGGAGAAAGCATTTAATAGCAGTACCGAGCCAACCCTCTCAGAAATGCTTGGGGTCTCAACGACCATTCCCAATGGAGGGGTCATCGCCTTTCCCGCCAACTTCTACTATATGCAGATTCCCGGTCCGACGATAACGGTGTCCTTCAAGTTTCATAGCGACGGCTATGGCGACGAAGAAGTAAGCAAGGATATAGTTCTTGAAAAGGGTGTCATGAAGACGGTAAACCTGACCATCGGCATGAACCACGAGGTAGAGATAAAGTAAGTGAAAAGTGAAAATAACGAGAAGTGAAAAGTGAAAAACGAGCAACGATATATTAAAAGCCAGACGATGCTGTTGACGGCCATGCTGCTGGCAGCCACGCTGCTGACGGCATGCGGCACCGACAGCACAACGACCGAGGTGCCGGAACAGTCGGTACCCATCACGTTGACAGCGGCCGTTGACGGCGGCATCACCCGCAGCGGTGCTACAGGCACCATCGACTATAGTGTGCTGGCAAGCAGCGGCTATGGCTTCGGCGTGTTTTCAAAAATAGAGACAGCCGTCACGGGCTGGACAGACTGGCAGAACGAGCCAGTCACCTACAACGGGCCGACGCCAGCCGAGAACCCCGGCACCGTGTTTGCCTATCCCGGCAGCTGGATATACAACGGCGGAACATTCAGATACTGGAAAGAGCATGCCAACGATAAGGCCATCGACCTCTTTGCCTATGCGCCGTATGTAAGCAGTGCAAGCCTAACAGCGTCAGGCATCACCGCCATCGGGGGCACCACCGGCGACCCCACCGTCACCTATACCATCGCCACCGAGCCGCAGGATGGCGTCGACCTGCTGTGGGGCGTGAATGGCTCGACGGGCCTGCCTTGGACGGGTGCAACGCTGGCTGCTACCGGCGGCCCCGTGCTCTTCACCTTCCGCCATGCGCTGGCTGCCATCGGCATCCACGTACAGGCCATGATTGACAAGCAGAACGACAAGGACGACCTGACAGACAAGTCGGAAGTGGCCAACCTGCTGGGGGCGGATGGTGACTATAAGCTGACCATCAAGAAAGTGGAGCTGACGGGAAAGACTGCCGCCGACATGTTCTACGAACAAGGAATCCTTCACCTGAAGAACACGACCAAGAACACCCCGCTGTGGACAGACGGTACACAGGCCGAAAAGACCCTCACCGTGCCGAATGCACAGATAGTAGCCAGCATGCGGCATCCTTTTGCAGGTAATGTCTATACCGCTGACGCTACCGATGCGACAAAGGCAGAGGCTATTATTATGACGGGCACAATTTCCGGCGTCACGCAAGAGCCGCAACAGCTGTTGATTGCCCCCCATGCCACGACGGGAGCCGAGCAGCTGTTCTTTGTCATCCCCGATGCCACGGCGCAGAGCTATCAGCTGAAGCTCTACTGGTGCGTCAGCGGCAAGACGACCTCTGGCTCCTATGTCGCCGAAGACCGTGAGACCACCATCGACCTCGGCACGCTGACCTTTGTGGCCGGCGTCAAATACTACCTGAACCTCGTCATCGGCCTGCATACCGTCAACCTCAACGTCACAGCCGAAGACTGGCAGGGTGAGCCCGTGAACATCAGCGAACTCATCGAGCACGGCACCAGTGCCAGCGAGTCGCTGAGTCGCAGAAGATAACAATATAAAAGCATGATGAACAGACAACGACATAACAGCATAACAGCAACAAGCAGGCTCTGCCTCCTGCTCCTCTGCATCCTTATGGGAGGCAGCGTGAATGAGGTGTGGGCAGAGAATACAAAAATATATGAGCGTGGAAATGGTACGGTCTGGTCTGCAGCAGATTTATCTGACTGGACCGCTAATCTGGCAGGAACGGGAATTGTCATTGATGGTGGTCTGAAAACTTCTGGCGGTAATGCGTCGTATGAATATCAGAGGCCAGTAGATGTGTATTCAACCTCAAAGTTGATTATTACGGGAACATGGAATACGGGGTCGTCACTTGGACGCAATGATGCTTACAACTATCTTTCGTTTGGTAATATAGAATTTCGTGCCTATGGACAGGGACAGCAGGGCTCAATAGTGATAGACGGTGCAGAGACACTGATAACCAGTGGCGGAGGAGACAATAGCGATGTTCGTAATGACAAGGACTGGACGTTTACCATTACTATTATTCAGGCTACAGGTGCTGTAGATTATACTGTCACTATGCCCAGAGCAGGAACGGTAAATGGTACAGGCACCGTGAACGACTTGGATTTTGCCGCTATTAAGATGGGATATTTGAAAACGGGTTCGTTGGATGATACTCACCAGACACTGAAGTCCATCACCATGACGGAGACGCGCTATTCCTATACAGTTAATACCTCTGGGGATATAGGTACTCAAACTATTGCCACCGATAAAGACGGTCCCAGTGCCATTGTGACAGTTCCCTACCACCGCTATATTCTCAGTGGAACAACGCTGTACAGAGCTGACAGACAGGATTCTAACCCCCATTATGGCCTGCCTGTTACACTTGATACTGACAATAAGACAGCGACAATACCCTATACTGCTGCTATTGCTGATGTTTATGCCTTTAGGGAGGCAGAAGATTTTATGACTCCAGTCGTAGGCAATAATTATCACTACATACGTTGTTCAAATACGCAAGGTGGAAAAGCGACTGAGTATATCAATGCCTTTACTCTGCCAGAGGGTTGTTATTATTTGGCAGCAGCATCTTACGCCAATACCTCTACAACTTTTAAATTCCGTGTCGGGGGTAATGTGGTCTTCTCCCATACGGGTAATGGTATGTGGAATGAGGAATGGAGTTCCCCAATTCAAGTGCCCGCCAACACACCTGTCCAAGTGCAAGGTGGTAGTGACAGCTATGCACTTGACTACGTTTTAGCGCAAGCCATTTTTGCCTTTTCCCCTGGAAATGGTACATCCACAACGCCAACGTTGATTAATCACTTCCTGATGGATTCGAACGGCGATGGTGATACAGAAGATGCAGACGACTATGTTGTTCGTTACTATTCAGAGAACTTAGGTGTGGCAACAGTCAATGAAACGACAGGAGCTATTACCGCTCAGCATAATGGAACGGCTGTCATTACCGCAGAACTGATGACTAATACTGAAGCTGCTAAGCCACGGGGCTCACGAGCAATAAACGCAACGGCAACTTATACTCTTACGGTAAATACTGAGGCATTGGCTACAGGAACATATACCCTATCTGCAAAGACAGAAACTTATACACTTAGCGGCACAGGCTATATAGATAATTCCGAAGGAACAACCATAGGCATTGAGTATGGTAATAGCACAGAAACACAATATGTGGATGGGGGCGCAGCTCACTGTATTCGAGACAACAACCAATGGCATGCCTCACTGGGTGGCACAGGAGGTAAGGACGGAATTCCTACGCAAGGTACCTTTTATACGATTAAACCCAAGGAAAACGGACAACTAACCATCTATGCCTATGTCACTGCCGACGGAGGAACTCGTAATGGTATTCGATTAGCTGACTCTGCTGGTGACGTGTTGGAGCGTATTAATAGTTCAGAAGTAACCGGTAGTTGGAAGAATTATGCTTTTAATACGCTTTTGATGAAGGGTAAGACCTACTATGTTTATGCTGAGACAGGAGTAATGAAGAAAAACGGCGCTGTTTCTGGTGATTTATCTTATGCCTGCAATGACGCTTATTCTTCATTGTGCCTTAATAACTTCACTTTCGCCGAAAGGGAAGGAACCACTATTAGTCTCATAGACCAGTCATTACTCTTTAATCCGGAAACAAATTCAAACCGAAAGCAATTAGACCGCGACATTCCTAATTTCAAATTGACTTTTGGCGGCGGTGATGGCGCAAAATACACAGGAGGTGGTATCTTTGTGTTGAGAAATGCCTCTGAAACGAATGGCGATACTTCGCAAAACGGGCAAATTACCATAGAACCGCGAATTTCTTCTGGTGGACCAATAACCATTACAAGTGTAACCTTGAATATTGGCAATAAAGCAGAAAACAAAGAAACCGAACCTTCTTCTCTGCCTGTCATAAGTGTCAATGGCGTAGAGAAAAGTGTTAGTCCAAATGCAGAAAAAAGCTGGAATCAGGCTGATTTGGAATCTGCCGACAAGAGTAAAATAGTCATCAAGCTAATAGGTAGCACATCAAGTAATACAAAGAACAAAATTCAAGTCTATCTGAATGCTATTACTTTCACATATAACTCTGATGGTGCTACTCTTAACAATAACCTTGGTGTTATTGACCTGCGGTCGGCAGACTACGTGTATGGTTATAGTGGCAGTGATGTGGACAACGACATCTATTTCTTTAGTCCTCATTCCTTTAAGGTCGATATGGCGGATGTTACTTTTGAGTATAGTGACGATGCCATTAATAACGGCTTCAGAAACGGTAATACAGTAGTAGAGCCTATTTTAGATACGAATAATGTGTCGTCATTGTCGGGGAGCAATAGCGAAGTGCAAGGACTTATACACTTTGGAGAGAATGCCGTAGTCTCTTCAGGGAAGGTGACAAGTTACGATAAATATAAAGTACACATCGGGAATAATGTTGGAACTTTAACAGCCTCTTATGCTGGTTCTGACTATTTTGCCCCAGCGGCCACTACCACTCGTCTCTACAGCCGTGACTATGTGGAGGAGCCAAACCTGTCGCTGGAAGTAGGGGAAACATATACTGTTCCGGCAGCTAACGGACTGTCGTTTGAATTGACCACCAGTGGCGGAACCGTTACGTTGACGGGAACAGCCCAGACGCCAGAAACAGCATTAGCCGATGGAGAGGTGTTCCTGACAACTGCCAGTGGTGGTGCCGTCACCATTGAGAATACAGGAACTGCTACCGTCACCATCAAGCAAATTAAGGTTTATCGTAAACAGGGCTCGCTTACCTTTGGCTACTCCAATACGGTGGGAGCCGATGGCGACGTATTGTTTGTAAATGATTCTTATATGCCTACTGCTTTCACGTTGTCCGGCGAGTCCGACATTGCCAGCAAATATGAAACCAGAGGAACCTACTCTATCGTAAACGATGTGAATGGAGCCAGCATAACGAATTCAAACAACGATGCTTTGAATGGCAAACTGACACTGTCCTCTACTGCCGACCAGGGATATATCACGATAGCCCTGACGGTTAATCCGCTGGAAGCATATCAAGCCGACTATTCACCTATCACAGGTACGGTGCGTCTGCGAATAGTTGACGGCATGTGGGATTTCCGCCCCTATCGTCATGCAGACCATAAGACCATATTCGGGCGCACAGAGACAGAAGAAGCTAAGACCGCCAACCCCGGTATAGAATGGAGTGGAACCGTCAACGGTTATACGCTGACCCGTGACAATGACAACTTCGACTATATCCTGATGAATGAGGCTAATGACAATGCGCCGCTGCCCCATGCCTTCAGCCTGCAGACACGCCATCTACATCGTCTGGTGTGGGCAAAGAGCTATGGCGACGGATGCCTCCATCTGCGTGGTGTAGGAACTGGTATTTATGCCTCACCCCACGATACTGGCGGCGAAGTCAAGATTCCTGTTCGTGAGGGAATGTTGGTAGAAATCAATGCAAACAGCGATGACCTTCTCTCTGAGATGGAAATAGAAAACGTTACCACTCTCGACCATCAGGATGTTACTTATTTTTATGTCAATTCCGGTACTGCCGAGTCGCAGTATTTCCTGGCCAAGACCGATGGCTATGCCATTGTGCGCAACCCATCGTTTAACCTTGAGCTCTTCATCCGCTATATTAAGGTCTCTGCTGATATGGCATTCAAATATGGTAATGAAACCTATTTCGACCCAGCCGGTGAAACATTGGATAATATAGTCATGAATGCAGGGGCAACAACGATAGCCTACGCGCTGATAGAGGAAGACCCGACTGGTATTGGCACGATTGACCCAAACACGGGTGTGTTCTCTACCAACACGGGACAATATGGTAAATTCCGGGTACGGGCATCAGGTAGTGGAACCGGTGTCCTTGCAGGTAAGACGGGCGAATATACAGCCTATGCTATTCAGATGAATTCCTCTAACGCAACAACATCTGTGACCGGTTCTGAGGTGTCGTTCAATCTTAGAGACAGAATTACGTTGGGGAATTTTGATAAAACAGGATTGACGGAGGCAGAGTTAAAGGATAAAATAGTCTTCTCTTTGGTGAATCCTTTGCCGTCGGTTAGGATTGACGACGGGAGTACGCTGGTGGTAGATGGAGTACAAGCGGTTTCGGTGAAAGCAACTTTAGGTGCTATTGTGAAAACCTTTACTTGTGAAGTTACTGGTGGTACGTTGGCAGATGGACTGAATCCCGTCATAGCAAACGATGCAGAATCATATACAATAACCTTAAGTGGCGGTACCACTCACAAGTTTAAGGTGAAGCAGATGTATGCAGGCATCATGGGCGACCTTAAATCATCGGCTTTCAGCTTGAAGTTCTATACGGATGGGAATGTTGAGGTGGACCCCAAAACAGCCGACGAAAGTGGTGTTTCGAGTACAACGCTTCGCATTGAAGGTTTCTACGATATCAAGAAAGGCGGTGTCATACCCATATATGCTACTTACGAGTATAATAGTGCATCATATAACCTCGAAGGCACACTGACCGTGGCTTATAAGGAGCATATCTGGCGTTTCCAGCACAACCTGATAAAAGGCATGGACAGTACTGCTGAGGATTTGGAGGAAGATGCCTATAATATGGCTGTGGATTCATTGGCTGGCTATGGTACTACGCTTGGCATTACGGGCGGTTTGTCAGAATGGAGGACATCCGATATAGGAGACACAAAGACAACGGAATGGAAATCGGCAGCTACTCCGACGATAGATGAGCCGACCGATGCCGGTGACCATGCAGCAAGCCACAAATGGAAGTTTGCCCGTAAGATAGGCGGACACACCGATACCTCTATCATTTACTATTATAATAATCAGGTTAGTGGACAGAATGCTTTGGTCATTCCAGAAACAGAAGGCTTGCAGATATTCTCGTCGCCTTCTGACAAGCAGTTCGGTGTCGAGATGAATCATAATGGCGGTGTGGCTATTGTGCCTTACGACTGCCGCAATATCATGTTGCTGCGTGGTGGCAAGTTTACCCTTCCTAAGTTGCAGAAGGGGCAGTGGGTGGAAGTACGCTGGACACGTCACAAGGAAGATATGGCAGAGCGTATATTAATGCACAACTTGAGTGATTTCGACGGAACGCCTATAACAGGAACCTATAAGATAGGTAATTGCAATTATAACTTAGGCAATCGCAGTACCAGTACCTATATGTTCCAGGCAACGGAAGACGGTGATGTTACTTTCGAGATAGCAGATAATATCTATATCAGTATTCAGCAGATTATTTTACATGCACCAGATTGGGATTTCAATTCCTCATTGGTTGAACAGCTGAATGGCTATGATGATACGACCACACCGGCTTATCTGGAAGCGGAGTGGGGTGCCACGAATGGAAAGGCTCCGCAGGCCAACCACCATTATATATGGAATGACGATGCGGCCAGCCATACCGTCACCTTCCTCAGCAAGGAATTCCAGAATGCCCCCAATGCGCCCATCGACCTTGACATCGATGTTGACGAACCGCTGAAGCAAGAGGGTCAGGCCATGACCGTTGTGACGACCGATGCAGGCCAGGCAGTCTTCACTTATCTGGGCGGTTGGGGAAAGGTACATATTACGCTGACCAGCTACTCGCAGAACAGGAAGTACGTGGCCAATCGCCGCTCATGGACCATTACCTTCGGACAGGCGCCGAAGCAGACTTATCCCTATTCATGGGATTTTACGAAGTATTTCGAGAAAACCAATGAACATATCGGTGCTCACGATACATGGAACAAATCTGGCAATCTCAGGACTGTGCAGACATCTAATTACAATGAAAACAGCTATGCATCCTACTATGTGGAAGGAGCACAACTGGTCAGTGTTGGTGTGTGGAATAATGACCGTTCCACCCAAGGTCTTTTGCAAGAGACAAAAGGCTTGGGCTTCCGCCTCACCAGCGATGCCAATCCGACAACCGACAGTACTCCTGCCCACTCGCTGACGCTTGACATGCAGGACGAGGTGGTCAACAGTGGTCAGGGAGTCCAATCAGTAAACAGCGGCTACCAGACATGGGCATCCGGAAAACTGACACTGACGGGAGGCGGTACCATCATTGTGCCGACACCGGGTGCCGGCTATGGCGGCTACTACATCTATATCAACAGCAGTGTAAAGCCAAACAGCGTATCCAACGCAGAGGATGTCAGCGAAGCAGCCGGTACCGATGTCACCCATACGGTAACAGACGGTCACGGTCAGTTTAAGTACCACTTCACCGCCAATGCCAATGCCGAGATTAAGTTTACGTCCACTGCCAATGTCTATGCTATCGGCGTGACAAATGAATTTAAGCAAATGACGCCTCTGAGCGGTACGGCATGGGCTACAGAGAGTCGTGAGCGGTCGATAGACTATACCTTGGACTCGCTGCTGACAGTCAACCCTGTGCATGCCAACGCTATCATTGAGCGAAGCGGTAATCCCGAGTATTCGGATGATAAGGCAAAGACGGTAGTTAAAATCACAGACCGTCGCTACGTCGTGCCTAAGAATCAGGGCCTGGTTTTGAAGCAGGTGAAGAAGTATAACGGCTCTGCTTATGCTGACATTGCAAGTAGTGCCACCGAGTTTAACGTCCCCCTCTTCGTACCAGCCATCACCACGGAAGTGGATGCCGACTGGCAGTATGTCAATAACCTGATGAGGCCGAACACATCGGAGGCGCATCCTGAGCAGCCGTTCACGTCGGAGACGGAGACCTTTACGGGTATGGATGGCGCGAAGGACTATACGCGTTTTATCCTGTCCGACAGGTATATGACGTGGAGGAAGCAGGGCGAAGGCGCAGCAACGTATGATGAGCATTTTACGTCGGGCCATGTAGCCGGGTTCTACCGGATGCATCTGTTTGGTAACGCTTCCTACGATGGCGGCACCGACCGCAACACGCTCCCCGTCAACCATGCCTATCTGCTGTTGCGTACCGACATGATTAACGCTCCCGTCTGGGACATAACAACGCCAACGCCGGCACGTGAGTATAACGACTTTGTAGGCATTGCGGGCATCAGCGACTTTGCGGAGTCGCAGCCTGCCGCCGACATGACGAACCGCCTGAACGACGGCCGCTACTACAACCTGCAGGGACAGGTCGTCGAGGATCCGCTGCGGCCGGGCGTCTACATCCGCAACGGAAGGAAAATCGCGGTGAAGTGAAAAGTGAAAGAACGAACAGTGAAACGATAAGTGACAAGCATGAGATATACATATTATAATAAGGTACGCGCGATGGCTCTGACGGCTGTGGCTCTGCTATGCTGGGGATGCTCCGGCAGCGAGGAGGCGCTGTCGCCGGGAGCCCCTGGCGCGACGGACGATGGTGCCATCAGCTTCTCGACCGGTGTGACGGAGACCGACACGCGCGCCTTCACCGGTCCTATCGACAACCTCGAAGCGCTGAAGACCGTACCCGAGGGCTTCGGCGTGCTGGCCTATCTCACCGACGGCCAGACGTGGGAAGAAGCTACCGACGGCAAGAAAGAACCATACCTGTCTACCTTCCCCTCGCCCGACTTCATGTACAACCAACCCGTGACGTGGGGCTGGCTGGTACGTAAGATGAAGACCGTCGACGGCGTCGACGTGCTCGACACGGAAAACTCCATCAAGGACTGGGTCTACTCGCCCCTTAAATACTGGCCTAACTCAACCGACAACGCCACGGCGCGCTATGTGTCGTTCTTCGCCTACGCCCCTTTCGTGGAGCGCTCGGCCATGGGTTCCTATGGCATCACGGAGATAACCAACAGCGCCGACAAGCGCCCCTACCTCGTCTATAAGATGGACGTGGCCGGCGGCACCAACCAGGTGGACGTGCTATGGTCCGAACCCGCCCTTGACCAGACGCGCAACGGCAACGGACTCATCGACGAGCAGCCCGCCAACAAGTACGGCCGCTACCAGTCCGTGCCCCTCACCTTCAAGCATGCCCTGGCCGCCTTCGAGGTCTATGTGCAGCGTGTCTACGACGAACCCGTCTACAGCGGCCATACCCTCAGCCCCGAGGAGCACACCAAGCTCTTCGTCAACCAGCTGCAGTTCAAGTCGGAAAGCACGGCGGCCGACATCACCGCCAAGCAGGGCCTCTTCAGCGGCGGGCGGTTAGACTTGGAGACGGGCCAGTGGAGCTCGCCGACGGGCGCCGACGCCTGGGTTGAAGGCACACAGACGCTGACCTACGGCGAAGGGACCCTCAGCGATGAAGTCCGTGGCACGCAGCTTACCGACCCTGCTGACCTCGACCTCATCCGCGACCGCGAGCTGAACCGATGGGGCGATGCTGCCAACTACGGCGTCATCGAGCAGGAGCGCCTGCTGCTGGCCGACCGCTGCCTCATGCTGCTGCCTACGGGGGGCGACATCACCATCGTGCCGACGCTGTCGTACTCGATGCTGACGCGCGACGATGAGCTGCAGCTCTCCGCCCTGACCGACAAGGACGGCCACCGCTATGCCCGCATCATGAACACCGTCGAGGGTAACCCGCTGACGCTGACCATCCAGGCCGGCAAGAAGTATAAGATGGTTATCCGCATCAATGCCGAGCACGTAGACTTCGAGGTCGTCAGCGTCACCGACTGGGACTTCCCCATGCGCTTCCAGCCCGGCCTGAACCGCGACTATAGAGAAGAAACCATCCACCACACGCTTAACGAGCCTAACACATAATGGAACAGACGATATGTATATTAGATAAGGTGCGCGCAAGAGCCGCTGCCGCCATCCTGCTGCTGGCGCTGACGGCCTGTACCGACACGCTCTACGACGACGGCGCGCCCCGTGCCCTCGCCGACGACGGCATCCAGTTCACGATGACTACCATGGAGCAGGCCGACATGACCATCAGCGTGGGCGGAGCCACACGCTCCGACGCCGCCCCCGACTCCGTGCGGCAGGCTGCGCGCCTCGCCGACCGCTTCCTTTTCCACCCCCTGTCGGGTGCCGGTGCCGAGGGGTTGCGCATACGCCGCATGCCGCTGCCCTTTGTGGGCATCCACCGCGCCGCCGTGCATCGTGGCACCGACTATGGCGAAGCCGGCACGCGGGCCTCGGTGGACGACATCGTCAAGGCCGACGGCACCAACTTCCACGACTCGCTAACCCTATGGGGCTGCGTCTACAACCAGCAGCACAAGCACCGCTTCCTCTTCGGACAGACGCTGCTGAAGCGCATCCGCAACTGGCGCTCCTCCGTGCAGTGGCCCTACGAGAACACCACCGAGGGCGACTATGGCCATGAGACGGTCAGCGACGCCCCCTGGCGCGGCGAGTATATGCGCTTCTGCGCCGTGGCGCCGGCCTTCGAGTCGCTGAACATATCGAGGTTCACTCCGCCCCAGTATGACAACGGGACGCTCATACCCCCGACGTTCCACTACACGCTGCCGGAGACCGTTGCCGAGATGCGCGACGTGCTCTTCGGCTCCTCCGACCCCGTGCTCGTCGACGTGCAGGCCGGTCCCCAGGGCGACGGCACGCAGAAAGCCGAGAACCTGGGACAGGACAACAAGCTCGTCAACCTCACCTTCCAGCACGTCATGACCGCCCTGCGCTTTGCCGTCGGCACGCTGCCTGCGGATGTCACCATCAAGAAGATAGCGCTGCGCAACGTTGCCGTCGATGCCACCTACAACCCTGCCGCCACCGAACCCGTCACCGGCTCCATGGGAGCCTGGACGCTGTCCGCACCGCATCTGGCCGACTACGAGCTACCCGTCAGCGTAACCAGCGTCACGGCACCAAACAACTACATCGACGGCGGGCAGGTGATGTTCATGATACCCCATACCGTCACCGAGGCGGCCCTGCTCGAGGTGGAGATTGAGGCGCCGCAGAAGCGGGCGCTGTCAGGCCATACGGTAGGCGAAATGCGCTCGCACACCCTGCGCTGCTCGCTGACGGGCGACATCTGGAAGAAGGGATACACCGTCACCTACCAGCTTACCATCGGCGAGGTGGAGGACGGCTACTATATGCTGGCCGACAGCCCCGAAGCCCAGCCGCATAGCGACAGCCCTATCACCGGCACCTTCCCCGTACACAGCTACCGCAGCTACTACGACTATGCTGCCGGTCAGGAGAACACGACGCACGCCGTAAACTGGAAGGTAGTGGGCTACTCCGATACGGAAGATGGAGAATATAGCGAATCCAAACCGGCATGGATTTACTCGCTTGGCGGCGTAAACAATGGCAAAGATGAAGGATACATTGGCGGCGAAGGCTCGCAGGCCACCTTCATCCTGACGCGACAGGAGTATGTAAAGAGCAAGAGCGGCAACCACCGCACGATATTGTTGGGCAACAACACGCCTGCCAGCGGACTTGATTTGTCGCGCAAGACTCCCAATGACAAAGATTATGCTACACAACAGCCCGCCAACAGCTACATTGTCAACCGCTCAGGCTCTTACATATTCCCGCTCTATTACGGCAATGGGAATATAAGCGGAAGCGGCAGTGACTTTGTTGACCATGCGGGGCACACCATCACTCATGCCGACATCAAAAGCCAGATTGAATACAACAATTCCTTGGTGGCGATAACCGAGGATGATGACACTCACGGGCACAGAGAGGAGTATAAATGGGCTGTCACATACACCGGAACCCCGCCGGTTCTCTCAAACTACTATCTTAGAGCGGTCGTTGTCTGGCAGGATGTCGACGGACTTGTAACTTTGGAGGATGCCAGCGGGGTCAACGTTTCACCTACTGCCTACGGCGAAGACCAGAAGGGTATGATAACTTTTAGAGTCAGCAGTGACCCTGAAAAACTACAACCGGGCAATGCCGTGATAGCCTTGCAAGCCAGAAAAGTGCTTCAGAATTACAAAAGGGATAATAAGGATGACACGTCATGGGATACAGACGGCTCCCCTCAGCTCATTGACGGCGGCGACAACTGGGAGACGCTGTGGACATGGCATATCTGGGTGACCGACGAGGTGTATACCAATGACGGAGGTGATGATAAAATCGACTTCGACAAGAATTTCCTCAATTGGGATGATACTAATAAAACTCATATCGTCGAAGTTGAGAATAAGGACGGCATCAAGAACAAAATCCTCCCTGTCAACCTCGGCTGGGTGCCCGACAACATGGACTTCGGCTACTATGCCAAGCGCGAGTGCTGGGTGAAGCTGCAGCAGGTGGAGCCGTCTACTGGTGGCGCCACCACCACGGCACACATCGTGCAGCATGCCCGGCAGCCACTCATCACCGGCACCTCCACCGTCTACCAGTGGGGGCGCCCCACGGCGCTGCCCATGGTGCAGCGTGTCAACGGCACGGCGCGCACCATCTATACCAACACCGCTGAGTTCGGCACCTATAGCTACCGCAAGATAGACTACTACTGGGAGTTCCTGGCCCATCCCCTGAACATTCTGAAGAGCTCCAACTCCAGCAACAGCAAGTCGTGGTTCACCACCGAAATGGGCTTATGGTCTACAACCTCCAAGACCGTCTACGACCCCTGTCCGCCGGGCTTCCAGATGCCCGCCGGCGATGTCTTCACCGGTATGTCGCTGACGGGTGCCGCTGACGACGCAGGCACCAGACTTAACATGTGGTCTGACGCCGGAGAAGCCGGCAAGGGCGGCTACTTCTATACCACCAAGCACATCACCACACCGCCCGAACTGACCGAAGACAACCGCTATGGCCAGACATTCTACATGCCGGCCACGGGCCGCTGGTCGGGCGACCAGCAGGAGGGCGAAGCCGTCTTCAAGTACGACGACAAGAAGGCCGGCACCTACTGGCTTGGCAGCTCTAAGGATGCAAAAACCGGCCATTCGCTATGGTTCGTGCCCGATAATAGCTATGTGAAAGAATCCGGCTCAACGAAGCCAGCCATCATCCCTTCCTCTGAGCTGAACGCCATCAACAACGCCCTGCCCATCCGCCCGACGGGCGACTTGCCGGCCACAAAGCCCTGACCCGCCTGCTTTGAAACCAATGTGTTTCTAAGCCCCATATACAGGGCGGAATTTAAAAAGTTCCCTTCACCGTCACACAAGAACGGGAAACCGCCTGTATATAGGGGTTCGCGCGGGTGTCCGCGCCGCGCGGAGGCTCACGGACATTCACCGAACCTTCACAGTCGCCTGCCGCCTATCGGATGCCTGTCTTGCCGCTTATCGGACGCCTGTCTGCCGAAAAACGCTCACCGTTTTTGGAAAAACGCTCACCGTTTGCCGAAAAGCGCTCACCGTTTTCCCGCGAATGAGCCTCCGCCGCCTACATCAGCGCACACCCGCCCGCCCGTGTGAAGGTTCGGTGAAGGTCCGTGAGCCTCCGCGCGGCGCAGGCGCCCGCGCGAACCCCTTTGTTTATTGGGGTTTCAGGAAAAACCGTGACGGTGAAGGAAACTTTTTAAAATCCGCCCTGTGTGTATGGATTTAGAAACAAATTTCCACAAATTATCACAAATTAGGGCCACTAAAGTGGCCTGCCCACGAATATTGATTATCATTTGTGGATAAAATTAGTGCCAATTAGTGCCAATTTGTTTCTGAAAAACATGTTCGTGGGGATTCGCTAAAAAAAATGTAAAAACTCTTGCACGTTCCGATTTATTTCTTTAACTTTGTCCCGCAATATGCACGGATGTGTACTCTAAAACAAATATTGAAAAACAGATTTATAGAAAAGGATGCAATATATGTCTGATGTTATAGAACAGATGCTTAGCGATGTTGAAGAAAAATAGCGACGAACAAAACATTTACACTAACAATAATTATTAATCAAAACTAAAACAAAAAGCGTATGAAAAAATTTCTATCATTAATGACTGTACTGCTGTGTGCAGTTATGGGCGCGTGGGCTAATCTGCCGCTTAACGCGCTCCCAGAGGGAACAACCTCTTTTGCCAACTACAATTGGGGTGGCACTCTAGATAAAAACAAAGTTATTTATGATGCAGCAAACTACATCATGATGTGGTCTAATGGTAATAACCTTAGTGTCGACAAAAACGGTTTAAAGATTGGAAACTCTTCTAAAAAGAGTGCATTTGTCTTTTATGTTGATACACCTTCTGATATAACGGTAGGTATTGCTCGTAATAGTTCAGATATGACGGCCTCTCCACTATCTGGGTGAGACAACTGAAGTTCTGACAGACCCCGATAAAATGACACCTGAAGATGCTTTGAGCTCTGTCGAGATTTCTTCATCGTCATCTTCTGGTGAACTCTCAGTTGAGGCAGGAGCCGCAGGCTACTATATGGTTTTTGGTACACTGCGCTTTTATGCCTCCTCTATAACAGTGACACCTGCTGGTCCTGTTGCCCCCGCCACAAAGAGCATTACCTTTACCAAGCCCGAGAGCTGGTCGTCGGTGTATGTGTGGGCATGGAATGGAACAGGTGACCAAACCGTAAACCTTTTTGATGAGTGGCCAGGATTGGAACTGACAGCTAACGACGAGGGCAAGTATGTATGGGAAACTACAGAGAGCCCAGAGTACGTTATCTTCAGCGACAATGGTCAGAACCAAACAGCAGACCTTGCCTTCATCGACGGCTCTGACTACACTGTTGGTGGTCTGGTCATCAGCAGCATGACCGTGGTTGGCGATATTCCCGGCTCATGGGAAATCGTCGACGGTTGGGCAATGACCCAGAGTGATGACATATGGACTGTCACCCAGGAGAACATCACCCTCACCGTCGGCAACTACGCACTGAAGGCCGTGGCCAACGGTGCATGGGGTGTTTGCGATGTTCCTGCAACCTCTGGAGAAAACTATGTCCTCGGCATTAGCGAGAAGGGTATCTATACCATCAGCATAACGGTTAATACCAATACTAAGGTCATGAGCGTAGAGGCTACCAAGACAGCCAATGCGCCTATCGAGACCCTGACCATTGTTGGCACATTCCTCGGTAAGACGGGTGACGACAACTGGAAGTTCGAGAACGGCTGGGCCATGACACAAATGGAGGCTACCATGGGTTCGGAGTCTACTATATGGACGCTGAATAAGGAGAATGTTGATTTGAAGGCTGGCACTTATGAATATAAAGTTGTTGCCAACAACGACTGGGATGACCAGCAGTGGCCCGCCAGCGGCAACAATACTCTGACCATAGAAGAAGATGGTGTTTACGACCTGAATTTCTTTGTCAATACTGCAGCAGAGCAAGACCCAGTGACAGTACATGCTGACCGCAAGGGTGACGTTGAGCCTAACTATGGCTACTATGTATGCGGTGAAGGCGGCATCCTTGGCGGTTGGAGTGCTACCTACGAAATGACACTCGGTGAAGACGGACTTTACTCATGGACACCTGGTGTCAAGGAACTGGATGCCCAAACCATTGCCTTCAAGGTTATCCGTAAAGATAAGAAGGGCTTTGAAGATGACGTGTGGTATCCTGCTGGAACAGACAATAATCAAACTATTGTCATTGAGACCAAGGATTACTATACAGTTACCATCAAGTTCAATGCAACAACAGGTGAAATTACGAAGGATTGCGTGACGAGGGTGAAGCCCGAATACGCCGCCAACAACGTGTACTTCTGGGAGTCGCCCGACGGTATTGTTAACCAGAATGGCGGTACGGTTTCGGCCAAAGGCAATGACGGCAATGATACAACAGTCGACGATATTAACATGTCGAATGCAAGTTACAAGACTATCCGCTTGCGTGGTGCAAAGGACTTCAGCACCAATGTGGTGGTTATTACCCTTGACAATGCTCTGAAAGCTGGCGATGAGATTGCCATTACTGCATACCGTAACAAGGACACGACTGAAAAGAAATCTGGTGCTTTGCTGAAGTTTAACGATGAAGCCAGTACAACTCTTACAATTGGTGACGGCCTCGAATTCAACAACATCAACACCGCAGAGGCTGTTGCCGCAGAGTTCGGCGAGCCCAACACCATCACTGCTGTGGTTCCCGAGGCTGTTGACGGCGCAACGACCATTACCCTGACTCGTTCTCAAACAGCCACCAACCTCTTCATCACGAAGATTGAGATTACCCGTCCGAACATCACTCACACCGCTACGTTCACTACGAACAAGGGTTGGGAGGAAGTTGCTGCTTACGTATGGAGCGGCGAAGACTCCAATAAGGTTCTTGGCGAATGGCCTGGCACTGTGCTGGAGGCTGATGCAGAAGGTGTCTACACTGTGACCATTGAGGCTCTGGAGGCTCCTGAGCATATCATCTTCAACAACAATGACAACGGCCAGCAGACTGCCGACCTCGTATTTGAAAACGGAAAGGCTTACTCTTACAACAGCCTGACGCTGGCTTCAACAGCTGACAACACCGCTGCTATTGACGAGAACGACGGAAACACGGCAGATGTCACGCTCGAAGGTGTTACGCTCTATAAGGACGGTCTGTGGTTCACGCTGTGCCTGCCGTTCGATGTGGCAGACTTCGGAGGAACTCCGCTTGCTGACGCTACCGTACATGCAATGGATGCTGCAAACTCCAACCTTACTGACGGTACGCTGACGCTGAACTTCATCACAGGCATTGGCAGCATCGAGGCTGGCAAGCCTTACATTGTGAAGTGGAACGACGGCACGGACATTGAGAACCCCGAGTTCAAGAATGTAACCATCAAGAAGGACGCTCCTGTAGCCGTTGAAGGCTCGAAGGTTAGCTTCGTAGGCACATACGCCCAGATGGCCTCTGTCACCGACGCCAACAAGTTGTTCTTAGGTGTTGATGGAACGCAGAGTGCGCTCTACACGCCCGCAGCTGCTGACCTCGGCGCTTTCCGCGCATACTTCAACGTTGAGGGTGCTTCTCAGGTTCGCCAGTTCGTGCTGAACTTCGACGGCGAGACGACCGGCATCGGCGCTTCGCTGATGAATAGTGAAAGAGTGAATAATGCTGTCTACAACCTCAACGGTCAGCGCGTGGCACAGCCCTCGAAGGGCCTGTATATCGTGAACGGACGTAAGGTCGTGATTAAGTGAGAATAAAGCAAGAAATAAAAAAATGAAGTTGATTATGAAAAAGACATATGTTAATCCCGCTATGCTCGTGGTAGCCATCCAAGGCGCTACCATTCTGGCAGGCAGCATCACGGAAGTAAATTCTGGTGACACAGGTATCGGTTACATACCTGGTGGTAGCAGCCAGCCCGGCCGTGGCCGCCGCTATAACGCTGATGACTTCGAGGACGAGCTTGAGGACGAGGAGGAAGAGGAATTCTAAACCGGATTCCCCTCTGACACCTTATATATAAATAACGGATTTGACGGATTTCATGGATTTAGGCTGCGCTGGCAACCATCCGTGAAATCCGTCAAATCCGTTGTTTGTAAGAAGGTGGGTTAGCGGTCGGCGATGGCCTGCATGATTTGCGCCTCCATCTCGTCGCACAGCTCGGGGTTGTCCTTCAGCAGCTGTTTGGTGCCGTCGCGTCCCTGTGCCAGCTTCGACTCGCCATAGGAGAACCAGGAGCCGCTCTTCTTGATGATGCCGTACTCGACGCCGAGGTCTACGATTTCGCCTATCTTGGAGATGCCTTCGCCGAAGGTTATCTCGAACTCGGCCTTGCGGAAAGGTGGCGCCACCTTGTTCTTGACGACTTTTACGCGCACCTGGTTGCCAATGACCTGGTCGCCGTCCTTGATGGCGGTGACCTTACGGATGTCGAGGCGCACGGAGGCGTAGAACTTCAGGGCGTTGCCGCCTGTGGTCGTCTCGGGGTTGCCGAACATGATGCCGATTTTCTCGCGCAGCTGGTTGATGAAGATGCACGTGGTGTTGGTCTTGGCGATGGTGGCGGTGAGCTTGCGCAGGGCCTGCGACATGAGTCGGGCGTGGAGGCCTACGGCGCTGTCGCCCATGTCGCCCTCTATCTCCTTCTTAGGTGTGAGGGCTGCCACGGAGTCGACGACGAGGATGTCGATGGCCGAGGAGCGGATGAGCTGGTCGGCAATCTCAAGGGCCTGCTCGCCGTTGTCGGGCTGCGAGATGTAGAGGTTGTTGACGTCGACGCCTAATTTCTGGGCGTAGAAGCGGTCGAAGGCATGCTCAGCGTCGATGAAGGCCGCTATGCCGCCCTGTTTCTGCGCCTCGGCTATGGCGTGGATGGCCAGCGTGGTCTTACCGCTCGACTCCGGGCCGTAGATTTCGATGATGCGCCCCTTGGGGTAGCCGCCTACGCCGAGTGCTGCGTTAAGGCCAATGGAACCGGTGGGTATCACCTCGACGTTCTCTATCTGTTCGTCGCCCATGCGCATGATGCTGCCTTTGCCGAAGTCTTTCTCTATCTTCGACATGGCGGCCATGAGCGCTTTCATCTTCTCGCTCTGAGCGTTCTGCTGCTGCTCGTTGCTCTCTTCTTTCTTTGCCATATTTCCTTGATTATCGTAGTTTCTTAATCTCGTAATTCGTTATTCACTTTTCACTCTTCACTTTTACAGCGGTGTCCCTTGGCTCCACGTGCCGCCCTCGGGTCCGTCGTTGTCGCGCTGGCGGCTGGTGCTGCCTTTCGACTTGGTAGCCTTGGTGGCGCGGGCCTTGGCCTTGGTGACGTGGCCCTTGGCGTTGAACCATACGTCGAGGATGACGCCGTTGCTGCGGGCATACATCCAGACGTCGGTGCCGTTGGTGTCCTTGGTCATGCTGAAGGGCTCGCCCATGGCCATTTGCACCTCATCCTTGGACATGCCGGCTATGACGCGTCCCTCGCGGATGGCGGCACGCGTCTCCGTGCTGGTGGAGCGTGCCACGCCGTCGCCCATTCCGAAGACGTAGCCGAAGAAGTCTTCCTCGACGGAGCCCGTGGCGCTGTTGATGGCGTCGGACTCCTTGAAGGCTACGTCCTTATAGTATATGCGGCGGCTCTCCACTTCGCGCAGGGTCAGGGTGTAGTAGGTAGAGTTCTGGATGGGGTTGATTTCGTCGATGATGAATCCCGTGAAGCGCGGCACCTTGATGTCGCGCACCTTGCCGGAGCCCTTGCTGCTCATGGAGGTGGGGTGCTTGGTGTAGATGTTGGCGTTGAGGTAGTCCTTGAAGTTGTCGGAGACGGTCATCGTGGAGCCGCTGTACTCGAAGGAGCCGGTGAAGAGGAACTTTTCGTTGTCCATGATGAACTCGTCGTCGCGCAGGCCGCTGTTGGTCTTCGACATGGCGACGTTCTGGTAGAACTGGTTGCCGTGCTCGTCCTCGACAATGATTTTGACGGGGAAGGAGCGGGTGCCCACGCCGACGGCCTTGACGGTGACGGGCATGTTCTTGTCGACGGTGACTTCCTTATATCCGTCGCCGTCGTACTCCGTGTCGACGCGGAAGTACTGTGTGCGGGTGAGCAGCGTCTGGTCCATCAGCAGCTCGCGGGCCTTGTCGACATCGCCGAGGTAGGCGAGGGTGGGGACGCCCAGCTTGCCGTAGCAGTAGTCTTCGAAGGTGCCGCTGGGCAGCTCGTAGTAGTAGCTGCGGTTGTTGTCCTCGCAGGTGAAGTTGACGTGGACGCGGCCGTTGGGCATATTTTCATGGCCTTTGTACACCATGATTTTGTGGCGCAGCGTGCTGCTGCTCACTTCCTTGTCCATGACATCGCGGAAGGTGTTGACGAGCATGTCGTATTTCTCGGGCATCACCATAAAGCGCATGCCTTCCTTCCAGTCACACATGCTGTAGAAGCGGAAGTTCTTGCCCATGAAGTCCTGCGGACCGGCATCCTCCTCTTCGGACGTGGCGTCCTGGCCGGACTCTGTGACGACCTTCTTCTCTGGTTTCTTGACTCCCTTGGTCTTGACGATATAAGGGTTCTCTTGTGCGGTAGCTGTCAGCATGGCAAGAGCCAGCGTTGCCAGCAAAACAATTCTTTTCATGTCGATAAACGTTTATTTGCCTGCAAAGATAGATATTTTTTTTCATACTTGTGCCAAAATGTCACCATAATGTTCAAAAAAAATGTTTTTGGCATACGCTTTGCTATATGGTCAGTGTCAAATTGTGAGTATTAACAAATAAAAAAATAAAGAATTATGGGAAAGATTATTGGAATCGACTTAGGAACAACTAACAGCTGCGTTGCCGTTTTCGAGGGCAACGAGCCGGTAGTCATCGCTAACAGCGAAGGCAAGCGTACGACACCTTCTGTCGTAGGTTTTGTAGACAACGGTGAGCGCAAGATTGGCGACCCCGCCAAGCGTCAGGCCATCACCAACCCGAAGAAGACCGTTTACTCGATTAAGCGCTTCATGGGTGAGAACTGGCAGCAGACCGAGAAGGAAATCTCGCGCGTACCTTATTCTGTTGTCAACGAGGGTGGCTATCCCCGCGTAGACATTGACGGCCGTAAGTACACGCCGCAAGAAATCAGCGCCATGGTGCTGCAGAAGATGAAGAAGACCGCAGAGGACTATCTGGGTCAGGAGGTGACCGACGCCGTCATCACCGTGCCTGCCTACTTCTCTGACTCGCAGCGTCAGGCCACCAAGGAGGCTGGCCAGATTGCAGGTCTCAACGTGCGCCGTATCGTCAACGAGCCGACGGCTGCCGCTCTGGCTTACGGTGTGGACAAGGCTAACAAGGATATGAAGATTGCCGTCTTCGACCTCGGTGGTGGTACGTTCGATATTTCTATCCTGGAGTTCGGCGGTGGTGTGTTCGAGGTGCTCAGCACCAATGGTGATACTCACCTCGGCGGCGACGACTTCGACCAGGTCATCATCGACTGGCTGGTACAGGAGTTCCGCAACGACGAGGGTGCCGACCTGAAGGCCGACCCGATGGCCATGCAGCGCCTGAAGGAGGCTGCCGAGAAGGCCAAGATTGAGCTGTCAAGCTCTACGTCTACTGAGATTAACCTGCCGTACATCATGCCCGTCGGCGGTGTTCCCAAGCACTTGGTGAAGACACTGACACGCGCCAAGTTCGAGCAGCTGGCACATGGTCTGATTCAGGCTTGTCTGGCCCCCTGTCAGAAGGCTATGGCAGATGCCAAATTGTCAAACTCTGACATTGACGAGGTCATCCTTGTAGGTGGTTCGAGCCGTATTCCTGCTGTACAGGAGCTGGTGAAGAACTACTTCGGCAAGGAGCCCAGCAAGGGTGTCAACCCCGACGAGGTGGTGGCCGTAGGTGCCTCTATCCAGGGTGCCATCCTGAACAAGGAAGGTGGCGTAGGCGACATCGTGCTGCTCGACGTAACCCCGCTGACGCTGGGTATTGAAACCCTCGGCGGCGTGATGACCAAGCTGATTGAGGCCAACACGACCATTCCATGCAAGAAGAGCGAGACGTTCTCGACCGCTGCTGACAACCAGACTGAGGTAACCATCCACGTGCTGCAAGGTGAGCGCCCCATGGCCAGCCAGAACAAGTCTATCGGTCAGTTCAACCTGACTGGTATCGCTCCCGCCCGTCGTGGTATTCCTCAGATTGAGGTGACCTTCGACATCGACGCCAACGGTATCCTGAAGGTCAGCGCCAAGGACAAGGCCACCGGCAAGGAGCAGGCCATCCGCATCGAGGCTTCGTCTGGTCTGTCGCAGGACGAGATTAACCGCATGAAGGCCGAGGCTGAGCAGAACGCTGAGAACGACAAGCGCGAGCGCGAGCGTATCGACAAGATGAATCAGGCTGACTCGATGATTTTCCAGACCGAGAACCAGCTGAAGGAGATTGGCGACAAGATTCCCGCCCAGCACAAGCCCGCCATCGAGCAGGCCCTGCAGCAGCTGAAGGACGCCCACAAGGCCGGCGACATCAACGCCATCGACACCGCCATGGCAGCCCTCAACACTGCTTGGCAGACGGCCTCGCAGCAGATGTACCAAGGTGCCCAGGCCGGTCCTCAGCCCGGTGCCGACCAGCAGCAAGGCCCCTTCTACAACCAGCAGGCCGGTGGCCAGCAGGAAGCTCCGAAGGATGACAACATCCAGGATGCCGACTTCGAGGAGGTGAAGTAAGAAAAGATAAGCAACGATAAGAATATCATAAGAAAGTGGTGTAATCCAAGTGGTTACACCACTTTTTGTTATTGTTAAACTTTGTTTCATTTCTTGCTATTTTCGGATTTTTGCCGTAATTTTGCGTCATATTTGCGACACGACTTAATTGGCGATGAGATGCAACTTAAAAATACTTATACGGATTAATACATAT
>JAFUDJ010000001.1 GCA_017459445.1 Prevotella sp. | reverse complement strand
GGATTCGCTACTACCATATTGCTTCCTTATTAATCGGTTGTCTGCTGCAAAGGTACGAAAAAGAATTGGTATGCAACAAAAAAAGAGCCTCTTTTGTTTGGTTTAAAATGAAAATATATTTAAATCTGCACCGAGTTTCCCTGCATTGCCATTTCCTGCATTTCCTGCACCCGGAACTGATTTCCAGCGACTTACGCAGTTTTTCCTGCACCTGAACCTGCACCTGAACCTGCACCCTTCTTGGCTCACCCGTAAAACACGGTGTCTTCATGACTACAAAAACAGAGGAGCTTGGAGTGCGTGTCTTATTTGTCCAAGTAGCTGGTATCAACAGTCCGAGTAGCTGGTATCTATAGTCCGAGTAGCCCGGACTCCTCGTACCAAAAAAGCGGACGAATCTTGGGATTTTAGTTAACAGAACTTAAAAAAACTGCACTGCTCTTCCCCCTTATAGTGGAGGGGAAGTCGCAGTGCAGGATTTTTTTGCTACATCGGTGCAGGTTCAGGTGCAGGAAAAACGTCGTAAGTCGCTGGAAATCAGTGTCGGGTGCAGGAAATGCAGGAAATACTCGTTTCCCGTGGGGCGAGATTGCTTTCGCCCTCACGTCTTACAGTTTGGGACCAGCCTCGACCAGTGCCTTACCGGCCTCGTTACCCTCGTACTTCTTGAAGTTCTTGATGAAGCGGGCAGCGAGGTCCTTAGCCTTCTCTTCCCACTCGTTGCGGTTCTGGTTGCATCAGTGTAATCTCTAATCGTACAACGTTGTTTCAGTAATTTTTTTGTTTTGTTGCCTTCTTTGTTTACGTCATAGACAGGATACTTTAATGTAAAACTTCTGTTTATTTATTACTCCGTCATCATTTGATGCTTCTGATGAGTATCTTGATAGATGAAATAGACTCCGACAATTGTTGCAAACAATGCTAAAGAGCCTGCAATAATAATAGTATTCATTTCTTGTCTTTTTTCTTTTTATTTGCAAAACTACTTCCATATAATATCCAGCCCCAGAAAAGGAGGATAAACGCTGAGAGCAAAGCGCAGTATATCACTACCGGCTGTTCCATGTCGGCAAAAATCGTGGAAATAAGCAAAGCGGTGAACATGTATTTCGCCACGTCCATTAACCACTTACCCATTTCCCGTTTCATCTCCTGTTCAATCATGCTGCAAATGTAACAAAAAAGATTAACTCACGCAAGAAAAGCCTGCATGAGTTAATCTTTTTTATGCTTTCGACTCCAGGAATGCTTAGCCGAAGCAAGCAGAGACGGTAGGCATAGGCTCGGTGATGCTGCGCTCTGTACCAGCCGACCATCAAGTGTTTCAAGGGCGATGGGTATGACGCCCACGCAGTATTCTAAAAAGTGACCTTGGTCAGCTTATAGCCAAATCCTGTAACGAGCATGCCCTTTTCATCGGCAATAGCCTTATGGTCTGCCGTGTACGTGAACTCGTAGGGGCTGGGAATGGCATCGAGGCCGTCAACCTGAGGAACGATGTCGCTTGACCAGTCCTGATTGGTGACACGCAGGGCATGGTACTCGGCGTCTATCATTTCATAGACCAGACGAACAGTTGCACCTACGGGAACATTGGCCATTTCCTCAGCAGAGAGGAACACATTGGCATCACCCCAGTTGATGTCGACACCGCCTTCCCAAAGTACGGTCTCCTTGATGCCAGGGTCGACATAGGCGTCGTTGCTCACGGTACACATACCGCATCCCCAGCGTGTGCCAGCGGCGTCCTCGATAGTCAGGGGATATTCACCCTCAGCGGGACGCACCACTAGTTTGCAGATGCGATAGGTAGAAAGTCCCTTGGTGGTGGTAGCAACAATCTTCAGCGTGTGGTTGCCTGCCAGTAACGGCATGTCAATCTCATTGCCTTCGTAAATCAGCTGGTCGTCAAGATACCATGTGACGGTAGTATAGTTGACGGGCGTGGCTATCACCTCGAATTTGAAGTTAGTGGTGCGCTCTATGTTGGCAATCTCTCCGGGTTCTCCCCCCTTGCCCTCGGGGATGTCCGTATTCAAGATACGGGGTGCATCATTCTCGTTGGCAGAGAAGTACGGCTCGTCGTCTTTTGAGCAGCTTGTGAAAGCTACGGCAAAGCCACAGCATACGAGGCAAGCAGTTAAAATATTCTTGATTTTCATAATATGTCTATGTTTTTGAATTGTCAATTCTCATTTATCTATTATTTCACGTGAATGTCGGCCGTGTCCCACCACAGGCGGTGATGCCAGTCATCAACGTTCTCGCCTTTATCATTGACGGTACCAAGACGCTTGACAGCCTCTTCGTAGTTAGCTTTGTTATATCTTCCCTCCAATGAAGGATAACGCAGACGTGTCGGTGTCTCAAGATGGTTACGGTCATCAACGGCCCAGTTCCAAGTAGGCAACTTCGTGCGGTCTAAGATGACGGGAAAGTCCGAGCGGCGCAGATTTGCCCATGCTTCCGAAGGATTCATCATGTGCAGAATCCAGGCCTGTGTATTAATAGCCTCACGGGCACCGGCTTCTGTTGCCAGCGGATTCGTTGCCATGATATGATTGATATAGGCATCGACCTCATCGTCAGCAATCTTGAGGGCATCGTCCAGATAGTGATTGTTCAGCCATTGCATGGCAGCCCTGACACCGGCTTGGAAGTGCTCCTCAGTAGTGCCGTTGACATTCCATCCCTTCGACTTGGCCTCAGCTAAGAGAAATTCCACTTCGGCATAATTGATGAGTGTACCGGGGCGGTCAGGCATTTCGAAGTCTATATTCAGCATGGGACGTAACATACGGGCGTTATAGTTATTCTTGTCGAAACCGGCGTCAGGATACTCATTGACCAGTCGCTCGAGTGTGGGTATTTCTGAGTTTGCGGGAGCGTTCACCCAGTCGTCATACCAGGCTCCCCCCGGGTCGCAGGCGGTTAGCTCCTATGATGAGCCAAGGGCGATAGGTTCCCCAACGGCTTTGTGTCCGGTCGGCAAGTGTTCCCATCAACGGGTCGGTCACTACATCAAACATACGGGTAATGAGCATCAACGTCGCCGTGTCGGCCACGGTCAGCCCGAATATGTTGGTAAAGAACAGCGGAAAGGCTATCGACATGACTTTCCAGGTGATACCGCCTGCTGCAGCGTCACCCAGCGCATAGCCTATTTTTTCTCTTAGCTTTGCCATAGTGCTACATTGTTACTTCAACGACGTGGTGGCCTGGAGTGACGGGCAGGGTGGTACACTCGACGGGAGTCCCGTCGAGTACCAAACGGCTGACGCCGCTCTGCTTGCCATCGGGATTCTTTACGGTAATGTCGAAAGAGGCACCGCGCAGTTCGCGGTGTACGGTATATTCCTTCAGCGTCGACGGGATGCAGGGGGCAATCTCAATGCCGTCGTAAGTGGGCTTGATGCCCAGAATATATTGCGTGATGGTAATCCAGTTCCAAGCAGCCGTGCCCGTCAGCCACGAGTTCTTGCCCTCGCCCGGACGGGCTGCATCCTTACCGGCTACCATCTGACAGTAGACGTAAGGCTCGACCTTGTGCAACTGCTGGTCCTGAATCCATGCGGGACAAATCTTGGTATGGTGGTCCCAGGCATCGTTGCCGCGACGGGCCACCGTCTCACCGATAATGACCCACGGATTGTTATGGCAGAAAATACCTGCATTCTCCTTATAACCGGCGGGATAGGTGCTGATTTCTCCCATCTCGACATGATAGTGGGTGAAGGCGGGCTGGTTGAGCACCATGCCATGAGGCGAGTCAAGCAACCGCTTGCAGGAGTCAAGGGCGCGGTCTACCATGCCGTCCTCCAGTCCGATACCAGCCATGGTGCAGAAGCCTTGTGACTCAATGAATATCTTGCCCTCTTCATTCTCGTTAGAGCCAATCTTATGGCCATAGAAGTCGTAGGCACGTAGATACCAGTCGCCGTCCCAACCGTGCTTCTTCACGGCTTCGACCATGGCGTCAATGCAGCGCTGAGCGCGCAGGGCTTCATCGTGCTTTGCGATTTTGTCGCAAAGCTCAACATATTGCTTGCCGGTAAATACAAAGAGGCCGGCTATCATCAGCGATTCGGCCTTCGAACCTTTGCTGTTGTTTTCGGTTGTCTGGAAACTCTCGTTGGGGTCCCAAGAGAAGCAGTTCAGATTCAGACAGTCGTTCCAGTCGGCACGCCCAATAAGCGGCAGCATGTGTGGTCCGAGGTTCTCAACGACGTGGTTGAAGGAGATACGCAAATGGTCGAAGAGCGTTACCTCCGTACCCGGTTGGTTGTCAAAAGGCACCATCTCGTCAAGGATGGAGAAGTCGCCCGTCTCCTTGATATAGGCTACTGTACCGAAAATGAGCCAGCAGGGGTCATCGTTGAAACCGCCTCCAATGTCGTTGTTGCCACGCTTGGTCAGGGGCTGATATTGGTGATAGCAGCCACCGTCCGGGAACTGCGTCGATGCAATGTCGATGATGCGCTGGCGGGCACGGCTGGGCACTTGATGGACGAAGCCTACCAGGTCCTGATTGGAGTCACGGAAGCCCATGCCACGACCTACGCCGCTTTCAAAGAACGAAGCAGAACGCGAGAAGCAAAAGGTAATCATGCACGTTTTTTTCGATTTCCACCTCGCCGGTAGACCAGTTACGCTGGAAGTTCTCCATGTCTGTGGCGGCATTCCACAGACACCACTCGGTGAAGGAAAAGAGTTTTAGCCGTTTCACCTCGGTGGTGGTATTCTTCAGCGTCAGTTTCTGCACCTCGGCCCACGTCTTCAACGGCACAAAGAACAGTACGCTGGCCTCTACACCATTCTTACTGCCTGTGATGCGCGTATAGTTCATGCCGTGGCGGCACTCATACGTATCAAGGGGTGTCTTACATGGCTTCCAACCAGGATTCCAAACGATGGCTTTTGGCTCTTGGCCATTAGCTGCTGGCAATTCTTCACGGATGTAGAAGTAGCGGCCACCAGCATCCATTGGCACGCCGTTATAGCGATAGCGCGTCATGCGGCGAAATTTGGCATCCTTATAGAAGTCATAGCCGCCCGCAGTGTTACTAATCAGGCCAAAGAAATCTTCGTTGCCTAAATAATTAATCCAGGGAAATGGAGTTGCGGGGTCGGTAACGACGTACTCGCGGTTCTTATCATCGAAATAGCCAAATGTCTTCATCTTTTTTCTTTTTAGTCATTCATCATCATTCGTTTTGCATCAGCAAGTCCACCAGCCCCTTGTCCTTGAACGTGTGCTTCTGCTGATTCCAG
Organism: Prevotella sp.; assembly: GCA_017459445.1. Taxonomy (GTDB): domain Bacteria; phylum Bacteroidota; class Bacteroidia; order Bacteroidales; family Bacteroidaceae; genus Prevotella. The sequence continues at coordinate 40,908 of JAFUDJ010000001.1, read as the reverse complement.
AAGCCGAAGTCTGCATCGTAGCACCATGTGGTCCATGCAATGTTGTTCTCCTTGAATACCGTCAGCATGTCACGGGTCCACTTGTAGGCCAGTTCTCGGTCCACAGGCTCATATACACCCCATTCACCGCAGAACAACTGCAATTTATATTTCTTGGCTGCTTCGATGGCATCCTTGAAGTCTGCGCGAATCTTGTCGATATTCCACTCCTGTGTCGTATAGTGATTCTCGTCCAACAGTTGTTTGACAGAATCAGGGGCAGCCTCATAGTCTTCCTTGTTGGTACCACATGTTGATGAGGTCTTGTTGGGCTTTCTCTGAGGTAAACAGCGTATTGGCATCATCATTACCCTCATTGACTGCATTGAAATAGTGGGAACGGATGATATGCAGGTCGACAATGGTGCGCAGATGGTGCTTTTCAGCCCAATTGATAGCATTGGTCATCAACTCCCAGGCCTCAGGTAATTTATTGCCTTTCTCATCCCAGAATTGTACTTCGTCAATCGGCAGACGCACGAAGTCGAAGCCCAGTGAGTCAAGTCGTGCAAAGTCGTCCTCTTGAATATGCTGACGACGAACCTCGCCACGCTCTTCCGACTGCGACAGCCAATGGCTGACATTGGTTCCACGATGGATGCGGAAATTGTTAACTTCATCCGTTTTCTCTTCTGAACATGCTGAGACCGTCAGCACGGCAGCGGCAACAAAAGCCAGACTTTTAAGGATTTTCTTCATCGTTTTTTTGTATTAATTGTTAATCATTCACATTTCTACATTTGCTTCCCTTCCATGATACCTTTTAGCACCCAGTTGTTCTTGACCTTCATGCCTGCCTTACGGTCGAAAATTCCAAAGTTTTCTGGTCCGCTGCCAAAATGATTATTGTCCCACACGAACGTTGAGATGCCACGTTTTTTTGTTTCACTGATTAGGAAATGGCAGTAGTACGTCATATTCTCATGGATGACATCGGTCTGACCAGCTTTCTGGCGCTCGGTAACGCCCCATTCTCCCATGACGAGGCCTAATCCCTTGTCACCCCAGGTGCTTACCACGCGGTCCAGAAATTCCGTCATCGTCTTCTCGTCGCTGGGCGATGCCTTGCCTTTCTGTTTATAGGGCTCACCCCAGTAGTTGAATTTGCACTCACCTGCATAGTCCCAAGGGGTATAGTAGTGGAATTCCACGCTCATGTACTCATTGCCGTTTTCTTCAACGTCAGTGGGAATGACGAAGTCGCCGTTGTACAATCCAAAGTCAGGATTGCATACGTAAGTCTGCACAATGAGGTGGCGCTTCTGGTTGTTTCCGTCAGTAGCCCGTACGACATCGATGAATGTCTGGTTATACGAGTTTTGCACTTCTAGGTTTTCGGCATCGGGCTTGCCCCAGTTGTCCTTGATATGCACCTCGTTGGTGCCGGCAAAAGCGACACGATAGTCGTAACGGGAAAACTCACTGGCAATGTTCATCCACAGTAACGCTAGCTTCTGATTGTTTTCCTCCTTATACTGACGAATTGGGCGCCCCTCGAGCCATTTGTCGTGATGGACATTGATGATGACTTTCAAGTCGTTGGCCAGACACCAGTCTACAACCTCCTTAATGCGCGCCAGCCATGCCTTGTCAATGCTCATTGCTGCCGCATTGGTGATATGACACTGCCAGCGAACAGGAATGCGGACGGCATTGAATCCGGCATCCTTGACGGCCTTGATGACCTTCTTGGTCACGACGGGGTTGCCCCATGCTGTCTCAGCCTTGACACTATTGTCTGGCATGCCGATGAACATTGATTCGCCATCTTGTCCGGGGGCCGAACACTCAAATTGATTTCCAAGGTTCCAGCCTACCACACCTGCATTCCACTCTTTGGCGGTGGGTTGTGCATGGCTGGTTGTTACTGCCGCAAAGGCCAGTACAGATAAAAAAGTCTTAAGTTTCATCGCTTTTATTATTTTGCTGCTGCAAAGTTACGGCACCTTTCTGGAAGTCTGGTCTGAATACGTACAGAAAAGGTTCCATATCTGAAAAAAGATAGATATGAAACCTTTTCTGATAACTTTTATACCAGCATCACTGGTATTTCGAGGGCGAGACACCAAAATATTTCTTGAAGACAGTGCTGAAATACTTGGAATTATCGAATCCAGTCAGGGCAGCGACTTCAGTCACATTGCGCCCGCTGCGCAACATCGACGAAGCACGCTCCAGCCGGATAATGCGGATGAAGTCCTGAGGTGATTTTCCAGTATACGACTTCAGTTTGACATAGAAGAGCGTGCGGCTCATGGCCATCTCGCGGCACAGGTTGTCAATAGTGAAATCAGAATCGCTCAGGTGTTCCAATATCAGGCTGGTCGCTTTTTCAACAAATGCGTTGACTGCCTCCGTTGAGTCTGATGCATCGGTGGGAGGCTCCTGCTGGTCAGCAGGAATCCTGCTTACAACTATGTCATCACTTGAGCGTCTATTTCGTAGACTCCCTTGCCGTATGTGAACACGCAGACATTGCCGTCAGGCTTGCGAATGGCTCCCAAAACTACCGTACCATGACAGCTGTGTTGCCAAATGCCTGTCTTTGTGTCCAGAATGCTGATGCCATTGTCGGTACCCATCATTAGCACATGCTCCGACAGCGGCATCACCATGTTGACATGGTCGTTAATCAGACTCTGCATGCTGTGGGGAACATGCTGGTAGACAGCAGTCGTACTGCCTGTTGGACGGGCAATGTCAATGCCGCCGGAATATGTACCCATCACGATGTTTCCCCAAGTATCGACAACAATGCTGTAAACACCATTTCCATGTAGCACACCGCAGGCTGTCTCACTGGCATCAAACAGTACCGAACACTCTCCACGCCCGTCACGCTGCATTTGGAACACACCCTCGCCATCAACGCCTATCAGCATCGTGTCGTCATCGTAAGGACAGATGCTGCGAATGGGGTTTTGTGGTTGAACGTCGCCAGTGAGGCGCACAAACTGGTCGCCGACTACCTTCCCGTCCTCGCCCACAGTCACCAGGTGAAGACCGCTCTCATAGCCGCCAAGCCACAGTTTTCCAGACAGCAAGTCGTAGTACCCGCTCTCAATATTGTAAGGCAACAGACGATGGCCGTGCTCATCGAAAACTCCCTCACGCGCACAGAACAGCAAACGGTCTCGAACGGTCACAATGTTGTTGACGTAGGCACCTTTCATAATCTGAGTCAGCTTGCCATGGTCGAGCACGTAAACGCCGTCATGCAAGGCCAGATACAATCGTTCGCCAACTACATGAATATCATTCAGCGCAACTTCATACCCCAGTTTTCTGGAAATGCTGGCTACCATCTCAAAACGGTCGTACGTCGGCGTAAACCGATAGATGCTGCCACGGTTGTCGAAAGCGAAAATCCTCATCGAATCGATTGAAAGTCGTATAACGCGCCCACCCAACTGAGAATAAGGCACTCGTTGGTCCAGCATATAAGTCCTGACATTCGAACCGTTATACCGGCCTACGCCCGTCATGGACGACCACCAAATGGCGCCTGACGGGGACTGACAGATGGAGAATATACGTTGGTTGTCCAGTCCTTCTGCCTTGCCAAGATGAGAGAACGTAAAATCTCCCACCTCCAAGGCTACGGCACGGACAGTCGATAGTACTATCAGGCATATCAGGGACAACGCTCGGACAATCACTCTTCCATTTGCCATTTTTGCATCTCTTACTTCATGACACATTTTCACCTGCAAAGGTAGTGAAATTCCCTTATTCGCTGACCGTTACATGGAAGGTGCCCACTGGGCCGCCCAGCACCGACTGGATGGTGACCACGGCGCTGCCGGCGCCGACAGGCGTGAAGCGGACGGACTGCCGCTCGACATCGTCCTGCACGACAACGGCGGTGACAACCTCTGTGTCACTGCTCGTTGCCCTGAACGATAGTTCGTCGAAGGGGGCGACAAGGACGCGGGCTGTATAGGCCTCACCACCTTCCTGTAAATCGACATTCCAAGCTTCCTCCGCCGTTTTGCCGTCCACGACCGGCGTGAAGGTGATGGCCGTTACGTCAACGACTTTCACGGTGAACCGTGTGTCGTGGCCGCCGTCGACCGTCGTCACCGTCAGCGTGGCCACGCCCTGGCCGACGGCCTTGACCGTGCCTCCGTCGCTGACGCTGACCACGCTGCTATTGCTGCTGGTCACTACAATCTGGCGGTTGTCGGCATTCATCGGTAGCACACGGACGTACGACGCCATGTCGAGCACCGTGTTCAGGCTGACGAATACGACGTCGTCGCCAGCTATGGTTACTATCCCCGTTACATGTTGGCTGTTGTCGCCGCCGCCGTCACTGCCGCCGCAGGCGGCGAGACCGCTGATGGCCAGGATGGCTGCAACGGCCTTGACAATAAGGCTCTTCATCTTTTCAATTCTTCTATTTTTTATTCTCTAATCCTTCAATTTTTAAAGTTTTCCTGTTACATGTACCCCAGCCAGCGCAGGATGTCGTTCAGGTTGGCAACGACCATGAGCAGGATGAGCAGGCCGAAGCCCACGTATTCGGCGCGTATCATGAACTCTTCCGAGGGCTTGCGGCGCGTTATCATCTCGTACAGCAGGAACAGCACGTGGCCGCCGTCCAGGGCGGGAATGGGCAGAATGTTCATGAAGGCGAGGATGATAGAGAGGAAGGCCGTCATCTTCCAGAACATGTACCAGTCCCACATGGGCGGGAACAGACTGCCGATAGCTCCGAAGCCGCCCAGCGACTTGGCGCCCTCAGCCGTGAAGACGTACTTCATGTCGTCCACGTAGGAGGCCAGCACGTGCCAGCCGTACTTGATGCCTGCGGGGAAACTCTCCAGGAATCCGTATTCGGTAGTGACAGGCTGATAGATGCCAGCCAGCGTCTTCACGGTGAAGCCCAGCTTGAGGTCGGGCGTCAGCACGACGCTTGCCGTGTCGCGGTGTGCCGCAGTGCCGAAGACGACGGTCACCGAGCGGGCCTTCATGCTGTCGGCATGGCTTGTGGCCGTGGCCAGCATGTCGGCACGGCGCCCCAGCAGGTCGGTAAATTCGTTGAAGGAGTCGACGCTTTTGCCGTTGAGTGCCAGGATGTGGTCGCCAGCCTTCATGCCCATCTTGGCGGCAGGCGAGCCGGGCAGGATGCTGTCAGCCTCGGCGGGGATGAGGGGACGGACGAACGACGGCTCGGCCTTCAGCATGCCTAAGAGGTTCAGTTCGCCGGGCAGCGTGATGCTCATGGGCTTGCCGTCGCGAATGATGTCGACACGGTGGGCCACCGACAGGTCGCGGTAGAGGTCGGCGGAAAAGTCCTTGAAGGTCTTTTGGTCGGTGCCTGTCAGGATGTCGCCGTCCTTGAAGCCGTACGACTTGGCTTCCTCGTTGAACTTCATGCCCAGCGTCATGTCCTTGACGGGGATGTAGGTGTCGCCCCACCAGAAGAGTATCTGCGAGTAGATGAACAGCGCCAGCAGGAAGTTGACCAGCACGCCGCCTATCATGATAAGCAGGCGCTGCCAGACTGGCTTTGTGCGGAACTCCCACGGCTGTGGCGGTCGCTTCATCTGCTCAGTGTCGAAACTCTCGTCTATCATGCCTGCTATCTTACAGTAGCCGCCCAAGGGTATCCAGCCGACGCCGTACTCGGTGTCGCTGTTCTTGGGCTTGAACTTGAAGAGGCTGAACTTCCAGTCAAAGAAAATGTAGAACTTCTCCACTCGTACGCCAAAGAGCTTGGCGAAGAAGAAGTGGCCGCCCTCGTGCAGGAATACCAGCAGCGAGATGGCGAGGATAAACTGTAAAACTCTTATTAAAAATACTTCCATAATTTAAGGGAAAATTTCGTTTTTCACTTTAACATAGCGGCAGCTATGCGCCGGGCTTCTGCGTCGGTCTGGACATAGGTGTCGTAGTCGGGAGTTGGCGAGAACGGACAGCGCTGCATGACCTCGCCGATGATGTCGCTCATCTGGAGGAAGGAACAGCGGTCTTCGAGGAAGCCACGGTTGACGACCTCATTGGCGGCATTGACGATGCACGGCATGTTGCCGCCACGCTCGATAGCCTCGAAGGCCAGCGCCAGACAGCGGAATTTCTTGAGGTCGGGCTCGAAGAACTCCAGCTTCTGGGCAAACAGGTCGAGCCTGCTGCCGCTGAGCGGTAGCCTGTAGGGGAAGGAGAAGGCATACTGTATGGGCAGCCGCATGTCAGGGACGCCGAGCTGGGCCTTGACGGCACCGTCCTGGAATTGCACGGCGCTATGGACGATGCTCTGCGGATGCACCAGCACCTGTATCTGCGATGCCTTGACGCCAAAGAGCCACTTGGCCTCGATGACCTCGAAGCCCTTGTTCATCATGGTGGCCGAGTCGATGGTGATTTTAGCACCCATGTCCCATGTGGGGTGGCGCAGGGCGTCAGCCTTGGTCACCGTGCCCAGCTCGTCGATGCTCTTCTGGCGGAACGGGCCGCCGGAAGCCGTCAGCAGAATCTTTTCTATCGGGTTGTTCTCTTCGCCCACTAAGCTTTGGAAGATGGCCGAATGCTCGCTGTCGACGGGCAGGATGGGCGTGCGGTATTCGGCAGCCAGCTTGCCGATGAGCTCTCCGGCCACGACCAGTGTCTCCTTGTTGGCCAGCGCTATCGTCTTGCGGGCCTTGATGGCATGGATGGTGGGCGACAGACCGGCGAAGCCGACCATGGCCGTGAGCACGATGTCGATGGGCGTGGCCTCCACGATTTCGTCCAGCGCCTGCTTGCCGGCAAAGACCTTGACATCGGGCATGTCGTCCATCATTCGGCGCAGCGCCTCGTAGTGCTGCTCGTTGGCGATGACGACAGCCGCCGGTTTGAAACGGTGTGCCTGCTCAGCCAGCAGCTCCACTTTGTTGTTTGCCGTCAGGCAGTACACCTCGTAGCGGTCGCTATGCTCCTCAATGACCTGCAGGGCTTGCGTACCGATGGAGCCGGTAGAGCCGAGGATAGCTATCTGTTTCTTCTTCTTCTTGGTATCTTTTCCCATGTTTCTCTTTACTTCGTTTCTTTTTATGATTGTAGTGTCAGCAGACCGTCGGGCAAGTCCATTATGATTTCCTCCTTCTCCGTGTCAATGTTCAGAATCAGGTCGTCGCTTGCCGGTATCAGGCTGCCGTCGTTCAGTTCAAACAGCACGTTGGCCGTTGTGTCGTCGACGCCGGTGATGGTGCCGATGTGCCGGCCTGTCGATGAGTCGACAATGTCGAAGCCGACAAGGAATAGCAGGGTGGGGGCCTCGTCCTCCTGTCCGGCCAGTTCGCGCGGGAAGTAGACCTCCCTGTTGGTCAGCTCGGCGGCACGCTCCATGGTGTCGATGTCGCAGAATCTGACGAGGGCCACGGAGCCTTTGCGGAAACGGTACTCATCCATGTAGAACGGCACGAGGATGCCGTCCATGTCAAGCACCAGATAGTCGGCGTCCACCCGGTCGAAAATGTCGTCGTCGAAGTAGAAGAACACCTCGCCGTTGACGCCGTGCGGCTTGCCGATGCGGCCAATCCTGTAAACCTCTTCCTGCTTTATCATATCCTTTCTATCTTTGCACCGAGGGCATTCAGGCGCCCTTCGATGTCTTCATAGCCTCGGTCAATCTGCTCGATGTTACTGATGACGCTGGTGCCGTTGGCGCTCATGGCTGCTATCAGCAGGGCGATGCCGGCACGGATGTCGGGGCTCGACATGCGGCCTCCGCGCAGCTTCAGCTTGCGGTCGTGGCCGACGACGACGGCACGGTGCGGGTCGCAGAGGATAATCTGGGCGCCCATGTCTATCAGCTTGTCGACGAAGAACAGGCGGCTCTCAAACATTTTCTGGTGGAACAGCACGGAGCCACGGGCCTGAGTCGCCACGACGATGAGCACCGACAGCAGGTCGGGGGTCAGCCCCGGCCACGGCGCGTCGGCCAAAGTCATGATGGTGCCGTCGATGAAGGTGTCGACCACGTAGTGCTTCTGGCGCGGCACGAACAGGTCGTCGCCGTCAGCCTCGACCTTGACGCCTAACCGGCGGAAGGCATCGGGGATGATGCCGAGGTCTTTGAGCGACACGTGCTTGATATGGATGCCGTCGCCGCACATGGCGGCCATGCCGATGAACGACCCCACCTCAATCATGTCGGGTAGCAGGCGGTGACTGGTGCCGTGCAACTCGCCGACACCCTCGATGGTCAGCAGGTTGGAGCCGATGCCGCTGATGCGGGCTCCCATGCGGTTAAGCATCTTGCAAAGCTGCTGGACGTAAGGCTCGCAGGCGGCGTTGTAGATGGTCGTGGTGCCCTTGGCCAGCACGGCTGCCATGACGATGTTGGCCGTACCCGTGACGGAAGCCTCGTCGAGCAGCATGTAGCTGCCTCGGAGGCTGTTCCCTCTGTCGGCGTGTGGCGTTGCGGCGGGCGGTGCTGCTATCTCGTAGACGTTGCGATGCTCGATATGGCGGAATTTTGCACCCAGTTTCTCAAAGCCTAAGAAGTGGGTGTCCAGACGGCGCCGCCCTATCTTGTCGCCGCCGGGCTTGGTGACGACGGCCTTGCCCATGCGGGCCAGCAGCGGGCCGATTATCATGACGCTGCCGCGCAGCTCGGCGCATTTCGCCAGGAAGTCGTCGCTCTCCAGATAGTCCATGTCTAACTGGTCGGCCTGGAAAGTGTAGGCGCCGGGCATGAGGTTCTGGCTGTCGTCGCGCTGCACCTTGACGCCGATGTCGCGCAATAGCTGTATGAGGTTGTTGACATCCCGGATATTGGGAATGTACTCTATGGTGACAGGTTCTTTGGTCAGCAGCGTGGCACAGATAACCTGCAGTGCTTCGTTCTTGGCGCCCTGGGGGGTGATGTCGCCACTGAGCAGGTGGCCACCCTCTATCTTAAATGATGACATGGTGTAGGTGTTGTCGGTTTTGTTGTCAGCAGTCGTCGGGTCGCTTACTTCTTGCGCTTGCCTTTTTTACCGGCGTCCTTGGGCAGGCCTGCCAAATCGACGCGCTCGAAACGGAAATTGCTCAGGTCCAGCTGTATTTTTCCGTCGGTGAAGCGGGCCAGGTCGTCAGCCACCTTCTCGTCGTCCATGGAGCCGTGCCCCCATGCCATAAGGTCGCGCTTCATCTGGTTGGCGGTGATGCGTACCAGCTCGTCGCGCTCAGCACCTGCGTCCATGGTCTTCAGCTGTTCAAACATCTTCTCCAGCAGCCGGCCATAGTGGCGGAGATGCGCCTGACCGTCTTTCTTGGGATGGCTCATCGCCTGCGGGCGGTTCGTTATCTTCTCCGCTTCGCTGACGTCGTATGGCCAGTCAATGTCCAACTGCTTGTGGCTCATCAGGTAAAGGTGGTCCCACAGCGTCTGCATGTAGTCGGCACTTTCCCGAACCTGCGGGTTTTTGTTCTCCATCTGCCGGATGATGGTCTTGGCGCAGCGCATGCGCTCCTCCTTGGTAGGCAGGCCGACGGCCACTTCCACCATTTTCTGTATCTCACGCCCATACTCCGGCATGACAAGCCGCTCGCGCTGGGTGTTATAGTCTAATCCTTTTAGTTCCATCTGTTTATTTGTGATTTACGGATTTTCGATTCTTCGATGTTTCGATGTTTCGATGTTTCGATATTTCGATGTTTCGATTTTTGGTTTACGGATTTGGTCTTTACAGCAGTTTCTTGGGTTTGATGGCAATGAAGTCCTTGAGGTAGAACGGCTCAAAGTAGGCCACATCCTCAAACTGCCCGTTCAGGAAGCGCTTCTCGGCCAGTGGCTGCATCCATTTTGCCAGCGGCTCCACGCCCTCTATATATCGGGCATTGGGGTGGTTGATGGTTGCCATGCACTTTGCGGCACCGTTGCCGAAGAAGTATATGGGGCGTTCGTCGAGCCACGGACGGTAGGTGTCGGCATCTACCACGTCGGCACTGACGGGGCGCACCTCCTTGAGCGAACGGTCGTAGAGTGCTGCATAGACCTCCATGCGCCGGGCGTCGAGCATCGGGCACAGCAGGGGTTCCTTAGTGTCGGTGTCCAGCTCTCTCAGCAGTACCGGCACACAGAGCAGCTGCAGCGTCTGTACGGCTATCAGCTTCAGGTCGCGGCCGTAGCAGATGCCTTTGGCCATGGACACGCCGATGCGCAGCCCGGTATAGGAGCCGGGGCCGCAGCTTACGCTGACGGCATCGAACGGGATGGCATGGTTGTCAGTGAACGACAGCGCCTCGTCGACCATGGTGCCTAAGTGCTCGGCACCGGCCCCTTTGTCGCCGCGTTCTGTCTGTTCGAAGATGCACTGCCCGTCTTCCGAAACGGCTACCGAACAGGCATTCGTGCTGGTCTCTATATGTAGTATACAAGCCATGGTTTCGCGTACATTATTATATTAGCCTGCAAAGGTACGAAAATTCCTTTAATTTCCATTCGTTTTCAGAGAAATTAACTACGCAGTGTAGAGCAGGCAGTCTTGAGGCGGGGAAAGTCTTAGCGCAGGATGTCGTACACGAAGTTGTCGAAATGCAGGGTTTGGCTGTCGCCTTTCGTGTGGTAGGCATAGAGTCCGACGCGGATGCCTTTCCAGAAACCTTCCCGCATGTCGAAGGCTGCTCCTGCGTCAAAGTAGTGCCTCCCGTCAAGACTATAGGAGAAACGATGCTCGTTGCGGCTGTTGTCGATGTTGACGCGCAGCCATACTTTCTTCGCCTTGCAGGGTTTGACGATGGTGACCTGTCCGTTCACCTCGGTATAGATGCCTTCCGCTGACAGACCGATGGCCCGGAACTGCTTGCCGGTGAAGGCCAGTCCGCCGCGCATGCCGTCGTTGGCCGTGGCGTGAAGCAGCAGGGTGGCTTGGCTTTCGTAGCCCATCACCTTCTGTGTCAGCATGGAGCGGCACATTTTCAGGGAGTCGGCAGGCAGGGTGTGCAAGGTCAGGAACCCCTTTTTCTCCGTCAGGCTCCAGTGTGTGTCGACGGGATTGTGGCACCACTGCCATTGCAGGCCGAGCTGCGGCGTGTCGAAATCGTCCGATGTGGCAGGCAGTGAAGGCTGTGTGTCAGGGTAGGGCTTAGTCCATACGCGGACAGGTTCGCCAATGCCGTTGCCGTCGATGTCCACGCCGATGAGTGGCCAGTCATCCTTCCAGCGGGCAGGTTGCAGATGCAGCACGCGTCCGTTGGGGGTGGTAGACTGGAAATGGAAGAACCACCATTGTCCGTCGGGCGTGTCGACCAGGGCGCCCTGATGCGGCCCGTTGATGTCGGTAGAGCCTTTCTCTAATACTATTTTGCGCTCGTAGGGTCCGTAGATGCTACGGGAGCGGAGCACGGTCTGCCAGCCTCGGCTGACGCCGCCTTCCGGAATGATGAGGTAGTAGTAGCCGTTGCGTTTCAGGAACTTGGTGCCTTCGGCGACAGGCCCCTCGTAGACGGTGACACCGTCGTCGAGCAGCTGGCGCCCGTCTGCCGACATTTTGTGGATGATAATCGGCCCCGCCCTGTGGCGGCTGCGACCGAGATACGCCTGTCCGTCGTCATCCCAGAACGGGCAGGGGTCTTCCCATTTCTCTATCTTCTTGACCTGATAGAGCGGTTCCCACGGCCCATGCGGGTCGGCGGCGGTGGTCATCAGCAGCCCTTCGTCGGGCGTGCAGACGTAAATCCAGAACTTGCCGTCGTGGTAGCGGATGGCCGGTGCCCATGCTCCGGCAGCGTAGTGGTTGTTGGCGTCCCAGCCCGGGAAGTCCATGCGGCGGTATACCTGGCTGATGAGCTTCCAGTTCACGAGGTCGGCAGACTCTAACACCTGCATGCCTAACCAGTGGAAGTCGGAGGCTACCATATAGAACTTATCTCCGACGCGGATGACGTCCGGGTCGGAGTAGTCGCAATTCAATACGGGGTTCTTGTAGGTGCCGTTCCCTTGGTCGCCCCAGTCCAGACGGGCGGGCTGTGCCGCTACCGTCAGGGCTGTTGCTAAAATCAAAAGGAAATATAGAGGTCTGTGTGTCATCCGGAGAGCCGCCTTCATGCTATTCCTTGGCAGCGTTCTCTGCGTCGATGGCCTTAATCTTGTCGCGCACCAGCTGCACTTCGTCGCGCAGTTTCTGTACCTTGCGGTTCATCTCGTCAATCAGCGAGTTGCCTTTCTTCGACGAGGCGTTGAGGAATCCGAGGTTGTTTTCATAGGTCTGCACCTCGCTCTTCAGCTGCTCATACTGGCGCATCAGCCGGGCGCGCTCGTTGTCCAGGGCGTTCTCGCCGCGTTCTGCCACCTGCTTCAGGTTGTCCTTGAACTTCGTGAGACGGCGCTTGGCCACCGAGATGTTCAGCTCCTTGTAGAGCTTGTCGAGCACGGCGTGGTATTCTTCGTAGAGCTTGTCTTTCTCCTTGAACGGCACATGGCCGATGCTTTGGTACTCCTCGACGAGTTTCTGTACACGCTCCTGCAGCCCTTCGCCGGCTTCTTCGGCAGCGGCCTTCAGACGTTCTATGACGTCGCGTTTCTTCTCTAAGTTCTCGCGTTCCTCGTTACGGGTGCCGGCTCCGGCGGCGTTGCGGGCCTCGAAGAACTTGTTGCAGGCTCCAAGGAATTCCTCCCACAGCTGGTCGCCCAGCTTCTTGGGCACCATGCCGATGGTCTTCCACTCCTTCTGCAGGTTGATAAGCTTGTCGGAAGTGGACTTCCAGTCGGTAGAATCTTGCAGTGCCTTGGCTTTCTCGATGAGGGCGCGCTTCTTCTCTGCATTCTCCTTGAAGGTGTCTTTGAGGTTGCGGAAGTATTCGGCCTTGCGGGCAAAGAAGTCATCGCAGGCGGCACGGAAGCGCTCGAAAATCTTAACGTTCATCTTCTGCGGTGCGAAACCGATGGTCTTCCATTCGGCCTGCAGGTCGATGATGTCCTTAGTGTGGCGCTCCCAGTCTCCGCTGCCCTTGTTCTCCTCGGCGTTGATGGCCTCAACCTTCTCGCAGAGGGCTGTCTTCTTGGCCAGGTTCTCCTCTTCGCGGGCGCGCAGGTCCTCGAAGTGCTGCTGATGGCGCTTGTTGACCACGGTAGAGGCCGCCTTGAAGCGGTTCCATATCTCTTCGCGCAGCTCCTTGGAGACGGGGCCTGTCTCGCGGTATTCCTGATGCAGCTTCTGCAACTGGTGGAAGGCGCTGATGACGTCGGTTTCCTCGGCCAGCTTCTCTGCGGCTTCGCAGAGCTTGGTCTTCATCTCCAGGTTCTTCTTGAAGTCGTATTCGCGGGCTTCAAAGTTCAGCTTCAGCAGGTCGTAGAACTGTTCCACATAGAGCTGGTAGTTACGCCACAGCTCGTTGGCACGGTCGGCAGGAACGTTCTTGATTTCGCGCCATTCGTCCTGCAGGGCCTTGAATTCCTTGTAGGAGTTGTTGGCCTCCTCGGGCGAGGTGACCATGGCTTTGATTTTTTCGATGATGTCGAGCTTCTTCTGCAGGTTGTCCTGCTTCTCCTGCTCCTGTTCTCTGAACAGCTTCTGGCGTTTCTCCTTGATAACCCCCATTTCGGCCTTGAAGGCTTCCTCGTCCTCGTCGGGTGTTATTTGATACTGCTCCGGGTCGCCTCCGGCGTCGAGATAGCTTTTCAGCTTGGCTTCGCGCTCGGCAATGTGCAGCTTGTAGAAGACGGTTTTCAGGTAGTCCACCTCTTCTTTCTGCGGTGCATCGTCGCTGTGGGCTATCTCCCGCACGCGCTCCAGCACTTCTTTTTTACTTTGATACTGCCTGCGCTCGGGTTCCTCTGCGGGTTGCTCAGTTGCGGTTTCCACTACGGTCTGTTCTACGGTCTGTTCCTCCATGGGAACTTTTTCTTGAGAGTCCATCATCTAAAATGTTTTAGTGAGTGATATGTTAGTTCACACTTAAATTAGGGTTCAAAATTACAGAAAAATTTTGAAACCGCCTAATTTTTTCCGGAAAAAGTGCATTAAATGAGTCGTTTATGCCTGAAAATGAACCATGAGAGGACAGAAATCAGTATTGACAGGATGATTGCAATCACAAAACCGATGGGATTGCTCTCCATGCCGTTGATGAGATTCATGCCGAAGAACGAGGCTACCAGCGTGGGCAGCATGAGGATGATGGTCACCGACGTCAGCGTACGCATGATGGTGTTCATGTTGTTGTTGATAATGCTTTGGTAGGTGTCCATCGTCGACTCCAGGATGTTGGAGTAGATGCTGGTCGTTTCGCGGGCCTGTGTCATCTCGATGTTGACGTCCTCGATGAGGTCGGCGTCCAGTTCGTCAATCTGTAGCTTGAATTTCAGCTTCGACAGCAGTGTCTCGTTGCCCCGGATGGAGGTGTTGAAATAGGTCAGCGAGTCCTGCAGTCGCGACAGTCCGATGAGGCTTTCGTTGTTCACTTCGCGGTCCAGGTTGCGCTTGGCCTTGTCGATGAGCATGGATATTTGCTTCAGGCGCTTCAGGTACCATACGGCCGACGACAGGAACAGGCGGAAAATCATGTCCACATAGTCGGTGAATCCCTCGCCTCGCCGCTGATGGAACGAGACGAAGTCAATCATCATGTTCGTCTCGTAGAAGCAGACGGTGATGGTTACGTCGCGCTTGTGGATGATGCCTAACGGCACTGTGGTGTACGGCGTGCGTGAACGAACCTCCTTGACGTAGGGGATACGCAGGATGATGAGCATCCAGCCGTCGTCGTATTCGTAGCGGGCGCGCTCGTCGGTATCGCTGATGTCGGAGAGGAAGTAGTCGGGTATCTGGTACTGCTCCTCCAGCATCTGCTGGTCTTCTTCTGTCGGACACGTCACTTGTATCCAGCAATTGGGCTGCCACTCCTCGAGCTGGCTCAAGCCCCCTTGGGTGTTCCAGTAAGTCTTCATTGTGCTAATCCGTTTTAATGATGCTTAATGCTTAATGCATAATGCTTAATGCTTAATGCATAATGCTCAATGCATAATGCATGATTTTGCGGCAAGAGGATTAGCGGTCTTGCCTGCCGTCCTCCCGCCCTACTGTTTAAAAGTATCCGCCGGGTAATCGTCCATAATTAATTATAAAATTGGTTATACGGCTGCAAAGGTACGAAATATTTTAAAGGTAAAAAAGTAAAAAGGTAAAAAAGTAAAGCATCATGCCTCATTTTTTACCTTTTTACCTTATTGTATTTTTGCTTTTTTACCTTTCTGCCCTTTTGTTTTTTACTTTTCGGGCACGTCTTCCAGAGTCTTTTTCAGCAGTTGCCAGAAGGGTTCGACGGTCTCGATAAGGGCGCGCTCCGTGGTGGTGTGCGGCGACTTCATCGTCGGGCCGAGGCTGACAACGTCCAGATGCGGGTACTTGCCGAGGATGACCGAGCACTCCAGACCGGCGTGGTCGACCTGTATGATGCCGTCGTTGCCGAAGAGTTCCTTGTACTCTTTCAGCAGCAGGTGCAGAATCTCGCTGTCGGGGTTGGGGTCCCAGCCGCCGTAGCTTCCTGCCGTCTCCACCTTCATGCCGGCCATGTTGAACGTGCTCTCCAGCATCTTCACCACGTAGTCCTTCATGTCCTCGCGGCTCGAACGTGCCAGTATTTTTATGTCGGCATGTCCGCCGCCGATGTTGATGATGGCCAGGTTGGAAGAGGTCTCCACGACGCTGGGGTAGGCGGGAATGAAGCGGATGACGCCGTCGTGGCAGCCGTAGATGGCGTTGATGAGGTTGTCCTGTATCTCGACGGGCACTTCCTTCTGCGGCGTGTCCACCTCCTCGACGGTCAGCTCGATGCCCTGCGGCTCGATGAGTTTGAATTCATCGTTGAAGGTCTCCTTCCAGTCGGCAGCGATTTCCTTCAGGGCGGCGATGTTCTCCTTGGGCAGCGTCAGCACGGCCTCGGCCTTGAAGGGGATGGCATTGCGCATGTTGCCGCCCTGCCAGCAGGCCAGACGGGCCTCGGTTTCCTCGATGGCTTCGCGCACCACCTGCACCAGCAGCTTGTTGGCATTGCCACGGCCTTCGTTGATTTCCAGTCCGCTATGGCCGCCGCGCAGTCCGCTCACCGTCACCTTGACGGCGGCATCCTCGGGGTCGGTGTCAGCCTCCTGGTAGTCCAAAGTGGCGGTGACGTCGATGCCGCCGGCCGAGCCGATGACGAACTTGCCCCAATGCTCGGAGTCGAGGTTGAGCAGGATGTCGCCTTCCAACTCGCCCTCGGGCAGGTCGTTGGCACCGTACATGCCCGTCTCTTCGTCGGCAGTGATGAGGGCGTTGATGGGGCCGTGGCGCAGCGTCTTGTCCTCCATGATGGCCATGATGGCGGCCACGCCCAGGCCGTTGTCGGCACCGAGCGTCGTGCCCTTGGCCTTCACCCACTCGCCGTCAATCCACGGCTGGATGGGGTCGGTCTCGAAGTTGTGCGTCGACTCCGGCGTCTTCTGCGGCACCATGTCCATGTGGGCCTGCAGGATGACGCCCTTCTTGCTTTCCATGCCTGCCGAGGCGGGCTTGCGGAACACGATGTTCCCGGCCGGGTCCTTGAAGGTTTCCACGCCGGCCTGCCGTCCGAAGTCGAGCAGGAACTGCTGTACTTTCTCGAGGTGTCCGCTGGGGCGGGGCACTTGTGTCAGTGCATAGAAGTTCTTCCAGATGCACTGTGGGCTTAGGTTTTGAATCTCATTCATAAATTAAGGTTGTTTTGAGGGTTAGTTCTTATTTTCGTGAAGCTGAGTGCCAGCCAGGCATAGATGCCCAGGGCAATGACCAGCATGGTCTGTACGGTATGTACGATAAGCACAAAATAGAGGGCCTTTTCGTCGGCCACTCCGTAGAGGATGAGCATGGTCTTGACGGCGAAGTGCCACGGTCCGGCACCGTTGGGTGTGGGTACGATGACGGCAATGCTGCCGACGATGAACGTCACCAGGGCGCAGCCCAGCCCGAGGTCTGCCGTGAAGTCGAAGCAAAAGAACGTCAGGTAGTAGTGCAGGAAGTAGCTGACCCAGATGGCCAGCGTGAAGAACGCGAACAGCGGGATGTTGCGAACCCGCCGAAGCGAGATGACGCCCTGCCAGATGCCGCCCAGCGTGGCTTTCACCTTATTATATATAGAGAGCTTGCGCAGCAGGAAGTGCAGCAGGATGAGGATGGCCACGGCGCAGACGGCGGCCACGAAGTAGCCCGCCCATGAGAAGCCGTGCAGGATGTCGTGCAGGTTGGTACCCGTGGTGCGGAAGAAGGTGCCGAAGGTACTCATCTCCAGTAACAGGACAATGGCCGTGATGCCCATGACCAACAGCGAGTCGATGGCTCGCTCGGTGACCACCGTTCCCAGCGCTTTCGAGAACGAAACGCCGTCGTAGCGCTTCAGGACGCCGCAGCGCATGAACTCGCCGACCCTTGGGATGAGCAGGGAGGCTGCGTAGGAAAGGAAGATGCTATGGATGGCAACCGACGCACGGGGATGCTCGCCGACGGGCTCCAGTGTCTGCCGCCACCGCCAGCCCCGGCACATCTGTGCCAGGATGCCGAACGGGAACGACAGCAGCATCCACGTCCAGTCCATCTCGTCGGTCATCACGTGGCGAATCTGCTGCCAGTCCTCTCCACGGTACATCCAGTAGAGGATGGCCGCGCCCAGGACCAGCGGCATGAGTATCTTCAGTATGATGCTGCCCAGTTTCATGGATTCATGCTTGCTTTCGTGGCAATCGGTAAAGTTTGCTGCAAAGGTACAAAATAATTTTGATATAAGTCAAACGATTCGGGATTTTGTTGACATGCGTCAAAGAATTGTCGCTTTTCCGTAGAAACCGTTGCGGAGGCGGGGGTTGTTTGCGGAAAACACCGTACCTTTGCATCGTCAAAAAGAAAAAGACAAAAGGATAACAACAAACGATTAGAGAAAGGAAAAGAGTATGATGTTAACAATGATTTCACTGGCCGTTGAGGCCGTAGCAGCCGTCGAGGCCCTGTACATTTGCAAGCATGCAAAGGTACTTTTAAAGTAAGAAACATACAGTGAGTGTTAGTTAGATAGTGTAAAGCCGCAGACCGTTTGTGCCTGCGGCTTTTTCGTTGTGTTTTGTCGCGGGGCGCTGCAAGCCTTGTTTTCCGGGTTGTTTGCAGGCATATTGCTGTGGGGGTTATGCCGGGTAGCTCAGGGGTTTATGCCGGGTAGCTTAGGGCTTTATGCCGTGTAGCTTAGAGTTTTTTGCCGTGCGGCTCAGAGTTTTATGTCACTCTCAATGCTGTTTCTCCGCTAAACGTACCCAGTTTCTCCGCTAAACGTGTTTCATTTCTCCGGTAAACTATGTTGGTTTAGCGGAGAAACAGAGTCGGTTTAGCGGAGAAATAATATTGGTTTAGCGGAGAAACTGAATTTTGTTTGCCAGAAAACTGATTTCCGTTTGCCAGAAAACTGATTTCCGTTTGCCAAAGAGGTGACGGGCAAATGGCATGAAACCGGCTGCCATTGGCCATTATTCCGGCTGCCATCGGCCGTCATTCCAGCTGCCGCCGCCCATTATCTTGAGGGCTTGCCCGCAAGAAATCGGCGGGAATGTTTGGCTATGTCGGAAACAAATTGTAATTTTGCCGACACGAAAGAAGCCAATTTTGCCGATACGAATGAAGCAGGTAAGACCCAAGAAGAACCTCGGCCAGCACTTCCTGACCGACCTGACGATAGCCCGTCGGATAGCCGACACGGTGGATGAACCCTATGCTGAACTGCCCGTGCTGGAGGTAGGTCCGGGCATGGGGGTGATGACGCAATACCTCGTGGAGAAGCCCCGGCAGCTGAAGGTGGTGGAGATAGACCGCGAGTCGGTGGCCTATCTGCACGAGCACTTCCCCCGGCTGCGCGAGAACATTCTGGGCGAGGACTTCCTGCGCATGGACTTGCGGCAGGTGTTCGGCGGCGGACAGTTTGTGCTGACGGGCAACTACCCCTACGACATCTCGTCGCAGATTTTTTTCAAGATGCTCGACAACCGCGACCTCATCCCCTGCTGTACGGGCATGATACAGCACGAGGTGGCGGTGCGCATGGCTTCGCAGCCCGGCACGAAGCAGTACGGCATCCTGTCGGTGCTGCTGCAGGCGTGGTACGACGTGGAGTATCTTTTCACGGTAGAGCCGACGGTATTCAATCCGCCGCCCAAGGTGCTGAGTGCCGTCATCCGGCTGACGCGCAACGCCCGGCAGCAGCTGGGCTGCGACGAGCAGCTGTTCCGGCGGGTGGTGAAGGCCGTGTTCAACCAGCGTCGCAAGATGCTGCGCGTGTCGCTGCGCCAGTTGTTGCCCAGGGACGCCGGTGGTGCCGATGACCTCTTTGCCCATGACTTCATGACGCTCCGGCCGGAACAGTTGTCGATTGCCGACTTCGTGGAGCTGACAAATAGGGTGGAAAAGGCACTGTTTGCGGACATAATTGCGCCGTGTGCGGACACAGCGACTTGATTTGCATCAAGAATAACCCACTTTTTCGACGAAAAAAACATGCTGTTGGTACAACGTAACGGAAAACGTTGTACCTTTGCATCGTCAAACAAAAGGTAAGAAGGTTTAAGGACAAAAGGTAAGAAGAATCAGGATACACTGCTAAATAGGTAAAAAGGTAATAAGATTGCAGGAGAGGGAAAGGATAACGATATAAAAAGAAGAAGACAGTTCATAAGCGTAAAGTTAGTAATTTGGTTAGTAGTTAGTTAAAGAGAAAGGTGTTAGTAAACTAAGGTAATTTAGAGAAAGCAAAGGTTTTAGTTATTAATAGGAAAAGAAAACGAGTGCAGCCTGCGAGTGGTTCGTAGGCTGCACAACTTTTTCATGGCAGTTTTTTCAGCCATCCGCCATGCAGCAGCCGGCTGAGGAAGATGATGCCCCGGAAGGTCAGCTCGATGGCCATGGCCGTCCATACGCCGGGCAGTCCGTAGGTAGTAGCCAGCAGGGCGGCCAGCGTCAGGCGCACGCCCCACATGGACAGCAGGCTCATGATGGCGGGTCGCAGCGTGTCGCCGGTGCCGATGAAGATGCCGTTGCACACGATGGCGGCGGCGAACATCGGCTCGGCGTAGGCTTCGATGCGCAGGCAGTCGGCGCCGAGGGCGATGATGTCGTCGACGGGTGTCATGAGCGACATCAGCTCCGGCGCGAAAATCCACATCAGCACGCCCATCAGCGTCATCACCGTCATGCCCAGGCCGGCCGACATGTAGGCGAACGAGCGCGTCAGTGCCCGCTTGCGGGCGCCGAAACTCTGCCCTACGAGGGTCGTGGCAGCCTCGGCAATGCCGTAGCCGGGCATGTAGCAGAGGCTCTCGACGGTGATGCCAAGGGAGTGGGCGGCGATGGCCAGGGTGCCTAACGGGGCGACGATGAGCGTGCTGACTATTTGGGCGCTGCCCATCAGCAGGTGCTGCAAGGCCATGGGTGCGCCGATATTGAAGGCGTTGCGCACCACGTCGGCCCTGGGTCTGAACTTGTCCCAGCTGTTCTCCTTCTTCTTCTCATCGTCGCTGAAGAGGCCCAGCATGCTGCTGCGGAAGAGCAGGAAGTAGAGCATCAGCGCCGCCGTGACGAACTCGGCAATGCCAGTTCCCAAGGCGGCTCCCATGACACCGAGGCCGATGACGTAGATAAAGAGGTAGTTGAACAGCACGTCCAGGACGCACATCAGGATGTTCAGCATCGACGGAATCTTCATGTTGCCCGAGCACTTGAGCATCGAGCCGGCCAGACCCTCCAGCTGGAAGAAGATGCCGCACACGCCGACGATGGCGAAATACAGCGAGGCATCGGAGGCTATCTCCGCCGTGCCGCCCAGCCAGTAGGGCAGGGGACGGCAGACGAGGAGCCCGGAGACGGAGAGCATGAGGCTGAACGCCATGCTGCACACCAGCGACTGCCGCAGGATGCGCCGCGCACGCTTGAAGTCGTTGGCGCCGATGGCGTGGGCCACCTGGACGGAGAATCCCATGTTGACTGCCGACCCCAGACCGCCCATCAGCCACGTGGTGGTCTCCACAAGACCGATGGAAGCCGACGCCTTGGCGCCGAGGTGACCCACCATGGAGGCGTCGATGAAGAACATGACGGTGGCCGAGAGCTGCGCCAGAATGGACGGAATGCTGAGGCTGACTATCAGTCTCAGCTTCTCGCCCTGCGTCATCGTGCGCCCTTCGCGGATATACGCCAGCAGGTCGGTCTTCTCGTTCTTCTTGGTGTCCATGGGTTTTGCGGACTGCAAAATTACAATCTTTTCCTCATTTTCTCCTATCTTTTCGCGCAAAATTAGAAGAAATTAGGATTTTCCGGAGGGCTGACGACAAAATGGCGGCTGGGGAGTCTTTTAAATAAACAGCATTGAATGATGAGAAAAATATGGTTTGCGCTGCTTGCCGCCGTGTCGACGGCAGCCGCCGCACAGTCGTTCGAGACGGCCTATGAGCGCAGCGTCAGCGACCTGATGGGCGATGTCAGCCGCCGCTTTGGCGTGAAGTTCAAGTATAATGTCGATACCGTGGGCCGCCGCCTGCCGTATGCCGACTTCCGCGTCCGCCCCTATTCCTTGGAGACGACGCTTGACAACATCTGCAAATACTTCGACTGGAACTGGTGGAAGCAGTCGGACAAGCTCTACAAGATAAAACCCTACGAGTATCCGCGCCGCCACGAGGACGAAGGGCGGCAGATGCTTGACTACCTCTCCACCTTATATAATAATAAGGCACAGTGGGAGGCCCGGCGCGACACGCTGCGCCGCGAGGTGCGCCGGTTGCTGGAACTGGACGCCTTCCTTGACTCGTGCGTGTTGGTGCCGACGGGGAAAGCGCCGGCCGTGCGCTATGAGCGCCCCGTCACACTGTCGAAGGTGCGCAGGCACGACGGCTATACCACGCAGAACATCTGCATAGAGCTGACGCCCGGACAGCACCTCTTCGGCACCGTCTATGCGCCCGCTGACCGGAACATCCGGAAGCCGGGCAGCCATGCCCTCATCGTATGTCCTGACGGCCACTGGCCATACCGCTACCGCAAGGACGAGCAGCAGCGGCTGGGGACGCTGGCGCGGATGGGCGCCGTCTGCGTTGACTTCGACCTCTATGGCTGGGGCGAGAGCGAGCAGGAGGTGGGCAAGGAGGCTCACCACACCAGCCGCGCCCACGTCTATCAGGCGGCCTGCGGCTACGTGTTGCTGGACTATATGCTCAAGAACCGCAAGGACATCGACCCGCAGCGCGTCGGCGTGATGGGCGGTTCAGGAGGCGGCACGCACACCGTGCTGCTGTCGCTGCTCGACGAGCGCGTCACGGCATCGGCTCCCGTCGTGCACCTGGCGTCGCATTTCGACGGCGGGTGTCCCTGCGAGAGCGGCAAACCGGTGCAGTTGGCGGCTGGCGGCACGTGCGAGCCGGAGCTGGCTGCCGTCATGGCGCCGAAGCCTATGCTCATCGTCTCCGACGGCGGCGATTGGACGGCCTCGGTTCCTACGCTGGAGTTTCCATACTTGCAGCGCATCTACGACTTCTACGGTGCCCGCGAACAGGTGCGCAACGTCCATCTGCCCAACGAGCGCCACGACTTCGGCCCCAATAAGCGGCAGGCCGTCTACGACTTCTTCATCGACGTCTTCGGCCTCGACCGTAGCATGCTCGACGAAAGCAAGGTGGAGATAGAACCCGACGACGCCCTGAAGTCGCTCTATAAATAAGAAAAATACTTAACATCGGCGCGTGTCGGGCGTATCATACAAAAAACAACTAAACGAAACTGGAAAGATGAAGAAACTGCTGATTACCACGCTGCTGACGGTTGTCGCTGCGACGGCCGTGGCACAAGAGACACACTACCACCGGGCACTGCGCTCGCAGGACACCCGATACGGACTGACGCAGGAGCCGCACTTCGACGGCAGCGGCATGTTCTGGTCGAGGACGCGGAACGTCGACGACGTGGCCGTCGTCAAGGAAATGACGCCGGAGGACTCCGTGCGCTGCCGCAAGGAGTTTATACGGCTCTGTGAACTGGCCTACGATGCCTACCTGGCCAAGGACTACTACCGGACCATTCTTTATGGCGACAGTGCCCTGGCCAAGAACTATCACACGCCTGACCTCTATTATTTCATGGGCGTGTCGTTCGAGCAATATGCCGACTACGACAATGCCGAAGAGGCTTACCGGCTGGCGGCCCAGTCGGGCTATATGGGCGTGCCCGATGCCTATCCGGCTTTCAGGCAGCGCATGAAGCAGCGCAAGGCGGAGGCGAAGCGCCTGAAGAAAGAGGCGAAACAACAGAGATAATAAAAGAATTACACGAATGCTGCTATCGCAAGACATTCGTGTAATTCGTTTAAATCGTACTTGTAACAAATAATGTCAGGCTTCCGCGCAGGAGTTACTTGACCATCATCTTACGACCGTTCTGGATGACGAGGCCGCGATAGTCGTTGGCAACGCGCTGGCCGGCCATGTTGTAGCGCGGAGCGTTCTTGTCGCCCGGGGTGGTGCGGATGGCGTTGACACCCGACGTGCCCTGCTCTACTTTCAGCGTCCAGCCTTGGTAGATGTCCTTGCCGCCGCCGAAAGTTGCGGTGAAAAGAATGTCGTGGGGCATGCCCTCGTCCTCAAAGGCGATACCGATGTTGCCGCCACTAAGGGCGATATCCTCTTCCAACCACTCGTTGGGGTCGTTGAAGGTCAGGTTGTTCCAGTCGAGATAAGCCGAGCTGTTGGCCATCAGCTTAAAGCGGTAATAGCTTTCTATCGTAGTCAAGTCTTCGTCTGACAGCGAGAGGTTGAAGGTGTACTTGGCATTCTTTTCCACCTCGGTGAAGAGCTGAGCCAGACCGTCCCAGCCATTCAACTCAGAGATAAGTGCTACGCTCTGAATCTCCACATCGGGAATCTCCACGCCGAAGTCCTCGGTGATGTCGGTGTACTTGGTAGTACCGTCGTAGGTGAAGTAACGGTCGGAAGACACGTCGGTGATATTGCCCGTCTGCTTGGTGTTGTTCTTTGCACCGTCGTTGAAGATGATGTTGAACGAAGAGGTGTTGTCGAAGGTGAACGTCTGGTACCAGAAGGTGATGGTTTCGCCAGCTTTATTGGTCTTCGTAGTACTCTCAGTCAGCTGCTTGCCGGGCCATGCACCATTGATTTTTGTCTCAACGCCGTTAATGGTGTACCAGCCATAGAGGTAGGGGGCTGCGTCAGCCTGTACATAAACGGTAGCGGTGACGGCCTTGGCGGCTACCACGGCTACGAACAGTGTCAGTGTAAGTAAAAGTTTTTTCATACGCTTGTGTTATTTTTTAGGGTTATTCTTTATTTCTTTTGATGGGTCTTACGGACCCGATAGGGTAAGCTCATGGGGGTTGATGCCCCCATGAGCTTGCAGGGATTATTTCACGATATACTTGCGTCCGCCCTGGATGACGAGGCCGCGATAGCTGTCGCTGACGCGCTGGCCCTGCATGTTGTAGCGGGGAGCGTTGCCGTTCATGATGCGGTCGGCCTTGATGGTGCTGACATCTGTGGTGACATTGCCCAGGAGACCGGTGGCATCGTAGTAGCCGCCGTTGACGAAGGTGAAGTTAGCAGTCTGCGGGTCGCCGTTGTTGCTGAAGAGGATGCCCTCGGGGAACAGTGACGGGTCGGGCTCATAGGTGTCGAAGAGGTCGACGAAGTCGCCGCCGTCCCACAGCCATACGAGGTGTCCCTGACCGTCGTCACCGACGCGTGTCAGCTTGGTTCCGGGCCATTCTCCGCAGAAGTTCTTCTCGCCGAGCCATGCCCAGGCACGCGGAGAGTCATAGTCCTTGTTGCCCTGGAAGTAGCAATACAGGTGGTTTTTGATAGGCTCAGCACATGCAGGCAGCTGGACGGGCTCCGGCGTGTAGTAGTTGCTGGTGATGTCGGTCCAGTTGGTTTCCTTGTCGGTGTTCGTCGGGTCGAAGGTGAAGTAGCTGTCGTGTGTCAGGCCAGTGATGTCGGCAGTCTGTACCATATTCTTGCCGGTAGCCACGGTCTCACCCTCGTCGTTGGTCTCCTTGTCGCCGCCGTTGTTGATGACGATGTTGACGGGAGCAGTCGAGAAGGTGCGTGTCCAGAAGGTCTTGCCATCCTCAGTGGTGGCGGTGGTGGTGAGCTGTGTGCCGGGCCATGCGCCGTTGGTGGCCTGTCCGGCGCTGTTCCAAGAATAGAGGTAGGGAGCCTCGCTGCACTCGACGTAGACGGTCAGCTCCTTGGCTTCCTCGTCGTCGCTGCCCTCACGCAGACCGAGTGACTCGACGTCAATGTTGTCGGACACGAAGTAGGCGTAGTTGGTGCCGCTGCTGATGAGCTTGAAGCCGTTGGTGTCCATCTGTACGAAGCCGGCTATGCAGAGCACGGTGCCGTTGGTGCCTTGCACCTTCACCACGTAGCCTCCGTCGGCCTGGTATGCGTCAACGATTGCGCTCTGGTTGGTGATGCCGCAGGCCTTACGGGCCAGAATCATGTTGCCGATGGCAATGGGGTAGCGCTGCCAGTGCTTCAGGAAGACGCACGGCGTGCCGGGCATGGCGAGCATGAAGGCGTTGGCGGGCAGCACGTTGCTGACCAGACGGCCCTCGTTCTCGTAGGTGTCGTGGTTGTCGATGAAGGTCACGGCGTAGCGCTTCCAGTAGTCGTCGCCACAGATTCCCTTATAGTCGAGTGCGCTCCAGTTGCCATTGCCGAAAGCATCCTTCACCTGATACTTGAAGGGGAAGTCGAAGGCTGCGGAGGTCATGCCGGTACCTTCTATCCAGCGGGTGATGGCATCCTGGCCGTCCCAGTATTCACCGACGCAGAACTCAGGTTGGGTGGCCTCGTTGTATATGCCGGTGTAGTAGGCTGAGTAGCCCTTCACCATGTCGAGGCGGTAGCCGCTGTAGCCCAGTTCCTTCTGCAGGTAGTTCAGATAGGTGATGCAGTTCTGCTGCACGTTGGCCGAGGTGTGGTCGAGGTCGCGGCCGCCGCTGAAGTCGTCGCCCGTGTCGTCAGCACCGGTGCACTCCCAACCGCCGTTCAGGGCCACCATCTCCGGGTCTTTACCCATTTCGTTGGTGTAGCCGCCGTCATCGTTGCGGCAGATGTCTGCCGGTGTCCAGTTGATTTCCTCGGTGATACCGTCGTGCGTCCACTTCTCGTTGACGAAGTCTACCCATGAGTCGTTGGCACCCTTCGGGGCTTTGTGGTTCAGCACCACGTCCTCAATGACCTTGGTACCCTTTTCGTTGAAGGCCTTGATGAGCTTCTTCAGCGTGGCCTGACGGCCGAAGTTGCTGTTGTGGTTCAGCCAGTAGACGGGCAGATAGCCCATGCCCGTGCCGCCGGTGGCACCCGTGTTGGGCAGCCAGACGAGGTCGAAGTAGGTCGAGATGTCGTCCACCTGCTTCTGCAGCTCGGTGAGCTTGGTGTCCTCGAAGGAGTTCCAGTAGAAGCCCTGCAGCATGACGCCGCCGTAGTTGGCAGGCCATCCCTCGCCCTTCGGCGTGATAACAATTTCCTTGCCGTCCTTGTCGTAGAGCTTGGACTTCGGGGTGCTCGCCTCGTCGTAGGTGAAGGTAACTGTATAGACGCCCTCTTCGGGAACGATGACCATCAGGTTGCTACCACCGTCGGGAATCCACGAGGTGCCGTTTCTGACCACCTTCCACTCAATGGTTCCGGCGGTAAGGTTAACGTTTGCATAGGTTTTCTCCCACAGGCCGTTGGCGTTCTTCGCCATTTTGTTGGCCTCGGCGCTGCCGTCCCAGGCCACTCCGAAGAGCGTCTCGCTGTTACCAGCCACGACGAAGACGGTCTCGATGTCGGCGCCGCCCTTTTTCTCAACAATCAGGTTGACGGCCTTGTTGGAAACATTGAACGTGAAGGTCAGGTCGTAGACGCCGTCCTCGGCAATCGTCTCCGTGTAGTCGCTGGCCGGATAGGCTTCGCCCCACGCATGGTCGACCACGACCTTGAAGGCAATTTTCGTACCTTCGCCCAGAGTCACGCCCTCGGCTTTCCACCAGTAGAGGCCGTCGGTGCCTAACTGCATGTCGGTGGCAGTGCTGGCCTCGTCCCACGCCTTGCTGCCTCCGAAGATGCTTTGCGGCTCACCGGCCAGACTGTAGCTATGGGTAATCTCACCGGCTGCGCCGGTCTTTGTCACCTCGGCGCTTGCACTCTTGGTGTCGGCGGCCAGGGTGTAGGTAATCTGGTACTTGGCCGTCTCGCTGACGGTCAGCTTGTAGTTGTCGTTGCCGTCCTTAATCCAGTTGTTGCCGTCAGTAACCAGCCACTCGTAGGCGGTTCCCACTTCCAGCACGGCATCGCTCACGACGAGCTGCCATGTACCGTCGGCCTGCTGCGTCATGGTGTTTTTCTCGCTGTAGTGGTTCCACGTCTCACCATTCAGTATGGCGCCCGAACCTGATACCACCCAGGCATTGGCACTCAGCACGAGACTGAGCAACAATAGTAATGTTGAAAATTTCTTCATAAGCTGTAGTATTGAGTTAGTGTTTTATTCACAGTCCACGGGGCAAAGTTACGTATTTTTTATAGGATGTGTTTGCGCGTTTGTAAAGAAAGAGACAAATAAGTTGCGTAATCGTTTACGCAACCAGTCGCTGTGCAGTGCAACGAAAAGAATGAGGGCGTGTCATCATTAACTACAACGGATTTTACGGATTTAACGGATTTACCAAGTATCTGATTATCAGTATGACTTTAATCCGTTGAATCCGTAAAATCCGTTGTAGTTATAGATATGGCTGTGTTTTGAGACACATCCAACTTCTCTATTGGAAAGCTATTTAAGGAGTGCCTTCTTGCCGTTGACGATGTACAGGCCCTTCTGCGGCTGTGCCACGCGCTGTCCCTGCAAGTTGTAGACGGCATGGGGCTGGTCAGTGGTCAACGGCCATTGGCAAATGGTCTCGACGCCCGTTGCCGACTTGTCCGTGAAGTGGAAGGACACGAGACCGTCAGTCTCCGTGATGTCGGTCAGCTCCGTGTCCCATTTGTCGCCCGTCCACGGCGCATAGTTGGGCAGGGTGTCGTCGTCGGTGAGCGAAGTCTTCTCCGTGGTTCCGGGGAAGGTGTCGCCGGCCATGTTCTCATAGTATTTGGCATTGCTGACACTGCCCAGCACTTTCAGGATGCCGTCGGCGGGAACGACCGTCATGCGGGGCCGTGGCACTGACTCTCCGTTGATTTTCTCAACTCCGTTGTTGGGCGTGTCGCTTGAATTGACTACATTGCTGGCGTAGTTGACGTGGTATACCAGCAGGCCGTGGCCCTTCTGGTTGGCGTTGATGCCGGTCTGCTGAATGTTTTCCAGCATCAGGTATTCGCGGTTGTTCGTCTGCTTCTTGTTCATGATGCGGTATGCCTTGCCGCCCTCGTCGATGCTGGCCGTCGTGATGTCGGCCTGCTGGCTGCTCAGCGTCTCCACCGTCATCCATCCCATAGCCTCACGCTCCCAGGCGGTATAGGCTGCCGGGGAGTTGCCGTTGTTGATGTATTCGCCGGCATCCATCAGGCTCCACATCTCCATGGCCTTGTTGTCGGCATATTGTTCGTCGGTGGGGTAGAGGTCGGGCAGTCCCATGGCGTGGGAGAACTCATGGCAGAAGAGGCCGATGCCGTTGATGTTCGTGTTGCTGGGCGTGCCGTTCAGCTCGTTGATGGCACAGTAGCGGGCAATGTTGTAAGTCTTGCCGTTGACGGTCACCGTATAGGCGCCGGTGCTGCAATGCGGCCACGGGAAGTCGTTTTCGTTGCCTTGGATGCTGCCGGCATACCCGGCATACATGATGCAGACAGCATCAATGTAGCCGTCGTTGTCGCTGTCGTACTTGGGGTTGCTGAAGTCTATCTTCCCGGCAGCAGCCATGATGGCTTTCTGGAAGATAGTGGTGTTGGAGCCAACGAAGGTCTTGATGGGGTCGGCAATGGTGACGGGCTCATGGATTTCAAACTGCGGCTCGTAGGCGCCGAAGCTGCAAGCCTTGAAGTATTGCGACACACTCATCGACAGTTTGTCCTCGCCATTGCTCAGCTGGGCGGCGTCGCCGTTACCGTTCAGGTAGTAGTCGAACGACTTCACGGGGTCGGGCAGCGTGAAATTACGGTCGCTGAACTGCACCAGGATAACGATGGCCGTAGGCTTGCCGTTGTGCGGGAAATAGTGCTTGCCGCTGGCTACGGGAATGTGACGCTGTCCCTGCCGCATGGTCTCGCCGGCACGGTCGAAGAAGCGGCGGCTGTCCTGTTGGCTGATGGCCGCCAGCTCGTCGTCGCTGCGCTGCTGCGGCTGGTGAGCCAGCAGGGCTGTTGCCGACAGCTCGCCAAGGCCGTCGACACGGGCCACGTAGTAGCCGCCGTCCTGCTGCGTCAGCAGCACGCCGTCGGTCGTGACATACCAGTGGATGTGCTCGTCGCCCTGCATGATGACCGTCAGCAGGCTGCCGTCGGGCTGGGTTACGGTGACAGGCTCCGACAGAGCCCTTGCGGCCTGCATGGCAACCACTGCCATGGCCGTTACGAATACGCTAAGAATCAATCGTTTCATATCTGTCTTGTTAGTTTCTGGTGGCAAAGTTACGAAAAATCTCCCTCTACTTTCACAAGCAGGGGGAGATAATAATATACTTTAACTAAATTTCAAACATTCGGGCCCTGCGCACCTCGCGGTGCCGTGGTTTTAACGCCCTGATATTATTTCTTTTGACCATAGCCTATAGAGCGCTGGCTATAAGCTATGGATTCACATTTTCTTATTCGTCCTCGTCGTCGAACCAGCCATGACGGCTGCCGGCTGTGCCACCTGCAGTAGCGAAGTCGCTGTTCAAAGTGGCTCTGTTGTTGTCAACATCTACAGGCGATGCAGCAAGAAACTGGTTCACCTGAATGTTCATCGTCACTAATGACGGTACTATATATGTCTTTTTCATCTTGCTTTTCTGTTTTATTAGTTCTACTTTTCTTCTTTGTCTAAGGATTTAAAGGATTTAAAGGAGTTTTTCCATCCCCCTCCAACTCCCCTCCTTTCCCAAAGGAGGGGTAGGGGTGGTTTGGGAATTTCCTTGTTTCCTAAACTCCTTAGACATTATTCAATCCTTATTTCACGACCACCTTACGACCATTCACGATATACAAGCCCTTGGCAGGATTCATCACGCGCTGGCCGTTCAGGTTGTAGACAGCATTGTCAATTGTCAATTGTCCATTATCAATTAGCAAAGCATCTATGCCTGTTGTCTCACCGTCAAGGTTCAAAGCGAAGAAGCGGGCACCTGCTGTACCGGCATTCAGATAAGCCTTGTCTGTGGGCACCAAAGTGTTGTTGGCACGATAGAAGCCCGTTACGCCACCCTCGGTAGACAGGACATAATAGGGCGTAGCATCAGTATAGGTAATTCTCTCGCCCTCGCCGGGAACGAGCAGGTTGCCATTCTCAGCTGTAGCCGAAGCTATCGCGGGAACTTCCTTTGTAGCACCGCCCTCAGCATACAGCAGCACGGGTTCACCGGCAGCCACACTCGTCTTAGCCTCCAGCGTTACGCTCTCAGCATTGTTAGCCTTGATGACATACGGCGTGATGCCTGTGCCCTCGAAGTTCAGAGCATAAGTGCTGTTGACATAGGTAGTGAAGCCTGTGGAGGCAACGGTGACATTAGCTGTGGCGGGTGTGAAGACTATCTTGTTGATGCGAACCATTGTTGCAGCAGGTGTATCTTCTCCTGTGAAAGCGTTGATGACCACTTCACCTGCGGGAACAGCCATAGGCTCGGTATTTGTGAAGTCCTGATTAAGGGTATATACACCTGAGTTCGTATAGTTGACATAGAGGAAACGACGGTTCTTTGCATTGTCATCGCGAGTAGACGTATTACTGAACCATACCTGAACAGTACCCGGAACAGTGGTGGTGAACTTCACGGTGTTGCCTTGGAAATAATAACTATTTCCTCTGTTTGGCCATTGACAGGCAACCAGTAATGCCTGAGAGTTGAATGTGTCGTCGTTGGTAATTTCTGGCAGGGCGGCAAGGAGGAATTCTGCACCATTTGCAGGGTCAGTGTCTTCTTTCAGTTCAATAGAAGCACCGCCCGATTTCGTCCAGTCCCAAGTAGTTGCTCCAGTGACTTCGGTCTGTGTCAGTACGCGCTTGGCAGTCTTTGAATAGCTGAGCGTGTAGGTCTGGGTCTCAGCACCAGTATAAGCGAAGCTGAGCACGGTGCTGGCGGCTGTCGTAGCCGTGGAAGTAATGGTAAATTCCTGACTCAGTGTGCCGTCAGTAATCTCCACAGTAGCCGGAGTAACGGTCACACCGTCAGCCGTAGGAGCACTGAACGCTCCGTTTGTAAGGTTGACACCCGTCACCGTTACCTTAGCCGTTCCGGTCGGTGTGTAGGAGTTGAGGCTGATAGAGCCAGAAGCAGCGGAGAGAGTCAGCAGCGGAGTTGTAGTATCCACCGGCACCTTGACGGTGTATGTCGTTGTGCCGATAGCGGCAGTACCCTCAAAGAAGTCCCCGTTCTTGGTCAGTGTGACGTCAACATCCTCATCCTCCGTCGTTGCATCGTCGTAAGTGATGTGGTTAATCAGCTTTACGTCTGTAGGAGCAATAACTGACTTGTAGGCGTCTGCTAATGTGATAGTTGTCTCGTTAACGGTATAATCGGTGGAAGCAGTCAGCGTGGTTTCTCCCTTCTTCACGCCACCCAGCTCCTGAGAGTCGATGGTCTTTGGACGGGTGATGGTAAATGTTGCAAATGTTGCTGGGGTGGCATTCTTGAACACATATACCGTTTTCTGTCCAATAAGGTTAGAACCAGAAGGAATAGTGTAAGGGAATGTAATTGTTGTAGCAGAACTACTCGAACTACTGTTGCCTACCTTGAATATGTTAGAATTTGTATTCGACGAGGTAATAACATCACCCTCTGCAAGAGCAGCAGTAAAGTTTGCTTGGAAATAGCTGCCACCTGAACCGTTGAGATTGATTTCATCTGCGTATACCATCTGGGCCGCACTGCTACCATGGCCATTAAACACTGTTGCAGAACCACCAGGGCTGAAGGTAGCTGTTACGGAAGCTGGGTCTGACTTTGCAGGCAAAGCTTCCGTCGGAGCTGTTGGGTCAGTCATGGAGAACAGAACATTGCTCACGTTGCTGAAGGTGAGGGACACATTGTTCGTGAGAACAGTTGAGACAGCTTTATAGCTACCATTATCTTTAGTAGCGACGATGCTCTCAGTTTTAGCAGAGCTTGACGTATTGTCGTCGTAATTCTCCACATATACAAAGTCAGCCGTGGGAGGACCAGCAAACTCTGTGGCAATAGTTGCAGCGTTATCACTCAACCCGGTAATATCCCATGCAGAGCCATTAATATTGATACCAGTAAGCGTCTTAGAGGTAACAGTCTTTGTGACAGGACGGGTGATAGTCAAGTCTTTAAAATAAGTAGCATTACCTGTTTTTCTCCAAATATAGACTGTTGACTGTCCGCAAATGCCATCATTTTTGGTAACAGTATATGTGTCATTTGCATATTCTTTTCCTGTATCAGACTGACCAACAAGCTCGACCGTAGCAGAACTAGGTCTGCTGGTTGCTGTAGTAATAAAAATTCCGCGAGCATTATTAGTTCCAGTACCATTAGTCATGATATAGACAGAAATCACGTCGCCTTCAGCAAGTGCTTGTGAAAGTTCAATTTTGAACCCTTGGGCACTATTTGCACATTCAAAAGCATAAAAGTTATTTTGCTTTTTTATACATTCAACGTTAGATGAAGTAAGGAATGTCATGTCACCACCAGAAATTGTTGCAACATCTGATGTGAGTTTCGTGTTTGAACCATACTTTACATCACTTGTAAGTGTTTGTAAAGGCGTTGCAGAGAAAATGACATCATCTGCCCACGCTCCCGTCACGCACACGACGAGTAGCGCCAATAAAGTAAATAGTTTTTGTTTCATTTTGTTGTTTGTTTTTGTTTGAAAAGTTGTTAGATATTTGTTAATGTGAAATGTTTCGGTTTGGTAGTGTCTTGTCGTTCAATCGTTCACGGTGAAGCTTTTTCTTCCTTCCATCCTTCCAACCTGCACCAATTCCCAGTTTTCCTTCTGAAAAAAACGATGGTGTTTAGCGCTCAAAAGTGCCATGTTTACGTGTGCTAAGTGCC
This sequence comes from Prevotella sp., assembly GCA_017459445.1. GTDB lineage: Bacteria > Bacteroidota > Bacteroidia > Bacteroidales > Bacteroidaceae > Prevotella. The sequence goes on along the minus strand of JAFUDJ010000001.1, from coordinate 7,701 downwards.
ATGTTTATCACTCAAAAGTGCCATACTTTTCACTTGAAAGTGCCATAGTTATGAGTCGTAAGTGCCATGTTTACGAAAACAAAGAGTTTGGTTTGCGGAAGTTTGCACCGTGCAAACGGAGTGTTTGGAGCCTCCAAACGCCTCGAATGGAGGCTCCAAACTCCGTGAGTGCTTAGTCTTCGTCGTCGTCATCGAACCAGCCACGGGCGCCTGCGGTGCCGTTCTCCGTAGCGAAAGTGCTGTTCAGGCTGGCCTTGTTATTCTCAGTGTCGATGGGCGACGCAGCAAGAAACTGGTTCACCTGAATGTTTATCGTCACTAATGACGGTACTATATATGTCTTTTTCATCTTGCTTTTCTGTTTTATTAGTTCTACTTTTTCTTCTTTGTCTAAGGATTTAAAGGATTTAAAGGAGTTTTTCCATCCCCCTCCAACTCCCCTCCTTTCCCAAAGGAGGGGTAGGGGTGGTTTGGGAATTTCCTTGTCTCCTAAACTCCTTAGACATTATTCAATCCTTATTTCACGACCACCTTACGACCATTCACGATATACAAGCCCTTGGCAGGATTCATCACGCGCTGGCCGTTGAGGTTGTAGACAGCATTGTCAATTGTCAATTGTCCATTATCAATTAGCAAAGCATCTATGCCTGTTGTCTCGCCATTAAGGTCAAGAGCGAAGAAGCGGGCACCTGCTGTACCGGCATTCAGATAAGCCTTGCCCTCAGGCACCAACGTGTTGTTGGCACGATAGAAGCCCGTTACGCCACCCTCGGTAGACAGCACATAGTAGGGCGTAGTATCAGTATAGGTAATTCTTTCGCCTGTACCAGCCACGAGCAGGTTGCCATCGGTGGCAGTAGCCGTAGCAATTACGGGAACGTTCACGGTAGCACCGCCATTGGCATACAGCAGCACGGGTTCACCGGCAGCCACACTCGTCTTAGCCTCCAGCGTCACGCTTTCTGCATTATTAGCCTTTACGACATAGGCAGTAATGCCAGTATTCTCGAAGTCTAAAGCGCAGTCAGCATTGACATAGGTTGAGAAACCTGTAGCGGCAACGGAAACTTCTTCCTTGACGGAGGTGCAGTAGCCGGAATAGGTGGAGGCATCCCAAGTGATGGAAACAGATGTGAGGTACATGGCACCATCTTTAGAGCGTAAGCCAATATAGGTATAATCACCTTCAATGGTAAGTTCGGTTGCACTTGCCTTTGCAATGCTACCTAACTTTGTGCCTTGAGTTGAAGTGCTATACAGGTTGGTGGCAGCTGTATAAGCTGTATTCGCTCCATAGACGTCTAATACTCTAGTATCTGTAGTATTGCTATTCCAAACTACTGTTACTTTCTTGACTTTACCACCAGATGTAGTTGCAACAATTCCACTGTTACTATTATTTGTGCGGAGTTGTATTGAACTATTGTCACCACAACTATTACCAGCGTATACGGCATCGGAGTGATTTTCTGAAGTTGCCGTCTTTCCTGACCAATCAGAATAAGAGTTGGTGCTTGTAACACCAGTAAGAGCACGGTTTAGAACATCTATTTTTTCTGTTACTGTTTGTGAAGCAAACACTGCATAGTACGTGACATTGGCACTGCCCATGTTGTCGGTAGTGTACAGCGTGGGAGCCGTGTCGGTTGCGCCAGAAATGCCCTCGCCCTTCATCCATCCAACAAACGACTTGCTGCCGATGGCTGCGGGATTAGCAGGGAAGGTGATGGCCTCGCCTTGCTCAGTTACAGAGTTGTTGGCCTCGTCAATGACGCCATTCACAGAGAAGCTGGCGGTATAGCTGGGATTATTGACGGTAATCTCCACAGACTTCGTTTCGCCGACGCGGTAGTTAGCATCGTTAGCTGCAATATTGGGAGTGACGGTGATGGTTGCCGTACCCTTGGCAACAGCATAGATGACACCATCCTCGTCCACCATAGCTACATCCTCGTTGTCAGAGCTATAGCTATAATTAGCAGTCCAAGCGGGAACGTCGTTGGCAACGGTCGTTGAGGTCTCGTCGTTTACCACAAGCGTAGTCTCGTCAGCACTGAACGATGTGATGTTCACCTTTGTACGCTGCGTCAGCTGAACAATCTCACTGCCGTCAAGTGTATTAACAGTCAAACCGCTTATGCTGACGTTTCCTTTAACCGTTACCAAAGCACCTGTCTCAATATCTGTGGCTGCCGAGAAGTCTGCACCGTTCAGGCCTTTGCCTTTAAAGACTTGGAACTGGCTCGTAGTTGTTCCGTCGTCAGAAATCCAGTAGGTAATGCCCTTGGTTGTGGTGTCGAATTCACCTATGCTCGATACAACGCCCGTAACGTAGCACTCTGTTCCGTTGGTAATCGTCCCCTCGTCAATCGCCTCCGTCAGCTCAGATACGCTATACGGCTTTGCCTCTGTACCGTCACCAGCGTTCGGGTCAACAATCTTGATGGTGAAGGTTTTAGACACTTCAAGGTAGGAAGCCGCATTGGCTTCGGTAGGAGTAACTTTATACTCAACCTCAACAGAGCCTTTTTCAGAACCAATAATGTATTCGCCATCGCTGTCGAGAAGTATCAAGTCGTTGTCTATTGGAGTCCAAGCAGCAGTATAGTCGGTAGAGGAAAGACCGGTTGCGGGTGTAACGGTCGGAGCCGTAAGCGTTCCTGTTGCATCAAATTCAAGAGAGCCAATGTTCAAATCGCCGATAGCAGCAACGTTAGGAGTGTTTGTATATGTAACTGTTATACTTTTAACGTATAATGCTTTTTCTCCAGTTTGAATCATCGTTATTTCTATCTTACCAGATGAGGAACCCGCAAACTCATAGTCAGCATAACTCGAAGTAAGACTAACAGATGTGTTGCTGTTACACAAATAAGAAGTTCCACCAACCTTAATGCTGGCCGTGCCACTGGTGCCAGCCTTAGCATTGATTTTTACAGATGTAATGGTTCCTGTGATTCCCTCAGTTGAAAGGACTGATGTAGTTCCACTGTTTTTTTTGCCGAGTTGCTGACCAGCATTATTGTTTTCATAGCTGGCATAGGTAGTTCCACTAGGTTGAGCTAAAGTCCATGAAACGCCATTTAACGTCTTGTCGCCAGTGGTGGTAAAGCAACCACCAGAAACGAAAGTGTATGACCAAGTCGTATCCGCCCATGCACCCGTACTTCCTGCTATGAGGGCGCATAGCAGGAGCAATGATTTAACTAAGAATAGTTTTTTCATACTGTATAAAATTTAGTTAGTACTTTGAAAATTCTTCCTCATGCAGCGGGCTGTACTAACCTATATATATAATAAGGTGTGCGCAGACCCTCATACTCCCAGACAGGTCTACCACAACCTTATCAATCATATTAGAAGTCTGCGCACGTGGCGCAAGCTCCAATGATTGATAAATGCTCTAAAAATTCCTATTCGGTGTGGTAGTTCGTCTGGGAATTGAGCGTATTCCGCAAGTCCTTCCTGCGGATGTCGGGTGCAAAGGTAGGAATAATTTGGCTAACGGCCAAAATTATTGAAACAAAAAAATGGAAAATGAAAGAAATTACCGTCATTCACATAATTTTGGCTGCGCCGAATAGCTGCCTCAAAGTAATGATTATGGCAATTACGAAAATTTCTTTCCTTCTTTTCAGAAACAAATAGGCACTAATTTGCACAAATTACGGCCACTAATGTGGCCTGTCCACGAATATTGATTATCATTTGTGGATAAAATTAGTGCCAATTAGTGGGAATTTGTTTCAAAAAAAGAGGCTCGTGGCGATTCGCTGGATAGTTACGATTTTTGGTACATTAGTTGAAATTCCAGGAAATCCGTTTCTGGTGCAGGATGGAGGGTTGGAAGGATAAATACGCCTTTTAAATTTGGCATTTCCCTCGCTTATTCGTACCTTTGACCTGCGGTCGAAAGTACTCTCGCTCGGAAATGCTCAAATAAATTTGGCGTTTCCCTCGCTTATTCGTACCTTTGAGCTTCGCTCGAAAGTACTCGCGCTCGACAAAAAAAAGAATAAATTCTTTTGTTTTGTTCTCGCTTATTCGTACCTTTGAGCTTCGCTCGAAAGTACTCGCGCTCGACAAAAAAAAGAATAAATTCTTTTGTTTTGTTCTCGCTTATTCGTACCTTTGAGCTTCGCTCGAAAGTACTCACGCTCGACAAAAAAAAGAATAAATTCTTTTGTTTTGTTCTCGCTTAATCGTACCTTTGCATCTATGAAAATAAGGAATGGAATGATGGTTGCCATGGCGGTGCTGATGCTGGCGGCCTGTGCTGAGCGGCGTCCGCGCCATATTTTTACCGACGACATGCTGCTGCCCATGACGCCCGTCAAGGACCAGGGGCGCAGCGAGCTGTGCTGGGCGTACGCCATGCTGGCCACTATCGAGACGGAACATCTGCTGCGCGGCGACTCGGTGAACCTGTCGCCGGTATTCATCGGCCGTATGCTGAAGACGTATCAGCAGACGGTGACGAAGGAGAAGCTGTCGCAACGGGCTATGGGACAGACGCTGCTGAATATGATAGGGCGCTACGGCGTGGTGCCTTACGACGTGCTGCCCGACGATGCCGCCGACGCGCTGAAGACGCCGAAGAGCGTCTTCATGCTGGGGGCGCGCTATACGCCGGGTGAGTTCGGGCGCTCCGTGTGTGCCCCCGGCGAGTATGTCGGCCTGACGTGCTTCCCTGATTCTCCTTATTATAAAATGATTGACGTGCCTGTGCCCGACAACTGGGAGCACAACCGCCTGCTGAATGTGCCGATGGACACGCTGCAGAGCCGCATCGACAGTGCCCTTCTGCACCGCCACCCCGTCTGCTGGGAGAGTCGCGGCCACGCCATGGCCATCGTCGGCATGGCGCATAGCGAGCAGGGGCGTCCTTACTATATCATGAAAAACTCATGGGGTTCCGACCGTCCGTATCGGGGGCTGGTGTACGTGTCGTATAAGAAGATGTGGCGCGACATGATAGCCCTCTACCTGACGCGTAAGGCCTACGAGGGGCGTTAGCCGAGGGTGACATTCTCCACTTCCACCGGTTCGCGTAGGAAGAGCTGGGCCTGTTCCTTGAATTTCTCGGGATTCTCCGTGGTCAGATAGTGCGTCTGTCCGCCACGGGTGCATCGCTGTTCGATGGCGGGATGGCGCTCGAAGTAGTGCTGTAGCGAGGAGGCCACGTATTCGCCCTGGGCGACGATGCGGATGCCACGGGGTATGTACTTGTGAATCTTGGGCAGCAGGAGCGGGTAGTGTGTGCAGCCGAGAATGACGGTGTCGATGGCGGGGTCGAGGCGCATGAGCTGGTCGACGCGCTTCTTGACGAAATAGTCGGCGCCGGGCGAGTCGGCTTCGTTGTATTCCACCAGCGGCACCCAGAAGGGACAGGCCACGCCGCTGACGGTGATGTCGGGGAACAGTTTGCGTATTTCCAGGTTGTACGACTCGCTCCTGATGGTTCCCTCCGTGGCGAAGATGCCTACGTGGCGGCTCTGCGTCAGCGAGCCGATGACTTCTGCGGTGGGCCGTATGATGCCTAACACGCGGCGGTCGGGGTCGAGTTGCGGCAGGTCGTGCTGCTGAATGGTGCGCAGGGCCTTGGCCGACGCCGTGTTACAGCCTAAGATGACCAGGTGGCACCCCATGTCGAACAGCTTGACGACGGCCTGGCGGGTGAACTCGTAGACCACGTCGAAGGAGCGCGTGCCGTAGGGTGTACGGGCATTGTCGCCCAGATAGAGGTAGTCGTACTGGGGAAGCAGCTGGCGGATGCCATGCAGGATGGTCAGTCCGCCGTAGCCGCTGTCGAAGATGCCGATGGGGCCGGGCGCCTTGCTGAACACGGGCTGATTATTGCTGGAGGGCGTCCTTGACGCTATCGGTGATGTTCTCACCCATGGCGACATTCAGCCAGGGGACGGCATTGACGTCGGTATTCAGCACAAAGGCGAAGCCGCGCTCGGAGGCCACCTTGGCCAGTACCTCGTACAAGCGGGCCTTCAGCGGCGCCTCGGCCTCGGCCTGGGCCTTGTCCAGCAGGCGCTGGCTCTCCTTCTTGAAGGCGATGTTACGGTCGAGCAGCTCCTGCAGCTCGGCCTGGCGCTTCTGCAGGATGGTCTGCGGATAGCTGCTCTGCCCGTCGAGGAATTCTTCGTACTTCTTGTTGAAGTCGTCCTCCACGCGCTTCATCTCAGCCTCGTACTGGCTGCGCAGCTGTTCCATATTGGCCTGCATGGCGGCATATTCCGGCATGGCCTGGAATACCGCCTCGTAGCTCAGGTATCCGAACTTCAGCGTGCCGGCCTGTGCATTGTCCTGTGCGTAACCCGTCATCCCTATCAGGGTCATCATGAGTAATAGTACTACTTTCTTCATGGATGTCGTTATTTTGAAATTCGGTGGCAAAGATACGCATTTTTTATGAATCCCCCGTTGCCTTGAATCTTAAACTAATTTAATTCCTGCCATAAAAGGCGCGTTAGTTGGAAAAAAGTGCTATCTTTGCAGTTTGATAACATACTAAAACAAAATAGAGAGCAAATTTTTTTATGAAGACAAATTACGAGATTCGCTATGCGGCCCATCCAGAGGACGCAAAGAGTTATGACACCAAGCGCATTCGCCGCGACTTCCTGATTGAGAAAGTGTTTGCCGCCGACGAGGTGAACATGGTGTACAGCATGTACGACCGCATGGTTGTTGGCGGTGCCATGCCCGTCAAGGAGTGCCTGAAGCTGGAAGCCATCGACCCGCTGAAGGCTCCTTATTTCACCACGCGCCGCGAAATCGGTATCTTCAACGTCGGCGGTGCCGGTTGTGTGAAGGTGGGCGACGAGACTTTTGAGCTCGACTACAAGGAAGCCCTGTACATCGGCCGTGGCGACCGCGACGTGCTGTTCTGCTCGAAGGACGGCGAGAAGCCTGCCAAGTTCTACTTCAACTCCTGCACGGCCCATTGCGAGTATCCTTGCAAGAAGGTGACCAAGGCTGATGCCGTCGTGGCTCACATGGGTTCGCTGGAGATGTCCAACGAGCGCGACATCAATAAGATGCTGGTCAACCAGGTGCTGCCCACCTGTCAGCTGCAGATGGGTATGACGGAACTGGCCACCGGTTCGGTGTGGAACACGATGCCGGCCCATGTCCACAGCCGTCGCATGGAGGCCTATTTCTATTTCGAGGTGCCTGAAGAGCAGGCCGTCTGCCACTTCATGGGCGAGGTGGACGAGACGCGTCACCTCTGGATGAAGGGCGACCAGGCCGTGCTGTCGCCCGAATGGAGCATCCATAGCGCCGCCGCCACCCATAACTATACCTTTATCTGGGGCATGGGCGGCGAGAACCTGGACTATGGCGACCAGGATTTCTCGAAGATTACCGACTTGAAGTAAGGTCGGAATATCGAAATTTCGAGACATCGGAGCATCGAAAAATCGAAAATTCGAGCCACCGAAGAATCGAAATAACGAAATTTCGAGCCGTCGAAAAATCGAAATAACGAAGAATCGAAATATTGAAACAACGAAATAACGAAAAAGAATTATGGCAAACATGTTTTCATTAGAAGGAAAGAACGCCTGGATTACCGGCGCTTCCTATGGTATCGGTTTTAACATTGCCAAGGCTTTCGTGGCTGCCGGTATCAAGAACATTATCTTCAACGACATCAACGAGGCTGCCCTGGAGCGTGGCCTT
>JAFUDJ010000039.1 GCA_017459445.1 Prevotella sp. | reverse complement strand
GATTTGCAAAGTAAGCACCCTTGCGATAGCACTGAACGGCAGCGGTGCAGTTGCAACCCATAGCGTTGGTAGAGAGGAAGTAGGTATTTCCGTATCCACCAGTGGCAATGACCACAGCGTTGGCGCTGAAGCGCTCCAGCTTACCGGTAACGAGGTTCTTGGCAATGATACCACGAGCACGGCCGTCGACGATGACCACATCCTCCATCTCATAGCGGGTGTAGAGCTTCACCTTGCCCGCCTTCACCTGACAGCTCAGCGAGCTGTAGGCACCGAGCAGCAGCTGCTGACCCGTCTGACCCTTGGCGTAGAATGTACGGCTTACCTGAGCACCACCGAACGAACGGTTGGCCAGCATGCCGCCATACTCACGGGCAAAGGGAACGCCCTGAGCCACGCACTGGTCGATGATGTTGTTGCTGACCTCAGCCAGACGATAGACGTTGGCCTCGCGAGCACGATAGTCACCACCCTTTACGGTGTCGTAGAACAGACGATAGACAGAGTCGCCATCGTTCTGATAGCACTTGGCGGCATTGATACCACCCTGGGCAGCAATGGAGTGAGCGCGACGAGGAGAGTCCTGAATGCACAGGTTGATGACATTGAAGCCCATCTCACCGAGTGAGGCGGCAGCTGACGCGCCAGCCAGACCGGTACCAACGACGATAACGTCGAGCTTCAGCTTGTTCTTCGGGTTAACCAGACGCTGATGAGCCTTATATTCCTTCCATTTCTCAGGCACTGGTCCTGCGGGAATCTTAGAATCGATAACTTTTGCCATAATCTTTCAAAGTAATTTAAGGTTTAACAACATGAACCAGCATAGCAGTAGAGGCTGGGAGCGCACTTGAAGGCGAAAGCCAGTACAACGACGAGGAAGCCCAGCATAAGCAGCGTCACATAGATGAAGCCGATGACGCGCCAGCGGCAGAACCAAACCTTGCCGCTGACACCCAAGGTCTGCATAGCCGACCAGAAGCCGTGAGTCAGGTGGAACCAGATGGCTACAATCCAGATGACATAGAGCACTGCATAGACAGGATTGCCAAACGTGTCGATGATGAAGGCAAAGCCGTCAGAGGGCAGATGACCGTTGGTGAAGCCAACAATCTCGGCAAACATCATGTTGTACCAGAAGTTGAACAAGTGGAGCAGCAGGCCAAGCAGGATGATGATACCCAGCACGAGCATGTTCTGTGAAGCCCACTCAACCTTCTCGGGCTTGTCAGTGACAGCGTAGCGTTCCTGTCCGCGGGCAGTACGGTTCTGTGCCGTCAGGATGAAGGCATAGACAATGTGAATCACAGCGAGGGCTGCCAGACCGATGGTAGCCACAACGGCGTACCAGTTGGCACCCAGCAATTCGCAAATCATGTTGTAAGCCTCACCCGAGAACAGCGCGACGATGTTCATGCAACAGTGGAATGTCAGGAACAGAATCAGCGCAATACCCGTTACGGACATTACAACTTTTCGACCAATTGATGAATTAATTAACCACATAAAGTTTAGATAAATTATTAATAATTTGAACTTGAATATACTTGACAATAGGTATTGTGCGTACGGTTTAGGGGACAAAATTACTAAAAAACGGTGAATCCCGCAAACGTTTTCGTAAGAATTTCCATTATTTATACGAAATCCACGAAAAAACCGGCTCATCAGCTTTTGTAATTCGAATATTATGTTTATCTTTGCAACCACAAAACCCATTAACGATGAAAAGCCAAAGACTAATATCAACACTATGCCTGGCCATACTGGCCGGCAACTTGTGGGCACAAGCTCCCCACGACACAGGAACCTATTACCAGAAAGCACACGGAAAGAGCGGCCGCGAGCTGAAGACGGCATTCTATGAGATTATCAATACGCCGGCCGTGATAGACTATGACTCCCTGTGGACAGCCTATAAGACTTCTGATGCAAAGCCGATAGAAGGAGAAGACATACCCATCATCTGGGATATGTATTCTGCCATTTCCCATTACCCAGTCAATACCACTTTGCACGGCAATGGCACGGTGGAGGGCGAGAAGGGTTTCCAGCGCGAGCACTCCCTGCCTAAGAGCTGGTTCAATCCACAGGAGAAAAGCGGGAGTTCAAAACCCACTCTTAACTATAAGGATGTGTGGCCGATGTATTCTGACTTGATGCACGTTATTCCCGCAGAAGGCAAGGTAAACAACTGGCGCAGCAACAACCCATACGGGGAAAACGAGGGGGAATTCCATGCATCCGCCGAAAACTTCAGCAAGATGGGTGCATGCACCTACCCCGGCTATACCGGTCGCTGCTTCGAGCCCAACGACGAGTACAAAGGCGACATCGCACGCATTTATTTCTATATGGTGACAGCATACGAGAAGAAGCAGCCCACTTGGAGCAGCACGGTCGACGGAAGCGGTGACCACTGTGGCACATGGGTAAGCGACATGTTCGACTTAGAGTCCGACGCCCCCTATCAGCCCTTTGCCCCATGGGCTTTTCAAATGCTGATGGAATGGGCAAAGAAAGACCCTGTGAGCCAGAAGGAGATAGACCGTAACGAGGCCGTCTGGAAGATACAGGGCAACCGCAATCCCTTTGTGGACTATCCGAATTTAGAGGACTACATCTGGGGGGACAAGCAAGACGTAGCTTTCGATTATGGCGGAGAACTTGAGACCGACGAGCTGACGTCTGACAACTGTGAACTTGCACTGAACAAGGCTACGTTTGACGTGGAGTGGCATCCGACGGAGCAACGCAAGGAAGAGCTGACAGCAGAAGGAAAGGACTGGACACAGTACGACAATTTCCGTGAATATTTTGAACGCATTCCTATCGTTATTGAGAAAGACGGCCTGACTATTACCTATAGCTATGGCATTTATGGCAAGCAACTGTTTGCTGATGCTGAACAGATTCGGTTGTACAACTACAACACGCTGACGTTCAAGGCCCATAACAATAAGATTACGAAAGTAGAATTTACGGTTCCTTATCAAGATGCAGGAAAGAACCTAAAGGCTTTTGTCGGCAATATGGATGACAACGTATGGACCGGCGAAGAAGACGAGGTGTTGTTTACCACAGATTACGTGCAATCCAAATATAACATGGGAACCAAGACAACGACTCATTTCTATACCGCTTTGTCAGATGTCAAGGTCACGGTGGCCAGTCCCTCTGGCATTCGGCAGATGGCTTATGAGCGGCAGGCCGACGGACGCATCTACAACCTGATGGGTGTTCAGGTGGAGGAAGACCAGCTGATGCCCGGCATCTACATCAAGAACGGCAGGAAATTCGTGGTGAGATAACAGCTAAAGATAAAACACCGACTCCGGCCCCATGCAGAATAAGAGGTCGAGAATCGAGAGATTTGGCAGGAATCCATGCTTATGCTGGAACACTTGCCAATATCTTTTTGCCACGAACTCATCGTCCGGCAGTGGGTGCTTGGCGTCAATCGCCGAACGAAAGTCGGTAATGGATGACGGAGACTGGATAATGGGTGACGGTGTATAGCATTTCGAGTATTCCACCTGCGGACGGATGTCAAGGAGTTCGCAGATTTTCTGGCGGATTTCCTCGTTGAAATCGACTAAAAACTCATATTTCCGCTCGAAGAACGGGCGCAGGTCGTCAACATAATAGTCGAAGAACGGGCTCTCGCTGTAGGCCGACGCCAACGCATTCCAGTGTACGCGCCGCCACTGGTTGTGGTCGCTGATGCGAATGTCGCGAACCAGGCATTTGGCATTTCCTGCGACTGAATCGCAGGACACAATGTTTGAATCGCAGGACACAATGCCTGAGTCGCAGGATACGGGAACGGTCAGAGCCTGCCGGCCGTTGGCAGTAGCAATGACACAGCGGTTGCGGAAGGTCTGCTTATGATAGGAGTCATGCTGCTCAATGACACAACGGTCATAACGAAACAGCTTCTGATACCACTGGATAGGACCGAAGTAAGTGGTTTGTAACAGGGCGGTCGTCATTGCAGCTGTAGTCGTTTGCGGTTATAAAGCACGGTGACCACGCGCCCCACGATATTGCTTTCGGGCACAAAGCCTACATGGCGTGAGTCGATGGGGTTCTGCTGGTTAATAGATTCCAGCCAGTAGTGGTCTGCCTTGGCACAGTTGACGAGTCCCGGCACGGTCATCGTGCCGTCCAGTGTACGAATAGTATCACCCGGGACGGCAGAGCAACGGGCTATCATAAGGCCACGGGGGTAGCCTTCGGGCAGCGTGAAGGCTACGATGTCGCCGCGTTGCACAGGCTTTTTAAGCAGACGGCTGTAAGGCAGCAGACCATTGCCTCTGATGCGCAGGCCATAGCTGCAGCGGTTCACCAGCAAGCAGTCACCGTCGTGGAAAAGCGGAGCCAGCCCATTGCCGTTGACGCTATGAATGGAACATGCTAAAGTATGGACTATCAGCATCAAGAGGAATGCCGATGCCAATGCCACTACATACTTCAGCCTATAAGCCATATTGTTATAAAACCTCCCCTACCCCTTCCTTGGGAAGGAGGGGGTATGAAGGAGGATTACTTGATGTTGTCGACGAAGCGGAACAGACGGTTCCAACGTATGCCGGAGAACCCTTTGCGGTCGGGGTCGCTCGACCACCAGATGAAGATAGGCTTGCCCACGATATGGTCCTCAGGTACAAAGCCCCAATAGCGTGAGTCAAGCGAGTTGTGGCGGTTGTCGCCCTGCATCCAGTAGTAGTCCATTTTGAACGTGTACTTGGTCGTCTCCTTGCCGTTGATGAATATCTTACCGTCCTTTACTTCCAAGGTATTGCCTTCATAGGTCCGGATAGGACGCTCATAGACGGGCAGGTTCTTCAGCGTCAGGTCAACGCTCTCGCCCTTCTTGGGTATCCAGATGGGGCCGTAGTTGTCGCGCGTCCAGTGCAGATTGCCATTCAGCGGGTAAATCTCCAGCGTGTTGCTGTCTACGTTGAACGTGATGTCATCGGCATATCCCCGTTTCTTCAGTTCCTGCACAGCATGACGGGTCAGTGGCATGTAGCCGTTTGTATTCAGGCTTGTCAAGTCTTCCATCGTGATACCCAGCTCCTTCATGACGTCATCGTCCAACCGCTGCTTCAGCTTCAGGCAGTAGGTGTATTGCACATTGTCCGGCTCCTTATTGGCTTTGCCATTAATATAAATAATGTGGTCCTTGATTTGCAGCGTCTGTCCGGGCAGCCCCACGCACCGCTTCACATAGTTCTCGCGGCGGTCTGTGGGACGTGTGTCGATGATACCGTATTCCTGGGCGTTCTGCTCTATCGTGTTGCGACCGGCCTGATAGATGAAGTTGAAATACTGCCCCAGCTGTTCCTGCGTCAACGAGTCGGGATTAGGACGCTGCGGATACATCTGATAGCCTATCTGGTAGCACATCTGGTAGAAGTCGTAGGCCTGATAGCGAGGGTCTGAGCAGATGGTATCGCCTGCCGGATAGTTGAACACTACGATGTCGTTCAGCTGGATGTCGCCCAGACCTTTTACGCGCCGATAGTCCCAATGGGGCCATTCGATGTATGACTTGCACTGGATGACGGGCAGCGTATGCTGCGTCAGCGGCATGGTGAGCGGCGTTTCGGGAATGCGTGGCCCGTAGCTGACCTTCGACACAAACAAGTAGTCGCCCGTCAGCAGGCTTTTCTCCAGCGAACTGGACGGAATGACATAGTTCTGGAAGAAGAACAGGTTGATGAAGTAGACGGCCACCAAGGCGAATACCAGGGCGTCGACCCACGACATGACAAACCGCACAGGTCCTTCGGCGTCTTTCCACCACTGCCAATTGATTTTCTTCGTGATATATACGTCGTAGATGAACGGGATGACCAGCAGTCCCCACCACGACTTCACCCAATAGAGGAACAACAGGTAGCACAACAGCACGCCGATAAACTTGGCCCACTGCACTTTCATATTCAGTTTTTTCTTTTCTCTCATAGTCGTTATTTCTGGAATATCCGGATATTCTGGAACTTCCGGTTTTTTAGAACTTGAACATATCACTAATCGTTAATAATCCCTGATGCTCCTTGGTGTACTCGGCAGCCAGCACGGCACCTAAGGCAAAGCCCTGACGCGAATGGGCATCGTGGGTAATGGTGATGATGTCGGCCTCCGAATCGTAGCGCACGGTATGGATGCCGGCCACCTCACCACGGCGGATGTGGTCAATGCGCAGCAGCTTCGGGTCGGTGGTGTCCTCGGCCCACGCCTCCTTGCGGTCGATGTTCTCCAGGATGCCTTCGGCCAGCGTGATAGCCGTACCGCTGGGATGGTCCAGCTTGTGCACATGGTGGGTCTCCTCCATCTCCACGTCGTACTGCGGGAACTGGTTCATAATCTTGGCCAGATACTTGTTGACGGCCGAGAAGATGGCTACACCGATGGAGAAGTTCGACGCCCAAAACAGCGTCTTGCCCTCCTCACAGGCTTTCTTTACCTCGTCGCCATGCTCCTTCATCCAGCCAGTACTGCCGCTGACCACTTTCACGCCCTGCGCCCAAGCCTTCTGATAGTTGCCGTAGGCAGCCTGCGGAGCCGTAAACTCTATCGCCACGTCGGCACTGCGGAAGGCCTCACTCTCGAAGTCCTCCTGATTGTCGATGTCGATGATACTCACAATCTCATGACCACGGTCACGGGCTATGCGCTCTATCATTTTACCCATCTTGCCGTAGCCAATTAAAGCAATTTTCATAATGTCTGTGTATTAATACGGTGCAAAGGTATGAAAAATGAATTAATTACGGAAATGAATTAAGCAATTAATAAAAAAAATGTTGCAATGAACGTTTTTTCTTAATGATTGTATCATTATTTATAGGCCGCTTCGGTCAAATGATTTATCTTTGCAAGCAAAAATTTAGTAACTAAAAACACAGAGTAATGCAAATGAAGAAACTGTTACTGACCGTACTGGCTGCTGTAGCATGCCAGCTGGCCATGGCACAGACGCCTGCCATCCTGGGCGACGCCCACGCCATGTTACGCATTGAGAACGGCAGCCGCTACCTGCTGCTGCCCGTCGAGGAAAAGGCAGAGATAGCCCATATCCGCATGTTAAAGGACAACAGCATCGTACAGACGCTGAATGTGCGGCTGGCTGTCGACAAGGTTGACTACATGGTGCCCTTGCAACTGAACAAGGCCCAGTTGCTTGACATCCATTTCCGTGGCGACCGCCGCACGAAAGGCGCCCTGTCGGAACTGGCTTGCTGGCGCGAGATGAAGTACAGCAATGAGTTCGACACCGCCAACCGCGAGCACTTCCGTCCGCTGTACCACCACACCCCGCAGTACGGATGGATGAACGACCCCAACGGCATGTTCTATCAAGACGGCGTATGGCATCTGGCCTATCAGTGGAACCCCTATGGCTCGCAGTGGGAAAACATGACGTGGGGAGCCTCCACCAGCCGCGACCTCATACACTGGGAGGCGCAGCCGGCACCTATCGTACCCGACGGGCTGGGCACCATCTTCAGCGGCTCGTGCGTAGTAGACAAGGAGAATACGGCAGGCTTCGGCGCTCATGCCATCGTAGCATTCTACACCTCGGCAGGCGAGAGCCAGACGCAGTCGATGGCTTATTCCACGGACGGCGGCAAGACCTTCACCAAGTATGCCGGCAACCCCATACTCACATCGTCGGCTCCCGACTTCCGCGACCCGCACCTGTTTTGGCATGAAGAGACTCACCGCTGGATTATGCTGCTGGCTGTCGGTCAGGAGATGCAGATTTTCTCGTCGGCCAATCTGAAGCAATGGACGCTGGAAAGCCGCTTTGGCTCAGAGTACGGCTGCCACAGCGGCGTATGGGAGTGCCCCGACCTGATGCGTATGCCGGTACGGGGTACGGGGCAGCACAAGTGGATGCTCATCTGTAATATCAATCCCGGCGGACCGTTCGGCGGCTCTGCCACGCAATACTTCATTGGCGACTTCGACGGTCACCGCTTCACCTGCGACTCGCGTCCCGAAGTCACCAAGTGGCTCGACTACGGTAAGGACCACTATGCTACCGTCACCTTCGACAACGCCCCTAAAAACCGCCGCGTGGCCATCGCCTGGATGTCCAACTGGCAGTATGCCAACGAGGTGCCCACCAAACAGTTCCGTTCGGCCAATGCCATCCCCCGCGACCTTGACCTGTTTGTGGACGGCACGGAGACCTACTGCGGCGTAACGCCCTCTGAGGAGATGCTTGCCCTGCGCGGCAAGACACTGAAACAGCCTGCGGAAGCCTGCGAGGTGGTGGTGACGCTGAAGGGCACTGCCGACATCACGCTACAGAATGCCAAGGGCGAAGAAGTCGTCATGCACTACGACGCACAGAAGCAGACCTTCTCGATGGACCGCACCAAGAGCGGCGACACATCGTTCAGCGAGAACTTCGCCTGCACGACCGTTGCTCCCACCCATGGCAAGATGGAACAGCTGCGGCTCTTCATCGACCGCTGTTCCATCGAGGCCTTCGACGGTGAAGGCCGTATGGCCATGACCAACCTCGTGTTCCCCTCCGAGCCTTACAACATGCTGAAGGTGAAGGGTGGCAAGGCGGTCATCTATGAAATTAAATAATAATAAGGTAATAGGGTAAAAAAGTAAAAAGACAAAAAATAAGAGTTATGGCTAACCAAAACAAAAGCATCTATCTCATTCCCGTTATGCTCTGCTTCTTCTGCATGGGCTTCGTGGACCTGGTGGGCATTGCCTCCAACTATGTCAAGGAAGACCTCGGGCTCTCCGACTCCGTGGCCAATGTGTTCCCCTCGCTGGTATTCTTCTGGTTCCTCATCTTCAGCGTCCCCACAGGCATGCTGATGAATAAGATTGGGCGCAAGAACACCGTGCTCTGCTCGCTCATCGTCACCGTCGTGTCGCTGTTCATCCCCTTGCTGGGCTATTCGTTTGGCGTCATGCTCGTGGCATTCTCGCTCTTAGGCATCGGTAACGCACTGATGCAGACCAGCATCAACCCGCTGGCCATGCTCATCATTGGCGACAAGAACCTCGCCTCCACGCTTACCTTCGGGCAGTTCGTCAAGGCCATTGCCTCGTTCCTGGCCCCTTATCTGGCTATGTGGGGCGCCACGCAGGTCATGCCGTCCTTCGGCTACGACTGGCGCGTGCTGTTCCTGGTCTATTTCGTCGTCGGCGTACTGGCCGCACTGCTGCTATGGGTGACACCCATCCAAGAGGAGATGGCGGAAGGCAAGTCGTCGTCGTTCATGGACTGCCTGCGCCTATTAGGCAAGCCCATCGTGCTGCTGTCGTTCTTCGGCATCATGTGCCATGTGGGCATCGACGTAGGTACCAACACGACGGCACCGAAGCTGCTCATGGAGCGCGTCGGCATGTCGCTCAACGAAGCCGCCTTTGCCACCTCGCTCTACTTCATCTTCCGTACCATCGGCGCCCTGACCGGCTCGTTCTTCCTCCGCGTCATGAAGACCCGCTGGTTCTTCATCATCAGCGTCGTACTCATGGCCGCCAGCATGGCACTCATGTTTGCCGGCACGGAACAGTGGATGCTCTACACAGCCATCGCTCTGGTGGGCTACGGCAACTCCAACATCTTCTCCATGGCCTTCTCCGAGGCACTGCTTACCGTGCCCGACAAGCAGAACGAGGTCAGCGGCCTCATGATTATGGGACTCTTCGGCGGCACCGTCTTCCCCCTCATCATGGGCTTCATGAGCGACGCCATGGGACAGGCCGGCGCCGTAGCCGTCATGACCGTCGGTGTCATCTACCTCTTTACCTATATCCCGCAGGTGAAACACTAAAAGATAAAATTTTTAAATTAGAAAATTAAAGAACTAAAGAACTAAGATATGATGACTAACAAGCGTTATGTAGTAGGGCTCGGTGAGGCCCTGTGGGACGTACTCCCCGAAGGAAAGAAACTGGGTGGCGCACCCGCCAACTTCGCCTATCATGCCGGCCAGTTCGGCCTCGACACCTTAGCCGTCAGCGCACTGGGCGAAGACGCCCTGGCCGACGAGACCATCAAGGCCCTGAAAGAACACGGACTTGACTACCTCATGCCCCGCGTAGCCTACCCCACAGGCACCGTACAGGTGACGCTGTCGGGCGACGGCATCCCCGCCTACGAAATCAAGGAGAATGTGGCATGGGACAACATTCCCTATACACCCGACATTGCCGACGTGGCCCGCTCCTGCCGTGCCGTATGCTTCGGCTCGCTGGCCCAGCGCAACGTCACGTCGTGGGCTACCATCCGCCAGTTCCTTGACGACACGCCAGAGGACTGCCTGAAGATTTTCGACATCAACCTGCGCCAGCAGTTCTTCACCCGCGACGTCATCGAAGAGTCGTTCCGCCGTTGTAACATCCTCAAGATTAACGACGAGGAGCTGGTCGTCATCGAACACATGTTCGGCTACGAAGGACTCGACATGCGCGGCATCTGCGAGCGCATCCTTGCCGACTACGGCCTGAAGATGCTCGTGCTTACCTGCGGCACCAACGGCTCCTACGTCTTTGCACAGGGACTGTCGTCGTTCCAGCCTACGCCGAAGGTCACCGTGGCCGACACCGTCGGTGCCGGCGACTCCTTCACCGGTTCCTTCTGCGCCGCCATCCTCAACGGCAAGTCCATCGAAGAGGCACACCGCATAGCTGTCGAGGTGTCGGCATACGTCTGCACCCAGAACGGCGCCATGCCGAAATACCCCGCCGAGCTGGTGGCCAAGGTGAAGTAGCCGCTGCAAGGCAGACTGCCCAACCGCAAAAAACGAGGATGTGTCATCATTAACTACAACGGATTTTACGGATTAAACGGATTTACCAAGTATCTGATTATCAGTATGACTTTAATCCGTTAAATCCGTAAAATCCGTTGTTTTTATAGATATAGCTGTGTTTTGACACACATCCGCTTTACATTTATTCCCTGGCCTTAGAACTCTTCTTCCAGTTCCTTCTCCAGCTCTTCGTCATAATAGTACGTACGACCCGCCGGGTCCTTCGTGCCGTCCTTGTCCTTGCCGCCGTAGCCGATGCCTCGGTCACCGCTACTGATTGTCGACAGCAGGAACGGCCCGCACTGTATCACATCACCCTTCGGGCTTATATAGCTTTTCTTATCCATAATCCAAGTTCTTTTGTCTGTTATCTGTTACCCAAGTTTTTTCTGTTATCTATTATCCCCATACTCCCCTCCTTTGGCAAAGGAGGGGGCAGGGGTGGTTTGTCTTACTCTTACTTTACCACGACTTTGCGTCCGTCCTTGATATACAGTCCTTTCGACGGCTGTGCCACCCGCTGACCCTTAAGGTTGTAGACAGCGGAAGCGGACTCTTCACTATTCACTCTTCCGTTATTCATTAGACGCAAAGCGTCGCCTATTCCCGTCGTCTCGCCGTCGCCAAACGACAGCAGGATGCGGGCTTGGGCCTCCTCCACCTCTGTCAGCACATCCAGGAAGTCGAAGTAGGCACGGAAGGCCTTCATCCGCGTCAGCCCTGCCGAATACCAGAACTGGTTGTCGCTGAGGAACAGCGTGTTCTCGTCCAGCACCGTCCCTGCATGGTACGTGCCATAGAAGCCGCTGTACACTACACGCCTGGAACCCGTCTTCCCGTTG
>JAFUDJ010000004.1 GCA_017459445.1 Prevotella sp. | reverse complement strand
AGACATTGCTGTGTTTTGATAGAGTGTTTAATACGTTCTCTGGACTTCTCATAACGTCTCTCACGTTTTCCTTTGATTTGTATTAAAGTTACTGACTGCTCCCCTTCGCCATGTGAGGGTCGTTATCCCTCTCGGACTACTGCGGGAGCTCCGTTGCCATATCGGATATTCAGAGCCTTTCGCTCATAGCCCTTGTAGGCATTCCGACTTAGGCAATCCCCGTTTACTTACTTGATAACTGTTTGGCTCGACAGATTGTCGGATGCGGCTTCCGTTCTTTCCCCGCTTATTGCGGCTGTGCCGTAGTCGATTCGCTTGCATCACACTAACGCACAAAATAGGTGATGTACTACGGTAGGACGTATTATGTAAATGCCTTCCGTCCCAGCAAGAGTCTGGTACCACTGAACTACCATTCAACCAATTCGGGCTTCATCCTCATATCTGTCTTTCTGCCTTGCCATTCAGTCGCAGCGTGGCATTTCGCTGACTTATGGCTTTACCAGCATGCTACACTCCCCGTCGGGTTTCCCTTTCGGATAAGCTGGTTGGCAGCAGGTCTCTCGGAATCCTGACCTGTCTCCTTGCCAAAGGAGCATTTATCAAGCAGCCATTACGGGCGCACTGGCGTAAATCTGGGTGGTCACGATATTGGTGTGTCCCAATACACGGCTCACGCTCTCAATGGGCATTCCCTTTGAAAGTGCCAAGGTTGCGAACGAGTGCCGGCCACAATGGTAGGAGATGGCTTTCTCAATGCCGCAGGCTTTCATCACCGTTTTCAGCTTCTTGCACATCGACCAGTAGTTCATCTTGCCAAACACCAGCTTGTCATCCTGTAGGTGCTTGTAGCGGTCGATAATCTGCAAGGGTACGTCCATCAACTTCACTTGAAAGGGGATGTTGGTCTTGTGACGCTTGCTGATTATCCATTTGTCGCCATTGATGTCCACAATGTTGTCAGTCGTCAGGTTCTTCACGTCAATGAACGAGAGGGCGGTGAAGCACACAAATACAAAAATGTCACGCACGAAGGCCAAATTGTCGTCCTCGAACTCATGCGTTACGACTGTCTTCAATTCTTCTTCGGTTAGGAACTCCCTTTCCTTGCAGTTTGGGCTAATGTGGAACTGCGCGAACGGGTTACGGGGAATCTTGCCGTTATAGTGCGCCCTCATCACAACACCTTTCAGCCACATACACCTCTGCCAGATAGTACCGTTTGCTAACCCACGCTCAGTACTGAGGTAGGCAGCGAAGTCCTTGATAAACTCTGGCGTCAGTTCGAGCATCGACATATCTGTACGGCGATAGTGTGACTGGATGAAGTCTGCCACATCCTTTCTTGAACGTTCCATAGCCCAAAGCGTGCTTGCCGACCTGTCCTTGCCTACACGCTTCTTCTGGTTGGCAATGTCCTTGTCGAAAGCACTCAGCAGCGTCTCGTACTCGCTGCCGAAACCCTGATAGGAGTTCTTTGCAAGCAAAGCGTCGCAAGCGCCGAGCGGCGCACCATCTCTGCCGTCACGAAAGCCTCACGGTCAGAAAGATGCTGATAATGTTTGATAATCTGTGCCTTGATGTTATTCAGTTCGCGGTTGATCTGCAAAGCCTCCTTGCTACGGCCTTTGGCACAATTGCCCTTTACATCCCACATGTCAAGCGGAATCGACTTCTTACAACTGAACTGGCTCTGGGTGCCGTTAATCGTAACCCTGCCCATCACAGGCACCACACCGTTCTTCTCCTTACTCTTGTTTACATAGAACAGAATGTTAAAAGTACTTCTCATGCTTCTTACTCCTTTTTTAATTTTGGCTGCAAAACTACTATTTCTCTTGGCATCCATCACTATGCAAAATATAGCAGTTTGCGGAATAAGAAACGGGCAGTGAACAGGCGGTAAAAGGTGCGTCATTCTGCCCTGATTTGCGTGGTCAATAAAGGAAGATTAACCCACCTGACAGACCCGTTTTCTGGGTTACGATTTGGCAACCTAACTCCTTCTGCATTCCTCCCTAATTTGCTCTCTCCTTCAATTTGAACTTCCTCGTTTTTCCCTTGATTGCCTTTATTTCAGGCCGAATTGCGTTAATCTTCCAAAATCGCTTCGCTTTTACAACCTTTTTTCGTAACTCTGCCGTCTTCGACGGCGAAGTTACTTCGTCTCGGCATAAAAAAATAAATGAATTTATTTTGTTCTGCCCTCTACTTTTCGTAACTTTGCAAAATATTTATGGAAAACGGAAAAAGAAGAGCGCTGATACTTATCAGCAACGACGACGGCTATCATGCCAAGGGCATTAACTGCCTGATAGAGTGGGTTCGCAGTTTCGGTGACATCATTGTCTGTGCGCCGGAAAGTGCGCGAAGCGGTTTCTCATGTGCTTTCTCTGCCACCATCCCCTTGACGCTGAAACTGCGCCGGAAAGAGGAGGGCGTAGCGGTGTGGTCGTGCAACGGTACGCCGGTTGACTGCGTGAAAATGGCGCTGGCCGAGCTGTGCCCGCGCAAGCCTGACTTGGTTATCGGCGGCATCAACCACGGTGATAATGCCTCGGTCAACACCCACTACTCGGGCACGATGGGTGTCACGATGGAGGGCTGCATGAAGTATATCCCTTCCGTGGCCTTCTCGCTGTGCGACCATCGCTCCGATGCCGACTTCGAGCCGTTGCGCCCCTATGTGCAGCAGCTGACGGAGCGCGTGCTGAACGAAGGGCTTCCCACGGGTGTCTGCCTGAACGTTAACTTCCCGTTGCTGCCTCAGTTCAAGGGCGTCAGGGTGTGCCGCATGGCCAAGGGCACGTGGGGCAACGAACTGACGCGCTGCCACCACCCCCGTGGCTACGACTATTGGTGGATGGTGGGGCACTACGAGAATGACGAGCCGCAGGCCACCGATACCGACCGTTGGGCGCTTGACAACGGCTATGTATCGGTCACTCCCGAGCGGGTTGACGTTACGGCATACGAAGCCATGGACACGCTAAAGGGCTGGTTCCTATGAAATACTATCTGATAGCTGGAGAAGCCAGCGGCGACCTGCATGCCTCCCATCTGATGCAGTCGCTCCGACAGCAGGACGCTAAGGCGGAGTTCCGCTTTTTCGGCGGCGACCTGATGGCAGCCGTCGGCGGCACGCGGGTGAAGCACTACCGCGAATTGGCCTATATGGGTTTCGTTCCGGTGCTGCTTCACCTGCCAACCATTCTGCGCAACATGAAGATGTGCAAGCAGGACATAGCGCAGTGGCGCCCCGACGCGGTCATCTTGGTCGACTATCCGGGCTTCAACCTCGACATTGCCAAGTTCGTGAAGGCCAGCGGCATCTGCCCCGTCTACTACTATATCTCGCCGAAGATATGGGCGTGGAAGGAATATCGCATCAAGAACATCAAGCGCGACGTCGACGAGCTGTTCTCCATCCTTCCTTTCGAGGTTGACTTCTTCGAGGGCAAGCATCATTATCCCATTCATTATGTCGGCAATCCGACGGCCAGCGAGGTGAGAAGCTACCTGCGGGAGAACGGAACGGCGCCAAAGCGCCATGTCATCGCCCTGCTTGCCGGCTCGCGCAAGCAGGAAATCAAGGACAACCTGCCGGCCATGATAGCGGCCACCATCCATTTGGCCGGCCGTTACGACTTGGTGCTGGCGGGTGCCCCGGGCATTTCCCCCGACTACTACGCCTCCTTCCTGGAGGGCAGTGCCGTGCGGCTGGTTGTCAATGAGACCTTCCCGTTGCTGTCGCAGGCCACCGCAGCCCTCGTCACCAGTGGCACGGCAACGCTGGAGACCTGTCTGTTCGGTGTGCCGCAGGTGGTATGCTACGAGACGCCGCTGCCGCGCCTCATCGGTTTCCTGAAACGCCATGTCATCAAGGTCAGGTACGTCTCGTTGGTCAATCTGATAGCCGACCGCGAAATCGTTCCCGAGCTGGTGGCCGAGACGTTCACCGTGGAGAATATCCGCCGCGAGCTGGAGGCCGTCCTGCCCGGCGGCAGCCGGCGCGAGGCCATGCTTGCGGGCTACCGTGAGGTGCATCGGCTCCTGGGCGAGGACGATGCGCCCGACCGTGCGGCTTCCCTCATGATTGCCGCCTTGTCGGGAAAGTAGTTATTATTCATCATTTTAAATCTTTGTACAATGCTTAGAACTGTTTTTTCTTTCGCATTATGCGCAGCAGCCATGGCTGTCGGTGCGCAAAACATCCAGTTACACTACGATTTCGGACGCTCCTTCTACGCCGACGAAGAAGCCGGGCGCCAGCGCGTCACCATGACGCTTGAGCAGTTCCGCGCCGACCGTTGGGGCTCGTGGTTCTACTTCGTCGATGTCGATTTCAGCCGGCGTTTCGTCGAAGGAGCCTATGGCGAAATTTCGCGCGAGTTCAAGCTGGGGCGCAAGTCGCCCTTTGCCGCCCATGTAGAGTATAACGGCGGCCTCAACCGCTTCGGCAGTTTCCAGCAGGCCGCCTTGGCCGGTATCGCATGGAACGGCCATGCTGCCGACTTCTCCAAGACCTACTCCCTGCAGCTCATGTACAAGCAGTACTTCAAGAGCTATGACTACACGCGGGCCTACGCCAGCATGCAGCTGACGGGAGTGTGGGGCATCACCTTTGCCCGCAAGGCATGTACCTTCTCCGGTTTCCTCGACCTGTGGCGGGGTGAGCAGGCCAACGGCCACGGTCAGCTCGTCGTTTTAGCGGAACCGCAGTTCTGGTACAACCTGAACACGCTTAAAGGCATGAAGGACGTCAACCTCAGCGTGGGTACGGAACTGGAGATAAGCAACAATTTCATCTACAACACCTACAACGACCATACCTTCTTCGTCAATCCGACGGTGGCCGTCAAGTGGACCTTCTGATACGTTAAACACGTCCGTAACCGACAAAACGGCAGTCCGTTGCGTCATAATGGCAGGCGGTGTGCGCCCGGCACACCGTTTGAACGTTTGTTGTCAGAATAACAAATAAAATCAGGAGGACATAACCATGACATTAGACAAGTTTACCATCAAGGCGCAGCAGACGGTACAAGAGGCCGTCGACACTGCGCAGCGCAACGGTCAGCAGACCATTGAGCCGGTACACCTGTTGGCAGGCGTACTCAACAAGGCCAAGGACGTGACCAATTTCCTGTTCCAGAAGCTGGGCGTCAACGCGCAGCAGATTGACATGCTGGTGCAGACGGAGCTGCAACACCTGCCCCGTGTGCAGGGCGGCGAGCCCTACCTGAGCCCGGCAGCCAACGGCGTGCTGCTCAAGGCGCAGGACAATGCCCGGAAGATGGGCGACGAATTCGTCAGCGTCGAGCCCTTGATGCTGGCGCTGCTCACTGACGGCCAGACGGCCGGGCGCATTCTGAAGGATGCCGGCATCACCGAGAAAGACCTGCGGGCCGCCATCAACGAGCTGCGGCAGGGCCAGAAGGTACAGTCGCAGTCGGCCGACGACAACTACCAGTCGTTGGAGAAATATGCCAAGAACCTCGTGTCGCTGGCGCGTCAGGGCAAGCTCGACCCCGTCATCGGCCGTGACGACGAGATACGCCGCGTGCTGCAGATTCTGAGTCGCCGCACCAAGAACAACCCTATATTGATAGGTGAGCCGGGCACGGGTAAGACGGCCATTGTCGAGGGACTGGCCCAGCGCATCATGCGGGGCGACGTTCCCGAGAACCTGAAAGACAAGCAGCTTTTCTCGCTCGACATGGGCGCCCTCGTGGCCGGAGCCAAGTATAAGGGCGAGTTCGAGGAGCGCCTGAAGTCGGTCATCAACGAGGTGACGAAGGCCGAGGGCCGCATCGTGCTGTTCATCGACGAGATTCACACGCTGGTGGGTGCCGGCGGCGGCGAGGGGGCCATGGATGCCGCCAACATTCTGAAGCCGGCCCTGGCCCGTGGCGAGCTGCGGGCCATTGGTGCCACGACGCTCAACGAGTACCAGAAATACTTCGAGAAGGACAAGGCCCTGGAGCGCCGCTTCCAGACCGTGATGGTCGACGAGCCCGACGAGCTTTCGGCCATCAGCATCCTGCGAGGCTTGAAGGAACGCTACGAGAACCACCACAAGGTGCGTATCCAGGACGATGCCTGTATCGCTGCCGTGCAGCTGTCGGAGCGTTACATCTCAGAGCGTTTCCTGCCCGACAAGGCCATCGACCTGATGGATGAGGCTGCCGCCAAGCTGCGCATGGAGCGCGACAGCGTCCCCGAGGAGCTGGACGAAATCACGCGAAAGCTGGCTCAGCTGGAGATAGAGCGCGAGAGCATCAAGCGCGAGACCGTGGGCGGCGGTTCACCCGCCAGCGACAAGCTGGCCCAGCTGGACCGCGACATTGCCGAGCTGAAAGAGCAGGAGCAGCAGTTCCGTGCCAAGTGGGAGGGTGAGCGCCAGCTCATCAATCGCATCCAGCAGGACAAGCAGGAACTGGAGAACCTGCGGCTGGAAGCTGAGCGCGCCGAGCGCGAAGGCGACTACGGACGCGTGGCCGAAATCCGCTATTCAAAGATGAAGAACATCGAAGACGACATCAAGGCCATCCAGACGCAGCTGGCGTCGGCACAGGACGGCAACGCCATGGTCCGCGAAGAGGTCACCGCCGACGACATCGCCGAGGTCGTCTCCCGCTGGACGGGCATACCCGTCAGCCGCATGCTGCAGAGCGAGCGTGAGAAACTGCTGCACTTGGAAGAAGAGCTGCACCGTCGCGTCATCGGACAGGACGAGGCCATCACGGCCGTCTCTGACGCCGTGCGCCGCTCACGCGCCGGACTGCAGGACCCGAAGCGCCCCATCGCCTCGTTCATCTTCCTCGGAACTACGGGTGTCGGCAAGACGGAACTGGCCAAGGCGCTGGCCGAATATCTGTTCAACGACGAGCAGATGATGACGCGAATCGACATGTCGGAGTACCAGGAGAAGCATACCGTCTCGAGGCTCGTCGGTGCACCTCCGGGCTACGTAGGCTATGACGAGGGTGGCCAGCTGACGGAAGCCGTGCGCCGCAAGCCCTATCAGGTGTTGCTGTTCGACGAAATAGAAAAGGCACACCCCGACGTCTTCAACATCCTGCTACAGGTGCTCGACGACGGTCGGCTGACGGATAACAAGGGGCGTACCGCCAACTTCAAGAACACCATCATCATCATGACCTCCAACGCCACCCGCGAGGAGTTGCGGATGACCATGCGGCCGGAGTTCCTGAACCGTATCGACGAGATTATCACCTTCCAGCAGCTCACCAAGCAGCAGATTGCCGACGTGGTGCGCCTGCAGATGAAGCGCGTCAGCGACATGCTGGAGCCGCAAGGCATCCACTTCGAGGCCACCGACCAGGCCATCAGCTATCTGGCTCAGGAGGGCTACGACCCTGACTTCGGCGCGCGTCCCGTCAAGCGTGCCATCCAGAACCTCGTGCTCAACGACCTGTCGCGCAAGATTCTGGCCGACGAGATAGACCGCACGAAGCCCATCGTCATCGACGAATTCGGCGACGGACTGGTCTTTATACAGAAGTAACCAGGATAGAAAACAAGCCGGCGGCGCCACCTTTTCATCAGGGTTGGCGCCGCCTTTTATCATGCACAGTGCCGCCTCTTGTGCCGCACTGTGCTGACTTTTATGTCAAATCGAGCGGACTTTTATGTCAAACGGAGCGGACTTTTATGGCATTTTGCTCCGACTTTTATGGCATATAGTACGTGCTAAATGACATAAAAGTCCGCTCCGTTTGACATAAAAGTCCGCACAAAGCGAAAAAAAGCCTGCACCGCCTGACATAAAAGGCGGTGGCAGGTGAATGGATTGTCGGGCCGGTCTGTGGAAATCTTTCGGCCTATTAGGCAGGAAAAGCCTGCTGGTCAGGCAGGAAAAGTCTGCTGGTTAGGCTGAAGACAGCCTGCTGCTACAGGAACCCTTGGTGCTTGAGTGCCTCCAACAGCCCGGCCGACATGGCCTCGTTGTCCTTGCGGGTGTAGCGGATGTCGGTGAAGACCTGGGCGAGCGTCTCCTTGTGGTTGATGTCGACGAAGTGGCGGTTCTCGGGCAACTGCTCCTTATATATATAATAGGTGTCGATATCGTGCGGCGTATAGTCGTGGTAGGTCTCGCTGTGCACGAAGCTCTCCATGGGCAGACGGTCGGAGAGGGGAGGCTCCTCGGCGGGCCAGCCGACGGTCAGCGTGGCCACGGGCATGACCAGCTGCGGCAGCTGCAGGGTGTCGATGATGAGCTGCGGCATGTAGACGGTGGTGCCCAGATAGCAGTAGCCCAGCCCTTCCTCGTCCATGAGGTTGCAGAGTGTCTGGGTGAACAGCAGTGCGTCGGTCGCTGCGTTGATGAACGACAGGAAGTTGTCGTAGCCCGGTTCGGCCTTGCGGCAGCGCGCCCACTGGCTGGTACGGTTGAAGTCGGCACAAACGGTGAGCACGACGGGGGCTCCGGTCACCATCGGCTGGTTGAAGTGGGCTGGCGCCAGCCGCTGTTTCATGTCGTCGCTGCGGGTGACGACGACGCTGTAGAGCTGCAGGTTGCCCATGGTTTGTGTACGTGCGGCCTCGGTCATGAGGCGGTTGAGCAGCGCTTCGCTGACTTCGCGGTCGCTGTATTGGCGGATGGTTCGCCGTGTTGTCAAGTTCTTCATAGTGGTATGTCGTTCCGTTTTTTTGCGGTTTCAGGGTTGTTGGCGGGCTGTCGGGGCGCTTTACTTCAGGTAGTCGTCGAAGTAGCGGGTGATGCGCTCGTGCAGATGGACGCTGGCGTGGCCCCGCATGTTGTGCTCTTCGCCGGGGTAGGCAAAGAAGTCGGGCTGTGTGCCGGCCTTGACGCAGGCGTCGAGGAACGACAGACAGTGCTGTGGCACGACGGTGGCGTCGTTGTAGCCGGTGATAATCTGGAGGCGGCCCTTGAGGTTCTTGGCTTGGCTGACGAGGTTGGTCTTGGCATATCCCTCGGGGTTCTGCTGCGGCGTGTCCATGTAGCGCTCGCCGTACATGACCTCGTAGAGTGACCAGTCGATGACGGGACCGCCGGCTACGCCGACCTTGAACACGTCGGGGTAGTGCGTCATCAGCGAGATGGTCATGAAGCCGCCGAACGACCAACCGTGGACACCGATTCGGTCGGCGTCAACGAACGGCAGCGACTTCAGGAAGCCGACGCCCTGCATCTGGTCCAGCATCTCCACCTGTCCCAGCTGCCGGAAGGTGGCCTGCTCGAAGGCGAGGCCCCGGTTCTCGCTGCCCCGGTTGTCGAGGATGAACACGATGTAGCCGCGCTGCGCCATGTAGGTCTCCCAGGAGCGGCTTGCCCAGTGCCACGATGCCTCGACGTTATGGGCGTGCGGGCCGCCGTAGACGTAGACAACGGTGGGGTATTTCCTGGCGGCATCGAAGTCGTAGGGCTTCACCATGCGGTAGAAGAGGTCGGTGGTGCCGTCGGCGGCCTTGATGGTGCCGCTCTCGAAGACGGGCTGGTGGTAGCCGGCCCAGGGGTCTGCTGCCGTCAGCAGGCGTGTCGCCTTGCCGCTTTTGACGTCGGTCACGTCGATGTTACGCGGTACGTCGGGCGCCGTGAACTTGTCGAAGAGGTAGCTGCCCGACGTGGAAAGCGTGGCGTGGTGCACGCCTTCGGCGCTGTCGAGCTGCCGCATGCTGCCGTCGGTGACGCTGACGCTGTAGAGCCGTCGCTGCAGCGGGTGGCATTTGTTGGCGCTGACGATGACGCTCTTCAGCTTCTCGTTGAACCCGAGCACGTCGAGCACCACCCATTCGCCGTGTGTCAGCTGGCGCAATGCGCCGCCTTGCGTATTGAGCAGATACAGGTGGTTGTAGCCGTCGCGCTGGCTTTGCATGATGAACGTGCTGCTGTCCCACGGCAGGAAGAGGATGGGGTGGAGCGGTTCCACGTACTTGTCGCTCTTCTCGCTGTAGATTTCCGCCATGCGCTGGCCTGTCGCGGCGTCGTAGCTGACGAGGCGGCAGTCGTTCTGGTCGCGGTTCAGCTCGAAAAGGTAGATGGTGGAGCCGTCGGGCGAGAAGGTTATATTGGAGAAGTAGACGGGAGTCGGGCTGTCTATGCTGTCGCCGCTGACAGGGCCGACGGGCGTCTGGAGGTAGACGGTGCGGTCGGTGCGGAGGTCGTAGACACCGATGGTGACGGCGTGCGACGTCATGCCGGCCATGGGGTACTTGTCGGGCTGGTATGCTGCCGTGCGGTGGAAGATGTCGACCTGCGGGTAGTCGGTGACCATCGACTGGTCCATGCGGTAGAAAGCGAGGCGCTGGCCGTCGGGACTCCAGAAGGTTCCCTTCTCGATGCCGAACTCATTGCGGTGCACGGCCCGTGCATAGACGATGTCGCGGCTGCCGTCAGTGGTCAGCTGATGCTGCTTTCCCTGGGCGTCGGCCACGTAGAGCTGGTGCTTGTCGACGTAGGCTGTGGCCTTGGAGGCGGGGCACCAGTCGTTGGCTTCCTGCCCCGACAGGCTGTCCTGCCATACTATCTGCCTGGCCTTGAAGTCAATCAGCGTGAAGGCATGGCCGTTGCCTACGGCCACAATGGGCTGGCCGGGGTAGGGGAACCAGGCGGAATGGAGGTGGCGCACGCGGTGGTCGTCGTCGCTGTCAGCCCAGCGGTTAATGTCGTCGAGGGTGAACAGCAGCTGCTCGCGCCCCGTTTTCTTATTGACAAGGTAGCACTCCTCGACGTCGGTACGCACCAATTCGTCGCCCCACCAGGTGAGCCACTGGTTCGCCGGCTGGTGCCGACGGTAGTTGGTGCCGCCGAAGTTAAGGTCTTCGAGCGTGAAAAACTTCTTTTCCTGAGCCATGGCGGAGAGGGTAAGTAGGCTGAAAAGGACGAGCAGGAACTTAGTCTTCATCATGGCGGAAACGGCGGTTGTTCTTCTTGTCAAAGGGCTTGTGGGGCTTGTGTGAATCATAGGGCTTACGGCTCTCATAAGACTTATGAGACTTTTGGGGCTCACGGCTCTCGCGGCTTTCGCGGGACTTGGCGGGCGCCTTGCGCTCTAAGGAGCGGAACTTGAAGGAGCGGATGTCGGCCTCGGCGTTCTCCTCGTCCTCCTCTAAGCGCTTCTTGAACTCGCGGTTCTGTTTGAAGCGGCGCTTCTCGGCCATTTGGCGCTTCTCCTCGTCGGTCTTCACCGTGCCGCCTTCGGCGCGGAAATTGCGCATCTTGCCGTCGAACATCTGGTACTTCCGGAACTCACACTCCAAGGAACCGTTGAAGAGGGGAATCTTGATGGAGGGCTTCAGGCCAATCTGCTCGAAGCATTCCTCGCGGTAGGAGAGTATCCACGCGTCGTTACCCATGAACTGATGCTTCAGCCGTTCGCCTATCATGCGGTAGGTTCCCAGCAGGTCGGGCGTGGAGATGCGCTCTCCGTAGGGCGGGTTGCACACCATGATGCTCTTCTCCTTGGGCTGCTGGAAGTCCTTGAAGTCCTGTTCCGTCACGGTGATGTCGCTGGAAAGGCCGGCGGCTTTCACGTTAAGGCGGGCCGTATTGACGGCCTTGACGTCGACGTCGTAGCCGTAGATATGATGCTGGAACTCACGCTCTTGCGAGTCGTCGTTGTAGATGCGGTCGAATAGCTCAGCGTCGAAGTCGGGCCACTTCTCAAAGGCATATTCCTTGCGGAAGAGCCCCGGTGCCATGTTGCGGGCAATAAGGGCAGCCTCGACAAGCAGGGTTCCGCTGCCGCACATGGGGTCGATGAAGTCGGTTTCCCCGTGCCATCCCGTCATGAGAATCATACCGGCGGCGAGCACTTCGTTCA
This sequence comes from Prevotella sp., assembly GCA_017459445.1. GTDB lineage: Bacteria > Bacteroidota > Bacteroidia > Bacteroidales > Bacteroidaceae > Prevotella. The sequence continues at coordinate 10,209 of JAFUDJ010000004.1, read as the reverse complement.
GCGGAGCCTCGACAGACTCCTGCCGATAGCCGCGCCGATGCAGCGACTCGCCGCTGGAGTCGAGCGAGAGCGTGCACTGGTCTTCGGCGATGTGGATGTGCAGCCGGATGTCGGGATTTGAAATGCTGATGTTCGGGCGCTTGCCGGTGGCCTCGCGGAACTGGTCGACGATGGCGTCCTTGACCTTGTAGGCCACGAACTTGGAGTGGCGGAACTCGTCGGAGAACACGACGGAGTCGACGGCGAAGGTCTTTTCCAGCGATAAATACTGCGTCCAGTCGATGTCCTTGACGCCCTCGTAGACGTCGTCGGCCGACAAGGCCCGGAAGTGTTTGATGGGTTTCAGTACTCGGATGGCGGTGTGCAGTTGGAAGTTTGCACGGTACAACAACTCTTTGTCACCAGTGAAAGACACCATGCGGCGGCCTGCCTTCACATTGTTTGCGCCCAACTGCGTCAACTCTTTCGCCAAGACAGGTTCCAGACCCATAAAGGTCTTGGCGAGCATCTCAAATTCTTGTGTCATGATGTAAGTGTGTGAAAATATGCTGCAAAGGTAGCGTAATTCGGGCAAAACACAAAATAAATGGCGGTTAATTTTTGATATTCCGATTCTTTTGTGTAACTTTGCACCCAACCAATCAACCAAGACCGATGATAACCTTAACCTCTATATTCCTCCTTTCATTGCGCGGTATGCTGCAAACGGAAATCCTGTTCTGGGTGTTTGTCATCCCGGCACTGCTGTCGGCGGTGGCGCTGCTGTGCTATCAGTGGCGCAAATATCGCAGGATGAAAGCCAGCCTGGAGCAGTTGGCGCGCGTGAAGCGCCACCCCATCGAGTATGAGCTGGTGCTGAAAACCATGAAGCTTTGCGTCTGGCATTTCGACATAGAGAGCCGCATCGTGACCTTCGAGTCGGACTATCGCGACTCGTACGGGGGCCTCTTCCCGGCCTCGGGCATCACGATGGAGGATGTCATCAGCAATCTGCTGCCGCAGTATGTCGACGAAGTCAGGCGGGGAATGGACGACCTGATAGCGGGGCGGACGGACGAATTCCACGTCCAGTACCAGATAAAGGCGCCGCAAAGCAATAGCACCTACTGGGGCGAGGGCTATGCCACCGTGGAGCGCCGGGGCCTCGACGGCAAGCCGCTGGCCATCGTGGGGACGATTATGCGCATCGACAAGCAGAAGGAAATAGAACAGGCGCTCATCGAGGCCCGCAACCATGCCGAGGAGAGCGACCGCCTGAAGTCGGCGTTCCTGGCCAATATGAGCCACGAAATCCGTACGCCGCTCAATGCCATCGTCGGCTTCAGCGAGGTGCTCTGCACGCAACAGGGCGACGAGATGGAGGAGCGCGAACAAATCGTGGCGCTTATCCGGCAGAACAATGCGCATCTGCTGCGACTCTTCGATGACATGGTGAACATGTCGAAGCTGGAGGCTGGCGGTGCGACGCTGACGAAGGAGCGCTTTGAGCTGAACAGGCTCCTGACCGACGTCGTCGAGAAATATGCCGAGGAAAGCGCTGCATCAGGCGTCAAGCTGAAGATAGAGGCCATGGCGGAAGACCCGATGCCGTATACCGACCGCTCCCGACTGTTTGAAATCCTGAGCCAGTACGTTGACAATGCCATGAAGTTCACGGCAGAGGGCAGCGTGACGCTGGGCTACTCCGTCCATAGCGGGCTGCTGAAAGTATGGGTGCGCGACACAGGCAAGGGCATCGCCGAAGAGTATTGCGGCGACCGTCTCTTTGAGCGTTTCGTCAAAATCGACGATTTCGTGCCGGGTACCGGCCTCGGACTTAGCATCTGCCGCAGCCTGGCACTGAGCCTCGGCGGCAGCGTCGGCGTGGAGTCCAAGTTGGGCGAAGGCTCCCTGTTCTGGGTGGAGTTGAGCGTCAGCTGAAGTTCCCTTTTTCTGAAAATCTCCATGTTTTTGTGTAGTTTTCTTGGAAAATGAAACATTGTTTGGGAAAAATATTGTAACTTTGCACCGTTTTATTTTCCTTTTGCCCAAGCCATGAGAATAGCTTTCATAGCAAGAGCTGCCAGATTCTCGCCCAACAGCGTGGGGAAGGACATGGCTATACTGGCTGCTACGCGCCGCCAGCTGCAGGCTATGGGCTACGATTGCGCCGACATCGTGGCAGAGGACAGACCGACGGCCAACATCGGTGAGACCGATGCCTACGTGTCGATGGGCCGCAGCCAGGACACGCTGAACTGGCTGGGCGGCTACGAGCGGCAGGGCATCCCCGTCGTCAACAGCACCGCCAGCGTCATGCTCTGCAACCAGCGGATGCTGCTGACAAGGGTGCTGGAAGATGAGGTGGCGGTGCCTCCGCATATAGGCGGCAATGGCTACTGGGTGAAGCGCGGCTACGGCAGTGCCGAGACGGCTGACGACGTGCGCTATGCGAAAGACCGCCGCGAGGCCGAAAGGATGGCCGCCGAGCTGCGGGAACGCGGCATCGTGGAGGTTGAGGTGCGTGCCCATGTGCCGGGCGATGTGGTGAAGTTCTATGCCGTGCGCGGCACGGACTTCTTCCGTTGCTACTATCCCGGTGACGACGGCGACTGGAAGTTCGGCAGTGAGCGGCACAACGGCAAGCCCTGCCACTATGCGTTCGACGAGGACGCCCTGCGCCGGATGACGGCGCGTGCCGCCGATGTGGCAAACCTCGATATCTATGGCGGCGACTGCGTGATACGGTCCGACGGCCAGCCCGTGCTCGTCGACCTGAACGACTGGCCCAGCTTTGCACGCTGCCGCGACGAGGCGGCAATGGCCATAGCGCAGCGGGTGGAGCAGCGGATGAGTGAAAAAACGACAGTGTGATGATAGCCATTAATAATAAGGTACGTGCGTATATCTTCGATTACGGTGGAACGCTGGACACCGGCGGACGGCACTGGGGCCGTGTGCTGTGGCGCGCCTGGCTGCAGGCGGGCATCCCTACTGACGAGGAGAGCTTCCGCGAGGCTTACGTTCTGGCGGAGCGCACACTGGCTACCCGTCCCATTGTCCGCCCCGACTTCACATTCCGGCAGACGCTGGCCGAGAAACTGCGCCTGGAACTGGAGCACGTCGGCGGCCTGTCGTATCGGGAGCGGGTGTTGGACATCGTCTACGAGCAGACCCGCCGGCATACGGCGCATAGCGTGGCGGTGCTGCGGCAACTGGCAGCGCGCTATCCGCTGGCGCTGGTCAGCAACTTCTACGGCAATCTGCATACGGTGTTGCGGGAGTTCGGCTTCGACGGCCTGTTCCGGAACGTGACGGAATCGGCAGTGGTCGGCGTCAGGAAGCCCAGCCCGCGAATCTTCCTGCTGGCCGTGGAGGCATTAGGACTGCAACCGGCGGAAGTGGCGGTGGTGGGCGACAGCATGGAGAAAGACATCGGGCCTGCCCGTGAGGCAGGATGTAAAACCGTCTGGATGCGGGGCGAGCAGTGGGCGGCGAAGGCCGTGGACGAGAGCATCCCCGACCGGATAATAAATGATTTGGAAGAACTATTGTGAAAACGGTAAGAATTGTATTCATGTTTTGCCTTGCGCTGGCCTGGGGACTGCCTGCCGGAGCGCAAGGAGTCATCAACGGACACGTTGTCGACGAGGAAAGCGGCGAGAACGTCGCCTTTGTCAGTGTGCAGTACAAGGGACATAACCTGGTGGCCATTACCGATTTGGAAGGCCGCTTTGTCATTCGTAAGCAGAAAGGATGGAAGCTGACGTTCAGTGCTGTGGGCTATAAGACGAAGACGATAGCCGTGGACGACGACACCAACAAGCTGTTTGTATCGTTGAAGCCGGACCTGAAGTCGCTGAAAGAGGTGACGGTGAAGTCGAAACGGGTGCGCTACAAGCGCAAGGACAACCCGGCGGTGGAGCTGATGCGGCACGTCATCGCCCAGAAAAAGCGCACCGACCTGTCGAACCGCGACTTCTACCAGTACACGAAATACCAAAAGCTGACGCTGGCGCTGAACGACGTGAAGCCCGAGTTGCTGAACAATCCGAAGTTCAGCAAGCACAAGTGGCTGGTGGACCAGGTGGAGACCTGCGAGCAGACGGGGAAGCTCATCCTGCCGGCCAGCGTGGACGAGACGGTGTCGCAGAAGATATACCGCCGCAGCCCGCATGACGAAAAGACGATTATCAAGGGACAGAAGTCGGCGGGCATCAACGATTTCTTCCAGACGGGCGACATGCTGAACATCGTCACGAAGGACATCTTCACCGATGTCAACATCTACGACGACCAGATACGCATCCTGCAGCATCCGTTTACGTCGCCCATCGGCAGCGGAGCCATCAGCTTCTACCGCTACTACATAGAGGATACGCTGAAGGTGGACCGCGACTCGTGCATCCATGTACACTTCCTGCCTAACAACCAGCAGGACTTCGGATTCCGTGGCGACCTGTACATCCTCAAGGACTCGTCGTACCAGGTGAAGCGCTGCGAGCTGATTCTGCCGCACCAGACGGATGTGAACTTCGTGGAAAACCTGCACATGGTACAGGAATTCATGCAGCTGCCGACGGGAGAATGGGTGCTGTCGGTGGACGACATGATAGTGGAACTGGTGCTGTTCGACTTCATTCAGAAGGGCGTGGCTATCCGGACGACGCGACTGTCGGACTATTCGTTCGACGAAATTCCGAAACAACTGTTCCGGGGACGGGAGAAAACGGTCACCGACCCGGATGCACCGCTGATGGGGAAAGACTTCTGGGAGCAGCACCGCAAGGTGGAACTGACCAAAAGCGAGGACTCCATGGACTCGTTCCTCAGCGGCATGCAGCACACCGGCGGCTTCAAGTACATACTGTGGGGACTGAAGCTGCTCGTTGAGAACTTCATAGAGACGGGCAAGGACAGCAAGGTGGACATCGGACCGGTGAACACCATGATAAGTACCAACTTCATAGACGGGCTGCGTACCCGACTGAGTGCGCAAACCACGGCCAACCTCTTCCCGCACCTGTTCTGGAAAGGTTATGTGGCACGCGGCTGGAAGAGCCGGAAGAACTACTACAGCAGCCTGCTGACGTGGTCGCTGAACAAGAAGAAATACCTGCCCGATGAATATCCTAAGCGCAACATCAGCTTCCTGTCGACGTACGATGTGATGTCGCCCAGCGACAAGTTCCTGACGACGGACAAGGACAATGTGTTTACGGCACTGAAGTGGACGAAGGTGGACAAAATGATGTTCTACAACCGTCAGCAGCTGGCTTTCGAGTATGAACAGCGCTGGGGCCTGCGGACACTGCTAAGCATGAAGACGGAGGAAAACGCTGCAGCCGGCAATATGTTGTTCACGCCTCTGTCGCTTTCAGCAACCCTTCCGTCGGTGAAGTTCCGCACTACGGAGCTGCGGGCAGAGATAGAATACAGCCCCGGCGCCTTGTTTGTGAACAACAAGCAGCGACGGCTGAAGGTGAACCGCGAGGCGCCCATCTTCAATGTGAGCCATACCGTGGGCTTCAAGGGTTTCTTAGGCGGCGACTATCACTACAACTACACCGAGGCCAGCATCTTTAAACGTTTCTGGCTGAACAGCTGGGGCCGCATCGACTTCTACACCCGTGGCGGCGTGCAGTGGAACCAGGTGCCCTTCCCGCTGCTGTGCATGCCGGCAGCCAACCTGTCGTATATCAGTCATAAGCAGACGTTTAACCTGCTGACGAACATGGAATTCCTGAACGACCGCTTCGTCAGTGCCGACTTCAACTGGGACATGCAGGGTAAAATTCTGAACCGCATACCGCTGCTCAAGAAGCTGAGGTGGCGCGAGTACATCGGATGCAAGGTGCTCTGGGGTGCTTTGTCGGACAAGAACAACCCGTACCTGAAGCAGAATGCCAACAGCGACGTGCTGATGATGTTCCCCGACAAGTCGTATATCATGAATCCCAAGGTGCCTTACTGGGAAATCTCCGTCGGTGTGCGCAGCATCTTCCGCTTCTTCCAAGTGGAGTATGTCAGGCGCATGAACTATAACGACATCCCGTCGCGTGGCCCGAAGAACAGCGTCCGCTTCGGCTTTACCATGATGTTCTGAAACGTAGTGAGAAAAGATGAAGTTTGCAATCATTGCTGCCGGCGAGGGCAGCCGGTTGGCGGCGGAGGGCATTGAAGCGCCGAAGCCGCTGGTGAAGGTCAATGGCGAGTGCCTGATAGACCGGCTTATCCGCATCTTCCTAAACAACGATGCGGAGGAGATTGTCTGCATCTGCAACGACCGAACGGCACAGGTAGCGAGCCACTTGGCTGCCCTTCAGCGCGACGGCTTGCAGGGACGGCCCGTCCCGCTGCGCTTCATGGTGAAGAGCACGCCGTCGTCCATGCACAGCTTCTTTGAAATCAGCCGCTACCTTGACGACGGGCCCTTTGTGCTGACTACGGTCGACACCATGTTCCATGAAGACGAGTTTGCGGCGTATGTCAGCGACTTCAGGAAGGAACACACGGCGGCACTGATGGGGGTTACCGACTATATTGACGATGAGAGCCCGCTATACGTCGAGACGGACAAACAGCTGAATATCACGGCTTTCCTTGACCATGCGGATGCCTGCCGGTACATATCGGCTGGCATCTACGGCCTGCAACCGTCGGCGGTCTTTACCCTGGCCAACTGCATAGCACGCGGCGAGAAGCGCATGCGCAACTTCCAGCGTGCCTTGGTGGCCGATGGCAACAAGCTGAGGGCATGGCCTTTCTCCAAGGTCTTCGACATCGACCATGCTGCAGACATTGCCAAGGCGGCGGCTTACCTGTCACAATTAAATACTGAAACAAAGCAAGATACCTCATGGAAATAAAACAAGCTGAATTCTCGCTGTCGGCACCTGTGGTGAGCATGTGCCCCAAGGACACGAAGCCGGAGTATGCCTTCATAGGCCGCTCGAACGTAGGCAAGTCGAGCCTCATCAACATGCTGACCAATAACCGTAAGCTGGCCAAGACCTCGGCCACGCCGGGCAAGACGCTGCTCATCAATCACTTTATTATTAATAAGGAGTGGTACTTGGTCGACCTGCCGGGCTATGGCTATGCCAAGCGCTCGAAGAAGCAGGTGGACCAGCTGGACCAGATGATTCGCGGCTATATCCTGCAAAGGGAACAGCTGGTCAACGTCTTCGTGCTTGTGGACATTCGTCTGGAGCCGCAGAAGATTGACCTGGAATTCATCGAGTGGCTCGGCCTCTCGTCAATACCGTTTGCCATCGTCTTCACCAAAGCCGACAAACTGACGCCGAACAAGGCGCGGCAGGCGGTGGAGGCTTATAGGAAGAAACTGCTGGAGACATGGGAGGAGCTGCCCCCGATATTCCTCACTTCTGCCGAGAAGAAAGAGGGTAGGGACGACGTGCTTGGCTACATAGAGCAGATAAACAAGCAGCTGGCTGAGTAAGTGGCGGGCGTCACTTGATGTGTACGTCCTGTTGCGGGAAGGGTATCTCGATGCCGTTGTGGTTGAGGGTGTCGTAGATGCACTTCAGTACGTCGCTGATGACATACGACTTCTTGGGTGCCTCTGCCCATACGAACATCTTGAGGTTGATGCCGGAGTCGGCCAGTTCGCCGACAACCGACTTGACTTGCTTCGAGCGGTCCATCCACTTATGCTTCATCTGGTTCACGGCTTCGTCGACAAGCTGGATGACTTGCTGCAGGTTCGAGCCGTAGGCCACGCCATACGGTATGACGGCCAGCACGTAGCCGTGGTTGCGCGTCAGGTTCTTGTAGTTGTTGGAGAACAGCTGCGAATTCTGGAACGTGATAATCTCACCGTAGAGCGACTCGATGACCGTCGACGTGTAGCTGATGGACTTTACCTTGCCCATGGTGCCGTTTACCTCAATCCAGTCGCCCACCTTGATGCGACCTGTCATTAGCGAGGCACCGTAGAAGATGTTTTCAATGATATTCTTCGAGGCGAAACCGATACCAGTGCTGAGGCCGCCCGTGATGGCCAACAGCCAGGAGACGCTGATATGGAGTATGCTGAGCGAGAAGAGCAGCCATGCACCCCAGATGAATATCTGGATGACGTTCTTCGACATGGCCGTGCGGCTGTCGGCCGATGCGGGGTCTTTCTGCATGAAGTGCATGCGGAGCAGCCGGAGCAGTGTCTTGCTGAGCCATGAGAAGAAGAACCACAGGCATACCACCATGGTTATCTTGATGATGCTTATCTGGAAGTTCTGCTGGTCGATGAAACGGTAGTTGAAGATGCGCCAGCAGAGGTCGCTGAGGTTGAAGACGCCGGCGGCCCACCATACGCTGAGCATGACGCTGAGCACACTCATCGAGGGCAGCAGCACCTGGTAGGTCAGGTCGTAGGCCCATGTCGTCGTGATGGGCTTCTCGTCGTAGTGGCGCTTCTTGCTGTAGAGCTTGAGATACTGGCTGATACAGGTAATGGTGAGGATGCAGGTCAGTTGCATAATCCACCAGATGAGCACCTGCACGGCCAGCAGCGTGTAGCCTATCCATGAGCATACTACGCTGGCAATGAAGACTACCAGCGAGATATAGGTGTAGAACATGTCGGAACGGGGAATGTTCTGGTTGTGGCGCCCGATGACGCTCCACTGCCACAGGGCACAGAGCAGCAGAATGGGCGGGAAAAGCATGTTGACCAGTTCGCTCGGAATGAGGATGATGCGGAAGACGAAGACCACGAAGCCCATGGCGATGAGCGGCGTATAGATGCGGAAGGCGCTCTTGATTTGGTCGCCGTTGACGCGCAGCAGCAACGAGATAAGGATGACGCCGAGCAGCCAGGCGTAGTTGACCAGCAGGTTGGAGGCCATGATGAAGAAGTTCTGCCGCGAGGTGGCCAGCGTGATGCCGAGTATGATGGCAAAGGTAATGGTGGTCGTGGCCATGGTGATGCAGGCGCGCTTTTTCATGAATTCCTCCGTGCGCAGCCGCTTAGGGGTGAGCCATCGGATGACGGAGAAATTGATGGCCGAGGCAAAGATGGCATAGAAAATGATGGAGATGATGAGTCCGAAAATCCACCGGCTGTCCCATTGCGAGTTGTCGTTAGGCTGGTATTTCTTGCGGAGGGTATTCTGCATGATGCGCCAGTGGCTCCCCCAGTTCTTGAGAATGCTGAAGTAGGAGTTTCCACCGTTGCGGAAGATGCTGGTTTGTATGTCGTTGTAGCGCTGTTGGGCGTAGTCGTTCAGGTGCGACAGGCGCCGCTCCACCATGTCGTAGTGCTTGATGTATGCCTGAATGGTGTTACGGTTGCCGTCGAGCGAATGTCGGATGTCGGTAGCCAGCTCCAGACATTTGTCGCGGTCGGCGCGTGACTTGCTGTCGAGCAGGTCGACAGGCATGGTCTTCAGGCTGCTGATAAGCGAGTCGTAGCGGGTAATATCGGCATTGGCCTTTTTCAGAATCCGGTGGAAAGGCACCCGCTCGCTCTGAAACTCATGGTACAGCTCCGTGGCTTCATGGCAGGCGTATGTCAGGTCGAAGACATAATCCAGATTCTGCGAATAGAGCATCAGCGAGTTCTGGTTGGAACGCCTCATGATTTCCCGCAGCTGGCTCCTCAGCTGCTCGTCCTGCTTCTGGTTCTTCTTCAGCTGTTCTGCTAACTCCTGATGGTGATGTGACAGTTCCGTGCGTAGAATCTGAAGCGTCTGGCTGAGATTCTTCTCCTTCAGCACAGCTCCGGCATTGAGCGCGCCCAGGAAAATGACTATAAATATAATGACCCTTTTCATCCTTTTTTTTCATTTTGACGGCAAAGTTACGAAAAAAAGTTGTAGTTACGAAGCGATTTTGGAGAATTAACGCAGAAGGCGCGTAAATAAAAGGCAAGACGGGGAAAAATGAGGAAGTTCAGTTTTAGGCTGAAAGCAAATTTGGGAGGAATAAAGAAGTAGTTAGGTTTCTTATCCGTAACCCGCGAGACTGTCTTGGGAGCCAGTTAAACTTTGTTAATCGGATAGGAAAGACGGGGCATAATAGCGCACCTCTCACCACCCGTTTCTGATTCCGCAAACTGCTATATTTTGCATAGCGATGGAACCAACAAAAGATAGTAGTTTTGCAGCCGGAATTAAAAAAAGAGTAAGAAACATGAGCAGAAGCACATTTTCGGTACTGTTCTACGTGAACAGAGGTAAGGAGAAGAACGGCATTGTGCCAGTAATGGGC
>JAFUDJ010000038.1 GCA_017459445.1 Prevotella sp. | reverse complement strand
CTCAGAGTTCAGTCCCAGCTCCTTGTAGTACTCTACCTTGGCCTTCGATGCGTTATAGATAACAAAGTTCGGCTCGAACTTCTCCAGCTCCTCAGCGGTGGGCTGGATGAACATGTTCTTCACGAAGTGAGCCTGCCAGGCAACCTCCACGATGAAGCGGACGGCCAGACGTGTAGCCTCGTTGGCACCACAGAAAGCGTCAACCACATACAGTTCCTTGTTGCAGAGCTCCTTGATGGCGATGTCCTTCACCTTGGCCCAAACCTCCTCCGACATGGGGTGGTTATCGTTCTTATACTCTTCAGTAGTCCACCACACCTTATCCTCACTCTGTGCATCCTTCACGATGTACTTGTCCTTAGGCGAACGACCGGTGTAGATACCAGTCATCACGTTCACGGCATTGAGCTCGGTGTTTACGCCCTTGTCATAGCCAGTCAGGCCCTGCTTTGTCTCCTCTTCGAAGAGATACTCATACGACGGATTGTGAGCAATCACCGTAGAACCGGTGATGCCATACTGTGTCAAATCTAACTTTGCCATAATTTGATTTTGTTTTTATTGTGAATTTACCTATTATCTTGAATCGGGTGCAAAGGTACAAATTTATCGAGAATTAAGGATGATGAATTAAGAATAATTTACTTTCGCAGGCCCGTTTTTAAATTAAAGTATTTAAAAAGGCGGAGCGGAGGTTCGTTTTTGTCATGCAGACTTTTCATTTTCCACCTGCTGCATCCTGTATCACCAGCCCTGCCAGCATGAATCCGAAGATGGCGGTGATATGGGCCAGTGTTCCGTTGATTTGTGCCTTCGACGAGCACCACTCGTGGTTGAGCAGTGAAGGGTCTCCGGGACCGCTCTTGGCCTTGGGGCACATGCACTGTTCGGTGCCGCAGGTGGCGTTGTGCCCCATGTTTTGCAGCAGTTCGTCGGAGAAGACGCACAGGAACTTCCGCTTCGGGAATCGCTTCTCTTTCTTGAAGCGGTTGCGTAGCGCCCGGGCCAGGGGGTCGCCCTTCACCTTCCAGAACTCGGTCACCTGAATCCTCGTGGGGTCCATCTTCAGGGCCGCCCCCATTGACGAGAAGAACTTCGCCTTCGTCTGGCACGCCATCTCGATGAGCAGGGCCTTGTCCTTCAGCGAGTCGATGGCGTCGATGATATAGTCATACTGCCCGATGTCGAAATCGGCAGCCGTCTCCTCTGTGAAAATCTTCTGCAAGGCCGTAATCTCCGCCTTGGGGTTGATGGTGAGCAGGCGCTCGCGAAGGGCCTCCACCTTCACCTGTCCTACCGTCTTGGTGGTGGCCATCAGCTGGCGGTTGATGTTGGTGATGCATACGCGGTCGCTGTCTACGATGGTCAACTGCCGGATGCCCGAGCGTATCAGGCTCTCGGCACACCACGACCCTACGCCGCCCACGCCGAAGATGATGACGCGACGACTGCCGATGCGTCCCACCGCTTCGTTGCCCAGCAGCAGTTCCGTCCTGCGAAATATGGCCTGGCTATAGTGGTCGACGGCTCCGGGAGCCTCTTTTGTGCTGTCTGTTTTCATCTCTCACCTTATTATTAATAAATGCGGCGGCAAAGGTACGAATTTTTACGCTAAAAGTGAAAGGTGAAAAGTGAATTTGAATATATTAACCAAAAACATTCGCATGGTAAGAATATTTTTTATTACTTTTGCCCTGCTAAACAAACGAAAAGGATTATTAGCGCGTAACCAACGAAAAGAACAGAAGATATGGAAGTCATCAATTTTGCAGAACAGAACAGCGTCATCAACCACTACATGGCTGAACTGCGCGACAAGAGCTATCAGCGCAACCGGTTGCTTTTCCGCAACAACATCATCCGCATTGGCGAGCTAATGGCATACGAGTTGTCGAAGACGCTGACCTACAAGGCCAAGACCGTGACCACCCCCTTAGGCACCATCGACATACCGCAAATCAAGGACGACCTGCTGCTGGCCACGGTGCTCCGTGCCGGCCTGCCGTTCCACGAGGGTTTCCTCAACGTGTTCGACCATGCCGAGAACGGCTTTGTCTCGGCCTACCGCATGTACACCAACCGTGAGCATACCGAGGTGGGCGTCCACACGGAGTATATGGCCTCGCCGTCGGCAAAGGGCAAGACGCTGGTCATCGTCGACCCCATGCTGGCCACGGGCGGCTCGATGGCTGCCAGCATTGAGGCCCTGCAGAAGACGGGGAAGCCCAAGAAGATTCATATAGCCTGCGTCATCGCCACGCCGGAGGGACTGGAGGTCATCCGCGAGGCCCTGCCCGACGACAGCCACATCTGGTGCGCCGCCATCGACCCGGGCATGAATGCGCAGAAGTATATCGTTCCCGGTTTCGGCGACTGCGGCGACCTCTGCTACGGCGAGAAGCTCTGACCGTCAAGCTCTCAGGGGGGGGAGGTCATTTCACGATGATACACATCTTGGTGAGGTCGTCACTGGGTTCTGCACTGCCCACGAAGTCCTCGATGGCCTTATGGACCGTCTCCGAGGTCTGGCGGGCACTGCCCCATTTCCGCTGCAGCAAGGCTTTCAGGCGGTCGTCGCCGAACTGTTCCTTGTTGACATTCTCAGCCTCATTGATGCCGTCGGTATATACAAAGAGGGTCTTTCCGTGCATGTCGTCGACCTCTTCGCCCTCGAATTCCACTTCCGACCAAAGGCCGATAGGCGCGTTCGACTCTATTTCCATGTATTCGCCGTCAAGCAGCGGCGGATTGTGGCCCGCATTGCAAAACTCCATGTGGCCGGTCTTGAGGTGGATAAGTCCGATGAACATGGTGACGAACATGCCCTGTTCGTTGTCCTCGGTCAGTGCGTGGTTCAGGCGTGTGGCAATGGTCTCCGGCGCAAGGAAGCCGTCGACCAGTGTGCGGAACATGCGCGTCACCTCGGCCATGAAGAGAGCCGCCGGGACACCCTTGCCGCTGACATCACCCACGCAGAAGTAGAGCAAGTCGTCAATCAGGGCATAGCCATACAGGTCGCCGCCCACTTCCTTGGCCGGTGTCATCATGGCATAGATGTCTACGTCGCGCCGCTTAGGGAATACGTGCGGCAGCATGCGCTTCTGTATCTCGCGGGCTATCCGCAGCTCACTCTCGATGCGCTCTTTGGCCTTGGTGGTCAGCTCCAGCTGGTCGTAGGCCTCGCGCAACTTGCTGTTGACGCTCTCCAGCCGTTTCATGTGCTTGTTACGGCGATAGGCCATGAAGGAGAGGAAGACGATGACGATGGCAGCAATGGCGCTGACCGCCATCAGCAGCAGGCGCTCCTTGGCCAGCTGCTGTTCCTTGGTCTCATTCTCGGCATAGGTCAGCGACAGCTCCGTGTCGAACTCCGTCATCTGCGAGCGTGCTTCCGACGACTGCACGGAGTCGATGACTTCCCTGGCGCGCTTCTGCCAATAGAGCGCTTGCTTCAGGTCGCCCATGTGCTCGTATATCGAGGCTTTCTGCGTACACTTGTTCTGCTGGTGTATCAGCTTGTCGGTACGCTGCAGGGCCAGCTGCCACTGTTTGCGGTTCTTGGCCTGATAGACATTAATCAGCTCACCGAAGAGCCCGCCCTGGCCTCCGAACTTCTCCATCAGCCGTGCACGTTCCCTGTAGGCTTCCTCGAAGCCAAGGCTGTCGCCCTGGCTGTAGCGCACCAGGCACTTATAGCTCCAGGCCGTAATCTGGTTCATCGGGATAACCTTCGGCTCGTCCAGCGCCTTACGGGCATTCTGCTGCACCCCGGCATAGTCTTTCTTGCGCAGGGCTATCTCGCAAAGCCCCAGATAACAGGGGGCGGCACTCTCGTCGGGCAGGTATTTCTCCTTCAGCTCCAAAGCCTGCCGGAAGCTCTTCTCTGCCATGTCGTTGTTTCCCGACATCTCGCGGATGGAGCCCAGCGTAAAGGTGGCGAAATACATGCCGACATTGCTCTTGTCCTCGGTGGCATGGCGATAAAGCCCGTAAGCCAGCAGCACGCCCTCCTTGCGGTCGACGTACTCGAACATATAGATAGCCTCATAGCTGCACGCACGGTAGTAGGTCTCATGATAGTCGGAGAACTCGGTAGCATTCTTGACTTTCCCGATAGCCTCGAAGAAATGGTCCGTCTCGCGCGAGCTATAATAGCGGTAAGCCTCGTCGGTGAGCCGCTGAAGCTTGGGAGGCAGCTTTTCTTCTGCCCAAGCACTTGCAGCACCTGTCAGCAGCAGGAGCAAGAGGATAATATCACTTACTATTTTCTTCATGGATGAAACGTCAGCTTATCACCTTACCACTTTCCTGCCATTGACTATATAGAGACCATGACGGTCCGGCACTGCCACGCGGCGACCCATCAGGTCGTAGTACTGTGGTGCTGTCTGCGGCTGCGCCGCCACGGTATGGATGCCGCTGCTGACGGCCTCGAAATTAGGGGTCACCAGCACGTCGTCCAAGAAGAAACGGCGCCCGGGCGTAAAGGTGAGCGTCACCGGACCTGTCCCCGTCAGCGTGGTACTGAAGCGTGTCCACTCGTCCGTCGTCATCTGGAAATCAGCCTGTTCCAGTCGTCCGTCCCCCTGGACAGTGACAGTCAGGCTGGTGTCATCGCGGCTCCAGGGTGCCGCGCGGAAGAAGAGCAGCACCGGCTCGCCCGTCAGCATCATAGTAGGTGTCGTCACGATGCCGTCGTTGCCGGCATTACCGAATTTGGCACAGCGGGCACCGCCATTAGAGACGGCACTTTGCCACCCCTCGTTATCGGGCAGGAACTGTCCTGACGCCACGTCGGAGCCGCCTTTCAGCACACGGTCGTTGCCTCCCGTTCCGGCACAACGGTTGAACGACTCATAGAAAATGGCGCCCTCCAGGTCGGGATGTTCCGCCAATGCAGGGTCTGTATAGACCTGTTTCTCCGACTTGGCCTCAAAGCGGAACGCCACCGTGCCGTCCGCCTGTTGTGTAATGGCCTGTATGGCACGGTTCATCAGGAAAGAGCCGTCCACGTTGGCATGGTACACCTCAGCCGCCGGCATGGAATTGTCGGTCAAAGAGTCATTGACGCTCCACGTACCACTGTCTTCATTCCAAAGACTATAGGGATAGGTGTCCGTTGCTTCCGTCTGTTTCGTGAAATACCTGCCGGAATACTGCCAGTAGCTGCGGTCGTTGTCGTTGTCGGCATGGATGAGCGTCATACGTTGGTGTGGATTGTCGCTGCCCGTGGAGTTAACGATATTCTTCCGCCACACCTCAGTGTCATAGTCAACATGTATCACCAACAGCCCGGCACCCGGCAAGGCGGCATCCCACTGTCGCGGCTGGCGGTTCTCTATCAGGTAGTATTCGTCGGGGTATGCCTGGTTGCTGATGACATACGCGCCACCGCCGTCAGCCAGCGGCTTCAAACCGTCCACTATCATGTCGTCTTGCAGTGCCACAGGCTCCAGCCATCCGCATACCATCCGCTCATAACTGGTGTAGCCGGCGGGACAGAAGCTGTCGTCGTTGCTGCCGCCGTTAGCCATCAAGTCCCAATGCCCCATGCCGAAGTTGCCGCCATAGTTGACGTCATAGAGGTCGGGCAGCCCTAAGCAGTGGGAGAACTCATGGCAGATAGTGCCTATGCCCGTAATGGTATTGTCTACCGCCAGTTCGTTACTGCAGGCGTATGTGTCGATATAATAGTCGCCGACGGGATGTCCCGCGCCATAGAGCGGCACACCGTTAGGGGCTATAAGGCTCAGCTGATACTCGTGCGGCCAGATGGTATAGGTGTCATAGCTGTCGCTCTGGCCTTGTCCGGCATAGAGCACAAACACTTGTTCTATGTAGCCGTCGCCGTCCCAGTCGTACTGCGACCAGTCAACCTGCCCGGCTACCAGGTCGCAAGCCTCGACCACCATCTCCCATGGCGCTGCGTCGATATTGTAACCGCTGGGAGCACCATAGTGCTCATAGTCATTCAACACGCGAACCGGCCCGACGACATCAAAGTCCAGCTGGAACAGGCCGTTGCTTTGGTCGTGAAAATAGTCGCTGACGCTGCCTTTGAAGCGCCCCTCGCTAAATCCCCGCTCATTGGCCATGCGATTGAAGAACGCCTGGTCGTGACCGTCGGCAAAGAACTTGTTCTGGAACTCAGCCAGAATGATAAGTCCCTTCCGCCGGCCCGTATAGGAAGTCATCGGCTGGCTGCCCGCCCGACGGACTCCCCCTCTAAGTCTGCCGGTTCTGCCGGTCGCCCTGAGGGCTTCAAAGCTGTTGACCCCTTCACGGTAGGTGCCATCGGCTGTCTCCATAAAACGGCGCCCGTCGTCAGCCTGCCAGAAGTGGCAACGCTCGTCGCCGCATAGTTGTACGCGGAGCGACGTCCCGTTATCCAGCGTAATGGTTTTCCACAGTCCGGGTTTGGCCGGGTTGGCCACACTCCCGACAGCAAACAGCATCGCTATCAGCAATAGTATCAGTTGTCTCATGTGCGTGTATACCTTAATTATATTATATAGTTCAAGCAATTCGTTTGCAAAAATAGTCATTTTCTTCTTTCTGTGCAAACAGACGTTTGAAAATAAAACAAATATTACCATTTTTCTTTGGTTTTAAAAGAAAAATGTGTAATTTTGCGCCATCATTTTCCAAATATCAACATTAAAAAGAAAGGATTGCTTATGAAAAGATTTACGCTTTTAGCCTTGCTCTGTGCAAGTGTCTTGTGCATCCAGGCACAATCATCGTTCCACGTCTCCAAGGCCGCAGCAGCAGCCAAGCAGGTGACACACTCCTGGCTGGCCGACACGCCCGCCGAGCTGACAGCGCCTGCAGCAGCACCCCGGCATGCCGCCAAGCACCCTATCGACGAACAGCCTGAGGGAACCCTGCTGACCTACGCCATGAACACCTACTACTACTCGCAGAACATGGACGAGTGGGTACACCGCTATGGGCAGAAGACCATGGTTGTCATCGACGGCAACGACGTCTATATCAGGAACATCATCAACACTAACCTGTACAACACATGGATTCGTGGCGAAATCTCCGCCGACCGCAAGAAGGTGGTGTTCGACAACTACCAGCCCTACGTCGAGCAGGGTGGCTACACCTACTATGTTTCCCTGGCCTACGTGAATAGCAGCGGCGATGTCTACCCCGACACAGAGGCCGAGGAGTTCACGATGGACTACGACGATGCCACCGGCTCCATGAGCAACGCCGCGCTGAACC
Organism: Prevotella sp.; assembly: GCA_017459445.1. Classification (GTDB taxonomy): domain Bacteria; phylum Bacteroidota; class Bacteroidia; order Bacteroidales; family Bacteroidaceae; genus Prevotella. Next base: position 18,118 of record JAFUDJ010000038.1, on the reverse strand, counting down.
TCTCGTTAGTGAATACCGACGGCGGTGTGTTCACCTTTAACGAGGGCTACGAGCTGAACGTGTTCAACGACGAACTGGTAGTACTGCCTGAAAGTATCGGCGAGTCGGACATCCAGCCCTATTCACTCAAATGGGATTCCAGCGACCCCTATTACTATCCGCGCATCGTCTATGTGGCCCAGGACGGTAATGACGTCTACTTCAAGGGGTTCTCCACGAAGAACCCGGAGGCATGGGTAAAGGGAGCCTTCAACGAAGCCAAGGACAAGGTCACCATTCCTAACGGACAGTACGTGGGTCTCTATGACGACCTGTACTTCCTCTACTGCAAGGGTGCCAGCTACAGCGGGCTCGACGACGACGGATGGCCCATCTATGCCAACAAGGACGAGATTGAACTGGCCTACAATGCCGAAAACAAGTCGTTCACAGGCGCCGACGGCATCCTCTTCGTGTTAGGCAAGGAGCTGAAGGGCGGCTACAGCCAGTCCATTCCCTCACAGGACCTGAAGCCCTTCTACGGCGTGCCCGCCAAGCCCAAGACTCCTGAGATTCGCGGCTTCGACATCGACACGCAGTTCCAGACGGTGAACTCAAGCATCACCTACGTCGTGCCGGTAGAGGATGTCAACGGCAACTTCATCAGTCCCGACGCCCTGTACTACATCTTCTTCCTGGACGACGAACAGCTGCACTTCGACAACGTGCCTGGCGGATTCTACCAGCACTTCCCCGACGAATGGGAGGTTCCCTGCCAGTTTACCGACCGTGGCAAGGTGAACAACCGTACCGACAACAACAACGGCACGCAGACCTACCACGTGCTGGGCATCGACAAAGACCTGCGCCCGGCCACCATCGCCCTGCAGAGCGTCTACTACATGAACGGGACACGCACCTTGTCGGACAAGTGCGTCTATAACACGGCCACCAAGACTACCACGATTGTGGAGGGCGACCCCGACCCGGCAGGCATCGAGGGCATCAGCGCTGACAGCTCGTTAGCAGGCAGCAAGACCTACTACGACCTGACCGGCCGCCAAGTGGCAGCTCCGCAGAAGGGTCTCTTCATCATGAGTGTCAAGCAGGCCAACGGACAAACCAAGAACATCAAGGTACTGAAATGAGCAGGCGTCTCTTTTGTCAGCTCGTGTTATCCCTGACCACCCTGGCTGCCTTCGCACAGAGCGAGGGCAGCCTGTGGTGGGGATTCCATCATGGCACTGATGTACCCGACAGCTATCTCGGCGTCAGCAAGGCTACAACTTACGAGGCAGCCATCCACGTGGACGGCACCGTTGCGCCCTTGCAGGGCTCCGTCGTCAAGGCTGTACGCCTGCCGTTCAAGGATGTCACCCATATCAGTGGCGTCACACTCTGGCTGGCCGCCTCCCTCGACGGCGAGCATTTGGCTGAGGTCAGCGTTGCCAGTCCTGCGGCAGGTTGGAATGCCGTCACGCTTCCTGAACCGGTCGCCATTCCTGAAGACGGTCTGTTTGTCGGCTATACGTTTACCGTCACTGACCTTGACGGCCTCTCCGAGCGCCCGTTGGTCATGTGCTACGACTATAGCGACGGCGGCCTATATCTGCGTGTGACCGACGTGGCAGCATACGCCGACTGGTACAACAGCAAGCGCTACGGAAGCCTGGCCATGCAGCTTGAGCTGAGCGGGCCGTCGCTGCCGTACAGCGCCGTGGCCGTTGAGGCCATTCAGTCAGCCAATATGGTGAAGCAGACGGACAGCCAGTTGCAGGTGATGCTGACCAACTACGGCACCGCTGCCGTCAATGCGCTACGCTATACATATGTAATAGGTGAAGAGACCCGGACAGGCAGCTATGAGATGAGCGAGCCGCTGCCTGCCGTCTATGGCGCACAAACCACCGTCACCGTGCCTGTCGTGGCTCCGTCGCTGACTGGCCGCCTGACGGCTTCGCTGACGTTAGATGCCGTCAACGGCATCAGCAACACGCAGGAGCAACGCCAGGCCACTACCCAGCTGCTCTGCCTGCAATACAAGCCGCACCGCCGTACCGTCATGGAGGAATACACCGGAACCTGGTGCTCGATGTGTCCGCGCGGCTTTGCCGGCATAGCCCGCCTGAAGCAGTTGTATCCTGACGACTTCATCGCCGTGTCGGTACATGTGCTGAACGGCGACCCCATGGATGTGTACTACGACTACTATTATGTCATCAACACAACGCAGTTCCCCAGCTGCCGCTTCGACCGGGGCGCCGTGACCGACCCGTACGACGGCGACATCCCTGACGGCCACTTCCATGCCGACCAGAACTTCAAGGCTGCCAACAACGTGCTGGCCGCTGCCGACATGACTGTGAAAGCAGAATGGCAGGGCGATGACGTGTGCGACATTAGCACAACGGTCGACTTCGCCTATGATGCCGAGACCTGCGACTACATGCTGGCCTATGTGATGACGGAAGACGGGCTGCGCGGCCCCGAGGGAGACCATGCCTGGCACCAGAAGAACAGCTTCCCGCAGCTGACCTACTATGTGGAGGACGACATGCAGCGGTATGTCAACGCCACAGGCTCCATGATTGACGACATAGCCTACAACGACGTCGTCATCGCCATGAGCGACGTGCGGGGCATCGAGGGCAGCTTAGAGGGTAGCCAGCAGGTGGGCGTGACGAAGACTCACCATTGGCAGCTGACACGGTCAGCTGTCTCGCAGAACAAGGACAACATCCACGTGGTGGCACTGCTCATTGACAAGGACACCAAGCGGATAGCCAATGCCGCCATCGCCAAGGTAACGCAGCCGGCAGGCATCAGAACAATTGATAATTCACCATTGAGAATTGACAATTACTATAATCTCCAAGGCAAGCGTTTGGCAACGCCCGAAAGGGGCCTCAATATTGTCCGACAGGCTGACGGGAGTACACAGAAAGTACTGATTAAATAATTATCAACACAATAAATAGATACAATTATGAAGAAATTCTATTCTCTTTTTGTACTGGCCTTGCTGGCACTGACCGCACAGGCACAGGACGACCTGACCTGGTGGGGGTACTACACAGGTACGGAGTCAACATCGCTGACGGGCAACAATAAGGTGCCCGGCGACTATGAGGCTGCTATGTTTGTAGCTGGAGACGGGGACTTGAAAGGCATTAGCATTCAGTCTATCCGCATTCAGACACGTCTCTCGACCAGCAGCTCGGCAAATGTAAAGTTCTGGATTCGTACCGCACTCGACGGCGAGAACGTCGTAGAGGTGACTCCTGAGACCGTAGCCAGCTCTGGCTACACCACCGTCACGCTGCCAGAGGCATACGCACTGCCTGAGACAGGTGCATACGTGGGCTATAGCTTCCGTGTCACCCAGTGGTGGAACGAGTATGAGGGAACTCCCGTGGTCTATGCCCCAAAGTCGGTAGAAGGCGGTCTCTATGTCAAGAAACCGGGTGAGGAGGCATTCACCGACATGTCGTCCACAGGCTGCTTTGCCGCCCAGATTGGCTTCAAGGCTCCAGAATCCGAGATGTGGTGGGGTAACTTCACCGGAACAGAATCGACAGGACTTATGGGCAACAACAAAGTGCCCGGCAGCTATCAGGCCGCTATGTTTGTTGCTGGTGACGGTGCTTTGCAGGGAACTAAGATTAAAACCATCCGCATCCAGACACGTCTGTCGACCAGTAGCTCAGAGAACGTAAAGTTCTGGATTCGCACTGCGCTTGACGGTGAGAACGTTGTGGAGGTAACACCTGAGGCCGTGGCCAGCTCTGGTTACACCACTGTTGAGCTGCCTGAGTCTTATGCTATTCCTGCGACAGGTTGCTACGTAGGCTACAGCTTCCGTGTCACCCAGTGGTGGAATGAGTACGAGGGAACCCCCGTGGTTTATGCCAAGAAGAGCGTTGAAGGAGGCCTTTATCTGATGCAGCCAGAGGAAACAGAGTTTACCGACAAGTCATCTACTGGCTGTCTGGCAGCCCAGATTCTGGTGACTGGTGGCAGTTTCGCCGCTGATGCCGCACAGGTGGCCGACGACCTCGACGACATGGTGGCTGTTGTGGGCACCCCCATCAGCGTCAATCTGACACTGACGAACCAGGGCTCAGTCGGCGTGCAGAGCATCGACTACACCTATACCCTCGACGGTGAGGCCAAAGAAAGCCATGCCGACCTCGCCACACCTATCGAAGCTATGCTGGGTGCCAAGGGAACCGTAACCGTTGAGTTAGGTGCTCCCCAGCAGGCCGGACAACAGGAAATAGAGATTCAGATTACCAAGGTCAACGGCAATGCCAACGGCATCACTGGCCGTAAGTCGAAGTGCTCAGTCGTCGTGACCGTGCTCAGCGAGAGTGCTCCGCGCAAGGCTGTGGCCGAAATATTCTATAACACCAGCAACGGCTATGCTCCCCGTGCCATTGTGGGCAGCCAGCTGCTCAACCAGCAGGAGAACGTCATTGCTTTCCTGATTGACCACTACAGCGGCGCCCTGGCCGTGGAGTCGTATGCAGAGTTCCAGAAGAACTACAACGCCACCAGCTACACCAATAAGTACAGCACCTATCCTGTTGCCGAGGTGAACCGTGCCTTTACCACCGACCCATACACAGGTGCCACGACAGCCTCTTACTACGGCGCCAACCACTTCGCTGCCGCTGAGGTTGTAACCGCTACACTCACCAAGGCCACCGAGGCCAGCGTAGGTGTGGAGGCTCAGTGGACAGACGACACCGAGAGTAAGGTCGCCATCACGGCTACCACTACATTCATGGCTGACTTCAAGAGCGCTCCCTATCGTCTGGCATTCGTTGTCATCAAGGATAATGTGAAGGAGACTATCTCTAACTATATCACCTATTATAAGACCGCCTATGCCGACGACGACATGGAGGAGTGGCGCACCAATCCGTACACCAATCCTGACTATGTGCTGAACAATGTGGCCGTGGCTTCTTCCGACGTGACCGGTATTATTGGCAGCGTGCCTACCAGACTCACCGCCGGCGAGGAATACACCTATGAGTACGAACTGGAGGTTCCTGCCATCGAGAGTCAGGAGGAGGCCACCAACGCCCGCGTGGTTGCCCTGCTCATCAACAAGGACACCAAGGAGATTGTCAATGCTGAAATTGTAGCCATTAACGGCACCACTACTGGCATTGATGCCGTTGTCCCCGCCAAGCCCGTTGCAGAGACCATCTACAACCTGTCTGGCCAGCGCGTTGACGCATCCTACAAGGGCCTCGTCATCATGAACGGTCGCAAGGTCGTGATTAAGTGAGAATAAAGCAGAGCTTGCTCATGCTTTATCGAGCGTGAACGAGCTCAAGCTTTAGCTTAAGGTCGTGATTAAGTGAGAATAAAGCAAGAGTTTGCTCTCACTTCCGAACGCCAAACGAACTCGAAAGACTCAGGGGTTACAGCCCCTGAGTCTTTTCAGATTTTTAGAGAGGCAAGGAATGCAAGCGCCCGACACTTGCTCTTCGATGAGGAGTGCCGGGCGTGAGTAACATTTGTCGTGGCTGCTCAGATGACGTGCATGATGCCCATGAGGTAGACGAGGCCGAAGCCGAGCACCATGGAGACGAGGCCCATGATGATGCCTGTCTTCGCCATGTCCTTCTGCTGCACGTAGCCGGTGGCGAAGGCCAGGGCGTTCGGCGGTGTGGAGATAGGCAGAATCATGGCGCTGGAGGCGGCGATGGCCACGCCGATGAGTACGGTGGAGGTGCCTCCGATGGGGTCGAGCTTGTCGCCCATGGCCCCGCAGACGATGGCCAGGATAGGCATGAGCAGTGCTGCCGTGGCCGAATTGCTGATGAAGTTGGAGAGCAGGTAGCAGATGGCACCGCCCAACAGCAGGATAAACAGCGGCGAGAAGTTGCCGAAGGGGATGCTCTCCACGGCGTTGGCAGCCAATCCGGAGGCGTTCAGGCCATAGCCCAGTGCGAAGCCGCCGGCCACCATCCAGATGACGCTCCAGTTGATTTGCTCCAGGTCGCGCTTATTGATGACGCCCGTCAGGGCAAAGACGGCGAAGGGTATCATGGCCACGGTATAGGAGTTGATGCCCGTCACGCGGTCGAGCAGCCACAAAGCTACGGTGACGAAGAAGGTGACGATGACGACCCAGGAGTGGAAGTCGTGCTTCATCTCGCCGTCAATGTGCAGCGTCACTGTCTTCTGGCTGAAGGGGAACATGCGGAGCAGGAGGCGCCAACTGACAAACAGCAGCACGAGCACCAGCGGGAACATAAAGAGCATCCACTGGCCGAAGCCCAGCCCGAGGTTCAGCCCTTCAGGGTCGTTGAGGTATTTCAGGGCAATAGTGTTCGGCGGCGTGCCGATGGGGGTGCCCATGCCGCCCAGATTGGCAGCCACGGGGATGGACATGGCCAGCGCTATGCGCCCCTTGCCCTCGGGCGGCAGCTGGTGGAACACGGGCGTCAGGAAGGTCAGCATCATGGCTGCCGTGGCCGTGTTGGAGACAAACATCGAGAAGAGGCCGGTGATGAGCAGGAAGCCCAGCAGCACATTCTCGCTCTTCGTGCCGAAGGGCTTGAGCAGCACCTTGGCCAGCTGGGCGTCCAGCCCTGTCTTCGTGGCGGCGATGGCCAGCACGAAGCCGCCGATGAAAAGCATGATAACGGGGTCGGCAAAGGTAGCCATCACACCTTTATAGGACAGCAGCTGACCGACTTCCTCTTCGTTGACCATCGACACGATGCCGCTGTCGGTACAGAAGAGGAGCATCAGTACGATGATGGCGACGCTGGTAGCCCACGAGGATACTATCTCCAGAATCCACATCAGCGTGGCGAAGGCAAAGATGGCGATGATGCGCTGCTGGACGACGGTGAGGTTCTGAATGCCGAACCATTCGCCGGGCATGTTCCAAAGCAGCAGTGTCACAAGCAGGACAAGGGCCATCTTAAGCAGCCGCAACACCTTGTTGGTAGGGTGGTACTTACGCTGATGCCGCTTGTCGTGATAGGCATCAACGAGATGAAATCCATGATAAATATGAAACATTTCCTTGTAATTTTTAATTTGCGGGCGCAAAGGTAAGCAAAAAAGTTGAGAGAATAATAACTTTCTTCTTTTTTTTATGTACCTTTGCACGCAATTATTTTAAAAACTAATACAATGAAAAGATTTGGACTTTTTCTTTTGGCCGCCTGGACGGTCGTGATGAGCATCTGTGCACAGTCGGCACCCCCCGCCACTGCCCAGACAGAAGAATGGTACGTTAGCTACAACTTCACCTCCGGTGACGAGAGCGAGACGGCGACGGAAGCGATGCAGGTAGCCTTCGACGGCGACGACATCTACTTCAACTTCCCCAACCCCATTACCGGCAGCACTTGGATGAAAGGTACGCGCGACGGCGCCGTCGTGACCTTCGCCAAGGGGCAGACTGTAGGCACTTACGGCGGCACGAAGGTCTACTACATGGGACAGAACGAGGACGGCCTGTGCGACATTGTGTTCAACTACGACGAAGCCAACGGCATCTTCTATATGACCGACATGTGGCTGCTGCTGAACGGCAGCCTGACGCAGAGCTATGCCCTGGGATACTTCTCGCTGGTAGTCGTCAGCAAGACGAACGGCGGCGGTGACGCCGATGCCACGGACTACGTGCTGACGGGCAAGAATGTCAACCCCTCCAACGAAAGCCAGTACGAGGAGATTAACGAGGTGGTGAAGGTGCGGATTGACGGCAGCAGCATCGCCATTCAGGGGCTAAGTGGCTACGACGCATCGGCCTGGCTGACGGGTACCATCAGCAATGGCGTGGCCACGTTTGCCAAGCGCCAGAGCGCCGGCAGCTACAACAACACACCGCTGTATTTCATAGGCTATGACGGCAGCGAACAGGATGTCACCTTCAGCTACGACGAGGCGTCGGGCATGCTCGTTGCACAGCAGTATATCCTCTGCATCACAGAAGACGGCAACACCTACCAGATGCTGCAAGACGTGGTGCTGACACCCGGCAGCGAGGTCGGTCCCGCACAGCCCGAGGTGGTGGTGCCGCCAACAGGCATGGTAGTGACGAAATACGTGTTCACGGCCAACAAGATGCTGACCGACGACGAGGGCAACTACAGCGGCTATGAGGAAGTGAAGCGCCAACTCAGGATAGGTTTCTTCAACAACAATACCGAGGTCTATGTCCAGGGCTTCTGCGAGCAGCTGCCCAACGCCTGGGTAAAGGGCACCGTCACCGACGGCGCATTCGGCGACAAGACCGTCACCTTTGCTGCCGGCCAGTACTATGGCCAGTACGGACTCTATCCGCTCTACCTGGCTGCCCGCTACGGTAATGAGTTCACCGACATGGTATTCAACTACGACCCGCAGACCCGCGAGTTCCAGAACGAAGGCGGCGTCTACCTGATTCTGAACGCCATGCCTTCACAGCCGGCACCCATCGAGCAGTACGTCACCGTCAAGCTGACGCCGGGTGTATACAGCGGCATTGACGGCATCACAGCCGACCCCACAGCCAACGACGCCTGGTACAACACACAGGGCATCCGCGTGGCACAGCCCGGCAAGGGAATATATATTTATAAAGGTAAAAAGGTAAAAAGGTAAAAAAGTAAAAAAGTAAAAAGGTAAGAAAGTAAAAAACGGGTAGATAGAAACAGGAGTTTCGAGAATGGTCGAAGCTCCTGTTTTCTTTACCTTTTTACTTTTTTACCTTTTTACTTCCCACGTGTCGTTGGTCATAAGCAGCTCGGAGAAGTTATGGTATTTCTTCTGTGCCGAGACATCGGCCAGCTGGGCATGCACGGCCTCATCGTAGGTGGGAGCCTCCACGTCGCGGATGACACCGAGGGCGATGGGGAAACCGTCGCCGTTGCCCATCAGGGCCAGCTTCAGCTGCAGGGTGTTGTCCTCGCAGTGGGCATCGTGTACGAGGACGTCGTCCAGCGTATAGCCGTCCTTGCCGATTTCGACCACTTTCAGACCGAAGCCCTGTTGCACCAGTCCGAACTCGTTGTTCTCACCGAAGACGAGCTTCTCGCCATGACGGACGTAGATGGCATTCTTCTTGCGGCCTTCCTTGTTGTAGACGGTCTCATGGCAACCGTCGTTGAAGATGACGCAGTTCTGCAACACCTCCGTGACGGAAGCGCCCTTGTGGCGGTAGGCAGCCTGCAACACCTCGACGGTGCCGGCAGCGTCAGTAGCTACGCAGCGGGCGAAGAAGTGGCCTCGGGCACCAAAGCAGAGCTCGGCAGGACGGAACGGGTCCTCGACAGTACCGTAGGGACTCGACTTCGACACGAAGCCGCGAGGCGACGTCGGGCTGTACTGTCCCTTCGTCAGACCGTAGATGCGGTTGTTTAGCAGAATCATGTTCAGGTCGATATTCCTGCGGTTGGCATGGATGAAATGGTTACCGCCAATGGCCAGGCCGTCACCGTCGCCTGACACCTGCCAGACGGTGAGGTCAGGGTTGGCGACCTTACAGCCTGTGGCAATGGCTGCGGCACGACCGTGAATGGTGTTCATGCCATACGTCGCCATGTAGTGGGGCAGACGGCTCGAACAGCCGATACCACTGATGACTGCAATATTCTCTGGTGCTACGCCAATCTCGGCCATAGCCTTGTGGAGCGATGCCAGGAAGAAGTGGTCACCACAACCGGGACACCACCTCGGCTGTCCTTTCTTATAATCTTGTGCACTGTAATTACTCATAACTACTTATTTTTTAAACAACGGATTTAACGGATTACACGGATTGATGTCCAATAGGAAAACGTTCTTTAACAAGGGACTCCTCACCAAAATTGATTAGTAGCGAAAGACTAAAGCCGGCAATTTTTGCATAATTATTACGTTCGGCAAACTCGATAGCCAAGGCCTCCTGATAAACCTTTTCGGTAAATCCTGGCCCGAGAATGCTATGAACTTTCATAGCAGCCCCGATGATTTGGTAAGTCTCTTGTTCGTATCTCAGCATTGCCTTAATCCGTTCAATCCGTTGTCGTTATTAATTATCCGTTTAATCCGTTGTCGTTATTATTTATTCTTGTTAATAATTTCTGTGAATGCGTTGACTAACTCTTCGACCACGAACGGTTGGCCCTTGACCTGGTTGAACTGGTAGGGTACGAAGTTGTCGACCTTCATGCGCAGGTAGGCAGCGAGCTGACCCATGTTCTGTTCGGCCACCACTACCTTCTTGTACTTCGAGAGCACCTCGGCAGTGTTCTTGGGCAGCGGGTTCAGGTACTTGAACTGTGCAAGGGCAATTCTGTTGCCCTTGGCCCTCAGCTCGTCCATGGCCGAGTGCAGGTGACCGTAGGTAGAGCCGAAGCCCACGATGAGCAGGTCGGCATCCTGCACGTCACCCTCCACTTCGAGGTCGGGAACCTGAATCTTTTCAATCTTTTCCTGACGTAAGCGTGTCATCAGGTCGTGGTTCTCGGGATTCGTTGAGATGGCACCCGTCTCAGAGTCCTTCTCCAGTCCGCCGAGAATATGCGTGAAGCCCTCACGACCGGGCACTGCCCAGTAGCGGGTACCGTTCTCGGCACGCATATAGGGTGTCCACTTACCTTTCAGCTCCTCAGGAACGTATGGCGGATTGATGGCATCGAGCTTCGTGATGTCGGGCAGTTTGAAGGCTCCCGAGCCATTGGCCACATAGGCATCGGTCAGCAGCACGACGGGCGTCATGTGCTCCAGCGCCATCTTGGCAGCCTGATAGACGGCATCGAAGCAGTCCGTAGGACTCAGGGCAGCGATGACCGGCATGGGACTCTCGCCGTTACGACCGAAGAGCACTTGCAGCAGGTCGGTCTGCTCTGACTTGGTGGGCAGACCCGTGGCAGGACCACCGCGCTGTACGTCGATGACCACCAGCGGCAGCTCCATGATGACGCCCAGGTTCATGGCCTCGCTCTTCAGGCAGATGCCAGGGCCGGAAGTCGAGGTGACACCTAACGCACCGGCAAACGAAGCGCCGAGGGCTGAGGCAGCACCGCTAATCTCGTCCTCACACTGTACGGTGATGACACCGCACGACTTATGTTTCGACAGCTCATGCAGAATATCCGTGGCGGGAGTGATGGGGTAGCTACCTAAGTAAAGGCGCAGACCGGCCTTCTCGGCAGCGGCAATCAGTCCGTAGGCTGTAGCCTTGTTGCCCGTAATGTCCATATAGCGCCCCGGCTCCTTATGCTTCGACTCGATGCGATAGACGTTCATGGCACTCGAGTGGGTGTTGTGACCATAGTCGTAGCCGGCCTGAACCACCTTGATGTTGTTCTCGGCCACAGCAGGCTTCTTGGCAAATTTCTCACGAAGGAAGTTGTTCACCAGCTCTAAGTCGCGGTCGAAGAGCCAGCACACCAGGCCAAGTGCAAACATGTTGCGCGACTTCAGCATCACCTTGTTGTCCATGCCCGAGTCCTTCAGACAGTCTTTCACCATCGTTGTCAGCGGGCACTGGATGACGCGGTCGGGGTCGATGTTCATCTCGCCCAGATAGTCCTCGGTCTTGAACTGTGCCTTCTCCAAGTCCTTCGGTCCGAACGAGTCGGTGTCGATGATGATGGTAGCCCCCGGCTTGGCATAGCGGTACTGCGTCTTCAGGGCGGCGGCGTTCATGGCCACCAGCACGTCGCACAGGTCACCCGGCGTGTAGACACGACCGGCACCGATGTGCACCTGGAAGCCCGACACACCCGTCAGCGAGCCTTGCGGGGCGCGGATGTCGGCCGGATAGTCGGGGAATGTAGAGATACCGTTACCCACGGTAGCGCTCACGGTAGAGAAGATGTTACCGGCCAGCTGCATGCCGTCGCCGGAGTCACCAGAGAACCGGACAACCACTTGTTCCAGCTCCTTCACTTCTAATTCTTCGCCTTGCGAAGCGACTTTGTCGTTGCGTTCTGTCATACGTTGTCTATTTATATATTGAGTTCTGTTCTATCAAAATTTGGGCACAAAGGTCGTAATTTTTGTTGTAATGGCCAAAAAAAAGCCCACTTTTATGAAAAAACACCACTACTCATCAACGAGCAGTGGTGTCCAAAAGCCTATGTTTAACTAAAAATCCTATTTTCTAAAACAATTCCGGCTTCCGCCGGAGGGCCTGCCTTGCGGCAGGAATATCTTATTTTTTATTTGATGTGCCTAAGAAAAGAAAGTTATGAGCGCCTCACGGCGACCACTGTTGTTCACACATTTAAAACTTTCTTTTTACCAATAACTAAAAACCTAAAACTATAAATATTACTACTAACCTAAAACAATCTATTGAAAGTATCTTCTTCAGCTTCTCTTAGCTAAAGTGGATGTCAGGCATCCTTTTGTCTTTTGACGATGCAAAGGTACGGCGTTTTTTTGTTTCCCACAAGACTTTGACAGTGGTTTGGCGGAAAAAACGCCACATTCTTGACTTAAATCAAGTGTTTGTGCACGCAAACAACACAAACCGGGCAGAATATTTCGATACTTCCGCAGCCTTTTCAGCAAATATTCGTACCTTTGCATCTCCTAATATATAATATTAATTCAACTTTCTGAAGTCTCTATGTATTTACGATTTGACGATTTACGATTTACTATTTATTTACGACTTGGCGATTTGATGATTGATTGCGCACCATCTGGTGGGCAAAATAACCAAATAATCAAATAGTCAATCAATCGTAAATAGTACATCGTCAAATAGTAAATAAGCATGTAAAACTTAATTATTAAGGTATGCGAGTTCTGATAGTCAATACAAGCGAACGGGCAGGCGGTGCCGCCGTGGCAGCAGGCCGCCTGCAGGCCGCACTGAACAGTCACGGCGTAGAGGCCCGGCTGCTGGTGCGCGACAAGACAAGCCCCCTGCCGCAGGTCACGGCGCTACCCCACCACTGGCTGCAATGGTGGCGCTTTGTGTGGGAACGGCTGACGATATTCCCGTTCGTACACTTCCGCTACAGCCGGCTCTTCGCTATCGACATAGCCAACAGCGGTGCCGACATCACGCAGCTGCCCGCCTTCCGGGAGGCTGACGTCATCCACCTGCACTGGGTGAATCAGGGCATGCTCTCGCTGAAGGGCATCCGCCGCATCCTTGACTCGGGCAAGCCTGTCGTATGGACCATGCACGACGTATGGCCGGCCACAGCCCTCTGCCACCTGTCGCTGGACTGCCGACGCTTCGAGTCACAGTGCCGATGCTGTCCGCTGTTGCCTGGCGGCGGTTCCACCAACGACCTGGCAGCCCGGGTATGGCGCCGCAAGCAGCAGATGCTCCACGGGCGGCAGCTGACCTTCGTGGCATGCAGCGAATGGCTGGCCGGTGAGGCACGGCGCAGCGGTCTGCTGGCCGGACAGCCGGTGCTCAGCATTCCCAATCCGCTCGACACCGCCATCTATAAACCCTGCGACAAGCGGCAGGCACGGCAAGCCGTCGGACTGCCTGTCGACGGCCATGTCATCCTCTTTGTATGCCAGCGCGTCACCAATCCCAACAAAGGCATGACCTATCTCGTCGAAGCCTGCCGGCAGCTGGCAGTCCAGCACCCCGAGATGACGGCCACGACGACGGTGGCCCTGCTGGGCGGCCATGCCGACGAGGTGACGGGGCTGCTGCCGTTCCGAGCCAGTTCCTTAGGCTATGTCAGCGACGAGCAGCGCATCGTCAGCATCTATAATGCCGCCGATGTCTTCGTGCTGCCCTCGCTGTCGGAGAACCTTCCCAACACGATTATGGAGGCCATGGCCTGCGGCGTGCCGTCGGTAGCTTTCCGCGTAGGCGGCATTCCTGAGGAGATAGACCACCTGCAGACGGGCTATGTGGCCCGCTACCAGGACGCTGCCGACCTGGCACACGGCATCCGCTGGGTGCTCAGCGAGGCCGATGCCGGCAAGCTTGCGGCGGCCTGTGTCGCCAAGGTGGCCCGCTGCTATTCACAACAAAGTGTTGCTAACCGTTACATCGAACTATATGAGAATCTCCATCGTCACCATCACCTATAATGCTGAACGGGTGCTGCAGCGCACCCTCGACAGCGTTCGATGCCAAAGCTACCGACACATCGAACACCTGATAGTCGACGGAGCATCGACCGACGGCACCGTCGCCATGGCCGGGCGCTACCGTGAGGACTGTCCCTACCCTGTCGCCGTACAGTCGGAGCCTGACAACGGCCTCTACGACGCCATGAACAAAGGACTGCAACGAGCCACGGGCGACTATATCCTTTTCCTCAATGCCGGCGACACGCTACACTGCGCCGACACGCTACAGACCGTCGCCGACTGCGCCGGGCAGCAACCTGCCGTCATCTACGGCGACACCGCCGTCACCGACGACGACGGTCATTTCCTGCACATGCGCCGACACCGGCCGCCCGAACAGCTGACGTGGCGCTCGTTCCGGCAAGGCATGCTGGTGTGCCACCAGGCTTTCTACGCCCGTCTCGACATTGCCCGCCAGCATCCCTATAACCTGCGCTACCGGCACTCTGCCGACGTAGACTGGTGCATCCGCGTCATGAAAGAGGCTGACCGTCGCCGTCTGCCGCTGGTCAACACCCATGCCGTGCTGGCCGACTTCGCCGAAGGCGGCAACACCACACAGCACCACCGGGCATCGCTCGCCGAGCGTTTCCGCGTCATGGCCGCCCATTATGGCTTGCTCCAGACGGTAGTGCTCCATGCATGGTTCGTAGTCCGCGCCGTTCTTCACCGCCGCTAAGCCTCCCCCCCTCTTCGTAATGCTTGGCGTGTGATAAAAAAACATAATAATATATTGGAACGTGCGCGTGATAAAAGTTTTATGCTTACCTTTGCAACTCAGTTTGCATCGTAGCATGCAACACTGACACCAGAAGCAGAAAGACAACTGTTTTTTAATAAAATGTATATGAAACTGAAAAGAATGTTTGTGGCTGCGTTCACCCTGTTGTGTTCAGCAGTCATGGTGGCACAGCAAATGCCGCCGATTCCCGTTGACCCTGCCGTGCGCATCGGCAAATTGGACAACGGACTGACGTACTACATCCGTCACAACGAGTACCCGGAGCATGTGGCCAATTTCTACATTGCACAGCGCGTGGGTTCCATTCAGGAAGACGAGAGTCAGCGCGGCCTGGCACACTTCCTGGAGCACATGGCCTTCAACGGCTCCGAGAACTTCCCCTCCAAGCCCGCAGGAAGAAGCATCATCGACTTCACACGCTCGCTGGGCGTGGAGTTCGGCAGCGACCTGAATGCCTATACGTCCATTGACCAGACGGTGTACCGTGTCTGCGACGTGCCCACCAAGCGCGCCACAGCCCTTGACTCCTGCCTGCTCATCCTGAAGGACTGGTCGAACGGCCTGGCCTTAGAGGCTGACGAGATTGACAAGGAGCGCGACGTGGTACATAATGAGTGGCGACTGGGCGAGGGCGCCTCGCAGCGTATGATAACACGCTCGCTGCCGAAGATGTACCCGGGCTCCAAGTATGGCGAGCGCATGCCTATCGGTCTGATGTCGGTCATCGACAGCTTCCGGCCCGAGACGTTGCGCGCCTACTACCACAAGTGGTACCGCCCCGACAACCAGGCGCTGATAGTCGTCGGCGATGTTGACGTAGACCATATCGAGGCCAAAATCAAGGAGCTGTTCAGCGGCATCACCGTCGCCCCCGACGCTCCGAAGGTTGTCGCCGAGGCTGTTCCCGACAACGAGGAAGCCATCTACATCTTCGACAAGGACAAGGAGCAGCAGATGGCCCAGATTATGATTATGATGAAGCACGATGCCACCCCCGAGGCTGACAAGACCAGCATGGCATACCTGATAGAGATGTACGCCAAGGGCGTCTTCTCGCAGATGATTGGCCAGCGACTGTCGGAGATGACACAGGAGGAGTCGTGCCCCTTCTTCCAGGCCTTTGCCGATGACGGCCAGTACATGCTGTCGAAGACCAAGGACTGCTTCGAACTCGTGGGCATTCCCAAGGAAGGCCGCGATATGGAGACGCTGCAGGCCCTGATACGCGAAGCCAAGCGTGTCCGCGAATTCGGCTTCACCGCCACGGAGTATGCCCGCGCTCAGGCCGACTATCTGAGTGCCCTGGAGAAGGCTTACACCAACCGCGACAAGCGTAAGAATGCCGAGTTCGGCAACGAATACCGCGACCACTTCCTGAACAACGACCCCATTCCGCCGCTGGACATACTCTACCAGATTATGCAGCAGATAGTGCCCAACATCCCCGTACAGGCCATCAACGAACTGGCCAAGGAGCTGATTTCCGACAGCGACAAGAACCTGGTCGTCATGGAGTGGGCACAGGAGGCCGACGGCAAGCAGTACCCCACCGAGCAGGACATGGCTGCCGCCGTGGCTGCCGCACGTGCTGAGCAGCTGCAGGCTTACGTGGACAACGTGAAGGACGAGCCGCTGGTGGACGTCAGCAAAATCAAGAAAGGCAAGATTAAGAAGGAGACCGAGAACAAGGTCTTAGGCTATAAGGAACTGACACTGTCGAACGGCGCCACGGTCATTCTGAAGAAGACCGACTTCAAGGACGACGAGGTACAGATGCAGGCCTTTGCCAAGGGCGGCAAGTCGAAGTACGGCGAAGCCGACTACGCCAACCTGAAGGTGTTCGACCAGGTCATCGGCTACAGCGGCATCGGCAACTTCTCCAGCACCGAGCTGACCAAGGCCCTGGCCGGCAAGGAGGTCAACGCAGACGCCACCATGGGCAACACCCGCCAGTACGTCACCGCACACTCCACGCCGAAGGACCTGGAGACGATGTTCCAGATGCAGTACCTCTACTTCACGGCTATCAACAAGGACGAGAAGCAGTTCCAGAACCTCATGACAACCCTCGACATGGCCCTGAAGAACAAGGCGCTGTCGCCCGATGCCGTGTTCAGCGACTCGCTGACCAATACGCTCAATGCCCATAACGCACGCTTCGCCAACCTCGACGTCAAGGACCTGCCCGCCGTCAACTACGACCGCATCCTGCAGATTGCCAAGGAGCGTTTCCAGAATGCCGGACAGTTCACCTTCGTATTCACGGGCAACTTCGACGAGCAGGCCATCCGTCCGCTCATCGAGCAGTATGTCGCCTCGCTGCCCGCCACCAAGCAGAAGGCTGAGGACTTCAACGAAATCATGACGTTTGCCAAGGGCGAAGTGCTCAACCGCTTCACCGTCAAGACCGAATCGCCCAAGGCTACCGCCGTCGAAGTATGGTATTCCGACATGCCCTACACGCTGGAGAACGAGGTGAAGCTGGACGCTGTAGGACAGCTGCTGTCCATGATTTACCTGAAGACCATCCGCGAGGAAGAGAGCGCAGCCTACTCATGCGGCGCACAGGGCTACTTCAACCTGTCGAGCCATCAGCCGAAAGCCATGCTGCAAGCCTACTGCCCCATGAATCCTGACAAGCAGGAACTGGCCATCCGCCTGCTGCACGAAGGCATCGACGGCATGACCAAGGAGGTCAACGCCGACGAGCTGAGCAAGGTCAAGGAAACCATGCTGAAGCAATACGACATCAACGTCAAGCGCAACGGCTACTGGATTAACATCCTCACCAGCTGGAAAGACTACGGACTCGACTTCTACACCGACTACCGCAAGACCGTCGAGGCACTCACCGTCAACAGCGTACGCGACTTCCTGAACACGCTGCTGAAGAGCGGCAACCACACCGAAGTCATCATGCTCCCCGAGGCTGAAGCCCAGCCTCAGGAGTAAGCCACACCGGCAAGCCCTAAAAATTGCCTCCCCCTATTCTCACGAACAGGGGGAGGCTTTAATTTTCTTACTAACTAAATTTTAAACATTCGGACCCTGCGCACCTCGCGGCGCCGTGGTTTTAAAGCCCTGTTTCAAAACTGGCAGCCATCCTCGCGGGCGGCGAGCCAGAAAACATTATAAAACAAAAATTTCTTCCGTGTGTCATTATAACCCTCACACGGCAAAGGGCTTTAGTATTCTCCGCCCCCTCCCCCCTGACTTCGGCGGTTTTAACATTTCCGCGGGGTTGACCCATTTGAAACCCCTATAAACAGGGATTTTTGCTTGGTGACTTGGGTGACTCAGGAAAATTGTGTACCTTTGCGACATGTTCCCGCG
>JAFUDJ010000037.1 GCA_017459445.1 Prevotella sp. | reverse complement strand
CTGCATCTCGATGATGATTTTCTCCCCCTGCTCATTCTCACAATATACGTCGAATACGGAGCGGCGGTCGTCCTTCGTGTCGCCAAGCTGCTCCGTGGGAAGCAGCGTCAGGCTCTTGATGACCTCCTTGCCTTGCAGCAGCGCATTCACCAGTTCGAGGGTGATGTCCTTGTTGGGCTCCGTGCCGAATAGCAGCTTAAAGCCGTAGTCGGTATAGGGGTTGATGTATCTGCCTGCTATCTCGTCCATGTGCTTTCCTTTCACTATAATTAAGAATAGGTGGAGATGTTGGTGGAAAGTAGGGACGCCCGGGTTCGAACCGGGGACCTCTTCAATGTGACTGAAGCGCTCTAAACCAGCTGAGCTACGTCCCTATCCTTTTAAATTCGGCTGCAAAGTTACTAAAAAGAATTCAGAACGGCAAGTTTTCTTCTGTTTTTTTCACTTTCTCCCTGCATTTTTCCTGTTTTAAGCATTCTGGAACAGGGCGCGCAGCGACTCTTCCTCGCCGACGAGCCAGATGATGTCGCCTTCCTCGAAACGCCGGTTGGGATTCACCTGCGACAAGTTTTCCTTTCCCTCTTCCAGTCCTACCACCATACAGCTGTAGTTGCTGCGTATGCCGCTTTCCTCCAGCGTCTTGCCCACCAGCGAGCTGTCGGCCCCGATAATCAGCTGGCGCAGCTTCATCTCCCGTTTCTCCATGTCCGGCTCCTCGCCCCACACCTCCTGCTGCAAGGCCTGCTGGAACTGCGACAGCTGGCTGTCGCTGCCAATGACCTGCAAGCGGTCGGCGGGAAAGATGACATAGTCGCCGTCGGGGATGTTCAGGCGGTGCCCGCCGCGCAGGATGCTGCTGACATGCACGCCATAGCGGCGCCCCAGGTTCAGCTGTCGCAGCGTCATGCCCATCCACTGCGAGTCGCCGGGCACGTCAAACTCGGCAATATGGATGTCGCGGTCCAGCAGGCGCCCTTCGTACAGCGGGCGCTTCTTGCCATGCACCTGTGCTTCAATATCGCGGCTCCGCAGGTTATTGATGAACAGGCGCTCCAGCAAAATGCTGCGGCGCTTGATAGACCTTGAGAACACCATCAGCGCCACGGCCACGACGCCCAGCGTTATCATCAGCGCATTATTGAAATGGCTCAGCGAACGGCAGATGTAGAAGATGAAGCCTACGGCGATAACGACGCGCACCAAGATGGTGAACAACAGCGGCAGGCGGTTGCGGTTGCTCTCGGCCCACAGCGTCTTCCACTCTTCGGAGCGGTTCTTCTTCATCACCATGGCGCGCAGGAAGGGCGCAATGAAGAACACCGTCAGCACGCCCGTGATGGCGTTGGCATACCAGTGCATCTCCCACCCCGCCAGCAGCTTCTGCATGAAGGGCAGCACAAAGGTAAACATCAGCGCAACGGTTGCCGACGAGAGGATGGAGTAGATGAGCGTGTTGAGGGCCATCTGCGTCATCAGCCGCTTCCACAGGCTGTGCTCCTGCGTGGCAGGATGGCTCGTCGACAGATGGTTCAGCATCCGGATTATCTTGGAGGGCAGCCGCATCTCCAGGGCGTTGTATGCCGGCGTGGCCAGCCGTATCATGTAAGGTGTGAGGAAAGTTGTTATGACCGATACGGCGACCACCACCGGATACAAGAAGTCGCTGATGACACCCAGCGACAGTCCTAACGAGGCTATGATGAACGAGAACTCACCTATCTGGGCCATCGAGAAGCCGCAGCGCATGGCCGACTTCAGGCTCTCGCCGCCCAGCATGAAGGCCAGCGAGCCCAGCACGGCCTGTCCGACGAGGATGGTCAGCACCAGGATGACGATGGGCAGGGCATAGCTCACGAGAATCTGCGGGTCTACCAGCATGCCGACGGACACGAAGAAGATGGCTCCGAAGAGGTTCTTCACCGGCTCCACCAGCTTCTCTATCTTCTCCGCCTCCACCGTCTCGGCCAGGATGCTGCCCATGATAAAGGCGCCGAAAGCCGACGAGAAGCCTACCTTCGTGGAGAATACCGCCATGGCACAGCATAGTCCCAGCGACACGATAAGCAGCACCTCTGCATTGATGAGCTTGCGCACGGAGCGCAGGAACAGCGGTATGGCAAAGATGCCTACCACCAGCCACAGCACCAGGAAGAAGGCTATTTTCAGCACCGAGCCGACCATCTGCCCACCGTCGGGACTGTTGCCGCTGGCAATGGCCGACAGCATGACCATCATGACGATGGCCAGAATGTCCTCCAGGATAAGCACCGACATGACGAGTCCGGCAAACTGCTGCTGCCGAAGTCCGAGGTCGTCGAACGCCTTATAGATGATAGTCGTCGACGACATGGCCAGCATGCCGCCGAGGAAGATGCAGTCCATCTGCGACCATCCGAAGGCATGACCTACGCAGACGCCCAGCATCGACATGCTGAAGATGATGGTAACGGTTGAGATGACGGGCGAGACGCCCATCTTCAGTATCTTCTTGAACGAGAAGTCCAGACCGAGCGAGAAGAGCAGGAACATCACCCCGATGTCAGCCCACAGGTGCACGCTCTCCATATCGGCCACCGATGCCGTATAGGGCATGTGCGGCGAGACGAGGAAGCCTGCCACGATATAGCCCAGCACCAGCGGCTGCTTGAGGCGTTTGAAGACTAAGGTGACGATGCCTGCCACACTGAGTATCAGCGCCAGGTCTTGTATCAGGGTCGGTAATTCTGCCATTGCTTTCGACAAGTCTGTTCCGTCAGTTATTATAGTCAGCCGTCAGCTCACAGATTTTCACCACGACCTGCATGGCTTTCTCCATGGTCTGGATGGGCACGAACTCGTAGGGACCGTGGAAATTGATGCCGCCGGCGAAGATGTTCGGGCAGGGCAGTCCCTTGAACGACAGCTGTGCGCCGTCGGTACCGCCACGGATGGGCTTCACCTTCGGTGCCACGCCACACTCCTGCATGGCTTTCAGCACCAGGTCGATGACGTGCATCTGCGGGTCTATCTTCTCCTTCATGTTGTAGTACTGGTCGCTGACGTCGGCCACGACGGTGCCCTCGCCGTACCGTTTATTCATCTCCTCGGCGCAGCGCAGTATGAAGCGCTTGCGGTCCTCGAAGCGGTCGCGGTCGTGGTCGCGTATGATATAGCTCAGCTTAGCCTGCTCGATGTTCGACGTAATGCCCAGCAGGTGGTAGAATCCCTGGTAGCCCTCCGTTGTCTCGGGCGTCTCGTCCTCGGGCAGCATCTTGGCAAACTCGGCAGCCAGCGCGTTGGCGTTGACCATCTTTCCCTTGGCATATCCCGGGTGCACGCTGATGCCCTTGATGGTAATCTTGGCCGACGCGGCGTTGAAGTTCTCGAACTCCAGCTCGCCGATGTCGCCGCCGTCCATGGTGTATGCCCACTCACAGCCGAACTTTTCGACGTCGAAGTGGTGGGCGCCCATGCCTATCTCCTCGTCGGGATTGAAGGCCACGCGTATCTTGCCGTGCCTGATTTCCTTGTGTTCCTGCAGGTAGACCATGGCCTGCACGATTTCGGCTATGCCCGCCTTGTCGTCGGCACCCAGCAGCGTGTGTCCGTCGGTGACGATGAGGTCCTCGCCCACGTGCTGCAGCAACTCGGGGAATTTCCTTGGCGACGACACGATACCTTCGCTGAGCACAATGTCGCTGCCGTCGTAGTTGTGTACGATGCGCGGCCTGATGCCGGCACCTGAGCAGTCGGGGCTGGTGTCATAGTGCGAGATGAAGCCGATGACCGGCACGTCTTCCTTGATGTTCGGCCGCAGCGTGGCGTAGATATATCCCTTCTCGTCCATTTCCACGTCGTCGAGCCCCTCGCTTATCAGTTCCTTTTTCAGGTACTCGGCGAAGAGCAGTTGCTTTTGGGTACTCGGCACGGTCTGGCTGTCCTCGGCCGACTGCGTGTCAAACTTGGTGTAGTTCAGAAATCTTTCAGTAATGTCCATATTGTTTTTTCTATCGTTTTTTTATGTGTGCAAAGGTACGAAACTTTCCGCATAATACGCACGGTTTCCGCTCAAAAAAATATCGGCTGACGGCCTACAGCATGCAGGAGTAGTGGTCCACCACGCCCAGCAGGTGGCGCTCGCCGTCGACCACCAGCACGGAATGGATTTTGTGGCGGTGCATGATGCGCTGTATGTCGGTTATCTTTGTCTGCGGTGTCACCGTCTTCGGCTCCCGCGTCATGATGTCGGCCACCGTCCGGTCGAAGAACTCCGCCTGCCACCGCTCCATGGCCCGGCGTATGTCGCCGTCGGTTATCAGGCCCACGATGCGGCCCTTCTCCTCGGCCACGCCCAGTCCCAGCTTGCCTTTGCTGACGAGGATGATGGCCTCGCCCAGGTGCATCTGGGGCGGCAGCACGGGCAGGTCGTCGCTGCGCATCACGTCCTGTGCCGTGGTAAGCAGGCGCTTTCCCAGCTCGCCGCCCGGGTGGAACTGTGCGAAGTCCTGCGGCCGGAAGTTGCGTTTCTCTATCAGTGCCACGGCCAGGGCGTCGCCCATGGCCAGCTGCGCCAGCGTCGAGCTGGTGGGTGCGAGGTTCAGCGGGCACGCCTCCTTCTCCACGTGTACGTTCAGGTGGCATGTGGAATACTTGGCCAGCAGCGACTGCGGGTTGCCGCTCATGCCGATGATAGGGATGCGCATGTGGAGCACCAGCGGTATGAAGCGTAGCAGCTCGTCCGTCTGTCCGGAGTTGGAAATGGCCAGCACCACGTCCTCCGGCGTCATCACGCCCAGGTCGCCGTGGTAGACATCCAGCGGGTTGACGAAGAACGAGGGCGTCCCCGTCGACGACAGCGTGGCGGCAATCTTGGCTCCGATGTGCCCGCTTTTGCCGACTCCCGTCACGATAACCTTTCCTTTACAGTGGTACATCAGGCTCACGGCCTGCTCGAAGTGGTCGTCAATCTGGCGTGCCAGGCCCTTCACGGCCTCCGCCTCGTCCAGGATGCATTTGATGCCGTAGTCCCTTGCCGTCATGTCGTTATCAGTTTTTCTATGAGTCCTTCCAGCCTGTCCAGCTCCAGCATGTTGGCGGCATCGCTCAGCCCCGCGTCGGGCGTGGGGTGCACTTCCATGAAGTAGCCCGTGGCGCCGAACGCCTTGGCAGCCAGCGCCATCGGCTCCACGAAGCGTCGGTCGCCGCCGGTCTTGCCGTCCTTGGCGTCGGGCCGCTGTACGCTGTGCGTGCAGTCCATGATGACCGTAGGCACGATGTCGCGCATGTCGCTGATGTTGCGGAAGTCGACGACCAGCGTTCCGTAGCCCATCATGTTGCCGCGCTCGGTGAGCCACACGTCACGGGCGCCGGCCTCGCGGGCCTTTTCCACGGCGTAGCGCATGTCGCGGCCCGCCAGAAACTGCGCCTTCTTGATGTTCACCGTGCGCCCTGTGCGCGCCGCAGCCACCAGCAGGTCGGTCTGCCGGCAGAGGAAGGCAGGTATCTGCAGCACGTCGCACACCTCGCCGGCGGGTGCGGCCTGCCATGCCTCGTGGATGTCGGTAAGCACCTTCAGCCCGTAGCGCTGCTTCACGTCGGCCAACATGGCGAGCCCCCGCTCCAGCCCGGGTCCCCGGAAGGAGTGCAGCGAGGTGCGGTTGGCCTTGTCGAACGACGCCTTGAAGATGATGTCCGTGCCCCGTCGGCGGTTGATGTCGACCAGCCGCTGCGCCACGGTGTCGAGCAGCGCTGCCGACTCGATGACGCAGGGCCCTGCTATCAGTATCGGTTGTTCCATTGTATGAGTCTTGTCGTTTACACCATGCAAAAGTAATAAGAAAATCCGAACGGGCAAAGAAAACGCGCGATTAACACAAAAATAATTCCGCACACCCGTCACCTTGCTGTGACGAATGTGCGGAAAGTCGGTTCTGTTCTGTCGGCGTGCGCCGCCGCAGCGTTACTCCTGGGGAGCATCACCGCCGTCCTGCGGCATGCGACCGGGACGTCTGCCGGGCATCGGGC
Source organism: Prevotella sp. (assembly GCA_017459445.1). Lineage (GTDB taxonomy): Bacteria > Bacteroidota > Bacteroidia > Bacteroidales > Bacteroidaceae > Prevotella. Next base: position 46,943 of record JAFUDJ010000037.1, on the reverse strand, counting down.
CCTGTCCGCGACCGGGACCGTGGCCGCCACGGCCCATGCGCTGCTGCACCATCTGGTATTTCTTATACTGTTCCGGGGTCAGGATGACCTGCAGATTCTTCTCGTAGTTCTGGTTGAGCTCCAGCAGCTGGGCCTTCTGGTCGTCCTTCAGCTCCAGCATCTTGGCCGTGCGCTCGGTCTTCTCCTCCACTGTCAGGGGCTTCGGGGCCTTCATCTCGATGCCGTTCTCCTTACCCTTCTTCTGTTTCTTTCCGTCCTGTGCACTGGCGGCTGTCACTGACAGGAGCACCATCATCATTAAAACAATCTTTTTCATGTCGTTCAGTTTTTAAATGGTTGTTACGTTTGTTTTCTTGTTCTGTTGTCGTCGACTGACAATCCTTTGACGACATGACACCCCGGAAAGTTTAAACGACAGTGGCTCTTTTTCAGCGAACAGCCCGTTTTCTTCAGCGAACGGCCCCGCTTCTGGCAGCCAGTAGTCCCCTGACAAGCCGGTGCCTACCGCGTCAGCACCACATCTTCTTCACCGGTAAGCACCAGTTTCTTGTCAGTCAGTTCCTTGATGGTGATGTCGCCCGCCAATGGCATCTCCTTAACCAGCTCACCAGAATGTTTCCTCAACTCACTGTTCATCATTTCGATGACCTGTTGCTCCATCTCCGGCTGTACCAAGAGCATGGCCTTCATCGAGGTATTGAAGTCAATTCTTGAAACCTCGACACGGCTCTTCTTCGGGTCGAGCGTGACAAAGAGCTTGTTGCCGTCCTGCTTATACGTACCGTTAGCCTTGAGGCTGATGTGGATGGTTCCCACCTCGGGTTCGCTTTGCTTCGTCTGCGAGCTGATAGTCATCACGCCCTTGTCCTTGAAGGTGATGACCATCGGAATCTTCTCGCCGTCCTCTACAACGGTGGTCTTCCACTTACCTACGATGCTCTGTGCCGATACCGACAATGCCAGCAGCAACAGGGCTGCCAACGAAATAATCTTTTTCATTTTTCTCCGTTTTATTGATGGTTTGTAATTATGATTCCAGTTTCACCCCTGCAAAAGTAAGCATAAAATCTGGAATGCGCAAGCATCGCCGGCACTTTTATGTCAAACGGAGCGGAATTTTATGCCATTTAGCTCCAAGTTTTATGTCAAAAGTCCGCAACTTTTGACATAAAAGTCCGCTCCGTTTGACATAAAAGTCCGCACGAAATGGCATAAAAGTCCGCACGGTCCGGCAGCAATGCCAGGACCGTGCGGAATACAAATCCGGTACGTCCGGAATATTATTCAGGAGCGTTCGGAATACAATTCAGGGCCTTAGCGGCCTGCGGTCAGCGCCGCAGGGCGATGTTATAGTTGTAATACTGGCGGTTGCCGGTGATGTCTTCGATGACCTTGATGAACGGCGGGAAGTTGACGCTCTCCTGCTGTGCGATGCCTTTCGTCTCCAGCACCAGCAGGTCGTCAACGGGCTCGTGGTAGGTGTCGAGCTCGAAATACTGGCCTTTCCAGATGAAGCTCTGCCGCGTCTTGTGGATGGTGGCGCGGTAGGGGTCGGCCTGCTGCAGCAGCGACTCGTAGAGGGCGTTGCTCACCTGGCGCTCCGTTTCCAGCACTTCCGTTGGCGACACGCGCTTCTTCGTCTTGTGCACATTGACCACTTCCCCACCCCATGAGCGTCGGCGCAGGCGCACCTCACAGCCCGGGTCGGCCACGAGATAGGTCTGCTTGATGTCGCTCACGATGCACTCGGGCAGCTCGCCCGTCAGCTCGACGATGTATTTCCGCTCCTCCTCGATGGGCTGCGGAATGCCGATGACGTTGCTGATTTCCTTCAGCACACGGCGCAGCTTGGTGTCGAAATCGTCGTGATTGTTGATGACCCGCAGGTGGGGATGGCCCGTCCAGGCCTTGTTAACCTTCTTGTCCAGGTCGCGGGCCAGCTGCAGGCCCTCCTCGTTGGCCTGCTCGTAGCGGGTGGAGTTGGTGGCTACGGTATAGTACTGCTCGGCACCGTCGGCAGCCGATACCAGGTGCAACACGGCGTCGTAGCGCTCACGCAGCTGGTTGGTCGACGTGTGGCAGCGCCGCGTGATGTCGTCCCACATCTCAGGAGCGATGTAGGCAGAGATGTCGAGTGTGCCACGGTCGCAGACGACGACAGCGGGCTTTGTGCACGTCTCGGCCAGCCGCATGAAGGAGTCCTCCAGCGCCAGCTGTGTCTCAAGGATGGCCAGCTCGCCTTCATAGTAGAGCTTGGGGTTGGGCGTCAGGTAGCTCCAGCCGCCCTGGCTGTACAGGGTGGGCACCTCGGGGACGGTGAAAACCTTGAAGCCCAGGTTGGAGAAATGCTCGATGATACGTACCAGAGCCGTGGTCTTACCGGCACACGGGCCGCCCGTCAGAACGATTCGCTTGATGTCTTTCATTGTGTCCCATGATTTTTATCGGGCCGTAAAGGTACGAAAAAAACACGAACTACGCACGATTAGAATGGTTAAATAATAAAAAACATGCACACAGGATGGGGGCAGAAGACGGCTTGGAACGTTCTATAATATAAATAAGGTACATAACTATATATTAGAAAAACTACAATGAAACACGTCATTTGTGTACACACCGCCATGGCTCTGGTGGAGCCGTTGACGAAGATTTTCGCAGAACTGCTGCCCGAGGTGAACGTCAACCACATTGCCGACTCGTCGCTCATCAAGGAGGTCATTGCCAACAACGCCGTGACCCCGGCCGTGCGCCGGCGCCTGCTGTCATACTACAATGCGGCAGCCGATGCCGGGGCCGACGTGGTGTTCAACACCTGCAGCAGCGTAGGCGACGTGGCCGACTACGGCGACCAGTATGCCCGCATCCCCGTGTTCCGCATCGACCGCCCGATGGCCGCCGAGGCCGTCAGCCGGTACGACCGCATCGGTGTCATATCGACACTGCCCACAACCCTTGACCCGACATGCCGCCTGCTGCTGACCGAGGCCGAGAAAGCAGGCCGACAGGTGACGCTCGTCGAGGGACTGGCCGACGGCGCCTTTGCTGCCGGACAGAGCGGCGACGGCGCAACGCACGACCGCCTCATCGCCGAGGCCGCCCAGCGCATAGCCTCGCAGGTGGACATGTTCGTGCTGGCCCAAGGCTCTATGGCGCGCATGGAGCAGCGCCTGTCGGAACTGACGGGCAAGCCCGTGCTCAGCAGTCCGGTACTCGGAGTCAAGGGGCTGCGCAAGTTTCTGGGACTATGAAAAAGAAAAACGTCATACTGGCCATGCTCGTCATACTGGGCATGGTCACCTTCCTGGACAGAATCAACATCAGCGTCGCAGGCAGTAGCATCATGCACGACCTCGACCTCAGCCCCGCACAGTGGGGATGGGTGCAGAGTGCCTTCATACTGAGCTACGGACTGATGCAAATCCCCATGGGAGCGCTGGGCGACCGCTACGGGCACCGCAGCATCCTGGCCGCCATCGTGCTGTGGTGGTCGGCCTTTACGGCGTTCACGGGCATGGCCGGCGGGCTGCTGTCACTGCTCGTCATCCGCTTCATGTTCGGCATCGGCGAGGCCGGTTCCTCGCCCTGCAGCACGGGTGTCATCAGCCGTTGGTTCAAGAAGGACGAGGTAGGCAAGGCGCAGGGCTACGTGTGGGCGGCCAGCCGCATGGGCGGCGCGCTGACACCCTTCGTCGTCATTCCCGTCATGATGTGGGTGGGATGGCGCGCTGCGTTCTACCTGTTAGGAGCGTTAGGCGTGGTGTGGGCCGCCGCATGGTGGCTCTACTACAGGGATAACAGGGAAATGAGGGACGTCAAGGTGATTAGGGATGGCAGGGAGCAGGGAGCCGACAGGCCCGATGGAGCCGACAAGCCCGGTCATCATCCCGCCCTCTCCTGGGCATCGCTGCTCAGCAACCGCCAGTTCTGGCTGCTCTGCGGCATGTATTTCTTCTATGCCTTCGGCTCATGGTTCTTCTTCTCGTGGTTCCCCACCTTCATGGAATTAGGGCGCGGATTCGAGAAGTCGGAGCTGACCTACGCCGTGGCCGTGCCCTTCCTGATGAGCATGGCGGGCAACATCACAGGCGGATACCTGACCGACCGGCTCTCAAGGAAATACGGCATCCGCACTGGGCGCAAGGCACTGGGTTCCACGTCGCTGGCCGTGTCGGCGGTGTGCATGTTCCTGGCTGCCTTCATTCCCGGCAAGATGGCCGTCTTTGTATTCCTCTCGCTGTGCTTCGGCATCTTCGACCTCATGCTGCCCTCGGCCTGGGCCTTGTGCATCGACCTGGGCAAGCAGTATGCCGGCACGCTCTCCGGCGCCATGAACACGGCGGGCAACATCGGCGGCTTCTGCTGCGGCATTCTCTTCGGACAGTTGGTTCAGCAGTCGGGCAACTATAACCTGCCGCTCTACATGATAGCCGCCATGCTGGTGGTCAGCGCCGTCCTCTTCGCTTTCATCAACCCCGAACGGCCTCTCGTCAAGTCCAGCAGGTAGGCGTGGATGGCCTTCAGGTAGTGCAGCAGGGGAGGGACCGACAGGTTTTTGTGCGAGACGTGCAACACTGTCCCGCCATTTTTTCTATGCGTAGCTGTGCATTCCCCCCAGCAGGTAGTTCACACCGAAGTAGGTGGCCATCACCGTCAGGAAGGCCATCACCATGTAGCAGTGGTAGAACCGGGGGCGCTCGAAACGGCCTATGGAGCCCTTGTGCAGCGGTACGGCATAGACCATCAGGGTGATGAGGGCCCACGACTCTTTGGGGTCCCACGACCAGTAGCTGCCCCACGACACGTTGGCCCACACGGCTCCCAGGAAGATGCCGATGGCCAGCAGGAATACCGCCGGGTAGAGCAGCAGCTGCGAGAGGGCCGTTGTGCGTTGCAGCTCGGCCGTCCTGCCGCGATGGCTCTGATACAGTCCCTGTATGCCTAACAGTACCTGCAAGGCAAACAGGGCGTAGGCGCACATGACCGTCATCACGTGGACCGACAGCAGCGGCGAGGCCAGCACGGGCATCAGCGGGGTTATCTGCGGCGAACTGCCCGAAAGCATGGCCACCAGCAGGCAGAAACCGGCCACCAGCGGACCAAAGCCCATCATCACCGGGAACTTGTGGCGCATCAGCAGCGTCATGACGAGCACTGCCCACGCCATGAACTGCATCGTCTCGAAACCGTTGCTCACCGGCACGTGCCCGCTTATCAGCCACCGCATGGCGAGCAGCATGGTCAGCCAAGCTGCCAGCAATCCCACGTAGACCGTTGAGGCCGCGCGCAGTCCCCGGCTCCGGCTCTGTCCTCCTGAGGCCGATACCAGCAGACAGAGCAGCAGGCTCAGCGTCAGGGTCAGGAAGACGGGCCACCGTGGGGCGCTCAGTCGGTTGTACCACAGCTCTGCCAGCGTCAGCCGTTCACTGGGCAGCAGCTCGCCTATCATGTCCCGTTGGAACAGCTTGATTTTGGCTATCAGCTCGTAGGCTCGCTCGCGTTGCCCCGTCACAATGCTTTCCGTCAGGTAGTCCATGGCTTGCTTGATGAAGAATTGCTCCTTGACAGGTATCTCCCTCGGCAACGCCTGTCCGCCCGGCGAGTACCAGTTCACCTGTCCGTCCAGCTCGTAGGGGAACATCCTCAGCATCTGCCCACGGTAGAACATCTCCACCACGTTGAACTTCTCGTCGGCTTCCATCAGCGCCTTGCGGGCTATGCGGCCCTTCCCGGCCCTCATCTGCTCCAAGGCGTCCTTCAGCTTATACTCATGGTACTCGTCCAGAAAGTCGCTGTACGACGCCCATTGTCCGTCGATGCCCAGCAACCGCTGCACCTCCTTGTCCTTGATGCGGATGAGCCGCTGCTGCTCCCACGGCGAGTAGTATATCATCCAGCTGACGAAAACCTCGTCGGCCGTGTAGCCGTTCCACGAGGCACGGCCCGACAGCTTGGTCAGAAAGTCGGTTGCCACTGTGTTCAGCGGACAAATGCGGTCGTTGTACAACACGCTGACTGTCCCCAGCTTCGCGGCTATGTCGCGGTCTACGGCCTGCAGCTCTGCGCCACGGCTGTCGACGCTCGCCAGCAGCAACACCCCGACCGCCAGCGGCTGCATGGCCTTCCTGTAGAGGGCACGCATCTGTGTCTTCCGCGACAGCAGCGTAGCCATGATGCCCATCAACAGCAGCAGGTAGCCGCAGTAGGTGACGGCTATGCCGTAGGGGTCGTAGCTGACGCCCAGCGACACGCCCTGCCCGTCGCTGTCATACGATGACTGGTACAGCCGGTAGCCGCCTACGCTGCCTATGTGGTTCATCGACACCATGACCTCCTGACCGGTCTCTTTCCCTTGGCTCACGCGGATGACACTCTGGTAGTCCAGCGCAACGTCGGTGCCCGGGTAGTTGACCACCCGGAACTCCCTCAGCTCCAGCGCAAAGGGGAACTGCTGCCGTTCCCCCTTCGTGTCGCTGTAGGCCGTCTGTGTCTGGCCCACCCGCAGACTGACCGTCCCCCGTCGGGCGCTGAGCCACGTGGCCAGCGCTCCGGCCAGAATGACCACCAGCGCCACGTGCAGCAGCATGACGGCGAAGCGCCGGTACAGTTGCCGGTGCCACATATACAGGCAGGCCGTCACCGTGAGCATCGCCCACAGGCCTGCAAACCACCACGCCCCATAGATGTGCTCGCTGACAAAGGGCGTCCCTTGGTACTTTTCTATGACAGTAGCAATCCCTATACACACCACCAAGAGTGTGTATAGGGCGCCGATGAGCCATTGTAATTTACAACTGGACACTTTGACTATTAGACTATTTAACGACTACGAATTGTACGAACAGTAGCCTCGCTGCTCATGGAGCTATTCAGAAAATTCGAGAAATTCGTATAATTCGTAGTCGTTCATATTCAACCTTTTGTACGATATCATTTAGATGTCAGATGGACTCGATGAAGAAGACGACCTGGTCGCGCTCCTTCTTCGACAGGTTGCGGAACTTCACCACCGCGTCGTAGGCGTCGCTCGTGCCGCCTTCGTTGCGGCAACCGTGCCACATGATGGCTTCCAGCACGTTGCGGGCACGGCAGTCGTGCAGGCGCTCCACGCCGCTGCCGCACTTACCGGCCAGTCCGCGTCCCCAAAGCGGGGTCGTCCGGCACCAGCCCGTGCGGATGTCGTTCTTCATCCACAGCCGGTGCTGCACGAAGTCGGTGTACGGCCATATCGTCTGGTGGGGATAGCGGGGCATGTCGCTGTCTGACGTGAAGAACTTGGCAGGGTCCTTGATGTGGTCCTCTCCCGTCTGCCACGACGGACGGTGGCAGGCGGCGCAGCCTATCTGCGTGAAGAGCTGCTTACCGGCCTTGAAGTCTTCCGTCGTCGTGTTGCGGGCGGCAGGCACGGCCAGTCCACGGTGCCATATCATGAGGTTCTTGTACTGCTGGTCGCTCATCTCGGCGTCCAGCGACTTGCTCGTCAGGTACGTATAGATGTCTTGCTCCAACTGCCCGGTGTGCCACTCGGGGTGAGCTCCCTGCGGGTCCACGCGGTTAATATACTCGGTGAAGCCTGCCTGTACCTCGGGGTCCTTCGACGAGGTCCGGGCGTAGTAGACGCCCGCCAGGTCGAGGTAGTGGTAGCGGCGGTCCGACCGCGTCACGTTGGTGATGTTCCAGATGGCGTTGGCACCCGCAGCGTCCAGTATCGGGCCGCGCGACAGGGCGTAGGTGTAGCGGCGCACATACTTCGTTCCGTCGCCTTGCAGCGAGTTCGTGTAGTAGCTGTTCCACGTATTCGTCGCCTGGTTCCACATGGCTGGGTTCAGGGCGTCCGTCTTGCCGATGCGGTTATAGTATTCGCTCTCCTTCACCCACTGGGCCGTTATCTCGTCGTCATCTATCGCGTCGGTCAGGCCCGTGCCGTAGATGCCGATGGTCGATTCCAGCAGCACACCGATTTCCTGGTCGTACTGTTCCTTCGTGAGCGTGACGTCCTGGTCGCCTCGCCGCACCACCACGGGGGCGTAGAAGGCGCTGTAGTCAATCTTCACCTCTGGGTAGGTGAGCAAGTACGTCTCGCCGTCATCAAACCGGTTGCCCCACTCGTCCGTATAGTTGTTCCAGGCTATCTTGATGCCGCTCTCGTTTATCGGGGCCTTGAAGGGCTTCACGGCTCCCGTCTGCGGCATGCCTGCCACCGAGCGGATGTAGGCATTGGTCGTCTTGTCGTACACCACGAGCAGGTAGCCGTTCCTGTGCGCGTCGGCCTTGTAGCTGGTCTGACGGGCACCGTGTCCGTAGCCCGGATGGCAGTACAGGCAGCCTCGGCGCACGTACACCGGGCCCAGTCCGTGGAAGGCTCCGTCCGCGTTGGTGTTGTACTCCTTCTCGAACAGGTACTCTCCTTCGTTGAAGGCTGTCATCATGCCTGCGTTCTCCACGGCCTTGGTCGGCTGCTCGAAGGCGGTGGCGGTGTTCACCGTCGTGGTGCCGAGCTGTCCGCCGGCATAGTAGTCTTCGGGATAGTCGCTCGTACCGGAATCGCCGATGTCCCAGGTCAGTGGCTTTTCTTCTTCGCTGCTCTCGGTCGTGCTGCTGCAGCCGGTGCTGAGGCTCGCTCCTATGAGCACGGCTCCGAGTAGGGTCAGTTTGTTCATGTTGTTCATCAGTGTTGGTTAGGGGGGCTTATTTCGTCTGTATCTTCTGGATAGACTGGTACAGCTGGTACGCGTGGTCGGCCAGTGTGCGGTAGGTGGCCACCACCACGTTGTCTACATAGTTCTCGTTTATCTTCTGGCACTGGGTCTGCACGGTGCTGTTGTCGGCAAAGCCCTTCAGCGTCTCGTCCATCTCACCCAGGGCGTCGTCCAGCTCGCCCAGAGCGTCGATAGCCACCTTGCACGAGTTGTCGCTGTAGTTCAGCGCAAACGGGTACTTCATGGCCAGAATCTTGGTCAGGGCCGTCTCCAGCTTGTTCTGCACGTTCTGGGCCTGGTGCTGCAGGGTGCTGTTGCCACTGTTCAGGCAGAAATACAGCAGCGAGTTCTGGCTGGGCGTCGTGGCACCGACACCGCCGTAGAGGGCGTTCCTGCAACTGACAATGTTGTCGTGGAAGTCAATGATGGAGTTGTACGCATACGGCGATTCAATGTACGACGCGTCTTGCCCGGTGTAGGGCAGCCCAATCTTCGAGTCGCCGACCTCGCCGATGATGTCCTGACAGCCCGAGATAATCTCGCGCGTAGCGTCAAGGGCGGTCTCCCACTGGCCGGTTCCGGGGTTCTTGAAGGCCTTGCCGTAGTTCGTCAGACCGCTTAGCGCTCCCTCCTGGTTGCCGTCGTCGTCGATGGCCAGGTGCGTAGCCACGTAGGTCACGGCTATCTGGTGGCGCTCGCTGTTACGCTCCTGAGAGTCCCAGGCGGCCTCCAGCGTGGCGGTGGCGTTGTACAGGTCCTTGGCTACGGCGCTGATGTACTTGTACTCCAGCTCGGTTATCTGGTCTATCTTGCGCGGTTCACCTTTACGGAAGAGCACATACTCGATGCCGTGGTAGCCCAGGATACCGGCGTTCGCCGTCTTGATGAAGTTGTCGATGTTCGACATGGCCTCGGCGTCGCGCAGTACGTCGGCCAGGTCATTGGCGGCCACGGGCCACGTGTCGGTATGCGGGTCGATGGAGTACTCGTCGGCGGCACCAAACAGGAAGGCCTCCGACTGCTCCCAGTCGGCACGGGCGGTCTTCCAGTCCGCACAAGCTTGGTTCAGGGCTTCTTGCGTTCCCTCTACGGTTGTTGTGTTTACTTCGTCATCACTCGAGCAGGCCGTGAAGCCTGCGGTCAGCAAGGCAGCGAAGGCTGCCATCTTTGTCAGTCTTTTCATGTTCATTGTTCTTATCTTAATATGTGGTTATAGTGTTTTTGTCGTGCTCTGTTTTACAGGAACCAGCCGCAGTAGGTCACGCCCAGGCTGATGCTCGGTTCGTTGTTGAACGGCTGCTTGTACAGCGGACTGTCGGCCTCCAGACCGTTGTTGTTCGGCTTCTGGAAGTAGCGGTACGAGTATTCTCCCTTGAGCGTCACCTGCTTGACGGGCTGGTAGTTCAGGCCTACCGCCAGGCGGTACTTCTTCGTATACTGGTACATCTGGGCATACGTCCCCGACGCCATCGTGTTATAGTGCTCAAACCGGCCGAACACGTACAGCCGCTCGTCCGCCCGCCTCGTCTTGGCTATCTGCGAGAACACGTTGTAGCCCGCCTCCAGGGCGTAGGCCACGGCGTGACTGCCTATGTTCGTGTAGTGATGGGGGTTGCCGTCCTGGTACTTGTGGTGCGTCCAGTTGGCCTGGTTGTAGCTTGATATCTCGTCGGCGTTGGCAAAGTGGGCGTAGTCCACGTTGCCGCGCACGACCCAATTCCAGCGGTTCAGCGTGAAGTCCAGGGCCACGATGCCCAGCGCTCCCGTCACGTCGTCGTATTTCTTGCCCGGTGTGCGCAGCGTGTTACGGAAGCTGTACCCGTAGTAGCCGCTCACGCCCACGCGCAGTCCCCTCACCGAGTAGTTGTCCACGCGGAAGGCACCGGCGTAGTTGTTGGCCACCTTGAACTCATACGGGCTGGTGGCACCGTAGTGCACGAAGTTCTCGGCCGTGAAGCTCTCCGAGTTCAGGCCCGACAGCAACAGCGCCTCGTAGCGCCAGTCCTTCAGACGGCCCCACAGCGACAGACCTATCTGGTGCCACGTATTAGGCAGGATGGTCGACTCGCCCTCGGGGCGGTAGACCGTGAAAAACTGGTTCGGCTCGTGATGCGCGTTGCTGTAGCCCACGGGGACGATGAGCTCACCGGCCTTGATGTTAAACTTTCCGCCCCAGAACTCCTTGTTTATCCAGAACTGCTCCAAGGCGACCTCGCCACCCTTCTCCACCTCAGCCTCATACTCGCCGGCCTCCTCGGCCTCTATCTCTACAGCCGTACCGTTGCCGCCGTGCTCAAACTCTATCTCCGAGCCCATCGTCCAGCCCTTGCCGAAATCGTAGCCGATGTTGATGCACACGTGCGGCAGGTCAAACCGCCCGTGGCTCTTGTCGTTGGCATAGTTCGCGGGGTTCTTGTAGCGGTTGAAGCTCTGGCTGTAGAAGTTTCGCGTCAGCACGGCCTCGCCGTAGCCGCCGAGGGTCAGTCGGCTCGTCTTCTCTTGCTCTCCGTTTCCGTCTTGCGCCGCAGCCACCAGGCAGGTTCCTGCGGTCAGCAAGGCCGTCATCAAAATCAATTTTCCGGTCATCTTGTGTCTTACTTTAGTTTCCGGCTGCAAAGGTAGCGCTTTAACCCAACTCTGGCAATACCCAATTTTTATGATTTGTTCACTGACGACATTTCCGCCCGCCATCAGTCCTTATAATATATAAATAGGTATAAGCAACATGAGAAAGATTATCGTTACCGTGGCCCCCGTGTGCCACGTAGGCAAGGAAATCCCTGCCGAATGTAAGAATCCGCTGACCCCGGAGGAGATAGCGGAGGATACCATCAACTGCTATAAGGCCGGAGCCTGCGAGGTACACCTGCACACCCGCGACCTGAAGGGCAACCCGACGTTCGAGCTGGACGTGTTCCGGCAGACCATCGGGCTGATACGAAAGGAAACGGACATGATAGTGCAGGGCTCGACGGGCGGACTGTCGACGCTGACGCTGGCCGAGCGCTGCGTCAGCTTGGACGTGCCGGAGGTGGAGGTGGCGTCGCTGAACATGGGTTCGGTGAACTTCGGCGAGACGGTGTACATCAACACCATGCCCGACCTGCGCTACTGGGCCAAGCGCCTGGATGAGACGAACACCGTGCCGGAGATGGAATTATTCGACCTGAGCCACGTAGAGTGCGCCACAAGGCTGGCCGACGAGGGCGTGCTGCACCGTCCGTTGCACTACAATTTCTGCGTAGGCCCCGGCAACTCCAGCAACCTTTCGGCAACAGGCCGCAACCTGGCCATGCTCTGCTCACTCATGGAGCCGGGCTGTTCGTGGGGCATCACCCACGACTCGATGAAGGACTTCTCGATGCTGGCCTGCGCCATCGGCATGGGAGCATCGGCCGTTCGCGTAGGCTTCGAGGACAGCTTCTACTATGCCCCCGGCAAGCGCGCACACACCAATGCCGAACTGGTGGAGCGGCTGGTGGCACTCATCCGCATGATGGGCTGTGAGCCGGCAACTCCCGACGAAGCCCGGAAGATGCAGCATATTGCGCTGCGCTAACTGAAAAGTGAAGAGTGAAAAGTGAAAAGTAAAGAGGCAACGATGAACAACGGACTAAGAATGGTCGTTCTCGACGACGACCCGACAGGCATACAGACGGTGCACGGCTGTCTGCTCATCACACAGTGGGACGAGGAAAGCGTAAGGAAAGGCTTTGAGGACGAGGTGCCTTTCTTCTACATCCTGACCAATACCCGCGCCATGACGCGGCAAGAGGCCGCAGAGGTGATACGCAGCGCCATGGACATGGTGCTCAAGGTGAACCGCGACTACGACTACCGCCTCATCGTCGTCAGCCGTAGCGACAGCTGTCTGCGCGGCCATTTCCCCTTGGAGACGGACGTCATCCGACAAGCCTTCGTGAGCCACGGCTTACCCGTGGCTGAGAAAACGCCCTTCTGCCCGGCCTTCATCGAGGCGGGCCGCGTGACCATCGACGGCACGCACTACATGAAGGACGAGGGGCGCCTGATTCCCATCAGCGAGACGGAATTCGCACGCGACAACGTGTTCGGCTTCCATTCCTCCGTGCTACGCGACTACATCCGCGAGAAGGGGGCCGACCCCGACGACTATGTCATCGTCAACGCACAGGACTACGACGAACTGGAACGGTTTGCCCGGAGCCTGCCCGAGGAGAACATCGTCATCAGGTCGTCGTCGTCACTGCCCAAGGCCATCAGCCATATCCCCGACATTCCGCTGCTCGACAAGGCCATCCTCGCGGCAGAGACGCCACGGCAGCCGGCACTTTACATCGTCGGCTCGCACGTCAGGAAGACGACCGAACAGCTGGAATGCCTGCTGAACGAGGCGGGGACGTGCGGCGTGGAGGTCGACGTGCAGCGCATCTTCGACGACGCGGAGGCGCTGATGAGCGACACGCTGACCGTCATCAGCCAGATAGCAGACGAGCGGCTGACACCCGTCGTCTACACCTCCCGGCAGGAAATACGGCTCGACAATGCCGACCAGCGGCAGCACCTGGGACAGCAGGTGAGCGACTTCCTCGTGGACATCGTGCGGCGCATGCCCTTCACACCGGCCTATCTCGTGGCCAAGGGAGGCATCACCTCGCACGACATACTGACCAAGGGACTCGCCATCCGCTCGGCACGCGTCCTGGGACAGGTCGTCAACAGCGTGCCTTGCGTGATGACCAACCACTTCCCCTACATCATCTTCCCCGGAAACGTAGGGCAGAAAGAGTCGCTGGCCGAGGTGTTCCGGAAACTTCGTGACTGAATATTTTCGCAGATTTGCTTGCAAATTAAAAAATAATTAGTATCTTTGCACCAGATAATGTGATATTTTAGAACTAAAATTATAAGCTTATGAAGAAATTAGTACTTGCTATGACAGCTGTTGCCCTGATGGGCAGCCAGAATGTTCTTGCTCAGAACAAAGTGAAGAACCTGTACACCGAGACGCAGACAATGAAGGTGGAGCAGCTAATGAATACCGACCAGACGGTAAGTGTGAACCGTTACCTCTTCGCTGGCTACAACACGCTGTGCCTGCCGATGTCGCTGAACGCCTCGCAGCTGGCCAACGCCGCCAAGGACGTCAGGGTAGAGCGCATGGCTGCCATCCAGCAGGAGGGCAACACGCTGGTGCTCTGCTTCGTAGACTGCACCAACGAAGGTATCGAGGCCGGTGTTCCGTACCTCATCTTCTCGCCAACGACGCAGTACCTGCGCGCCAAGAACGTGGAGGCCGACGGCGTAAGCACCGACCTGAAGACTATCCGCATGGCTGACAACGAGGGCAACCAAGTTGCTTTCAGCAGCAGTTGGGAGAAGCGCGAAAAGGACGGTCTCTACGGCATTCCCGCCAAACAGAACGTAGCTATCCTGGAGAGTGTGCTGGTACGCACCAGCGGCGACCAGTCGTTCCTGCCCACACGTTGCGGATTCTGCTGGGAGAAGCAGGCCCCGACAGCCCAGAAGATTGCCATCAGGCACATTGACGAGAGCGAAGTGACGGCCATCCGCGCCATTGAAAGCGACAACGCTACCGACAATGCCAACGTCTATGACCTCGGCGGCCGCCGCATGGCTGCTCCCACCAAGGGCCTGAACATCATCAACGGCAAGAAGGTTATCCGCTAAACATGCCCTGCGGCAACCCTCATACCATGAAGGAAGCCGCACGCAACCTTAACAATCCCCTCCTTCACAAGGAGGGGAATTTACTATCCTAAAACGTCTTCCCACTACCTAAACACTATATTTTGGAATAACCATGGACTACCAATCCGTCATCTACCACTTCTATCCGCAGGACGATGCCTTACGACAACTGCTGCTCAAGCACAGCCGACAGGTGGCCGACCGCTGTCTGCTGATAGCACGCAAGCACCGGGAGCTACCCATTGACATGCAATTTCTGGAGGAAGCAGCCATGCTGCACGACATCGGCATCATGCATTGCCATGCACCATCCATACACTGCCAAGGCACGGAACCGTACATCCGACACGGCGTGATAGGTGCCGAGATGCTGCGAAGCATGCCCTACCCGACCTCTCTGGAACGCCACGCAAGGGTGTGCGAGCGCCATACCGGCACAGGACTGACGCGCCGGCAGATAGCAAGCCAGCAGCTGCCCCTGCCGCTACAGGACTTTGTGCCCGAGACGCTGGAGGAACAGCTGGTATGCTATGCCGACAAGTTCTACTCGAAGTCGGCCCCCAACCGTGTACGAACGGTGCTGGAGGCGGCACAAAGCCTGGAGAAGTTCGGCGCCGAGGGGGTGGAGAAGTTCCTGGCATGGTCGAGGATGTTTGAGTGAAGAGTGAAAAAGAAAGCGTGAAAAGGGGAAAAGGAAAAGTGAAAAGTGAGAGGTGAAGGGCGAGAAGTGAAAAGTTAAAAATAATAAGCGGAAGCAAATTCTTCACTTTTCACTCTTCACTTTTCACTTTTATTACGTACCTTTGCAGCCGCAATGAGACGAAAACTGTTGCTGTTTCTGCTGCTCTTCGCCATGGTATTCGTGATGGCGGAGGTGCCTATGATGCTCTTTCCAGGACAGGGAAGGGGCACTGAGGCCGTTGCCCAACAGCAAAAGAAGCAGAAGAAAAAGGCGAAGGCGGCAGCTGCCGAGGAAGGCAAGGCACGCTCGACGGCCAAACGCGAGCAGGGCGACGCACCGGCTGACAGTGCCGTAAAGGACACCCTTGCCAAGCCTGCCGTGGTGGACACCACGGCCATGGACTCGCTGCAAAAAGCTATCTGGAAACATAACAAGGCCATCGACGACTCGCTTTATGCCGACTCGCTGAACCGCCAGCGCAAGAACGGCATCGACGCTCCCGTCGACTATACCGCCACCGACTCCATGACCTATGAGGCCGCCACGGGCATTGCCCACCTCTACGGCAGCTCACACGTGAAATATGAGAACATGGACCTGCAGAGCGACCAGATATACATGGTTTTGGACTCCAGTCTGGTACATGCCACCGGCTCGGTAGACACAACGGGTACGAAATACGGCACGCCGATATTCAAGATGGGCTCCGACACGTATGAGAATGACACCATCGCCTTCAACTTCAAGACTAAGAAGGGTATCATCAGCGATGTCTACACCCAGCAGGACGACGGATTCATGACCGCACGGCTGGCAAAGCGCAACGACAAGGGCGAGATGTTCCTGATGCACGGACGCTACACCACCTGCGACCAGCCCCACCCCGACTTCTACTTCGCCATGTCGCGCGCCAAGGTACGGCCAGGCAAGAACGTCGTCTTCGGACCCACCTACCTCGTGGTGGCCGACGTGCCGCTGCCCTTTGCCATTCCATACGGCTTCTTCCCCTTCACGAAAAGCTATAGCAGTGGCTTCATCATGCCGACCTACGGTGACGAGTTCTCACGCGGTTTCTACCTGCGCGACGGCGGCTACTACTTCGCCATCAACGACAAAATGGACCTGAAACTGCTGGGCGAGATATACACGAAAGGCTCGTGGGGAGTGTCGGCAGCCAGCAACTACCGCAAGCGCTACCGGTACAGCGGCTCGTTCTTCGCCAGCTACCAAAGCTCCGTGGACGGCGAGAAGAACATGCCCGACTACTCGAAGACCACCAGTTTCAAGATACAATGGACGCACCGCCAGGACGCCAAGGCCAACCCGTACTCTACGCTGTCGGCCAGCGTCAACTTTGCCTCGACGAGCTATGAGCGCAATAACCTGACGTCGATGTACAACCCGCAGTCCGTCACGCAGTCGACACGCACCAGCTCTGTATCGTGGAGCACGACTTTCTCCAGCATCGGCATGTCGCTGAGTTCGTCGTTCAACATCAGCCAGAACATGCGCGACTCCACCATCGCCCTGACGCTGCCCGACCTGACCATCAACATTTCGCGCTTCTACCCCTTCAAGCGCAAACACATGGTGGGCAAGGAACGATGGTACGAGAAAATCTCCATGCAGTACACGGGACATCTGTCGAACTCCATTTCCACCAAGGAAGACAAGCTGATGAAGTCGAGCCTGACACGCGACTGGCGCAACGGCATGGAGCACCGGATTCCCATATCGGGCAACTTCACGCTGTTCGGATACCTGAACATCAACCCCACGTTCAACTTCACCGACCGCATGCTGACCCAGAAATACAAGCGCTCGTGGGATGTCGACAACCAACGCGAGAAGGTTGACACGCTACAGGGATTCTACAACGTCTACGACTGGAACTTCTCCATCAGCGCATCCACCAAGCTCTATGGCTTCTACATCCCCAGCCGTAAAATCTTCGGCAACAAGATTGACCGCATACGCCACGTCTTCACGCCCTCCGTCAGCTTCAGCTACGCACCGTCGTTCGGCTCGTCACGCTACGGATACTACGACAGCTACCAGAAAACCGACGCCGACGGCAACGTGACGCTGGTGGAATATTCACCCTACACGGGCACGCTCTACTCGCCGCCCAGCAAGGACATGCGCGGCAACATCAGCATGTCCATATCGAATAATATCGAAATGAAATACCGCAACCGCGAAGACTCGTTGGTCAAGGTCAGCATCATCGACGAACTGAGCGCATCCATGTCGTACGACGTAGCGGCCAAGGTGCGGCCGTGGAGCGACCTGAACACCAACCTGCGCCTGAAGCTGTCGAAGAGCTACACGTTCAACATGAACGCCCGCTTTGCCACCTATGCCTATGAACTCGACGAGAACGGCAAGCCATACGTCGGCACTCATACCGAGTATAGCAAGGGACGCTTCGGACGTTTCCAGGGCATGTCGCAGAACCTGTCGTACACACTCGACAACAAGAAGGTGGCCAACTTCTTCAAATGGCTGCGCGGCGAAAAGGTCAACAAGGGCAACGACAGCCAGAAAAAGGAATACGACACGGGCGTGGAAACCAACCTCGATACCGACATGGAGGCCGGCAAGCACGGCGCACAGCGGAACGATACGGGAATGGCCGAAACCGATGAGGACGGCTACATGGCATTCTCCATTCCCTGGTCGCTCAGCATCGGCTACGGTATTACCATGCGCGAAAACACCAGCGGACGCTTCAACTACGACCGCATGCGCTATCCCTACAAGATTACGCAGAACCTGAACTTCAGCGGCAACATCCGCATCTCAGACGGATGGAACATCTCGTTCTCCAGCGGCTACGACTTCGACAACAAGAAGATTTCCATGACGACGGCGTCACTCAGCCGCGACCTCCACTGCTTCAACATGTCGTGCTCCGTAGTGCTGGCTCCCTACACCAGCTACAACTTCTCTTTCCGTTGCAATGCCGCCACACTTACCGACGCCCTGAAGTACGACAAGCGCTCCAGCTATTCCAATGCCGTGCAGTGGTATTAATTACTTTGCAACCGTAAACCATATAATTAGCACTAAAAAGTATGGCACTTACGAGTCGTAAACGCCATACTTTTGACATGCTACCATGCCGTCCAACCTTCACCACCTTCACCGGCCTATGGAGGTTTCATCGGCAACTATTATTATTCCCACTCGATGGTTGCGGGCGGTTTTGACGAAATGTCGTAACAGACGCGGTTGACACCACGCACCTTGTTGATAATCTCGTTGGAGACCTTAGCCATGAAGTCGTAGGGCAAATGGGCCCAGTCGGCCGTCATGGCGTCGGTGCTGGTTACGGCACGCAGGGCCACGGGGTGCTCATAGGTGCGCTCGTCGCCCATGACACCCACTGAGCGGACGGTGCTAAGCAGGATGGCGCCCGCCTGCCATACCTTGTCGTAGAGCGGCTTGCCGTCGACATCGTCGTACTGGCGCAGGTTGCTGATGAAGATGTCGTCGGCATCCTGCAGGATGCGAACCTTCTCCCGCGTGATGTCGCCCAGGATACGGACAGCCAAACCGGGACCGGGGAAGGGATGGCGGCCTATAAGATGCTCAGGCATGCCTAACTGGCGGCCGACGCGCCGCACCTCGTCCTTGAAGAGCCACTTCAGCGGTTCACACAGCTGCAGGTTCATCTCCTTGGGCAGTCCACCTACGTTGTGGTGGCTCTTGATGACTTTGCCTGTGATATTGAGCGACTCAATGCGGTCAGGATAGATGGTGCCTTGGGCAAGCCAGCGGCACTTACCCTCTGACGATTTACGGTTTACGATTTCCTTGGCCTGCTCATTGAACACCTCCACGAAGTCGCGGCCTATAATCTTGCGCTTCTGCTCCGGGTCGGAGACGCCGGCAAGGTCGGTAAAGAACTTCTCGCTGGCATCGACGCCGATGACATTCAGGCCAAGTCCCTCGTAGTCGCTCATCACCTGCTGGAACTCGTTCTTGCGCAGCATGCCATGGTCGACGAAGATACAGGTGAGGCGCTTGCCGATGGCCTTGTTCAGCAACACGGCAGCGACGCTGCTGTCTACGCCGCCGGAGAGTCCGAGGATGACGCGGTCCTGCCCCAGCTGCTGTTGCAGTTCAGCAATAGTGGTGTCTACAAACGAAGCAGCGCTCCAGTCCTGACGGGAGCCGCAGATGTCAACCACAAAGTTTTTCAGGAGCTGCATGCCCTGCTCGGTGTGGTACACCTCGGGATGGAACTGGACGGCCCAGATGTCTTTAGAAGCACACCAGTAGGCAGCGTACTTCACGTCCTTCGTCGAGGCAATGCACTCGAAGGCGTCGGGAATGCGGGTAATGGTGTCGCCATGGCTCATCCACACCTGCGAGCCGGGCAGGAAGCCCTTGAACAGGCGGTTTCCCGTGTCTACCGTCTGCAGGTTGGCACGTCCGTACTCACGGCTGTCGGCCTTTTCAACCTTACCTCCCAGCGTGTGCGAGATAAACTGCGCTCCATAGCAGATGCCCAACACCGGCAGGCGGCCTACAAACTGGCTGAGGTCAACCTTGAAAGCCTCAGGGTCGTGTACCGAATAGGGCGAGCCGCTGAGGATGACGCCGATGACCGACGGGTCGTCCTTGGGGAACTTGTTGTACGGAAGAATCTCGCAAAAGGTGTCCAGCTCGCGTACACGGCGACCGATGAGCTGTGTGGTCTGCGAGCCAAAGTCGAGGATAATAATCTTCTGTTGCATATATCAGAATTGAGAGTTGAGAATTATAATTCACTAAGAAACCGTTCTGCCTCGGCCAGGGTATCGAGCTTGCCGACGTCAAGCACGCGCAAGTCGTCCTTCACCATGCCGACGATACGGGTGCGGTGGCAGGTCGAGAGGTAGAAGTCGATGATAGGGAAACGTTCGGGGAAGCGCTCCATCAGCTGGAACAGGCGCGGCGAGAAGGAATGGATGCCCGAGAATGCAAACATATTCAGAGGCTCACCATGCTGCGAAAGACCTGTACGCCGAACATACTCGTATGGACTCTTCACTTCGCCCGTCTCAATATTCTTCCACCCCATCAGCCGCATGGCGTTGTCGAAAAGCAGATAGCGCTTCGTCTGACGCCGGCTTACCAGCAGCACGGCATCTTCGTCGGCCTGATGCTGGCGAGAGAGCCACTGGTAGTCGACATTGTCCAGTATATCGACATTATGGATGAGTATCGGCTGGTCGTCATGAAACAACTGCCGAGCCTTCTTCAATCCGCCACCAGTCTCCAGCAGTTCTTCCGTCTCGTCACTGAAATGGACCAGCGGAGCATAGTCCTGCCTGCTGACATAGTCGATAATCTGCTGAGCAAAATGGTGTACGTTGACGATGAAGCGGTCGTAACCGGCAGCCATCAACTTGCGGATATTAATATCTAACAGCGGAGTTCCGTTCACCGGTACCAATGCCTTGGGCATGGTGTCCGTCAGAGGCTTGAGCCTTGTGCCAAGCCCCGCAGCCAGTATCATTGCCTGTTTCATGTGTGCAAAGTTACGAAAAGTCGAGCGAAATACAAAACAAATCGTGAATTGTTTTTATTTCCGAGACGGAGTAAGTTCGTCATCGAAGATGACAAAGTTACGAAAAAAGGTTGTAACAAACGAGGGATTTTGGAGAATTAACGCAGAATGACCGTAAAATAAAGGCAAAACGGAGAAGAACAAGAACGTGCGAAAATGGGAATAACACAAAATTGGGAGGATTGGTGAAGGAGTTAGGTTTCCAAATCGGACTCGGCTTTGCCGCTTCGCTCGAAGAACCCGAAATTAGTCTCGAATTAGGCTACCCCCACAAGTGGATTTCTTGGGTATATATTAGGTAATTATGCAACAAAAATGCCAATAAGTTTGTTGCTTTGCGAATAATTTGATAAATTTGCACACGAAACGCCTAATTTTATACAAATCGACTTAGAACAATCCCCAAAAGATTATCCAGACACTCCATAGGCGATATTTAGACAACCTAAACATAGGAGCACAATAGTGTGTCAGGAACTGTTGTGCTGTTATATTAAAAAGCAAAATATTAATTAGGTCGGACACTTTTTGTCTGTCTCTAATTATAACTTTGCAACCGAAAACGATTTAAAAGTGTAAAAGTTATGAAACAAGACAAAGATTTAATGTTCCTGGCAGCGTGTAGCAATGATGACCTTCGAACACTTTGCGACATTCTCACCTATAACCAAAAAGGTGAAGTTCGATTAAGTGAACAATTGACTAATTCAGATGCTTACATCAACTGTTATCCAGAAAGAATGAATCTGATGACAACAGAAATTGGTGAAGAATTGCGTAGGTTTGGTAGTAATACTGTTAAGACATTCTGTCGAAAGGGTGAAGCAGACAGTTACGAAACCATAGTGCGCAGAGTTTGCAAAAGGATGAATGTCAAAGTAAATATCGGTGACGATACCAAGACGATGGAACATGAGTTGTTGACAACTATTTGTGAAATGACAACCACAAAGCTATCTGACAAGGAATTGAGGGCTATTGCTGATAAGGCAGGTATTCCACACAAGCGTCTTAACCATCAGATGTTGGTTAGTGCTATCTTATTTGCCATTCGCAGAAACTCCTATTTGCTCTCAGAGATGATTTACTATGTAACGGTGCGAACTGCCAATTTGCTACTTGGTCGATGGATTACAATGATGGGTATGAGCACCGTTGGACGATATTTGAGCATTGCTGCAGGACTAATAGGATGGACTGCATTAGCAGGATGGACTATAAGTGATATAGCTTCACCTGCCTATCGAGTCATGATACCAGCAGTTATCATGGTTGCTTCCATGCGTTTTCGTCAAACGGCATTAATAACTCAAAAGCTATAGCCCCATGAAAGCAAGCGACATCATGCATCCTGAAGATGCCAAGGCACTACAGATGCTTCGGAAAACCAAAGGCTTCGATGCCTTTATTCGCACCACGATGGAATATGGTTATGAACAGATGTTTCGAGGTGAAAACCTAGGTATGATGGTGAAGGTTAATGCCCAAAACTATCCATCATTATGTGCTGCTTTTAAAAAAGTGGTGCGCAAGGTTGGTATCAAGGAACCTGAGTTGTTCATCTATAACGACCCTGTAATGAATGCCTACACCTATGGTGAAACCCATACGTTTGTTGCTCTTAGCAGTTCACTTGTGGAGAAACTAAACATTGACGAGGTAAGCAGCATCATCGCCCACGAATGCGGACATATTCTATGCAAGCATACTCTCTATAACACATTGCTTAGAACGATTGAGGAACTTGGGCTTTTGATGCAAGTAATCTCATATTCTACGCTTGGCCCCATCTTGATGGCCATGCAATACTGGAGTCGTAAGAGTGAACTCTCAGCAGATCGATGCTCTGCTGTGGTAGTAGGCGAACGCACATTCCAAACAGCCATGTTAAAGTTGACCACGGGATTGTCAGAAATACAAGGCAGCCCCTATCAATTAGTAGAACAGGCTCGCGAGTATCATCGTTTTGAGAATGATTCTTGGTGGAACCGCATTCAGCAGAATTGTCGCATAGCATTCAATAGCCATCCCCAGATGTGTGAACGTGCCTATGAGATAGACCGCTGGAAGGACTCATGGCAATACAGGAAATTATTTACTAGCTAATAAATTGATAGATGGAACTGACTATGAGAAGTTGAAGCGTATATTCAGCTATGACTATGGTATCAATATTGACGTTGAACGATTTTTTGCCAGCAATCGTCTATTTCGTCTAATGCAATATATCGAGAAGAATATTTCAGAAGAGCACCGAAAGGCTATGTTGGACAGAGAGCAACATGAAAAGGAACTAGGCAAACAACTGTTTCAGCTATTATGCGACTGTTGTGACGGACGTCCGCCAAAAATCGGAAGCAATCCTGCCTTTGTAGATATTGATTTCAAAAAGTTTGAAAAGGAACTATATAAGCAATACCATATGCTTTTCTCACCATATGAACGGCGTCAGCTGAATAGCATCAAGACATCCTTCGTCATCTAATTTTCCGAATAAGAGATGGCACGAGTATAAAATAATACTAAAAAAATGCAAGTAAAATACTAATAATTTCAAAATAAATATATAACTTTGTGTCGATATAGTAAAAACATAACTATCAATTAAAGAGAATAAGTGAAGCGATATATGGAGAATAAGTTATATAATGATTTAGATCAAATGGAATTTCTTCTCTCAGTAGAAGATGAACAAATGTTGAAAGAAGTTGCTGAACTATCCAACAACATTCCCCAGGATAAAGATTTGTTGTCAGACCTTATAGATGCGTCCATAAAAGGATCGATGAACTATATTGACACCTTTATTGATATTACAGAAATTGGAGACTATCAAAAGAATCCTCATTCAATGAGAGAAAATGATCAGCAAGAGATCAGATATGCTAACACTTCGGCGAATCCTGAAGAAAATGAGAAGAGACAATATAGAGCCATGAAAGAGGCTCGTTACTCACCGTATTCAAAAGATGCAGCAAAAGATAATTCTAAGATGTCAGAAGATGGTAGGGAACGGTTATCTCAATATGAAACAGAATATAGAAACAGAGTAAAAACGGTGGACAAACATGATAAAAATTACAAGACAAATGAATCAAATAATTACGAGTCTTTATCAGGATTAGAGTCGTATCGGTTGGGGCCTTCTATTTCGTCTTATTCTACTGAAGAGTACAAACAAATGTATGAAAGGGCTGGGTGTCCAGACAACATGGCAAAATGGATGAGAGATACTAATTTTAATCATTTCGACAATGAAATGTATAAGGAGTTTGGTTTTAAAAGCAAAGCGGAATTTAAAGAGTGGAGGACGGCAAATAAGCTAACAATTCACGAAGGACCAAATGGGATGTTCTTAGTTCCATCTGATGTACATAGATTAGAGCAACATTCTGGTCAAGTTTCTAAAATTCACGCTTATCTTAAAGGAGAAATAAGCAAGGAAGAATATGAAACATGGGAAAAAAAGGCTAAACTTCAACGACAACTACAAGAATTTAGTGTAAGAGGAAAGAGAGCTGCTATTGGAGCCGCAAAAAGTGGCGCCATTGCATTAGCAAAACAGCTAATCGTATATTTAGCGCAAGAAATTAAAGTAGAGTTTCTTGAGAGAAAAGAACAAATAAATAGTATTTTGGAGCGCATAAAAAGCATCTTTAGCAATTGGATACAGCGTATAAAACAGGATTGGAAAACCATGATGAAGAGTTTTGGAGCAAATGCAGTTTACTCAATAGGTATGGAAGCTTTAAATGCTATTGTCGACTTTCTCCTTCACTCGTTCAAAAATGTAGCAAAAATGATTCGGCTCATGTTGAATTCTATCATTAGAGCTTTAAAAATCATATTCAACAAAGAGAAAACATGGGAAGAAAGAATCTACGAAGCTCTTAAAATTCTTGCTGCTGGTATGACAGCCTTCATAGGCATGGGCTTAAATGAAGTCATTTCAGACTTTATCACAACAACTATTCCCCCATTAGCTACTGCAGCCCCTACTATTGCTGACGCTTTGGCAGGGTTTATTTCTTGTGTAATGTCATCTGTAGTTTTATGTATGTTTGATCGATATAAAGCCAAGATGCAAATATCATCCCAACAAACAAAAATGGATTTGTTGAATACAAAATTGATATATACAAGTTCATCACTTGCTCTAGTTTCATCTGTTAAGACAGGCAAAAATGTTATTAATACTATGGACTTTGCTGCTCAGTCAATAGCAGAAATGGGGAGGAAGAGTCAGGCGACAAAAAAGAATCAAGCAGAAACACGCCAAATTTTAGATAATGTTGAAAAAACTGCTAATCGCTCATCGGACTTAATAAGCACGTTACTAGATGACGATGAAGAAGATTTTGAACTATAATACATAATTGCTATGGATAATAATACCAACATAACTCAATACCCAGAGTGTAATGTGGAGAACTTTTTGATTCTCATGAAAGAACTTTTTGGCTCAAACGTTACAAAAGATAGCATCATACAAGAAATTTGTGCTGATGATGTCAAAAAGATGGAAAAGATTCAAAAAGGCATATTCAGGAGATTTGGAATCCATATAACAATAAAAGACATACTTAACACTCCGTCAATTGGCGACTTGCGAATAGAGGTGAAAAAACAAATAGATTCTCCTAATTATCCTGTTTCTGAAAAGGAAAATAGGCGTAATCAGTTAGGGGAAATAGCTAATGACAGTGATATTACTCCACTCATCGGAACTTTAAAAAAGGCAGGAGAAACTCTTAACGAGAATTTGCAAAAAATCAACGATTTGTCGGCACCTGTTGAAAGTATAGGATATCACACAAAATATGATTGGCTTAACAAAACGCTAGATACCGTTGATTCGAAAGTCAGTAAAAGTGAACTGAAGAGTGTCGTAGAAAAAGTTGATGAAAATAACAAAATAGCTTTTAGGAACATTGGTACTGCAATAGAAGCAACTAATACTTGGATTGATGCTATTTGCAATGCACTTATTTGGATTATTAAAATTGAAAATGATCTCTACGACATTTCTGAAGAATCATCCAAAAAAGAATTGGATATTAGCAATCTTCTAACTAAAGACGGCAAAAACATTGAAGGTCTTGCAGAGTTTTCACAGGCAGAAAAAGCAAAAAGGAAGCGAATGCAGCAGCAATTAAAACAATTCAAGCTTGACGTTGAAGGTAAAATAGATTTTTTGAACAATGTTCACCAAAAACTGAAGAATCAATTTAACAGACATAAAGAGGAGCTGTCAAAATCTGTTGAAAGCATCAATGATTCAATGAAAATAAAAGTTGATGATGCAATTGATCATATTAGGAAAGCATCTGAAAGAACAAATATGGCATTACTTGAGGAACAACGAACCAAGTTGTCTGCCATGCAAGAGTTATTCGAGGAATCTTCTGCAAAAATCAAATTGGCACAAGAAGCTTTAATAAAAGATTATTCTGCATTTGAAACCAAGACACAGCAACAGGTTTCTTCTACACTTTCCAAATTGGAAAATGAACAAAAAGAGAGCCTTTCTCACATTGAAGGGAAAATATCTTCTCAGTTGGACAATGTTCTAGCAACGTCCAAACAACTAGTTTCAACGCAAAATGAGTTTATCAAGAACAGCGAGAACCAGGCTTCGAAGGTATTAAATGATTTAGAGAAGTCTCAAAAAGAAAATTCTGAGATGATTCGCAATCAATTCCTAAATTTTAAGCAAAAACAGACAGAAACAATAAACAACGAACTAAAGAAAAACGAAAATATTACGAAAAATTTCATGATTGAACAAGCGGAGTTGTACAATCAGCAGGAAAAACAACTTAAATATTTTAAGTTGATTGCTATTATCGCTTCAGTTTTATCAGTTGCATCCATCTGTTATATTCTTATATCATAATTAATTATTTTCTACAATGTCAAAACTAAAGAAATGTTTATATTTGATAAATCTGTTAGAGCGCAAGGGTGCACTTACACTGAAAGAGATTAATGATTATTACCAGTACTCCTCGCTCTATGAGGGTGAAGAGATTCTGCCAAGAACCTTCCTCAGGTATAAAGATTATATAGACGAGACTTTTCCTTGTTACATTGAATATAGTCAAAGAACGGGCAAGTATGAACTGCACCGTCATAAGGTTCTTTATGGCGAAGATGATTCTCTGTATGATTACCTATTATCAGCGTATCATATAGAAGGAATGACAGAACTGGCACTAAAACATCGTGATAAGATTATGCTTTCAGAGGCACCAACTGGTGTGGAGAACGTACAAATAATACTGGAGGCGATTGACCAGGGAAAAGGCATAGAGTGCGAGTATTACTCATTTAATCACAAAACAGTAAAACATCAGTTGCTGATTCCCTATTTTCTGCGAACCTGGGAGCAGCGATGGTACTTAGCAGCAGAGCCAGACAATCACCATCATGGTATTTCCATTTTTGCCTTAGAACGAATGGAGGACATTAGACTGACGGATAATAAAATGTTCCCTTCTAACAAAATCACAGCAGAAGAATATTTCGATGGATGTTTTGGCATTAACCATTCTGATGACCAAAAGCCTGAAATGATACGAATTAGGGTTTATGGAGCACAAGTAGAATATGTTAAAGCTTTGCCTATACACGAATCACAGAAGGAAATTGAAACTACATCCGAATGGAGCATCTTTGAATATAGGCTTGTTCCATGTTACAATTTCTATCAACAACTCCTGTGGCATGGGGAAAAATTGGAAATTATCGAGCCACAGAATGTGCGTGAAGAACTAAAGAACACAATACTGAAGATGCTTAGCAAATATAGAGTAGTGTAAGTTAGGAATCACGGAGACGGTTTTTGTACAGCAAAGCGGCATAGCCGAGCGCTCCTTATTCTTTTTCACCAAACAATAGAGCAAGGAAACAAAACGTTATAAGATATATATGGCAAAGATGAAACCAAGAGAGAGCCAGAATGTTGAGTACAAGAGCAGCTGGCACGATAAATATCTGGAGTGGATTTGCGGTTTCGCGAATGCGCAGGGAGCCGTGATGTACTTTGGCGTGAATGACGACCATGAGGTGATTGGGCTGGAAAATGTTGACCGGCTGATGGAGGATATTCCCAATAAGATTGTCACCACAATGGGTATTGTGGTGGATGTGAATCTCTATGAAGTGGAGGGGCTTGACTATATCGAGGTGGTGGTGGGACCAAGCAATATCCCCATCAATTATCGAGGCAAGTATTACTATCGTTCTGGCAGTACCATGCAGGAATTACGCGGCCCCGCCCTGCAGCAGTTCGTACTGAAGAAGATGGGGCGCTCGTGGGATGACATCACCAATGAATTTGCCACCATCGATGATTTGGACCGTAGTGCCATAGACTATTTCCTGCGCAAGGGCATCAAGGCAGGACGTATCAGCGAAGACGAAGCCAACTCTTCGACACAATCCGTATTAGAGAACCTTCACCTGCTCAGTGAAGACGGAAAGTTGAAGAACGCAGCGCTACTGCTCTTTGCCAAGAATCCTCAGTGCTATTTTACGTGTGTGGAGTTCAAAATAGGACGATTCAGAAAAGACGAGGCTGACCTGATAACTCAGGATGTCATAGAAGGTAACATCATTCAAATGACAGACAGGGTGATGGACATTCTGAAGACCAAGTACTTTACATCGCCCATCCATTACGAGGGCATGCAACGAATAGAGAAACTCGAAGTGCCAGAGGATGGATTGCGCGAGATATTCTATAACGCCATTGCGCATAAGGACTATATGGGCGCTCCCATACAGATGCGCGTGTGGGATGACTACTGCGAGATTTGGAACGAGGGTGGACTGCCTTCCGGATTTACGCCTGAGACCTTGTTAAAGAAGCACTCTTCGCATCCAAGGAACAAGAATATAGCCTACGCATTCTTCAAGGCTGGATTCATAGAGTCGTGGGGGCGCGGATACAAGAAGATTCGTGAGGGTTTCGAGGGTGCTGGACTCCCTATGCCAAAGATTGAGGACATTGAGGGTGGAGTCAGAGTAACGTTCCAGCGTAACAATGTGGGCAAATTGCACGATGAGACAACCCCGTTGTCTGAAGGGTTGCCTAAAGGGTTGTCTGAAAGGTTGCCTAAAGGGTTGTCTGAAAGGTTGCCTAAAGGGTTGTCTAAAACAACCATAAGCGTTTGCGTCATGACGTATTCCAACAGGTATGTCAGCAGAAAGGAAATGGCTGACAGCATAGGAATATCGACAACATCAGTCCAGAAGCACATTAACAAGCTAAAGGCTCTTGGTGTCTTAAAGCGTGTCGATTCTGCCAGAAATGGACATTGGGAGTTTGTGGATGAAGAGACAGAGTAATTTAGCTTTGCGAACGAAAAGAGATATGGCAAACGAAATTGTAGATACAAAAGTAATAGAGCAAGTCAGTGATAGTCTGTATAAGGGTGTCACTGACATTATAGACAATGCACGTCAAGAGGTTGTAGTATATGTGAACAAACATTCTGATATGATGTTTTGGCACATAGGTCGCTACATCAATGAGGACATGGGCTATAAGCAGTACTCGGCCTATGGAAGCAAGATTCTTGCGACACTGTCGCAAAGATTGACAGCCCGCTACGGAAAAGGTTATACATATTCTGCCGTAACAAGAATGATGAAGGTGGCCCGCTATTACAGCGACGAGGAAACGTTTGCGACGCTGTCGCAAACATTGACGTGGAGTCATTTTCTGGAACTTGTAACTATTGAGGATGGTACAAAGATTGTTCTATCAGCAGATGGGCATCGCAGAACATTGGAGTGTTAGAGATTTGCGGGATAAGCAGGATGAGATACTGTATGAACGTTCACTCATTGCTGTTAAGCCTGATGACGAAATCGTCAAGACTCTTGAGAAGGTGTAAATAATAATAGCAAGAACAAATAACAAAGAAAAGAATAATGAGAGCAAACACCATCATCGCCGCACTGCTCGCCCTCGTCTTGGGGGTGCAAATGGCCAGTGCCGACATCATCCGTGGAAAATTCTGAAGAACAAAGCCCGCCTCGGCTTAGAGTTTGAGGACATTCTCAACAACGAGGACGGCTTCTGGAGCGACCAGACGGCCTATCAACATTCATCCACTTGGCAGGACTTCCGCCACCACTACGTCGGCATCAGCTTCACCTATCATTTGGATGCAAAGAAAAAGGACTGATTTGGTCTGAACCTCAACGATTGCGCTCGCGATGCAGTCAGCTATTCCTCTCGTTCCAACTGTTCCCTAATTCTTTCGACCACAGGAAACATTTCGGAATACTTTTCGTAATCTTCCCGCAGCGATTCTGACGAAGACGATTCCTTCGCATCTGTATATTCATACTCGACCACGTAGAACATATCCTCAACGTCAATGTCCCTCACAACATTTTCCTTTTTATGGGTCAGTGTCAGATGCCGATAACCGTTGGAAGATTTCAGATTGAAAACGGAGGGAGCGTCGGAATCATCATACCGATACAGCTCCGTCCTGTTGTGTTTCGACAATACCTGCGTGTACCCAAACAGATTTATCACCAGAGCGTTTTTGGGCCACAAGGCATTGATAGAGAAAAGCATCTCGTCCTTGTCAGCAAACACCTCACAACTGCCTATGGCAATGGAATCAGCGTAGATAGTCCCCGCCTCGATATTCCTCTTTTTGTCACGGATGGTTTCCTCGTACAAAGTGCTCTTGTCGAGAAACGGCAGAGCCATGTACCGGTCGCCCATCATCATGCTGCGTTTCTTCTGTGCGATGTCCTGCCTCTTCGACATGAAGCGGTTCGTGACGACATTGCCGCTGGTGCACTTCCTGCTTTTGGTGTCGACATAGAATTCCCGTATGCCGTCCATGTAATACTTCAGGCATGAATCCACATGCTCGATGCTCCTGAAGTACACCTTACAATGATAGTATTTCTTCTTCTTTGCCGTGACGCTGACTTCCGACAATTCATAAGACGATGGAGACAGGAAAACGATGCTGTCATCATCGTAAACGAGACTCTTGGGCTCATAGCCTATGTGGGAAAAGTGGTATTCGAAGCCTTTCTGAAGATTGATATATCCACCCATGTCAGAGCGTCCTATTACGTTTCCATCAGCATCATAGACAGTAGCATAACCGATAGGATTCTTGCTGATGCTGTCTGCCAACATCACCTGCTGGGCATATCCCACCATTGTGACGAGGACGAGCAGTGCGGTGATGACGGCCTCTACCAGCGTCGGATATTCTTTCTTATACGTTGGCATCGTCGGTGGTTCGGATGACTTTCGTGAAAAACTCCTCCTTGTTCATGAGCACGGGACGAACAGT
This sequence comes from Prevotella sp., assembly GCA_017459445.1. Lineage (GTDB taxonomy): Bacteria > Bacteroidota > Bacteroidia > Bacteroidales > Bacteroidaceae > Prevotella. The sequence goes on along the minus strand of JAFUDJ010000037.1, from coordinate 15,971 downwards.
CTTCTTTATGCCCTGCGACATTCGGCGGACATGGAGCGTGGAGTTGTTTGCTCCTTTCGTGCTGGGCTTCTCCCTTTCGAGAAGCACCATACCATTGCTATTTACTAACAGCATCATAAAGTTATGAGTTATGAATTTCGGTGCAAAAGTACAACTATTTTAGCGAATTCCACAATATTCACGCCTCGCTGCATCGCGTTGTGGCGAGTACCGTTGAGCGAGTAGATACCGCTTTGCTTGGGGCTATCGGCTCGTGGGTGATGCCGAGTCGGGTGAGTTGCGCCGAGAACTCGCGGTTGTCGTAGGTGAAGTAGTCGCGGTCGCATGATATTAGTAATGCTTCTTCAACGTCTGGATGGCCGTGAGTTGCGAGGCGCTGAGGGCGGGGATGTTGTGCTGACGCTCGTAGGCTTGCAGTTCTTCGAGCGTCATGTTGCTGTACGGGTGACCCTGATTCAGTTCCTTGCTGCGAGCCTTGAACTCGGCCTCGTCGGCATAATAGTGAGTGACGACGTAGGAGTAGTAGATGTCACGATGGCGCCCTTTGTCGGAGTTGAATTCCCAGTGGTGCATCGACATCACGAGACGGGCCAGGTCGGGGGTGTCGCCGTCGTCATCGCCGGGCAGGCGGTAGATGGTGGCATACTCGTAAGCATAGTCCTTCTCCTCACGCATCTTCATCAGCTTCTGGTTGCCCTGCTTCTCGTCCTGATAGCGCTGCATACGTCCGGCGTCGAGGGTGGCGTACGACCGGCCTCCGTTGTGCACAATCTGACCTATCTTCCCCTTCGGGTTCGTCACCAGCCAGCGGTTGGCTCCGTCCTTGCCTTCGGCGAGCACAGGCTGCGCCTCAGCAGAATCGGAGCGAGCTCCGTTCTGCATTCGGCTTGCACTGTCCTTCGCTACGGTGAGGCCATACGTATCCTGCACCTTCTTTGTCATCACCCATTTATCGGTCATCGAGCCTTTATTGTGCTTGCACATCTCTTTCGTCTTGTTCGATATTTCAGCCAAGTGCCATCCTGGTGCCTTGTTGGCGTAGACTCCCATAGAGTTCACATTGCGCGTCTTGGGCTTGTAGCCGTTCCTGATGTCGTAGGCCACGGGTATGATGCCTGCACCGTAGGCCCTCAGCGAGTCGCCGATGTAGCGGAAGCCACGGACGTAGTACTCCACGACGATGTAGGGTTTGGGCTTCACCACGATTTCGTCAAGGCCGAAGTCGGCTTCCTCCATCGTCACGCGACGGACGGGACCCCACCTCTGCCCCTCCCCTTGATGGGAGGGGAGTTCGGCCACCGTGACCAGTTGCGGCTTGTAGGCCACGTGGCTCAGCCCCACCTTCTGGGCGCCCTTCACGTCGGCGAGCACGCCGTTCAGGTCGGTCTTGCCGACAAACACGCCGTCCTCGGTTGTCACACTTACCAGCGGAATGCCGTTACCCTCGGCATCCACCACTTCTATTCTCTGCGCCAGTGTGCTCACGGCAGTCATTAAGGCGACTGCGGCCAACATTAGAATCTTTTTCATTTGTTTGATATGATGTTATAGTTTGAATATTCTGCTTCGTTGAAAAACGTGCGGGACTTTTGTTTCAGACGGCTCGCCGCCGCACGTCGTGGGTTCTTATGAGAGAGGCCGCCGCCAATGGGGTTGAGATTTTCTCTAAGGTCTCGGGTACGAGTGCCAACAGCGTTGAGGGTGCACACCTGCTGCTGTTCGGGCGTAAGGTGCATTGATGGGATTGTTGAACAGAGCCAGTTGTCCCTTCATGCCATAATTACTCTGCGGCGTGCTGATTTCAATGATGATGATATGTTCCTTCTCCGTGCTCATTTCGGTTGCAAAGGTACGATTTTTTGCCTTTTGGCAAAGTAAATAGTGTAAAAAATTGCACATTTTACTCTGAAACATGCGCATTTGCGACAATTTGTGCATCTTTTTGCGTAAGAAGTGGTCATGTGTGTCATGTGTCATGCGTCATGAGTATCATTAAGTTTTTTCCGTTTCTTGACAGTTTTGTCTGCTTTTTATCAAAAGATGTGCACGTTATTTTTGCTTCTAAGAAATTTTTCATCAAAAAGTGGCTTAAGCCTACACTTTTTGACTTATCACACTTATTTACAGATGATTAAGTAGTGTAGGCTACCTACACTTTCTATGGGCAAGCCTACACTAATCGGTCGTTTTGAGGGGACGAAATAGCGAAAATGCCTGGTAACAAAGGGGGTTACTGACAGTAACCGTGGCGGTTACGAGCAGTAACCATGGCAGTTACGAGCAGTAACCATGGTGGTTACTGCAATTTTTCAAGATAAAAGTCTGCTGGAGGTGGCATAAAAGTGTGCGGAAAGGAAAATAAAAAATGTCATGATTATTCTTAATTTTCCGATTTTGTGTAGGCTTGCTCATCGAAAGTGAAGGCAGCCTACACTACTTAATACACTGAAAATAAGCATGATAAGTCAAGTAGTGTAGGCTTGAACCACTTTTTAAGAAAAAAAATTTTTTGCTGTTCGCTATTCACTTTTCACCTAAAAGTCGTACCTTTGCAACTGCTAATGACGACACAGGAACGGTTATGGAACCGCAACTACTGCAAGGTTATGGCAGCCAACTTCGCGCTGTTCTTCGCCTTCTACGTGCTGACACCGCTGCTGCCGCTCTATCTGAGCGAGCACTTCGGGGCCACCAAGGACGTCATCGGCCTGGTGCTGTCGGGCTATACCATCACAGCCCTGCTCTTCCGGCCCTTCAGCGGCTACTTCGTCGACTCATTCCCACGCCGCACAGTACTCATGATATGCTTCGGGGCCTTCGCCATCTTCTTTGCAGGCTATCTGGCCGCCTCGACGCTCCTGCTGTTCACTATTGTGCGCACCCTGCACGGAGGTCCCTTCGGTGCCTTGACGGTGGCCAACTCCACGGTCGCTATCGATGTGCTGCCGTCGAGCCGCCGCACGGAGGGCATCGGCTACTACGGGCTTAGCAACAACCTTGCCATGGCTCTGGCGCCCACCATCGGGCTGTGGATATACACTCTGACGGGCAATTTCGAACTGTTGTTCTGGATAGCCCTGGCGGTGGCCTGCGCCGGATGGGCCGTCGACGCGACAGTCGAGTTGTCGGCAAAAGAGATTATCCCCAACAAGCAGAAGCTGTCGCTCGACCGTTTCTTCCTGCTGCGCGGCTGGCTATTGGGCGCCAACATGACGGCCTTCGGCTTCTGCTTCGGCGTGCTGAGCAACTACCTGGCCATCTATGGCAAGGAAGTGTTAGGCATCAACGGCGGCACCGGCACCTACTTCCTGCTTTGTTCGCTGGGGCTGATGCTTAGCCGTATACAGGGCGGACGCACCTTGCGCCAGGGGCGGCTGACCCATAATGCGGGCTTCGGCATGGTGACCTCGCTCGCAGGCTATACCTTATTTATATTACTGCCAACCCTCGGCACGTGGCTGACGGACATCGGATACTATGGCTCGGCATTGCTCATCGGACTGGGCAATGGCCACATGTGGCCAGCCTTCCAGAACATGACCATCAACGTAGCACGCAACAACCAGCGCGGCACGGCCAACTCCACTATCCTCATCTCATGGGACATCGGCATCGGACTGGGCATACTCATAGGCGGCATCATAGCCGAACACCTGGGCTATCATGCCGCCTTCTGGACGGTGGTCGGCGTCAACGCCGCCGGCGTACTCACCTATTTCCTGCGTACCCGCTCCTTCTTCCTGCGCCGCAACCTGAACCCCACAGTCAGGTAGGCACCATTCTCATTGTCTTCATCATCATATTTCTTTCAAGGTTTTAGTGTCTGGGTAATGCCCTGCTCGCGGTGGCAGATGCGCACTTCAATGCCAAACTTCCGGTGCAGATGCTCGGCCAGATGCTGGGCGGAATAGACGCTGCGATGCTGTCCCCCCGTGCAACCGAATGAGAACATCAGGCTGGTGAAGCCGCGCTGTATGTAGCGGCGCACGTGGGCGTCGGCCAGCCGGTAGACGCTGTCAAGGAAGGTCAGTATCTCGCCGTCGTCCTCGAGGAAGCGGATGACGGGCTCGTCAAGCCCCGTCAGCTGCTTGTACGGCTCATAGCGGCCAGGGTTATGGGTGGAACGGCAGTCGAAGACGTAGCCGCCACCATTGCCGCTCTCGTCCTCAGGGATGCCTTTGCCATAGGAAAAGCTGAAGACGCGGACCACCAGCGGTCCCTGGGCATCGTACTTCGAGAACGTCGCCGGACCGTCCTGTGGGTGTGGCTTGTAGGGGTTCTTGTCGGTTGTCCTATAGCCGTCGGCCCTGCTGGCCATAGCCTCTACCTGCCTGAACTTGGGCAGCTTGGTCAGGCGGTCGAGCAAGGTCATCAGATAGGGATAGGGGAAGTTGCGCTCGTCCAGCAACTCACGCAGGTTCTGAATAGCAGGGGGGATGGACTCGATGAAGTGTGCCTTCCGCTCGAAATAGCCCCTGAAGCCATAGGCTCCCAGCACCTGTAGCAAACGGAACAGGACAAAGAGCGACAGCCGGTCGACAAAGGCATGGGGCGCAGGCACCTCAGTGTACTGCTTCAGGGCGTTGTAGTATTCATACACCAACTCGCGCCGCACCTTGTGCGGATACTTGGCGGAGGCCTGCCAGATGAAGGATGCCACATCGTAGTAGTAGGGTCCCCGGCGGCCGCCTTGGAAGTCGATGAAGTAGGGTTCCCCCCATTTCTCTTCCTTGGAAGATGAGTTGGCGGCGCCATAAGCCTCCCCCCCGGGAGAGGACAAGCGGGGGACTATCATCACGTTGCGCGCCTGGAAGTCGCGATAGAGGAAGCACTGCTCGTCACCCGCCGTGGTCAGGTCCTTGGCCAGCAGGCGGAAGTCGGCCTCCAGTTTCAGCTCGTGGAAGTCGAGCTCGGTGGCTTTCAGGAAGCAATACTTGAAGTAGTTCAGGTCGAACAGCACGGAATCGGTGTCGAAGGCGGGCTGCGGATAGCAGTTGGTGAAGTCCAGCTCGCGGGCACCGCGAATCTGGACGTTCGGCAACTGGCGGATAGTACGCTTCAGCAGTTCCTGCTCCTTCAGCGTATAGCGCCCGCCGGCTTCACGGCCACCCCTAACGGCATCGAACAGCGACATCGCTCCCAAATCAGTCTGCAGATAGCGCAACTCGTCGCTGCTGACGGCCAGGATTTGCGGAACGGGCAGCTGGCGCTTCGCAAAATGGCGTGCCAGATAGACGAAAGCATGGTTCTCGTCGCGACTGGTACCTATGCATCCCACCACGCTTGTGCCGTCCCCGCCGGTCATCCGGTAGTACTCACGGTTGCTGCCTGCCCCCGGCAGTTGCTCCATGTGCCGTGGAGCTGTTCCGCTCCATTGTCTATATAGTTCTAATAATTGCTGCATAAATCGTGTGCAAATATATGAAGTAAATGAGAGATAATATCACTGCAAGGTAAGAGCCATGAGCCCGATGACGACATCGTTGGAAAGCGTACGGACGGTGAGCGACAGCAGCTTCTTGCGCGGGTCGAGCGGCATGCAGAGCATCTGGGCGGCACCGCCGGGAATCTCACGGCCATAGACGCCTTTGATGTCCAAGGCCTTGCCAAGGTCGCGGCTCACCGTACCCGTTGCCAGGGCTACGCGGTAGGGGCGTGGCTGCGGAGCCTGAAATGCCTTGCCGTCAATGTAGTAGTCCTGCTCTATGGGGCACCAGTTGTCGGGATTGCGCAGCCGCAGCGTATCGGCCGTTCCATCCTTATAGCGCGCCACCACGATACCGTTGTCTATACGACACTGCATGTGGTTGGTCGAGCCGGCCATGAGTAGCCACGCCCGTGCCGCCGAGCCGCTGAGCGGCACGTCGATGCTGTCGGGATAGTTGTCCCACAGCGAGGTGTACACCATATTGCGCCCAACGGCTGGGGTGCGGAAGGGCACGCCCATCACAAGGAACTCATCCTTCACTATCATGGAGCGGAACACAGAGTCGTTGATGTCGGGACAGTATTTGGGATGACACCATTCGCCAATGCCCTGCAACGGCATCTGTAGCGTAGTATAGGGCGGACGCGGCGAGCGGTACTCGTTGCTGAAGATATCGGCAACGCCGGCATTGAACAGTTTGTCGATGTTCTGCTTTCGGAACTTCCGCTCAAAGGTCGGTTCCACAGTACCCAGTTCTTCAGGGGTTGGCGCCATGGAAAGTACGCTCTCAAGATGGACGTCGGGCAGCGGACGGGCCTCGTCGACGCGGATAACCTGATAGGTCTCGGCTGTTCCCTCAATGTCACGGTACTGTCCGTGCCCCAGATTCTGCCGCAGCACAATTTTCAGCGGCTGGCGGAAGCGCTGGGTAACCTCGTAGACCAGTTGCGTGCCCTGACGGCGAAAGCGATAGTCCATATAGGGCGTGTGGATGGAGGCGCTGTCCCACGATGCGGGGAATCCCGGTCGGAGGATGCAGCGGTCGCTGAGCGCGTCGGGCTGTATGCCGAAGAGGCCCTGAATAAGCGTACGGGCCGAAATGCCGATACAGTCGCCAAAGTCGCGATAGCACTCGCCCCGCGCCGCGTCGTAGTGACTCACCTGTCCGAAGTTGGCTGGCGACTGCCCGTAGTACATCTGGTCCATGATGTTAGCCTTCATCAGCTGATAGGCGGCCTCCGTCCGGCCGGCCTCGAAAAAAGCCAGCGCCGTGTGCATGACCTCTGCTGCTGCCACGTTGTTGATGCTCCACGAATAGGGCAGCCAGTCGGAAGTGGCTATGGTGCCGTCAATGTGAGGTATCGACCGGTCTACATACAGCGTGGCACGATAGGCCTGCTCAGGCGAGCAGGCACCGCAGTCAATAGGCGTGTAGACGCTCCAAACGGCAGCACTCTCGTGGACGCGTTTCAGGCCCATCAAGTCTTGGTATTCGGCCCAATGGCCCTTGTCATTGAGCCACAGACGGGCATTCATTGCCTGCAGAATGGCATCGGCCTCCTGTTGATAGGCCGCGCCGTCCTCGCCTATCAGCCCGGCAATGCGGGCCGCCAGCAAGTTGGCCCGGTAGTTATAGGCCGACGAATGGGTGACGGCCCCTCCGCTATAGTAGAGGGCGTCGCTGGCCCAAATGCAGCAGTAAGCATCGTAGAGGTGGTCGCCGTCGGGGTCGAAGTTGCGTTTCTCCCATGCCAGATGCCGCTTCAGCACAGGCCACATGCGGCGCAGGTAGTCACGGTCGGCATCATACTGGAAATGCCACAGCAACTCGTCGATATAGTTCAGGTTCATATCGTAGTGATGCATCTGGTCGTTGCGGTTGGGATTGCGGCAGATGTAGCCGTCGCTGTACATCTGCGTATGCCACCGTTTCTCAGCACGGGCCAGCTGCATAGTAGAGTCCTGAGAAGGATGCGGAATGTCGGGCGACACGTTGACGACCTGACTGTTGGCATACGCATTGAAGTGCCTGACGGCACGCTCGGGCCAGCCAAGGACGTCACCCAGATAGCCGGCCCGCCAGCCGGCAAGCGGCATACGCCAACCAACGCAACCGTGCAGCCATGTCTCACCGTCCCAGTCGCCATCGGCAGCCACCACCAAGGCTCCACCCAGCGTGTTGATATAAGGGTCGGGAGTGCTGAACACCACCCGCCCGGCCAGTTGCTTCATTGCCCGCTCAGCCTTCAGGAAGGCCTCCTCGCCTTCCTCAGCAGGCAACAGGCTGAGCACGGAGCCATTGCTGCCGACATACTGTTCCTCAGCAAACTGCGTGTCGAGCACCTGCAGAGGTTCCTTGCCGTCAGCCTCGAACGACTCACGGGCATCGACGCCGATGTCGCCGTTGCGCGACAGTTTGGGCTTACGGATATTGCTGACCACGACCTGCAGGCGCACCTGACCGCTGAAGCCCGTGGGGAGCAATCGCCAAAGGGCTTGCTCAGCATCCCGGCAAGCCACCACCTTCAACCGTAGCACGGCGTCGCTGCCCCATGCCGCATGGCGCAGCTCATAGCTGCGCATACCACTCTCATAGGTTGCCACGCAATAGTCGGTCTTATCGAGCGGCACACCGTTGACTATCAGCTGGACATTGCGATGTTCTTTCTTCTTGAAGATGGCAAACACGGGGCGGTCGCTGGTTTCGATGCGATACTCGGTGGGGCCGCCATAGAGGGCACGGGTGTAGCGGTTGCTGCCATTGGTCGTGACGAAGGCACCTCCCTCCGGGAAATACTGCTGACTGCGTCGAGTGCCTGCCGTGCCGTCATTATGGGATATGGACTCGATATAGTCGCCAATGCGCTTGGTTTGGCTGTGTACGGCCGTTCCGACCATCAACAGCAATAGTGTCAGTAGTGTTGTCTGCTTCATAGGTGCAAAGGTACGAATAAGCGTGCAAAGAGCCAAGAGAATTCTTGACTTTTTCTAACGGGCAGCCCTCCCCGGGCACAAAAAAACGCTTGTCATCACGACAGGCGTTTTTAAAACAAACTACTTAAAAACTAATCTACTAAAACAAATCAAAAAATATCTATTTGACGTTGCAAAGGTAGGGATTTTCCCCTTACGTTGTATCAGTCCGACGCCAAAAGTGAAGCATTTTTTGATATAAATCAAAGGTTTTGACGCGCCTTGCATCCATATACCTGCATTTTGACATGTCTACATGGCTATTTCTGCCTATACGACATGCAGGAAGCACTATCCGCCCACGATTTCGCGAGCCCGTGCCAGGGCAAGGTCGATATGGTTGCAGATGTTCTGCTGTCCCAGCAGTTCGGGGAACCCATTGCGCTGCAAGACAGCCTCCACCTTGTGGTTGACGCCCGAGAGAACGACGGTGACGCCCTCCTTCTGGCTCATGCGGCACATGTTCTCCAGATTGTGCATGCCCGTGGAGTCGATGAACGGCACCTTGCGCATGCGGATGATACGGACGCGGGGACGGCTGCCGTAGCGGGCCATGATGTCCTCGAAGCGCGTTCCGGCACCGAAGAAGTAGGGGCCGTTGATTTCGTAGACCTCGACACCCTCGGGGATGACGAGGTGCTCCAAGTTGCCACGCTGCATGTCGGCATCCTCGTTCAGGTCAATCTCGTTGAGGATGGCGTGAACCTCGGTGGTCTCAGCCATACGGCGCATGAAGAGCAGACAGGCACAGACAAGTCCAAACTCAATAGCTACCGTCAGGTCAAAGATGATGGTGAGGAAGAACGTCAGCAGCAACACCGTGACGTCGCTCTTCGGATTGCGACGGGCCATGGCCAGGAACGACCGCCAGCCGCTCATGCCGTAGCTGACGACGACCAGCACACCGGCCAGGCAAGCCATAGGGATATACTGCGCCAAGGGCATGAGAAAGAGGAAGATGACGAGCAGCACCAAGGCATGGATGATGCCGGCCACGGGGGTACGTCCGCCGTTGTTGATGTTGGTCATGGTGCGGGCGATGGCTCCGGTGGCGGGAATGCCGCCGAACAGGGGCGAGGCGATGTTGGCTATGCCCTGTCCGATGAGCTCGGTATTCGAGTTGTGGTGGTCGCCGATGACACCGTCGGCCACGGTGGCCGACAGCAGCGACTCGATGGCTCCCAAAACGGCAATAGTCACAGCAGGGCCTACCAAGCTCTTGATGACTTCCCACGACAAGGCGGGCACCACGGCGTCGGGCAGCGTGGAGTTGATGCTGAAGCGGTCGCCGATGGTCTCGATGGTGGTCACACCGGCATACTGCTTCAGCAGCAGAGCGGCCACGGTCATGACGATGATAGCCACCAACGAGCCGGGCAGAGCCTTGAGAGGCGAGAGGTGGAAGAGGCGCGCCAGCTGGGGCCATACGGCTATGAGCACCACGCTGGCGATGCCTATCAGAGCGCTCCACCAGTCGATATGACCGACGTTATTGATATAGGCAATCCACTTTTCCACAAAATCCGACGGCACCGACGACATCGTCATGCCCAGCAAGTCCTTGACCTGTGTGGAGAAGATGGTGACGGCAATACCGCTGGTAAAGCCCACAACGATGGGATAAGGAATATACTTGATGATGGTGCCCAAGCGCAACACACCCAGCAGGATGAGGAACACACCAGCCATGAGCGTAGCCACGGTGAGGCCCTGCATGCCGTACTGCTGGATGATGCCGTAGACGATGATGATGAAGGCTCCCGTGGGGCCGCCAATCTGTACTTTCGAACCACCAAACAGCGAAATCATGAGCCCGGCCACGATGGCGGTGATGATGCCTTTCTCTGGCGATACGCCACTGGCTATGCCAAAGGCTATGGCCAGCGGCAGGGCTACGATGCCGACAATCACGCCGGCCATGAGGTCGGCCGTGAATGTCTTGCGGTCGTAGTGCTTGAGTGCCGAAAAGAACTTCGGCTTGAAATCGAGTGTCTTCTCCATTTACTTGATGACGACTTTCTTGCCATTACGGATGTAAACGCCCTTGGCGGGACGGTCGGTGCGCATGCCTTGCAGGGTGTACCAAACGTTGCCCATGATGCCGTCCTGCCTGATGCTGCGCACACCAGTGCCCTTGGATTGTACCACTTGCCCGTTGACAACGACATTGCCAAGTCCTATCTGCTTGTTGTTGGTAATCTTGTAGATATTGAACCGTACACCCATGGTACCGCTGGTAGGCTCGTGGTTCAGCAGCTTATAATCGCAACTGGAATAAGGAGGTGTGGCATTGTTACGCTCAGGAGTGATGCCGTCGGCTACTCCCTCGGAGGTGCCGTCGCCGTTCAGCCATGCGACGTCTATCGCCCCACCGTCCGTGCCGTAGCGAGTGGCATTGAAAGCAATGGACTTGGGAATAAACTGACAGCCGTCCATCACGGTAAAGTAGAACGTCAGGGCATTGTTGTCGGAAGCCGTCGACTCTTTCAGCTTGTTGGTGGAATCTTCAATGTCGTAGCTGAACTGTGTCTGCGAAACGCCGTCGACGCTCTTAGGGCCGACTTCCTTCAAACTGCTGCCCTTGGTGACGCTACCGACAGTGATGTACTGGGCAATGGCATCGCTGGTAACTGCCGGAGCATCGGTGCCGCTGACCAGCGACCAGACGATGTCACCCGTCCCTACCACGTTGTAATCCTTGTTGTCATCGTCGCCATCGACATTCTCCGGGTCATAGTATACCGTTTCCTTTGCCTGGCTCATATTCTCTGCCACGTCGGGCAGATAATATCCTAAGTGGGGCGGCTGGTTGTAGCTCGACTGCTGCCAGGCGATGCCCATACGGTAGATGTGGTCGGTCATCAGACAGGGAACCCTGTAATTGGTGGGTTGTGGTGACGTATAGACATAGAGCGTGTGGTTATTGTCGTGCAGGATGACTTCCTCGCGCCAGTCGCCGAAGAGGTCGCACGAGAGGTTGGGCGTGCGCTTGGTGGTGTTGCACGACGAGCCCTCCAAGGTGGCTACCGTCGCAAAACTCGAACCGTTCCAGCGGGTAATCGTGTACTTCTCTTCGTAGCCGCCGTCGGCCAGATTGTCCTGTAAGGTTCCATCCCAGTAAATGCGGAAGTTGCAAGAGGCATGCTTGGTGGTCACCACCTGACCCGTCGTGGCGGAACGGTGGTCGCGGTCGTTGGACGAGGCGAACTCGTAGCCACGGTTGGTGGGAATGAGGTCGGCAGCAATGCCACGTCCGTTGTCCTCAGCACCGGCAGCACTCCAGATGACCTCGCCCGTCTTGGCGTCGTGGAGGTCCCAGCCGTAGCTGTTGCCAGTAATAGTTTCCTCGTGGACATGGAACACCTGCAAGCCCTCGCGGTCGGGAATCATCTTGCCCACATGGATGGCATCGCCATGGCCAAAGCCTACGCTATACATCAGCTGTCCGTCGTCGTCAATGGCAGCCGAACCGAAGGTTATCTCATCCTTGCCATCGCCGTCGTAGTCGCCAACGGAGATGTTATGGTTGCCGTTGCCAAAGGCGGTATAGTGGCTGCCCATGCCGCTGGTGTTAGAAGAATAGTAACGGGTTGTCTTCTTCATGTCAGCATCATAGTGCTCGACTTTCGTATTGCTCATGGAGGCATGGAGCCAGCGGTGCACCAGCTTGTGTTCCTTATAGTCAACTGCCCAGAAGAAAGCATGCGTATAATAGCCACGGTTAAAGACGGCCGTAGGATGCTGCCCGTCGAGATAGGCCACACAGGAGTTATAACGCTCGCCACGATTGTAGTTGGTACTCTTGCCTATGACGCTTTCCCACGCGCCATAGGTCATGTTGCCGTTACCCACGGTCAAGGCACGGTTGGGATTATACCAAATGGTATGTACGGCCTCGCCTGTCTTGCCGCTGAACACCGTCAGGAACTCTTCGCCGCCCGTGACGTGTCCGTTGCCGTTGCGATAGTCCTTGGTGTTGTCGACGTTGCGGATGGCTGCCTCGTCGGCTGCTGCACTGACGTAGTTGCCGTTAGCATCCTTGCTGCCGGGAGCCGTCTTGCACATCATCTCGGCAGAGCCGTCACCGTCGAAGTCATAAACCAGGAACTGCGTATAGTGGGCACCGGCACGGATGTTCTTACCCAGATTAATGCTCCACAGGCGGGTGCCGTCAATCTTGTAGCAGTCAATGACAACAGGCGACGTCGTACCGGCAAAACTATTGTCCTGCGAGTCGGACGGGTCCCATTTGACAAACAGTTCGTACTGGCCGTCGCCATCGACATCGCCCACGCTGATGTCGTTAGGCGTATAGATATTACCGGGTCTCACCAACTCAATCTTGAACATGTTCGACTCCCAGGGATTCACCTCGGCAGAAGTTTCAATGACGTTACCTGCTGCATCAACGACTTTCAGTTGATAGGTATCGTCCGTATTGGCCTTCACGGGAATCGTGTGCGAGGTTCGCTGTGTCTCTACCATCAGCCGGCCATTGCGGAACAGCTGGTACTTACAGTCTTTCTCTGAGCTGAAGTAGCGCCAGTTGATGCAGGTGGCATTGTTGGTACCAAAGGCTGTCAGGCCTCTGTCCAGCTTCTCTTGCTGTCGGTCGGCACTGTAGTTGGGTTGTGCGCTGACGCCTAATGACAGCAGGCATAGCAGCGCTGTTAATTGAAATGTTTTCATAAACCTATTTATTATGTATGTTATATGCTTAGGAGAAACTTTTTGATATTACACCTATTTCTTTATATAGTTACTCTTCCACCTTTACAGCACGGTCAGGCAGATAGTACCCCAGATGGGGCGGCTGGTTGTAAGCCGTCTGCTGCCAGACGATTCCCATGCGATAGACAGGGTCGGTGAGCAGGCAGGGCACATTGTAGTCGGTAGGCATGGACGAGGAATAGATATAGAGGTTGCCGTCATCGTCGTGCAAAATAACCTCTTCCCGCCAGTCGCCAAACAAGTCGCAGCTGAGATTGGGCGTCTGTTTGGTGCCATTACACGAGTAGTGGGGCATGGTGGCCACGGTAGTCATACCGTTGCCACGCCACGCTTGTATGGTATAAGGACGGCGCAAGCCGTTGTAGTGCCCGTCGTAACCGGTTCTGCCCATGCCGCCATCGGCGAGGTTGTCCTGCAAGGTGCCATCCCAGTAGATACGGAAATTCAAGCTGCCGCCCCGCCGGGAGAGCACGTCGCCCGTGTCGGCGGCACGCAGCTGCCAGTCGTTGGCGGAGGCGAATTCAAAGCCACGGTGGTCGGCCATGAGGTCGGCGGCAATGCCCCGCCCGTTGTCTTCATTGCCCTCGGCATGGTGGAGGACTTCTCCTGTACGGGCATCATGGATGTCCCAGCCATAGTCGTTGCCGGGAATGCGGCTTTCATGGACGTGAAACACCTCCAAACCTGGCCGCGAAGGTATCAAGTCGGTGACGTGGATGGCATCGCCATGCCCGAAACCTACGCTATAAAGCAGCTGGCCGTCATCGTCAATCGCGGCTGAGCCGATGGTAATCTCATCTTTGCCGTCGCCGTCGTAGTCGCCCACGGAGAGGTTATGGTTGCCGTTGCCGAATGCCGTGAAATGGCCGCCCATGCCACAAGTATTGGAAGCATAGGTCTTGACGGTCTTTGTCCACGAGGCATCGTAGTGCTCCACCGTCGTGTCACTGACCGAGGCATGAAGCCAACGGTGTATAAGCTTGCCGTCACGATAGTCGACTGCCCAGAGGTAAGAACGGGTATAATAGCCACGGACGAACACGGCTGACGGCCGCAAACCGTCCAAATAGGCCGCACAAGCCAGATAGCGCTCGGCGCGGTTTCCATGGTCGTCGCCCCAGAAAGCACGGCCTTCGGGGTTGGTACCTTCTTGGTTGAAACTGCCGGCACGGTTGGGATTATACCATACGGTATGTACGGCTGCCCCTGTCTGTCCGTCAAACACGGTCAGCAGCTCCGGCCCTGCCAGCACATGGCCATTGTCATTACGGTAATAGCGGTGGTCATCACAGTTGCGGATGGCGCTATCGTCGGCTGCCTGACTGACGTAGCGGCCCTGTCCGTCGGTACTTCCCGAGGCGGTTTTGCAAATCATCTCCGCCCTGCCGTCGCCGTCAAAATCGTAGACAAGGAACTGCGTGTAGTGGGCACCGGCACGGATGTTAGGTCCCAGGTTAATGCTCCATAGGCGGGTACCGTCCAGCCGATAGCAGTCAATGACGACATTGGCCGTCTGTCCCTGATGGGAGTTATCCTTGGCGCCTGCCGGATTCCATTTGACAAACAACTCATACTGCCCGTCGCCGTCAACATCACCGATGCTGATGTCATTGGGATGATAGCAGGCGGCATTATTGAGAACCGTGCAATCAGGTAGTTTCAACGGCACTCTTAGGGCATGAGAAGCATGGGGCTTGACGGCGGGAGTAGTCTCTTTCACCTCACCATTCGCATCAAGCACTTTCACCTGATAGCGGTCGTCCGGCTGACTGGCCGCCGGGAGGGTGACAGAGGTGCGACGGGTTGACGCTACCGGCTGCCCGTTGCGGAAAAGCTGGTAGCGGCAATCGGATTCCCCGTCGAAGTAACGCCACGACACAAAGGTGGTATGCTGAGCCGTATTGAAAGCTATCAACCCACGGTTCAGGCGTTCCTGCTGACGGTGGGGAGAATACTGAGGCTGTGCCCACATGCCCAAGGCAAGCAGGCACAGCAGTGTCGTCGAAAAGGAATATCTCATTTACTTCTGCTTCAGCAGGTCACGAATCTCGGCAAGCAGCTCTTCCTGAGTAGGACCGGCAGGAGCAGCAGGCTCTGCAGGCTCTTCCTTCTTGCGGTTCAGCTTGTTGATACCCTTCAGCATGAGGAAGATACAGAAGGCAACAATCAGGAAGTCGACAATGTTCTGGATGAACGTTCCGTACTTCAGGACAGCAGCGCCCTCACCCTCGCCAATCTGGAAAGCCAAGGTGGTGAAGTCGACATTGCCCGTAATCATTCCGACAAGCGGCATCAGCACGTCGTCAACCAAACTGGAGACAATCTTACCAAAAGCACCGCCGATGATAACACCGACTGCCATGTCCATCACGTTACCCTTCATGGCAAACTCTTTGAATTCACTAATAAATCCCATAATCTTTTCGTTTTTAATTGTGATATGTATTTAACTGACTGTTTAATTTTGCTATCTTCGTTTTGCAATCTTAGAGATTTCCACTTGACATAGGACAATTTTTAGTGTACTATTGCCAATTTTCAATTTTATTAAGATTGATTTCAGATGCAAATATAGATATTTTTTTGTAATTTTGCACACGAAAACAAGAAAAAGTGCTTCAAAAGCATTATTTTTAAGCTTTTCGACCAAGAAATTTATAAACCCTTTAAATAAAAACAGGTAAAAATGACAAAAGTAGCAATTAACGGTTTTGGCCGTATCGGTCGCCTCGCTTTCCGTCAGATGTTCGAGGCTGAAGGTTATGAAGTAGTAGCAATCAACGACTTGACAAGCCCCAAGATGCTTGCTCATCTGCTGAAGTATGACACCGCTCAGGGT
>JAFUDJ010000036.1 GCA_017459445.1 Prevotella sp. | reverse complement strand
GCGCAGCAGCTCCCCTCCCTTCAAGGAGGAGGACTACGGGCAGCACAGGCGCAGCAGCTCCCCTCCCTTCAAGGAGGAGGACTACGGGCAGCACAGGCGCAGCAGCTCCCCTCCCTTCAAGGAGGAGGACTACGGGCAGCACAGGCGCAGCAGCTCCCCTCCCTTCAAGGGGAGGGGCAGGGGTGGGGTCTGTAAGTAACAACAAAAAAAGAAAGTGTCTGAAAGATGACAAACGAAAAAGAATACAGGATGTCGGTGGTGCTGACTGTGCACGACCAGGCAGAAGCCCTGGAGCAACAGTTGCCGCTGTTCCTGTCGGTGGAGTGCGGGGTGGCTTACGAAGTCATCGTGGTCGACGACGCCTCCATTGACGAGACCCCCGACGTGCTGAGCCGTATGAAGGCGGAATACGCCAACCTCTACACGACATTCCTGCCCGCCACGGGCCATAACCCCAGCCGTCAGCGGCTGGCGCTGACGCTTGGCGTGAAGGCGGCGCATAGCGACTGCATCGTGCTGGCCGACATCCAGCGCCCGCCCGTGTCGGCGGCATGGATGGAAGGTCTGTTGGTGAGCGACGCCGCCGTGGTGCTGGTGTATAGCAGCCGGCGCGCGGGGCAGGGCGTGTACCACCAGCCTTTCTACCATTACGAGGAGGCCCGCAGGCTGATAGTCAAGGGCGAGCGCAGCAGCGGCCACGGCCACCGTGGCCGCTGGATGAAGCTGCAGCGCGGATTGTACGATGCGGTGGCCGTCAACCGCAGGCACGCCTTCGACGTGGTGCGGTGGTTCGACCTGCCCGTCGGCGGCTTCCAGCTGATGAGCCTGCGCATGCACACCCTGCTGAAACACCTCTTCACTACCCCATCCTGGCATTGACGACGACGCGATGAGAGTGCTACACTTTTACCCGAAGGACGACGCGATGGTCGGCAAGTATGTCGACACGCTCTGCGAGAGCATGGGGCTGGAGTGCGTCAACGAGCGGACGACCGACGGCGACGACGCACAGCAGCGACTGCGCGACCGCCACTTCGACGTGCTGCACGTACACGGCTGCTGGCGCAATGCCACCTACGGCACCGTGCGGCAGGCTTTCCGTGAGGGCACGCGCCTGGTGCTGTCGCCGCACGGCCAGCTGGAGCCTTGGGTGCAGCAGGATAACTACTGGAAGGAGAAGCTGCCAAAGCGCCTGCTGTACCAGAAGCGCATCGTCAGCCAAGCCTACGTGGTGGTGATACAGGGCAAGATGGAAGGCGAGTGCATGGAGAAGCTGGGGTGGAACCGCCGCACGGCCATTGTCCGCAACTGTCTCATCACCGGCTCCATCACGCCAAAGGAGATGGCGCACCAGCTGTTCATGCTCTACCGCAAGGTGATGGACTCCAACACGCTGGCGCTGATGAACGAAGAGTGCCGCGAAGCGGTGACGTGCATCGTGAAGGCCGGTATCACGGGCGACGTGCGGTGGCTGCCGAAAGACCTGCCCTCGTTCCGGTTCGACGAGGAGACGTGGCGGCGCGTGCTGTGCTACGCCCATCAGGAGCAGCTGACCGACATGCTGATGCGCGGATGCCGCGTGCTGGACATCGACGTGCCCGACTTCGACGCGTCGAAGGCCGCCTGCTTCCTGCCCGACAACTATGCGGCGCCGGAGAGCATCGAGCATGCCATCGGCATCAGCTTCGCCACGGAGAACGAGCGCCTCATGGCCACCTTCCGCCATCTGCGCAAGCTGGTCTTCAACCACCGGCTGACCATCAGCCACCTGGTGGAACTGGACCGCGAGCTGCGCAGCCACGGATGCAACGAGGAACTGCTGGCCGAAGACCTGGGCGAGAGCCGGCTGCTGAAGCTGGCAGGCCGCACGATGCAGCTCATGGGCGACATGACGGGCCTGGAAGAGGGCTTCATGTGCGTGCCACCCGTGGACGACCGCACGACACGCCAGCTGAGAAAACGAATAGAAAACCACTTAAAACTATAAAAGCGATGGAAGAAACACACAACGACAGGACTGAAGTGCGCGACCTGCACTACCTGCAACTGCTGCGCACGTCGTTTCCCAACATAGCCTCGGCGGCTACGGAAATCATCAACCTCGTAGCCATCATGAACCTGCCCAAGGGCACGGAGCACTTCCTGGCCGACCTGCACGGCGAGAGCGCCGCCTTCCAGCACGTGCTGAAGAACGCCTCGGGCAACATCCGCCGCAAGGTGAGCGAGCTGTTCAAGGGGCGCATCAGCGAGAAGAAGATACGCGAGCTGTGCACGCTCATCTACTATCCGGAGGAGAAGCTGGAGCTTATCAAGGCCTCCGAGGACGACATCGAGGACTGGTACCACATCACCATACACCGGCTGGTCAGCGTCTGCCGCGACGTCTCGTCGAAGTACACGCGCTCCAAGGTGCGTAAGTCGCTGCCCCCGGAGTTCAGCTACATCATCGAGGAGCTGCTTCACGAGCGTACCGACGACATCGACAAGGCCGACTACGTGAGCGGCATCGTGGAAACCATCATCTCCACGGGCCGTGCCGACGACTTCATCGTGGCCATCTGCCACGTCATCCAGCGATTGGCCATCGACTCGCTGCACATCCTGGGCGACATCTACGACCGTGGCCCCGGCGCCCACGTCATCCTCGACACCCTCCGGCAATACCATTCGTGGGACATCCAATGGGGCAACCACGACATTCTGTGGATGGGCGCCTGCGCCGGCAATAACGCCTGCGTCTGCAACGTGCTGCGCCTGTCGCTGCGCTATGCCAACCTGGCCACACTGGAGGAAGGCTACGGCATCAACCTCGTGCCGCTGGCCACGTTTGCCATGGAGACATACGGCGACGACCCGTGCGAGGAATTCGTGCCGAAACTGCTGAAAGGCAACACCATGGACGAGAAGACCAAGCGCCTGATAGCCCAGATGCACAAGGCCATCGCCATCATCCAGTTCAAGAAGGAGGCGCAAATCTTCAAGCGCCGCCCGGAATGGCAGATGGAAGACCGCTGTCTGCTCGACCACATCGACTACCGGCGCGGCGTCTGCGTCATCAACGGCAAGGAGTATGCCATGCGCTCCAACAACTTCCCCACCATCAACCCCGACAACCCGTGCGAGCTGACCGACGAGGAATACCAGCTGATGGAGAAGCTGCACCATTCGTTCCGCGTGTCGGAGAAGCTGCAGAAGCATATCAAGATGCTGCTCTCGCACGGCTGCATGTTCAACATCTGCAACCAGAACCTGCTGTTCCATGCCTCCTGCCCGCTCAACGCCGACGGAAGCCTGAAGGAGACGCCGCTATACGGCGGCAAGAGCTACAGCGGCAAGGAGCTGATGCACCAGATAGGCATGCTGATACGGGCCGCCTTCGAGAACGACAGCGACTCGAACCTGCGACTCTATGCCCGCGACTACTTCCTCTACCTGTGGTGCGGCAAGGACTCGCCGCTGTTCGACAAGTCGAAGATGGCCACCTTCGAGCGCTATTTCCTGACCGACAAAGAGACATTCAAGGAGGAGAAAGGCAACTATTTCCAGCTGCGCGACTCCGAGGAAGTGTGCGACCGCATACTCGACGCCTTCGGCGTGGAGGGCGAGAACCGGCATATCATCAACGGCCACGTGCCGGTGCATGCCTCCAAAGGCGAGAACCCCATCAAGGCCGGCGGCAAGCTGATGGTCATCGACGGCGGATTCTCGGAAGCCTACCACTCGGAGACGGGCATTGCCGGCTACACGCTGGTGTACCACAGCCGTGGCTTCCAGCTGGTGCAGCACGAGCCGTTCACCAGCGCCTCCGAAGCCATTGAGAAAGGGACGGACATCAAGTCGACCACACAGCTGGTGGAGCTGTCGGCCCACCGCATGCGTGTTGCCGACACGGACAAGGGCGCTGAGCTGCAAGGCCAGATTGACGACCTGCGGCAGCTGCTCTATGCCTATCGTCACGGCATCCTGAAAGAAAAGAAATAAGGAGGGCTGCCGAACGGACATGGCAAACAGCGTGATGATAGCCTTAGGCTCCAACTACCAGCAGAGCCCGCACATCCAATGGGCCTCGCAGCGACTATGCACCCTGCTGGACAACGTCAGGTTCAGCCGCTGCCTGTGGACACGTGACGTGAAAGGCCGCGACGCATGGTACATGAACCGGTTGGCATGGGGAACGACAAGCCTGTCGGCCGAGGAGCTGCAAGCGGAGCTGAAGGCGATGGAGAGGCTGACACACCGCTCGCCGGGACGCGTCACCATCGACCTCGACCTGATGCAGCACAACGCCACGCGCTACCATCAGCAGGACTGGGCACGCCCCTACATACAACAACTTTACGACGACATTCCTTAAAGTAAACGATGGAAAAGAAGACTTTCGCCGTGCTGGGCATGATGTGTGCCGGGTGCGCGGCCAGTGTGGAACGGAAGCTGAACGCCACGGAGGGCGTGGCGAGGGCATCCGTCAACCTGCCTGCCCGTACGGCACTGGTGGAATACGACGACAGCGTGACTTCGCCGCAGCTGATGAAAGAGGCTTTGGCAGCAATAGGCTACGACATGGTCGTCGAGAGCGACCGCAACGTAGCGGCCATTGAGCACAAGGCGTACACGACGCTGCGCAGGAAGGTGCTGCTGTCGTGGCTGTTTGCACTGGCGGTGATGGCTCTGTCCATGCACCTTATAAATATAGGTACGCGCGAGGCAAACAACCAGACGATGGCCATCCTTGCACTGCTCAACATCGTGTATTGCGGACGCCAGTTCTATGTCAACGCCTTCCGACAGCTGATGCACGGCGCAGCAAACATGGACACGCTGGTGGCCCTGTCGACGGGCATCTCATTCCTGTTCAGCATCTTCAACACCTACTTCGGCGAAAGCTACTGGGGAAGCCGGGGCATTGAGTGGCATACGTGGTTCGACGCGTCGGTGATGATAATCACCTTCGTGCTGACGGGACGCCTGATGGAGGAGCGCGCCAAGCACAGCACGGCATCGGCCATCAGGAGCCTGATACAGCTTGCACCGAAGACAGCACGTCTCATGGTCGACGGCAACCCCGTCGACACGCCCATTGCCGCCCTGCAACGGGGCGACATCCTGGAGGTGCGTGCCGGCGACAAGGTGCCCGTGGACGGAACCGCCATGGAGCATTTACCAGCTGCCGATGACCATTTGCCACTGACCGTTGACGAGTCGATGATGACGGGAGAGGCCGTGCCGGTGGAGAAACAGGCAGGCGACAAGCTGCTGGCCGGCACCATTGTCGTGCAAGGCACCACATACTTCCGCGCCGAGGCCGTTGGCCAGGATACGGTATTGGCCAACATGATACGCATGGTACAGGAGGCACAGGGGTCGAAGGCTCCCGTACAACGGGTGGTCGACCGCATCGCCCTGGTGTTCGTCCCTGCGGTGGCGGCCATTGCCCTGCTTACCTTCATAATATGGTATGCAGCGGGGGGAGCTGCATTCCTGCCGCAGGCCGTGCTGTCAGCCGTGTCCGTACTGGTCATTGCCTGTCCCTGCGCCATGGGACTGGCCACGCCGACCGCACTCATGGTAGGCATCGGAAAGGCTGCTGAAAGGAACATCCTCATCAAAGACGCAACGGCACTGGAGCAGTTGCGGCAGGTGGACGCGATGGTGGTCGACAAGACCGGCACCATAACGATGCCTGCGGACAAAGAAACAGCGGCCTCCCTACCCTCGCCGACCGGCGGCGAGCAGCTGAAGCCGCATGCCCGTGAAGCCATGCAACAGTTGCAACAGCAGGGTATTGAGGTCTACATGATGAGCGGCGACAAGGAAGAGCGCGTCAGCCACTGGGCACGGGAGGCAGGCATCAGCCACTACCGCGCACAGGTGCTGCCGCAAGACAAGGAGGCTCTGGTGAGGAAACTGCAAGAGCAAGGCCGGCACGTCGCCATGGTCGGCGACGGCATCAACGACTCGCAAGCACTGGCTCTGGCCGACGTGAGCATCGCCATGGGGCGCGGCACCGACGTGGCCATGGACGTGGCACAGGTGACGCTGATGAGCGACGACCTGCGACGCATAGCCGAAGCCGTCGCACTGTCGAAGCGGACGGTAGGCATGATACACCAGAACCTCTTCTGGGCCTTCGTCTATAATGTGGTGTGTATTCCGCTGGCGGCAGGCGTACCCTACCTTTTCGGCGTGTCGTGGCAGATAAACCCCATGTGGGCCTCAGCGCTGATGGCATTCTCGAGCGTCAGCGTCGTACTCAATTCGCTGCGGCTGAAGCTCTGCCGCTGAGGCGTGGCGATAACAAGCGGGGCTGACAGCCCCTCGCAGAGAGGGTCAGTTTTCCTTGAAGGCCACGACACCCGTCATCTCCTTATCTATATAGAAAGTGGCGCTCAGCGTGTCCTCGTCCATGCGATACTTAGCACGGATGAACATCAGCGCACGACCGTTGCGCGACTGGTAGTGCACGTCTTTGCGGAAATGCGACGGCGACTGTTGCTGCATGGCAGCTATCAGCGAGTCGCTGACGACACGGGTGGAGTCGACCGACGAGAAGTCGACAAAGCTGACTTTGTCGTAGTCAGACATGTTGGCCTCCATAAAGTCCTTGACCAACGACTTGGCGCGCTGTTGCCGTCCGCACGCGACGAACAGCAACAGCACGACAGCCATCATGGAATATTGAAGCTTCTTCATTTCCGGGGAATGTTCTTCAGCACATCGAGCAAGTGGTCCCAAACCATCTGGACGGTAGGAATCAGCAGGCGCTCGTCAGGGGTATGGACATAGCGAAGGGTTGGCCCGAACGAAACCAT
The DNA here is from genome assembly GCA_017459445.1 of Prevotella sp. Classification (GTDB taxonomy): domain Bacteria; phylum Bacteroidota; class Bacteroidia; order Bacteroidales; family Bacteroidaceae; genus Prevotella. The sequence continues at coordinate 14,778 of JAFUDJ010000036.1, read as the reverse complement.
GTCAAGGTTGGGATAACGCTCGGAGAACAGGCCGCACTCCAATCCGGCATGGATGCCACGGACAATGGGGTCCTTATGGAACAGTTTCTTGTAAGAGTCGATGACAATTTTCTGAAGCTCGCTGTTCGAGCGCATCTTCCAGGCAGGATAGCCGTCGGAATGCTTCACCTCGGCACCGGCCAGCAGGAAGCAGGCACCGATGGTGGCACACATATTGTCGAGGTTCGACATGACGTTGGAACGCTGCGACGACACAATCTTGATGTCGTTCGCCGACGTCTCGATGCTGGCAATGTTGCTTGAAGTCTCAACCATACCGTTGAGGGCCGGGTCCTGACAGATGGCGTAGATGCCGTTGTCCACTGCCTGCAGGGCGAAGATGAAGTTGCGGGCCACCTGTTCCTCAATGACCGGCTCGGCATCGGTACTATCCAGCGTCCATACCATCGACGTGTCGGTAACGTGGAACTCCTCCTCCACCTGCGAGGCGAAGACGTTCCAGTCGGCCTTCACATGCTCCTTGACCTCGTTGGGAACGGCGATGACGAAAGAACCGTCGCGGGGTATGGCGTTGTGCATCTTGCCTGAGTTGAACTGAGCCAGACGGACGCCGTCGTAACGCTGTATCTCCTGATACAGGAAGCGGCCTAACAGCTTGATGGCGTTGGCACGCTGCTTGTTGATGTCGTCGCCGGAGTGGCCGCCAACAAGTCCCTTCAGCTGGCCACGCAGGAAGAAGGAACCGGCAGGAGCCGCCTCGCGCTGGAAACGGAACAGGCAGGTGGTGTTGCGGCCACCGGCACAGGATACGAATATCTCGCCCTCGTCCTCGGAGTCGAGGTTGATGAGGTAGTCGCCCGTCATGAAACCGGCCTTCATACCCTCGGCACCGGTCAGGCCCGTTTCCTCGTCGCGGGTGAAGACACACTCGATGGGACCGTGCTCGATGTCGCTGCTTTCGAGAATGGCCAGCTCTATGGCACAGCCAATGCCGTCGTCGGCACCCAGGGTCGTACCCTCAGCCGTCAGCCACTCACCATCAATATAAGCCTTGATGGGGTCACGGTCGAAGTCTATCTCGTAGTCGACTAGCTTGTCGCACACCATGTCCATGTGGCTTTGCAGGACGACCGTCTTGCGGTCTTCCATGCCCGGAGTGGCCGGCTTGCGGATAATGACGTTGCCCGTCTCGTCGACATGGGTGTCCAAACCGTGGCTCTCGCCCCAGCTTTTCAAGTATTCAATCATCTTCTCTTCACGCTTGGAAGGGCGCGGAATCTGGTTTATCTTCGCAAACTGCTCGAAGACAACAGCAGGTTTTAACTCACTTTTATTCATATTTAATGTTTATTTTAATGTTTAATATTAAATGTTTAATCTTTTATTCGTACCTTTGCAACCGAATTTGCACCGCAAAATTAATCATTTATGATGAAAATACTGCTCACGAGTACGTTAATAATTGCTATCGGCATGGCTTTTTTATGCGTGAAACTGATTTTCCGCAAGAACGGGACCTTCTCTTCACAGCATATTCACGACAGTCAGGCCATGCGGGAAAGGGACATCCACTGCGTCATGGACCAAGACCGGGAAATGCGCCGAAGCAGTCGGTTTGCGGTTGCTGAAAAATGTCGGAACAACAAAATATCGAAATAACGAAAAAAACAAAAGAGTAATGAAAAAGTATCTTTTTATGGCCGCCGTTGCTATGGTAGCATTGGCATCATGTAACAACGAGAGTCCGAAAATGGACGAGAAGCCTGCTGCAAAGACGGAAGCCGCTGACGCCAGTGGCGTGAAGATTGCCTACGTGGAGGTTGATTCACTGATGACGCAGTATGAATTCTGCAAGGAATTCTCGCTGGTGCTCCAGAAGAAGAGCAACAACGCCCGCAACACCCTGAACTCAAAGGGACAGGCCCTGCAGAGCGCCATGGTTAATTTCCAGCAGAAGCTGAACAACAACGGATTCACCAGCCGCGAGCAGGCCGAAAGCCAGCAGGCTGCCATCCAGCGCCAGCAGCAGAGCCTGCAGGAGCTGCAGGCCCGTCTGGAGAACGAGCTGGCCAACGAGACGGCAAAGTATAACGATGCCTTACGCGACTCGTTGCAGCACTTCCTGACTGCCTACAACAAGGACAAGAAGTACGACCTCATCCTGACCAAGCAGGGCGACAACATCCTGTATGCCGCCAAGCGCTTCGACATCACCAACGACGTCATCAACGGCCTGAACAAGCGCTATAAGTCAACGCTGAAGGCTGAAGCCGACAAGAAGGAAGAGAAGAAGTAAGGTCGCTCACTGTTCGTAGTTCATAGCTGAGAGGGACGTGGACATAGAGAGAATTCTGACCAAGCTGCACATCAGTGCGCTGAACGAGATGCAACAACACGCCGCCGAAGCCATTCTTGGCTCCGACGGTGATGTTGTCTTACTGTCGCCTACGGGGACGGGCAAGACACTGGCCTACCTGCTGCCGCTGGTTCAGCTGCTTGATGCTGCCTCCGATAGTGTTCAGGCTGTGGTTGTCACGCCGGGGCGCGAACTGGCACTGCAATCCCACGAGGTGCTGAAGAGCATGGGCTGCGGCCTGCGTTCCACGGCCTGCTATGGCGGACGGGCGACGATGGATGAACACAAGGTATTAAAAGAGGTACGCCCGCAGGTGGTCTTTGGCACACCGGGGCGGTTGAACGACCATATAGACAAGGAGAACATATCGCGCTATGGCATCCAATACCTTGTTATCGACGAGTTCGACAAATGTCTCGAGATGGGCTTCCATGGCGAGATGCAGAAGCTTATCAGGAACCTTCCCGGATTGAAGCGCCGCATTCTGCTGTCGGCCACCAATGCCGAGCAGATACCGCAGTTTGTCAACATGGCCAGGAAAGGCACGCTGGTCGACTTTCTGCCCGACGACGAACAGACTTCCGAGCGCGTCACTTTGTACGAGGTGCACAGCCCGCAGAAGGATAAGCTAGACACGCTGCGCCAGCTGCTGCTTAGCTTTGGCGACGAGAGCAGCATCGTGTTCTTGAACTATCGCGACAGCGTGGAGCGCGTCAACACCTATCTGTGCGAGCAGGGATTCGTCACCAGTTGTTTTCATGGCGGACTGGAACAGCAGCAACGCGAGGCCGCCCTATACAAGTTCAGCAACGGGTCGGCCAACGTGCTTGTTGCCACCGACCTCGCCTCACGAGGCCTTGACATCCCCAATATCCAGAACATCGTCCACTACCACCTGCCGGAGAGCGAAGAGGGCTACATCCACCGCGTAGGCCGCACCGCCCGTTGGGACGCTACGGGTCGTTCGTTCTTCATCCTCAGCAGTGGGGAGCATATTCCTGACTACGTAGAGGGCGACGTAGAAGACTACCAACCAACGCCCATCGCCCAACAGCCGGCACTGGCCAAGATGTCCACCATCTACATCGGCAAGGGCAAGAAGGACAAAATCTCCAAGGGCGACATCGTAGGCTTCCTCTGCAAAACCGGTGGCCTGACAGCACAGGACATCGGCCGCATCGACGTCAAGGACCGCTACGCCTATGCCGCCGTCCGCCGTGAAAAGCTTCAACAGGTGCTGCACCTCACAAGGGGCGAGAAAATAAAAGGCATCAAAACCATCATTGAGCCCGTCCATTAAGCGTTAGGACTAACATCTGGCAAGGAAATAAAAATCCTTGCCTTTCTTTTTGTTTCCCAATTTTTATTCGTACCTTTGTCTGCAATAACAGATATAAGTTATGGCAAAGAAGAAAGAACAAATGGAAGAGCCGTTGGAGAAACAGCTATGGAAAGCGGCCGACAAACTGCGCAAGAATATTGATGCTGCCGAGTATAAGCATGTGGTGCTGGGCCTCATCTTCCTGAAATATATCTCCGTGTCGTTCGAGAAGCTGTATCAAGAGCTGGTCAAACTGAAAGACGAAGGGGCCGACCCGGAGGACAAGGAGGAATACAAAGCCGAAAACATCTTCTTCGTGCCGGCAAATGCGCGCTGGAGCTATCTGGTGGCGCAGGCTAAGAATCCGCTCATTGGTAAGTATATCGACGATGCGATGGACGTCATTGAGCGTGAGAATCCGTCGCTGAAGGGCGTGCTGCCAAAGGTCTTTTCCCGTCCGAATCTCGACCCGACGAGCCTCGGAGAACTCATTGACCTCATAGGCAACAGCACGCTTTCGAACGTCAGTACGGGCAGTGCCGATTTGCTCGGCCATGTCTTCGAGTATTTCCTTGGTGAGTTTGCCTTGGCTGAGGGCAAGAAGGGAGGCCAGTTCTATACGCCCCGTAGCGTCGTAGAGCTGTTGGTAAATATGCTGGAGCCGTACAAGGGCCGTGTGCTTGACCCTTGCTGTGGCTCTGGTGGCATGTTCGTGCAGAGCGAGAAGTTTGTGAAGGAGCACCAGGGACGCATCGACAACATCTCCGTCTATGGACAGGAGAGCAATCAGACCACGTGGCGGCTGTGCAAGATGAACCTGGCCATTCGCGGCATCGACGCCTCTAACGTGAAGTGGAACACCGAGGGCTCGTTCCTCAACGATGCCCATCAGGACGTAAAGGTGGACTATGTGATGGCCAATCCACCTTTCAACGACAGCGACTGGAGCGGCGACCTGCTGCGTGGTGACAAGCGTTGGCTCTATGGCGTGCCGCCAACGGGTAATGCCAACTTTGCGTGGATACAACACTTCATCTACCATCTGGCGCCGTCTGGTCAGGCTGGCTTTGTATTAGCCAAAGGTTCGCTCACCTCCAAGACGGGCGGAGAGGGTGACATCCGCAAGGCTTTGATTGACAAGGGCCTCATTGCCTGCATCGTCAACCTGCCCGCCAAGCTCTTTCTGAACACCCAGATTCCTGCCTGTCTGTGGTTCGTCACCCGCAATCGAACCTACCATCCCGGCGAAATCCTCTTCATCGATGCCCGCAACAAAGGCCGACTCATCAACCGCCGTACCCGTGAACTGACTGCCGAAGACATCCGCGAGATTGCCGATACCTACCACCACTGGCGCAACGAATCTGCCGACTACCATGACATCCCCGGCTTCTGCGCCTCCGTTCCCGTCAGCCGTGTGGCAGAACTTGACTATGTCCTTACCCCTGGCCGCTACGTCGGTCTGCCCGAAGAGGAAGACGACTTCAACTTCGCCGAGCGCTTCACCGCCCTCAAAGCCGAGTTCGAGGAGCATCTGAAGGAAGAAGAGCGGCTGAACAAACTTATCCGTACGAATCTGGAGAAGATACATATATAATAAGGTATGAGCAAACTGATTAATCTGACTTTTGGAATTCGTCCTCAAGCTGGGGCCAATTTTGATTCTGTCAAAACAACGGGAAATATGCCACAAGCTGTGGCGCAAATTTCAATTAGTCAGCAACTTGCTGACCAATTAGAATTACTTCCAAGTCATCAACAACTTGTTGATGATTTTGAAAGCCGAATTGTTCTACAACTTGTGGAACAATTCGGCCCCAAATTGAGGCCGAATAATACAAGGTCGACAATTTTCCAGACACTGTTTGGAAAATCTTTAGAGCACGAGACTTCCGAGACATTGTTGCGGAATTCGTCATCACCGTTGACAATTTTCAAAAACCTCAGACACCGTCTGAGAAATTCCACTTTACTCAGATAATGCAATAAACAAATATTACTAATTAAAAACATATTAGAATTATGGAGAAACAAAGTGACAATAAAGCTGATGTGCGTTGGCTGCAACGCTTTAGCAACTACCGTAAAGCATTACGCAAATTAGGGCAAGCCGTTGATATTGTTTCTGAAAAGATGGATTGGGGCGAAGAGGTTGACGATCTTCTCCAAGAAGGACTTATCCAACGTTTTGAATATACCCATGAGCTCGCATGGAAGGTAATGAAAGACTATGCGGAATATCAGGGATATACAGATGTCAAAGGCTCACGTGATGCTTTTCGGAAGGGATTGGAAATGGGGATTATAGACAGTGGGACATGGATGGAGTCTATCGAAGACCGTAATCAAACATCCCATAATTATGACGATGAAACTGCAAATGAAATATACGAGGCTGTCGTCGAAGAATATTATCCACTGTTTAAGAAATTTGAGAAAGAGATGCTTAAATTATCAGGATTAGAACCAGAACTGTTTTGATGATGCCATACGGACTAAAAGAAATAGAATTAGAAAAAGTTTGCCGTCTGTTTGCCGAAAACAACAGAATAGAATCCGTCATTCTGTATGGCTCCAGGGCAAAAGGCAACTACAAGCCCTTCTCTGATGTTGACATAACACTGACGGGTGAAGAGTTGTCTCGCCATGATTTAAACAGATTGAAGCTCTCGATAGATGATTTGCTACTCCCATACCAGTTCGACATTTCCATCTTTAAATCTTTGAAAAATCCAGAACTGTTGGAGCATATCAGCAGAGTTGGAATTACAATATACAAGCGTATATGAAAGTCCTTTACCTATACATGAAAATGTTGACGTGTATACAAAAAGCCAAAACGTATACATGTTAGTCATCATATAGATATAAACTAAGGAACTGATAAGACCTATGAGCGAGTGGAAAGAATATAAGTTGGGAGAGATTGCTGAGATTTTGGACTTTAAACGAAAACCTCTATCTTCTATTGAAAGAGCAGCAAGAAAAGGGAAATACCCTTATTATGGCGCTTCAGACATTATTGATTATCTTGATGATTATATTTTTGAGGGGGAACACGTACTGATTTCAGAAGATGGAGAAAATCTTCGTTCTCGACAGACACCAATTGCTTTTCTTGCTGACGGACAATTTTGGGTAAATAATCATGCTCATATTGTTAAGTCTGATTACATACATAATAGACTTATCTGCTATTACTTTGCTAATTTGGACTTGAATCCTTACATCACTGGAGCTGTTCAGCCAAAACTTAGTCAAGATTCTCTTAATCGTATTCCAATATATCTTCCGGAGTCTATGGTTGAGAGAGAAAAGATTGTCTCAATTCTGAGTTCTTTAGACGACAAGATTGATTTGCTGAACCGTGAGAATGTGACACTGGAAGCAATGGCCGAAGCCCTCTTCCGCCAATGGTTCATCGAAGAGGCTAAGGAGGATTGGGACGTGAAACCATTGTCGTCGTACGGAAAAATTGTTTGTGGTAAGACTCCTCCCAAAAATGAAAGTAGATACTTTGGTGGGGATATTCCTTTTATAAAGATTCCGGATATGCATGGTAAGACTTTCATTTTTGAAAGTGAGGATTCTCTGACAAGAGAAGGACAAAATTTCCAAAAAGAAAAGACCTTACCTCCATTCTCTATTATTGTAAGCTGTATTGCGACTGTTGGACTTGTTGCGCTGAATGCTAAAGAAGCACAGACAAACCAGCAGATCAATTCTATTATTCCGTATAGGGAGGAAGATAGGTACTTCCTTTACTTACAGTTGAAAAATATGTATGAAGAGCTAAATGCAATGGCGAGTGGTGGAACGGCAACGTTGAATTTGAATACAAAAAACTTTTCAAACATATCCATTGCTTGTCCTAATGAAGATACATGTCACTCTTTTCATAGGTTAGTAGAACCATTATTTGAAAAAATATATTGTAATCAAAAGCAAATGATTACTCTTGCTAAGCAGCGAAACATGCTTTTGCCCAAACTAATGTCGAATGAAATAACAATATAATGGGTGATGGGCTGTTTTATTACATATAGGATTCAGCAGGCAGTGCCTGCTAAAACCTATAAGATAGTGAACACGCGTGTTCACAATTAGGAGTAACGGAGAATAAAAGAGAATGAAATATGAAAAATGAACTAATAAAGAACCAAGAGGAACGCGATTTCTTGGAATCCTTGAAGCAGATAGTCCAGTCGGCAAGGGGAATGGCCTATGCCTCCATTAACTATGCGCAGGTGCAGGCTAACTGGCTGTTGGGACAGCGCATTGTGGAGCAAATGCAAAAAGGTGAAGAGAAGGCGGAATATGGTGCTTACATTATAAAGTTGGCATCGGAAAGTTTAACTGAAGAATTTGGGAAAGGTTATTCAAAGACAAATCTCAAACTATTCCGCCAATTTTATTTGGCATTTAAAAATTTGCCCATTTTACAGATTGGTCAGACAGTGTCTGACCAATCTCAAGCCCAAAAAGGTCAGACATTGTCTGACCAATTGACAAATCAAATTCAGCAGACAGTGTCTGCTAAATCTAAAGCGGACATTTGGCAGACACTGTCTGCCCGATTGTCGTGGTCTCATTATGAGCGGCTGATGCGTGTGGAAAATGAGGAAGCTCGCAGGTGGTATCTAAAAGAAGCCGTGGAACAGATGTGGGCAGTACGCACCCTTGACCGCAATATCAATACGCAGTATTATGAGCGGATGCTGATTTCTCAGGTGAAAGAACCTGTAGAACAGGAAATGAAAGAAAAGACTGAGGCGTTCCAGCGTGATAAGTTGGAGTTTATCAAGAATCCCACTGTGCTGGAGTTCCTTGGGTTGCCTGGGAATAAAGGCTATAAGGAAAAGGATTTGGAGCAGGCTATCCTTGACAACTTGAGCGACTTCCTCATGGAAATGGGGAAAGGGTTTGCCTTTGTCGCCCGTCAGCAACTTATCAGAACTGAAGCCGAAGACTATTACATAGACTTGGTGTTCTATAACTATCTGCTAAAGGCATTTGTATTGGTGGACTTAAAGGTAGGAAAAATAACACACCAAGATGTAGGGCAAATGGATATGTACGTCCGAATGTATGATGAACTGAAACGGACGGAAGGGGACAATCCAACTATCGGCATCCTACTTTGTTCACAGACAGACAAGGATATTGCCCGTTACTCTATATTAAAAGGAAATGAGCAGATATTTGCCTCGAAATATAAGCTGATTCTTCCCACAGAAGAGGAACTGGCACGCGAGATTAGCAAACAAAAGGAGATATTCCAACTTCAACATTCAAAATAGAATCATTATGACCAAACTCTTGGAATCGGATATTGAGCAGATGACCATTGATTTGCTGAAGGCGAAGCGGTGGGAGTATCTGTATGGGCCGGCGATAGCGCCCGACGGAGAGACGCCGATGCGGAGAGCGTTCGACGAGGTGGTGCTGAGGGAGAAGTTGGAGCAGGCGGTGAAACGACTGAACCCGACGCAGACGGATGCAGTGCGCGACGAGGCTGTGAAGACCGTGTTGCGCATAGCGTCGCCCGACGTGCTGGCCAACAACGAGGAGTTTCACCGACTGCTCACCGAGGGTGTGCCCGTGTCTACCTATCAGGACGGTATGGAGCGGGGACAGAGAGTTTGGTTAGTCGACTTTGACGACCCGTGGAACAACGAGTTTACGGTGGTCAACCAGTTCACGATTATTGAGAACGGGCATAACCGTAGACCCGATGTGCTGCTGTTTGTGAACGGTCTGCCGCTGGTCATCATGGAACTGAAGAATGCCACCGACGAGAATGCCACCATCGAGAGTGCCTACCGACAGATAGAAACCTACAAACAGCAGATTCCCTCGCTGTTCACCTACAACGAGTTGATTATCATTTCCGACGGACTGGAGGCCCGTGCCGGTTCGCTGTCGGCAGGACTGAGCCGTTTCTCGGCTTGGAAGACGGAGGACGGCGAGAACATGGCATCGCCCTTGATGAGTCAGTTGGAAGTGCTGATTAACGGCATGTTGAAGAAAGACACACTGCTCGACCTCATCCGCTCGTTTATAGTCTTCGAGAAACAGAAGGTGGAAGACCTGAAGACGGGCATCACCACCATCAAGACCGTGAAGAAGATAGCCGCCTACCACCAGTACTACGCCGTGAACAAGGCGGTGGAATCAACGTTGAGGGCCACGGGCATCAACATCGGTGGCGACAGGGCTGCCGAGTCGCCCGCCAACTTCGGTTTCAAGACCGTGAAGGAACAGGCTGTCGGCGACCATCGGGCTGGCGTCGTCTGGCATACGCAGGGCAGCGGCAAGTCGCTGTCGATGGTCTTCTATACGGGCAAGATTGTGCAACGGCTGAATAATCCGACGGTGGTCATCATCACCGACCGCAACGACCTGGACGACCAGCTCTTTGACACCTTTGCCGGTTCGCGCCAGCTGCTACGCCAGACGCCCGTGCAGGCCGAGAGCCGCGAGCAACTGAAATCACTATTGAAAGTCAACTCAGGCGGCGTCATCTTTACGACCATCCAGAAGTTCCAGCCCGAGACAGGTAACGTCTACGAACAGCTGACCGACCGCAGCAATGTCATCGTGATAGCTGACGAGGCCCACCGCACACAGTATGGCTTCAAGGCCAAGACGGTGGATGTGAAGAACGAGGCCGACGAGGTGATTGGTTCGGAAATCAAGTACGGCTTTGCGAAGTATATGCGCGATGCCCTGCCCAACGCCACCTACCTCGGTTTTACAGGTACGCCCATCGAGTCGACCGACATCAATACGCCTGCCGTGTTCGGTCATTATATTGATGTGTACGACATTGCGCAGGCCGTGGAGGACGGTGCCACGGTGCGCATCTTCTACGAAAGTCGGTTGGCCAAGGTGGCGCTGAGCGACGAGGGCCGCAAGCTCGTGGCCGACTTAGACAAGGAACTGGCCACCGGACAGATGGATGACGTGCAGAAGGCCAAAGCCAAATGGACGCAGTTGGAATCACTCATCGGCAGTCCCTCGCGCATCAAGAACATTGCCGCCGATATTGTGCAGCACTTCGAGGAGCGCCAGAAAGTGTTCGAGGGCAAGGCCATGATAGTGGCCATGAGCCGCCGCATAGCCGCTGCCCTCTATGACGAAATCGTAAAACTGCGCCCGGAATGGCACTCCGACGATTTGGCCAAGGGAGCCATCAAGGTTGTCATGACCTCCTCAGCCTCCGACGGCCCGACGATTTCCAAGCACCATACCACCAAGGAGCAGCGCCACGCACTGGCTGAGCGCATGAAAGACCCGACTGACGAACTGAAGCTGGTCATCGTGCGCGACATGTGGCTGACGGGCTTCGATGCGCCCTGTCTGCACACGCTCTACATCGACAAGCCCATGCAGGGGCATAATCTGATGCAGGCCATTGCGCGTGTGAACCGTGTCTATAAGGATAAGCCCGGCGGATTGGTGGTTGATTATCTGGGAATAGCCTCCGACCTGAAGAAAGCCCTGTCGTTCTACTCCGACTCTGGCGGTAAGGGCGACCCCACGCAACAGCAGGAACAGGCCGTGGCCCTGATGCAGGAGAAGCTGGAGGTGGTGGAGCAGATGCTGCACGGACTCGACTATCAGCAGTACTTCGCAGAGAATACATCGGGCAAGCTGTCATGGATACTGAAGACCGAAGATTTCATCCTCGGGCTGGAGGACGGCAAGAAGCGCTTTGTCAACGAAGTCACAGCCTTGGGCAAGGCCTTCGCTATTGCCATTCCACATGAGCAGGCCATGGACGTAAAGGACGAGGTGGCTTTCTTCCAAGCCGTGAAAGCACGCCTCTGTAAGTTCGACCATACGGGCAGCGGTCGCACGGACGAGGAGATAGAGACCACCATCCGCCAGGTCATTGACCAGGCATTGGTATCGGAAAAGGTCATCGACATCTTCGACGCTGCGGGCATCAAGAAACCCGACATCTCCATCCTCTCCGAAGAGTTCCTGCTGGAGCTGAAAGGCATGGAGCACAAGAACATCGCCATGGAGGTGCTGCGCAAGCTGCTGGAGGGCGAAATCAAGGCCCGCTCTAAATATAATGTGGTGGAAGGTCAGTCGCTCATGGAGATGCTCGACCGCAGCATCAACCGCTATCACAACAAAGTCATCACGGCGGCTGAGGTCATTGAGGAACTCATCAAGCTCAGCAAGACCATCGTGGAAAAAGACGAGGACGCCCAGAAGATGGGACTATCGACCTACGAATATGCCTTCTACACCGCCGTAGCCAACAACGAGAGTGCCAAAGAACTGATGGGCAAGGACAAACTGAGAGAACTGGCCGTGGTGCTGACCGATACCATCCGCAAGAATGCTACCATCGACTGGACCATCAAGGAGAACGTCAGAGCCAAGATGAAAGTAGCCGTCAAACGGCTCTTGCGCCGCTATGGCTATCCGCCCGACATGCAACTGCTGGCCACGGAAACCGTACTGAAACAAGCAGAGCGAATAGCAGACGAGATTGTCAACGGTTAAGAAAAAACAGTGTTTTTACTTAATTATTGCTTAAATATTTGTCTGTCTCAATAAAATAGTGTAATTTCGCACCATATTTAGGAACAAACATATCAAACCATAATTAAACAAACATCAAAACACAATGAAGAAGTACAACTTTAACGCCGGTCCGTCGATGCTTCCGCGCGAAGTCATCGAGAAGACCGCTCAGCAGTGTTTAGACTTCAATGGCTCAGGTCTCTCGCTGATGGAGATTAGCCATCGTGCCAAAGACTTCCAGCCTGTCGTTGACGAGGCCGTAGCTCTGGTCAAGGAGCTGCTCGACATCCCCGAGGGCTACTCGGTCATCTTCCTCGGTGGCGGTGCCTCGCTGGAGTTCTGCATGATACCCTACAACTTCCTGATTAAGAAGGCAGCCTACCTGAATACGGGTGTGTGGGCCAAGAAGGCTATGAAGGAGGCCAAGCTGTTTGGCGAGGTGGTTGAAGTAGCTTCTTCTGCCGATGCCAACTACACGTTCATTCCGAAGGATTGGACGGTGCCTGCCGATGCCGACTATCTTCACATCACGACCAACAACACCATCTATGGCACGGAGATTCGCAAGGACCTTGACGTACCTGTACGCCTGATTGCCGATATGTCCAGCGACATCTTCTCGCGCCCCATTGACGTTGCCAAGTACGATGCCATCTATGCCGGTGCACAGAAGAATCTGGCCATGGCCGGTGTCACCATCGTCATCGTGAAGGACGACGCATTAGGAAAGGCTCCGCGCGAGATTCCCACCATGCTCGACTACCGTACACATGTCGACAAGGGCTCGATGTTCAATACTCCTCCCGTGGTGCCTATCTATTGTGCACTGGAGAACCTGCGCTGGATTAAGGCTCAGGGCGGTGTCACGGCTATGGACAAGCTGGCACAGCAGCGCGCCGAAATCGTCTATGGCGAGATTGACCGCAACAAGCTGTTCCGTGGTACGGCCAACGTGGAAGACCGTTCCGTCATGAACCTCTGCTTCGTCATGGCCGACGAGTACAAGGAGCTGGAGAAAGACTTCCTCGACTTCGCCACGTCTAAGGGTATGGTGGGCGTCAAGGGCCACCGCTCAGTCGGCGGCTTCCGCGCTTCGTGCTACAATGCACAGACCATTGAGGGCTGCCAAGCTCTCGTCGCCTGCATGAAAGAATTCGAGGCTAACCACTAATAGAAATAATAAAGAAACAAATTGACACAAATGGGCACAAATTTTATCCACAAATATGAGCAAATAATTATTAATTATAATTTGTGAATTGAATTTGTGCCCATTTGTGCCAATTTGTTTCAAAAAATAATTTATTTATGAAGATTCTTGTAGCAACAGAGAAGCCGTTCGCAGCAGCTGCTGTGGAGGGCATTAGAAAAGAGGTAGAGGCCGCTGGTAATGAGCTGGCCCTGCTGGAGAAATATACAGAGAAGGCACAGCTGCTGGACGCTGTGAAGGATGCCGATGCACTCATCATCCGCTCTGACAAGGTAGACGCCGAAGTGCTCGACGCTGCCAAGCAGCTGAAGATAGTCGTGCGTGCCGGTGCCGGTTACGACAATATCGACCTCGCCGCCGCCACGGCTCACAACGTGGTGGCCGAGAATACCCCCGGACAGAACGCCAACGCCGTGGCCGAACTGGTGTTCGGACTGCTGGTGATGGCCGTTCGCGGCTTCTACAACGGCAAGAGCGGCACGGAGCTGATGGGCAAGAAACTGGGCATCCTCGCCTTCGGAAACGTCGGCCGCAACGTGGCCCGCATCGCCAAAGGCTTCGGCATGGAGGTCTATGCTTACGACGCCTTCTGCCCTGCCGACGTCATCGAGGCCGCCGGTGTACACGCCGTGGCCAATCAAGATGCCCTGTTCGAGCAGTGCGACGTCGTGTCGCTGCACATCCCCGCTACGCCGGAGACCAAGCAGAGCATCAACTACGCCCTGGTCGGCAAGATGAAGAAGGGCGGCATCCTGGTGAACACCGCCCGCAAGGAAGTCATCAACGAGCCGGAGCTGCTGAAGCTGATGCAAGAGCGCGAAGACCTGAAGTTCGTCACCGATATCATGCCCGATGCCAACGCTGACTTCCAGCAGTTCGAGGGCCGCTACTTCTCGACACCGAAGAAGATGGGCGCCCAAACCGCCGAGGCCAACATCAACGCCGGTATCGCTGCCGCCAAGCAGATTAACGCCTTCTTCAAGGACGGCTGCACCAAATTCCAGGTGAACAAATAAAGGACATCTATACGAACCCCCATATAAGGAAAAGCCTGACGACCACCCCGTTTGCCAGGCTTTTCCTTATATGAGCTTTATAAAAACTATATGGTTTACGTTGCGTAAGTATATGGTTTACGATGTCTAAGTATATGGTTTACGATGTCTAAGTATATGGTTTACAGGTGCTAAGTATGTGATTTGCAATGTCTAAGCGGCATATTTACGATGGCGTTTCTTGTGAAGTGTGGAGGATGTGGAAGAAGAATTATAAACTTTCGTATAAAGGAAAACATTTAGCCTTGGGGTTAAATAATTTCCTATAAGGGAAAGTTGCAAATTATTCCTC
>JAFUDJ010000035.1 GCA_017459445.1 Prevotella sp. | reverse complement strand
TCATGCGCCTCAGTAGTTCGGATGGTCTCGGTCTCAAAAAGCCTTCCCTCCTCTTTGGGGCCGCCCTTCTCTTTTTTCCCTTCCTCCTGTATTCCACATTCGTCTATGCCACAATCCCGGCCTTTTTTCTGTCTCTCCTTTCCTTTGAACGAATTCTTGCCTATGAAAAATCACCTTCGCTCACCACTGCCGCAGTTGCCGGTCTCATACGTTTCATAGTCACACCCTCGTCAACGAAGACGCGGCTCACATACAGTTCGCCGTCTTCTGCCTTGCGGTCATTCTTGGCCTCCCAGTTGGCGATAGCCGAACGGAGAAGCTTCTCGACGTTCTCAGAAGCTGCCTTCTTCGAGAACCGCAGCACACCCAGGGCGCGGTTCACCTCCATGCCGCGAATCATATCAACGACATAGCGCATCTTGCGGGGTGAAGAGGGGCAGCCTTTCAGCTTTGCAAAATACTGTGTCTTATTGGCTGCTTTAATCTTTTCAGCCGCTAATCTTTTTCTTGCTCCCATTATTATAATTTCTTAATTTCTTAATTTCTTATTCTCCCTGGAGCTTATTTCTTGTTACCGGCATGGCCACCGAAACGACGCGTAGGAGAAAACTCGCCCAGCTTGTGTCCCACCATGTTCTCAGTAATGTAGACAGGGATGAATTTGTTACCGTTATGAACTGCAATAGTATGTCCCACGAAATCCGGGGAAATCATTGAAGCTCTGGCCCAGGTCTTTACGACATTCTTCTTACCGCTCTCGTTCATGGCGAGAACCTTCTTCTCAAGCGATACGTTGATGTACGGGCCTTTTTTAAGTGAACGACTCATAATTTACACTCTTTTTGGTTTCGTGATTACTTCTTGTTAGCTCTCTCGATAATGTACTTGTTCGAAAGCTTCTTCGGTGCGCGAGTCTTAAGACCCTTAGCGTACAGACCCTTGCGTGAACGCGGATGTCCACCGCTCTGACGGCCTTCACCACCACCCATCGGGTGGTCATGCGGGTTCATGACAACACCACGGTTGTGCGGGCGACGACCCAGCCAGCGCGAACGGCCAGCCTTACCCGACTGTTCCAGTGCGTGGTCAGAGTTACCGACACTACCGATTGTAGCCTTACAGGCAGAGAGCACCTGACGGGTCTCGCCAGAAGGAAGCTTAATCACGCAGTAGCTACCCTCGCGAGAGGTCAGCTGAGCGAAATTACCAGCCGAACGAACCAGCAGGGCACCCTGTCCGGGACGCAATTCAATGTTGTGAATCACGGTACCCACGGGAATGTTGGCCAACGGAAGGGCATTACCTACCTCAGGCACTGCCTCCGCACCCGACATCAAGGTTGCACCAACCTCCAGTCCGTTAGGAGCAATGATATAACGTTTTTCACCATCAGCGTAGTAAAGCAGGGCGATACGAGCCGAACGGTTCGGGTCGTACTCAATTGTCTTCACTACAGCTGGAACACCATCCTTCTCTCGTTTGAAGTCGATGAGACGATACTTCTTCTTGTGACCGCCACCCATATAGCGGACAGTCATCTTACCGGTGTTGTTTCGACCGCCGGTAGAACGCTTACCGTAAACGAGAGACTTCTCTGGCACGGATGCAGTAATATCCTCGAACGTGCCAATAACCTTGTGTCTTTGGCCCGGAGTTACGGGCTTTAATTTACGTACTGCCATTTCTTATTATTGAATATTGCTATAAAAATCAATGCTGTCGCCCTCCTTCAGAGTAACGATTGCTTTCTTGAACGCATTCTTGTGGCCTCTCACGAGACCAGCCTTGGTATAGCGGCTTGAGCGCTTGCCGGCATAGCGAAGTGTGTTCACATCCTCAACAGTCACATTGTAAAGTCCCTCAACTTCCTTGGCAATCTCAATCTTGTTTGCCTCAGGCTTCACAATGAAACCATACTTCTGACGGGCAGGCTTGGTATAGGTGAAGACCGTCTTCTCCTTTGTCTCGTCGGGCTTGCCCTTGCGCTTTACGACATAGCTGACTTTCTCAGCCTTAGCGCCCAGCTTCTGGGCAGCCTTCTCGTTAAGTGCGCGCAGCTTCTTGTCGACAGATGACTTCTCTGTGATGTTGGTCATCTTCTCTGTAATCAGAGGCTTTATAATAAAACTCATCTTTATTTACTATTTGACAATTTACAATTTACTATTTAACCCAGCACACTATCGATAGCTTTCAGCGAGTTCTCTGTGATAACCATCACGTCGGCATTCAGCACCTTGTATGTGTTAACATTAGCGGCAATGATGCACTCTGCCTTCTGTAGGTTGCGAGCCGACAGATACACATTCTTGCTGGCCTCGGGCAGCACCATTAGCATCTTCTTTCCGTCAACCTTTAGGTTTTTGGCAATAGTCAAAAACTCCTTCGTCTTAGGAGCGTCGAAGCTGAAATCTTCAACCACAATGATAGCATTCTCCTGAGCCTTGTACGACAGAGCCGAACGGCGAGCCAGGGCCTTCACCTTCTTATTCAGCTTGAAGCTATAATCGCGGGGCTTCGGACCGAACACACGGCCACCACCACGCAACAGCGGAGAGTTGATGTCACCATGACGAGCACCGCCGCCGCCCTTCTGACGACCCAGTTTACGGGTAGAGCCAGCATGCTCCGAGCGCTCTTTAGCCTTTGCAGTGCCTTGGCGCTGATTAGCCAGATACTGCTTCACATCCAGATAGATAACATGGTCGTTAGGTTCAATACCGAAGACGGCCTCATTCAACGTAACCTTACGTCCGGTCTCCTGACCTTTGATGTTCAATACATTGATTTCCATAGCTTACTTCTCGATTAAAACTGTTGAACCATTGCAACCGGCACAGCTACCCTTCACAAGAATGAGGTTATGTTCCGGAATTACCTTTAACACTCTGAGATTCTGCGTCGTCACGCGGTCGCCACCCATCTGGCCACCCATGCGCATTCCCTTGAACACCTTGGCGGGATAAGAACAAGCACCGATAGAACCCGGCTTGCGCAGACGGTCGTCCTGACCGTGAGTGCTCTGGCCAACGCCACCAAAGCCGTGGCGCTTCACAACACCCTGGAAACCCTTACCCTTAGAAGTACCAACTACGTCGACGAACTCTGCATCAGCAAAGAGGTCGACGGTAATCGTGTCTCCGAGGTTGTGCTCCTCGTCAAACTTGAACTCGGCCAAGTGGGCCTTCGGTGTCGTACCGGCTTTCTTGAAAACGCCCATCATAGGCTTGGTGGTGTTCTTTTCCTTCTTTTCACCATAAGCCAACTGAAGGGCAGCATAGCCGTCCTTCTCGACGGTCTTCACCTGAGTAACAACACAAGGACCAGCTTCGATAACAGTGCACGGTACATTCTTACCGTCGGCACTGAAAACGGATGTCATTCCGATTTTTCTTCCAATTAATCCTGGCATTTCAGTTTAAATTTAATAAATGCAATATATAATATGTATTATTCGCTATTGTTTCCGTGCCCAACACCGCATCTTCACCTATGAACACAGCTAAAAAAGAAACGAACTTTTCCTTCTTTCTGAAGCCTAAGTCGCTCTTTTCCAGTGCCTTGATAGCTTTAATGCCAGCGCAACGAGCACTTTTGCGGTGCAAAGGTACACAGAATAAATAGAATACGCAACATAAATAATCAGCAATATAACAATATTTATAATTCTTTAACTTTCCACCTCTTACTTTTCACCCTACAAGGAGCTGTGAGCAGCAACAGAAATCAGTGGCTTGTTTGCTTAAATAACGTAAAAAGTGAAAGAATCTCGCAAATAATTGCTAACTTTGCAATCTTGTTACAAGAGGGCAAGCACTTGTATGGTCATACAAACAGAAGCAGAGTAAATACACACAATGACAGAAACAAAGATACCCCAAGAGTTCAATAACTTCTTCTTGAAGGATGTGTCATTCGTCAACCTGATGACACGGCGCATCTTTCATGTCTTGATAGTAGCCAACCCGTATGATGCCTTCATGCTGGAGGATGACGGACGTATTGACGAGAAACTGTTCGACGAGTACAGCGAGTTAGGCATGCGTTACCCGCCTACGTTCACCCAGGTGTCGACGACGGAGGAGGCAGACCAAGTGCTGCAGACGACAGACATCGACCTGGTCATCTGCATGCCAGGTACTGCCGACAACGACGCCTTTGCCGTGGCCCGCGATGTCAAACACATGGCGCCGCAGGTGCCCTGCGTGGTGCTGACGCCTTTCTCACACGGCATCACCAAGCGCATTGAGAACGAGGACATGTCCATCTTCGACTACGTATTCTGCTGGTTAGGCAATACGAATCTTATTCTCAGCATCATCAAGCTGATAGAGGACAAAATGAACATTGAGCACGACGTGAAAGAGGCTGGTGTACAGATGATTCTTCTGGTAGAGGACAACATTCGCTTCTACTCCAGTGTGCTGCCTAACCTATATAATTATATATTGGCCCAGTCGAAGAACTTCTCTACAGAGGCATTGAATCCTCATGCTGCCGCCCAGCGTAAACGTGGCCGCCCGAAAGTGGTTTTAGCCACGAACTATGAGGAGGCAATGGAATGGTATGAGCGGTATCACGACAATGTGTTGGGTGTTATCTCCGACACCCGCTTTCCGATGCAAGCCCATGAGGGACGACTGAGCCACGTCGAGGAGGGCGACGCCGAGGCAGGCCTGAAACTGCTGAGAGAGATAAGAAGACGCGACGAATACGTCCCGCTTATCCTGCAGAGCTCAGAGATAGCCAACAAGGCGAAGGCCGAGGCCGAGCACTTCCACTTCGTTGACAAGAACTCGAAGAAGATGAACGTCGACCTACGCCAGCTCATAGAAGAGCACATGGGCTTCGGCGACTTCATCTTCCGCGACCCGGTGACCAAGGAAGAAGTGTGCCGTGTGTCTACGCTGAAGGAGTTGCAGGACAACATCTTCAAGATTCCCCACGACTCGTTTCTGCGCCACATCCGACGCAACCACATGAGCCGTTGGCTCTGCGCCCGTGCCATCTTCCCCGTCTCGCAGTTTCTGAAGACAGTCACATGGCATAAGCTACAGGACGTGGACGCTCACCGTCAGATTATCTTCGATGCCATTGTGCAGTACCGTCGGATGAAGAACATCGGCATTGTGGCCGTCTTCGACCGTCTGAAGTTCGACCGCTACGCCCACTTCGCCCGCATCGGTGAAGGCTCGTTAGGCGGCAAGGGCCGTGGCCTGGCATTCCTCGACAACATCATCAAGCGCCATCCGGAGCTGAACCAGTTTGAGAATGCCACCGTACAGATTCCGAAGACCGTCGTGCTATGTACGGACTTCTTCGACGAATTCATGGATAAGAACAACCTGTGGGGTATCGCCCTCAGCGATGCTCCCGACGAGGAAATCCTACAGCACTTCATGCGTGCCCAGCTACCCGACGCCCTGATAGCCGACTTCTTCACTTTCTTCGAAGCCATCAAGTCGCCCATTGCCGTACGCTCGTCATCACTGCTTGAAGACTCGCACTACCAGCCCTTTGCCGGCATCTACTCTACCTATATGATTCCCTGGCTCACCGACAAGTACGAGATGCTGCGCATGCTGGCCTGTGCCATCAAGGCCGTCTATGCCTCGGTGTATTACAAGGACTCGAAAGCCTACATGACCGCCACTTCAAATGTCATCGACCAGGAGAAGATGGCCGTCATCCTGCAAGAAGTAGTGGGCCAGCAGTATGGCGACCGCTTCTATCCTACGTTCTCTGGGGTGTTGCGCTCACTGAACTACTACCCTATCGGCGACGAATTGGCCGAGGAAGGCATTGCGTCCCTGGCTTTAGGATTGGGAAAATACATCGTGGACGGCGGTCAGACGCTACGCGTATCACCCTACCATCCGCACCAGGTGCTGCAAACCTCTGAGCTGGAGACGGCACTAAAGGAGACACAGACGCGCTTCTATGCCCTGGACATGTCGCATGTCGGCGACGACTTCAAGGTCGACGACGGTTTCAACATACTGAACCTTCGCGTAAAAGAAGCCGACAAAGACGGCGCCTTGAACGGCATAGCCTCCACGTACGACCCCTATGACCAGGTTATACGCGACGGCATCTACGAGGGAGGCCGCAAGGTCATCTCATTTTGCGGTGTGCTGCAACAAGGCATCTTTCCTCTCCCGGAACTGCTGCAAATGGCCCAGAAATACGGCTCTGAGGAGATGCGCCGTCCTGTGGAGATAGAATTTGCCTGTAACATGGGGCCAAAACCAACCCAGGGGGATTTCTATCTTCTCCAGATACGCCCCATCGTCGACTCCAAGCAGTTGCTCGACGAAGACCTGTCTGCCATTGCCGACGAGCAATGCCTGCTCCGCTCCCACAACTCCTTAGGGCATGGCATCTCCGAGGATGTCGTCGACGTAGTGTATGTCAAGACCAGCGATGACTTCACTGCCGCCAACAACCCGCAGATAGCAGAAGAAATAGAGCGAATCAACCGCCACTTCCTCAACGAGGACAAGAACTACATTCTCATCGGTCCAGGCCGGTGGGGCAGCAGCGACCCGTGGCTTGGCATACCCGTCAAGTGGCCGCACATCTCTGCAGCCCGCATCATCGTCGAATTGGGGCTGAAGAACTACCATGTAGACCCCTCCCAGGGAACACACTTCTTCCAGAACCTGACATCCTTCGGCGTCGGCTACTTTACGGTCAACACCTATACAGGCGACGGAGTGATGCAAAAAGAAATCCTCGATGCCATGCCGGCCGTCGAGGAAACACAACACGTACGCCATGTCCGCTTCGACCAACCGTTGAAAATCATGATGGATGGCAAGAAACAGCATGGAGTCGTCCTGCTACCTTGGTAGCAGGCGACGGGAGAAATAGCGGACAGGATACCAGACGCTGAGGAAGCCGACGACGACAACGGTAAGGAAGACACTGACTATGTCCAAGGGATGGACGCTTACGGGGTAGGCGTCAACCACGAAGGAACCTTCCGACTGTCCCAGCCTCACCAGTCCATACTGCTGTTGCAGCCAACAAAGCAGCAATCCCAAAAGGATGCCCATGACGGCTCCCATCAGAGAAATCAATCGTCCCTCAAAGAGGAAGATGCGGCTGATTTGGCGGTCGGTGGCACCAAGGTTTCTTAATGTCACTACATCTTCCCGCTTGTCAATAATCAGCATGGACAGAGAACCAATAATGTTGAAACAGGCGATAACAAGGATAAACGTCAGGAAAATATAAGCGATAAGCTTCTCGACTTTCATGATGCGAAAAGTATCATCCTGCTGCTCATAACGGTCGCGAACCTGAAAGCGGTTGTCCGCAATCTGCTGCATACGCTCCTTCACACGTTCAAAGTCGCTGCCCGCCTTCAGGCGCAGTTCCAAGGAGGATACCATCCCCTGCTGGTCGAACAACTGTCGCGTAAAATAGATAGAGGTGAGGATATAATGCTTGTCATACTTGCCCTGCTTCATGCAGAACACGACTCCAGGCGAATACAGGTCGTCCGCGACGAAGCCGTCGGCAGGATTGCTGATGTCCAGCAGGCCTTCGCGACGCGGCGCATAGATTTTTAGCGGATGCTCATAGGTATAGCCCAGACCTAACTGATAGGCCACGCCCAGACCGGGGATGCCATAGTTCATGTCTGCGGCATGCAACTCAAAGTCACCGTCACCTTCAAGGATTTCCCGTATATGCGTCAACTGGTCGAAGTTATCCTCCACACCTTTGACTTTCACCATCAACTGGCGGTCGCCATAAACAGCCAAAGCCTGGTCTTCCAAGCATTCGGTGGCAACCTCCACCTCGGGCAGTTGGCGTATCTTCGTCAGCAGCGGGTCGTCAGCAGGTACCGTCTTTCCCTTGACGGGTGTCACTTTCAGCTGCGGGTCCATCTGCGTAAAGAACGATGCCACAAGGTCGTGGAAACCGTTGAACACCGACAGCGTCACCACCAAGGCCATGGTAGCCGTCGCAACACCTATCACGGAGATGCCGCTGATGACATTGATGGCATGGGTCGACTTTTTGGAAAAGAGGTATCTACGCGCAATATAAAAAGGAAAATTCATGCGGGAGCAAATTTTTCACTTTTCACTATTCACTTCTTCAGCAGTTCGTCAATACGGTCAATATAGTCGAGCGAGTCGTCTATGAAAAAGCGCAGCTCCGGTACAATGCGCACTTGATAACGGATGCGGGTGCCCAGCTCATAGCGTATTTGTTTCTCGTTACGAGTGATGTTGCCTATCAACTCCTCGCCGCGCTCTGACGGGAAAATGCTGAGATAGGCGGTGCAGACGCTCAGGTCTGGCGATATCTTGACACGGGTAACGCTCACCATCACGCCGTGCATCGAGCGCGTCTGCTCCTGGAATATCAGACTGAGTTCCTTCTGGAGCAGACGTGCTATCTTATTCTGTCTTGTCTCTTGCATAGGCTTGTTACCTTAATTAATTCTCAATTCCCAACACCTCAACGTCAAAAATCAAGGTGCTGTAAGGAGGAATAGGACCTTGGCCACGTGAGCCATAGCCTAATTCCTGCGGAATATACAGCTGCCACTTGGAACCGACGGGCATCATGGTAAGGGCTTCCGTCCAGCCCTTGATAACCTGGTTGGGTGCAAACGACGTAGGCTGGCCACGCTTATAGCTGGAGTCAAACACGGTACCGTCAATAAGGCGGCCCTCGTAGTGCACCTTAACCTTGTCTGTAGCCTTGGCAACAGGGCCGTCGCCCGGTGTCAGCACCTTATATTGCAGACCGCTGGGCAGCACGAAGACCCCATCCTTCTTGGCATTCTCTTCAAGGAAAGCCTTTCCGGCTGCCATCTGCTTTTCCTCCTTGGCTTTGCGGGCCTTGGACACACGCTCGTTCAGGAACGTTTCAGCAGGCTGAGTCTTGAAAAGAGTTGTATCACCCTGCAAGGCATCAAACAGTCCCTGATAGGCTAAAGACATCTGCAACGAGTCCGCCGTGCCCTTAACCTCGTCACTTAACCCTGCCAAGAAACGGTTGCGCACGATGTCGGCCAGCACATAACCGGCACAATAGCTCAGCGAGTCGCTGGCCGTTGCCAGACGGACGGCAGGCTGTGCAGCCTCTGCCGTCTGCTGCTTAGCTTTCTTATCCTTTTTCCCTGCCTGCACAGTAGACAAAGAAGCACCCGCCACAAGCAGGGCGAGTGCTACAGTGAACATCTTTTTCATTATTTCGCCTTATCTACTTCAAGTAGTTCAATCTTGAAAATCAGCATCGAGAAGGGCTTGATGTCAGCACCCTGCTGGCGCTCGCCATAGGCCAGCTCCTGAGGAATGTAGACCTCCCAGACAGAACCAGCAGGCATGTGTACCAAAGCCTCTGTCCAACCTTTGATAACCTGATTGGCGCGGAAGTCAGCAGGATTGCCACGCTTATAGGAGCTGTCAAACACCTTACCGTCAAGCGTCCTACCCTCATAGTGAACCTTCACGAGTGAAGTATCCTTAGGCAGTGCACCGGTACCTTCCTTGATAACCTTGTACTGTACGCCGCTCTCAAGCACCTTGACGCCTTCCTTCTTGGCATTCTCCTTCAGAAAGTCCTCACCGGCTTTCTTGTTGGGGCCGAATTCTTTCTCCATGTTTTTGGCCTTGATGCGACGCATCATGTCCTGGGCAACCTGTGCGGCAGAATCAACCGTCATCAATCCGCCCTTGCCAGTAGTACCACTGATAAATCCGGCCATGAAGTTCTTAAGCGAAATAGTCTTGGTAGAATCCTCGCCGAAAAGTTCGTGATTAATCCCCTTCATCATCTGGTTGGAAATCTGCTGGCCAATCTGGATACCGGCATAGTAGGCTGCCTTCTTCTTATCGTCACCTGCATTAGCGCCTTCGTTCAGACCCTTGATGAAGTCGTCCATATAGACGGTGTCAACGCCCAGGCGACCTACCAGATAATCCTTCAAACCCTGTGTCTGAGCCATACCAATGGCATAGCTTACCGTGTCCACATCACTCTTCAGGTTAGCCTTCGGAGTGCCGTTGCCGCATGAATTCATCATAACGACAGTTGCTGCAGCAATGGCAGCAAAAGTAAATTTTTTCATTTCTTTATATAAAGTTTATATCTTATTATCCTACATCACTTCTATCAGTTCCACGTCAAAGACGAGTGCAGCAAACGGAGGAATGGATGCTCCGGCACCACCCTCGCCATACGCCAGACGGTAAGGAATAAAGAAACGGTACTTGGCACCCTCCTGCATCAGCTGCAGGCCTTCCGTCCATCCTGCGATAACCTGCTGCAGGCCAAACACGGCAGGCTCTCCACGCTGTACGGAGGAGTCGAACACGGTACCGTCTATCAGAAATCCTTCATAGTGGCACTTCACCGAGTCCTTTGCCGTGGGCTTCTTGCCGTTACCTTCCTTCAGCACTTGATATTGCAGGCCACTGGGCAGCGTCACGACACCAGCCTTCTTGGCGTTCTCTGCCAGATATTTCTCGCCGGCCTCCTTGTGCACTTTGCCAGCCTCACGCCGCTGCTTACTGATTTTCTCCTCCTGTGCAGCAAAGTATTCCTGCACGATGCGCTGTGCGTCGCGGTGAGCCACCTTCAGCTCGTTACCGGCTATGACGTCCTTGATAGCCAGTGCAAAATCGTCGATATTCAGTTCCGAGGCTCCCATCTGTACTAACTGCTGACCAATGCCAAGCCCCAGTGCATAACTTACTTTATCCATTGCTATACATTAATATATTAAAAGATGCGAATAAAAATCGGCTGCAAAGGTATATAAAATATGGTACACAAAGACACAGAGAGACGGAGTTTTTAATTTTTTTAATATAATTCTCTGTCTCGCTAAGGCTATGTGTTCAAAAAAATCGTTATCTTTGCACGGAAAACTAATTCTGACCGCTTATGAAAAAGATTGTTGTTTTGACTGGTGCAGGCATGTCTGTAGAGAGTGGACTGAAGACTTTCCGCGATGCTGACGGCCTGTGGGAGGAATATCCGGTGGAAAAGGTTGCCACGCATGAAGGTTGGGAGGCCGACCCTACCCTGGTGACGAACTTTTATAACATGCTGCGTAAAAAGTGCTGGAACGTAAAGCCTAACGAGGGGCACCGCCTGGTAGCAGCCTTGGAGAAACAGTACGACGTCACCGTGGTGACCCAGAATGTCGACAACCTGCACGAGCAGGCAGGTTCCTCGCACGTTATCCACTTACATGGCGAGCTGATGAAGGTATGTTCGAGCCGCGATGTCGACGACACCCGCTACATCCGCCAGCTGACCCCTGACGACTGCGAGATAACACCAGGCACAAAGGCTGGCGACGGTTCGCTGCTACGTCCCTACATCGTATTCTTCGGCGAGGCCGTCCCCAACATCACTGTGGCAGCCGACTACGCCCAGCAGGCCGACATCTTTATCATTATCGGCACATCGCTGAACGTGTATCCTGCCGCAGGCCTCATCCACTATGTGCGGCCCGGCGTCCCAGTTTACCTCATCGACCCCAAGCCCGTCAGCGCCGGCAGCAATGTGACACAAATCATGAAAGGCGCTTCGGAGGGTATGAAAGAGCTGGCGGCACTCCTTGGCACCGATGAGCACTGACCCACGGCAAAAGGCTGCGACAAGAGAGCAGTTCTCTGGCCAGATAAGCTATCTGCGCTGCGTCGTCACCCAATGGAACGAACAGCGCATCATGGGCACCAGCAGCCACGGAGCAGTCATTATCCGCATTACCGACAAGACACTGCCGGCTCTGCTGACAACCGGCACACAGTTGAACGTGCTCGACGGAGTGCGCTGTGACGACCCGTCGGCAACCCCTGCAGCGCCGATGGTCATCACACCCGGCATCATCGTCGTGGAGCCCGACTTCCTGGTCGACATCTCAGCCATTGCCGCTTGCTTTCAGGACTACGGGCACCATCCGCTGAGCTATCTGCTCAACCGCATGAAGCCACGCGCCAACACCCCACAGATTCTGCTGGGAAATTTTGCCGGTTCCGCACTTGACGACCTCATCCACCAGCCAGACTTCAGCTTTGCCGGCACGCTACGGGCCTGTTTCCGGAAACAGGCCCTGCAGTTCTGTACTTGTCCTGACTTCGAGCCGCAACAGTTCAAAGAGGCAGCCCGCCAGCAGGTCGACAACATCCGCAAATCCGTAGAGCAGCTCTTTGGGAAACGCGAAGAAAAGAACCGCCAGCCTTACGACTACAGCCGCGCCCTGCTGGAGCCGTCGTTCGTCTGCGAACAATTGGGCTTGCAGGGGCGCGTCGACCTGATGACCGACGATATGCGCCTGCTGGTGGAGCAGAAATCTGGCAAGAAGTGGGGACAATACAAGGAAGACCACTATATCCAGCTGCTACTCTATGGCGGTGTGCTGCGCTACAACTTCCAACTCGCTGCCCACCAGTTGGACATCCGACTGCTATATTCCAAGTACCCTGCCGACGAAGGACTGATAGCGGTGGACTTCAACCGCCAGCTGTTCCGCGAAGCCATCAGTTTGCGCAACCGCATCGTAGCACAGGAATTGCGGATTGCCCGTGACGGCTTTGCCGCCGTTATGCCCGGTTTGCAGGCTGCCACCCTGTTGGAACGGCCCTACCGTGCCGACTTTTTCAACCGCTATGTCAAGCCTCGTGCCGAACATTTGCTCTATCCGCTGCATCACCTGACAGATACGGAGCGCAACTATGTGGAGCGCATGCTTACCTTCGTCTATCGCGAGCAACTGGCTCAGAAGATAGGCACGGCACAGCGGCTCGACGGGCAGGTGGGTTCGCAGGCCGACCTATGGAACATGCCCTTAGAGGAAAAGTTAGAGACGGGAAACATTATCCATCGCCTCACGCCGGCCACACTGCCTTTCCAAGGTGGTGCCATGGTGGTGCTGCGAACAGCCTGCACGGCGGAGACTGCCGAGGCTCCGAATTTCCGCCGGGGCGACCTGATATACCTGTATCGCTACGAGAAAGAGCCTGACGCCCGGCATGCTATATTATATAAAGGTGTCATCGAACAGCTCAGCGACGAACAGGTGACCGTCCGCCTGAACGACGCCCAGCACAATCCGCAGGCCTTCCCCGCAGGCAACTATGCCATTGAGCATGCCGCTTCAGACATCGGGACGACATCAGCCATCCGCTCCATCCATGCCTTCTGCACCGCCTCGCAACAGCGACGCGCCCTGCTGTTGGGCCAGCAGGCTCCACGATGCGACACGACACAACAACTATCACGCAGCTATCACCCCTACTACGACGACATCCTGCTGCGCAGCAAACAAGTCTGCGACTACTTCCTGATTCAAGGACCGCCAGGCACAGGCAAGACATCCATGGCCCTGCGCTTCCTGGTGGAGGAGGAGCTGGCGGCGCCGCCCTCTTGGGTCATGAAGCCGGCTGCCCTCCTGCTGACTGCCTATACCAACCGTGCCGTCGACGAAATATGTGCCATGCTGTCAGATGCAGCCATCGACTATCTGCGGTTAGGCAGCGAGGCCACCTGCGACCCGCGCTTCTCCTGCCATTTGCTGGACGAAGCCCTTAATGACACTCCCAGACTGGACGACATCCGCCGCCGCCTGCTATCTACACGGGTCATCGTCGGCACCACGTCGACACTCACGGCCCGTCCCTTCCTGTTGCAGCTGAAGCGTTTCTCCCTATGTATTGTCGACGAGGCGTCACAGATATTGGAGCCGAATATCATCGGACTGCTGGCCTCTGACAGCATCGGACGCTTTATCCTCATCGGCGACCACAAGCAACTGCCGGCTGTCGTACAGCAGCCCGACGACGAGCCGCGACTGCACCGATGCCGGCAGTCACTCTTTGAACGGCTGCTCTATCAGGAGCAAGAGGCCCTGCACGACTACAGCATCGGCGTGCTGCGCCGCCAGGGACGTATGCACCCTGACATAGCCCGATTCCCCAACGAGTGGTTCTACCGCCGCGAGCAGCTCATACCCGTGCCGTGTCCGCATCAGGAGGAAGAGACATTAGGCTACCGACAACCTGCAGAAGACAGTCTCGACGAACTGCTGACAGCCAACCGCGTACTCTTCCTGCCCGTCACCCCGCCAGAAGCGGCGACGCCCACAGATGCGACATCACAACAGTCCGCCATGTCGGCATGGGCAGAGGCCACACTCGTGGCCGACCTGCTGCGTCGCATCTACCGCCAGTACGGTACCGGCCGTTTCGACAGCGACCGCACCGTAGGCGTCATCGTGCCCTACCGCAGCCAGATAGCACTCATACGCCGCGTCCTTGCCCGCCAAGGCCTGTCGCAGCTTTCAGCAGTATCCATCGACACCGTAGAGCGTTATCAGGGCTCACAGCGCGACGTCATCATCTACTCCTTTGCCGTACAGCAGCCCTGTCAGCTCGACTTCCTCACCGCCAACTGCTTCATGGAGGACGACCGCGTCATCGACCGCAAGCTCAACGTTGCCATGACACGAGCCCGCCGACAACTTATCATGACGGGGCGCGCCGACATACTTTGCCGCAATCCTCTCTTTGCCGAGCTCATCCGGCAGTTTACTCCCCATGCGAAAATAAATGGCTGAATCATTTTGCGGTTCAGCTTTTTTGTCGTACATTTGCACATAAGAATGAGATATGCCGATGTCATATTGCCGGTTCCGCTTGACGGACTGTTTACCTACGCGGTTCCTGACGGGATGAGCGTCAGGGCAGGGAACCGTGTGCTTGTCCCATTTGGGAAAAACAAGACCTACCTGGCCGTTATAGTCCGTCTGCACGACACAGAGCCTCAGGGATATACCGTAAAGCCGATAGCGCAGGTGATGGACGTGGAGCCGGTTGTCACCAGTCAGCAGCTGGCGCTATGGCAATGGGTCAGCGACTATTATATGTCGCCAATAGGCGAGGTCTACAAAGCCGCCTTGCCTGCCGGCCTGAAGGCAGAGGACGGCTACCACCCGAAGACCGAGACCTACATCCGGCTCACCGAGCCCTACCGCAACGAGGCAGCACTGCACATAGCGCTCAACGTGCTGGGGCGGGCCAAGAAGCAGTTGGAGGCATTCGTCGCCTATCTGGAACTCTCCGGATGGGACCGGGTAGAAGACAGGCCTCACGGCTCTGTTGCAGAAGTGACCCGCGAGGAGCTGATGAACGTCAGCGGAGCGTCGGCCGACACGCTGAAGATGCTGGAGAAGCGCAAGATGCTGGAGACCTACGAAGTGGAGGTGGGGCGGCTGAACCATGGCGGGACATACAAGCCCGAGCTTATCAAGCCGCTCAGTGCGCCGCAGCAAGAGGCATACAATCAGGTTATGATGTCGATGATGCGCAAGCAGGTCACCCTGTTGCACGGCGTGACGGGCAGCGGAAAGACTGAAATCTACATCCACCTCATACAGCGTGCCCTTGAGCGGAAGGAACAAGTGCTCTACCTGCTGCCGGAGATAGCCCTGACGGTACAGATGATGCAGCGCCTGCAGCGCGTGTTCGGCGACAAGTTAGGCATCTACCACTCCAAATATTCTGATGCCGAACGGGTGGAGATATGGCAGAAGCAGCTCTCCGGCCATCCCTACGAGGTCATACTGGGTGCCCGTTCGGCTGTCTTCCTACCCTTCCAGCGGTTAGGACTCGTCATTGTCGACGAAGAGCACGAGACTTCCTATAAACAGCAGGACCCGGCTCCCCGCTACCATGCACGGAGTACCGCCATTATGCTGGCACAGCTCTCGAAATCCTCCGACAGCCGCATCCCCCGCGTACTGCTCGGCACCGCCACACCGTCACTGGAAAGCTATCATAATGCCCGCATCGGCAAATACGGCCTGGTGGAACTGAAGGAGCGCTATCAGGGTATAGAGTTGCCGGAGATACAGCTTGTCGACATGGCCGACCTGACACGCCGGAAGATGGCGGCCGGCCCGTTCTCCCCCCTGCTGCTGACAAGGGTCCGCGAAGCCTTGGAACGCGGCGAGCAGGCCATCCTGTTCCAGAACCGTCGCGGCTTTGCGCCGATGATAGAGTGCCGCCAGTGCGGGTGGGTGCCTCATTGCCAGCACTGCGACGTCAGCCTGACGCTGCACCGCCAGATGAACCAGCTGACATGCCACTACTGCGGATACACCTACCGGGTGCCGACGGAATGCCCCTGCTGCGGCTCTACCGACTTGCGCACCAAAGGCTATGGCACGGAGAAGATAGAAGAACAGGTGCGCGACGTATTCCCAGAGGCCCGGATAGCGCGCATGGACTTAGACACCACCCGTACCCGCAATGCCTATGAGCGTATCATCAGCGACTTCTCTGCCGGACGGACCAACATCCTGATAGGCACGCAGATGGTCAGCAAGGGACTTGATTTCGACAAGGTCAGCGTGGTAGGCATCATCAATGCCGACTCCATGCTCAACTATCCTGACTTCAGGGCCTATGAGCATGCTTATATGATGATGGCACAGGTCAGCGGAAGGGCCGGCCGCAAGAACAGGCGCGGGCTGGTCATCCTACAGACCAGGCAGAAAGACGTGCCCGTCATCCGGCAGGTTGTACACAACGACTATCAGGGCCTCTACCGCGACCTGATTGCTGAGCGGCAGGCATTCCGGTACCCCCCTTACTATCATCTGACATACGTATTCCTGAAGCACCGCCACGACGAGGTCGTCAACACCGCCGGCATTGAGCTGGGGTCACGGCTGCGCCAATGGTTTGGCAGCCGTGTGCTGGGGCCCGACAAACCGTCCGTTGCGAAAGTGAAGTCACAGAACATCCGGAAACTGGTACTGAAGTTAGAGACGGGCATCGACATGAAGCGGGTCCGCGAATACCTGCTGATGGCACGGGCGCAGATGATGGCCGACAAGCGGTATGCCTCACTCCAGATATACTACGACGTCGACCCGCTGTAGGCCGCCGTCACTCCTTCCTGTTTTTCATGTTGCGCGGATGATGCTCCAGTATCTGCTGGCGCAGGGTTGTCATGTCGATATGGGTATAAATCTCCGTCGTGCCGATGTGCTCATGGCCCAGCATGGCCTGGATGGCGCGCAGGTCGGCACCGCCCTCCAGCAGCGCCGTGGCAAAGGAGTGGCGCAGGGTATGGGGCGAGATGGTCTTCGTAATGCCTGCCGCTTCCGCCTGCCGCTTAATCATAATGAGAATCATGGTGCGCGTCAGGTGCGCCCCTCGCCGGTTCAGGAAGACATAGTCCTCCTCGCCGGGCTTGATAGCCATCTGCCGGCGGCTCGCAAACCAGTTGTCCAGCTCCTGGATGGCACGCTGCGAAATGGGCACCAGCCGCTCCTTCGAGCCTTTTCCCATGACACGTATATAGCGTTCCTTCAAATAGAGGTCGGAAAAACGCAGGTTGACCAATTCCGACACGCGCAGGCCGCAAGAGAACAGCACCTCGATGATGGCGCGGTTGCGGTGCCCCTCCCATTTCGACACGTCGACTGATGCCTCCAGCATATCCACCTCCGTGGCCGACAGCACCTCCGGCAGGTGCTCGCCCAGCACGGGCGACTCCAGCAGCTCCGTCGGGTCGTCGTCACGATAGCCGTCTATATGCAGGAAGCGGTAGAAGGAGCGCACGCCGCTCAGCACACGGCATTGCGAGCGGGCATTGACACCGATGTCGTGCAAACCGGCAGCAAAATGCTGCAAATCCTCCAACTGTACATCCAGCACATGCTTCCCCTCTTGCTCCAAATAGACGAGCAGCTTCTCCAAGTCGCGCACATAGGCATCCAGCGTATTGCTGGAATATCCGCGCTGCAGCTTCAGGTATCGCTGATAGGCACGCACAATATTTTTCTGCGAATTCTTGTCTGTTTCCATTTAATTTACTACCTTTGCGCGCAAAGGTACGATTTAGTGCACGAAAAACCAAACGAATATGAAAATAATTATCATCAACGGTCCCAATCTGAACCTGCTGGGCGTCCGCGAACCGGGCATCTACGGAGCTGAGTCGTTCGAGCAGTACCTGCCACAGTTGCAGGCCCGCTACCCCGCCATCGAGATAGCTTATTACCAAAGCAATATCGAGGGCGAGCTGATAAACAAGATGCAGGAGGTGGGCTTCACCTACGACGGCATCGTGCTCAATGCCGGAGCCTACACCCATACCTCCGTGGCGCTGCACGACTGCATCCGCTCGCTGAAGACTCCCGTCGTCGAGGTACACATCAGCAATGTACACCAACGCGAAGAGTTCCGCCACCACTCCATGATTTCCGCCGCCTGCCGTGGCGTCATCTGCGGCTTCGGGTTCGACTCGTACCGGCTGGCCGTCGAAGCCTTAGCCGGGTAGTACAGCCACCGGGCAGCACACCCTCATATAATAAAAAAGGTGAAAACTCCACGCCTGCATGGCAGTGTGTTTAAAATTTGTATTACCTTTGCAGTCACAAACCGTCAATGCCAAATGGCAAATACGTAAATCCGTAAAATCCGTAAACAGTAAATAAAAACAAGATGTATCCACTTTTGACCGCTGCAGAGGCTGCAGCACTGATTAAGAACGGCGACCACATCGCCATGAGTGGCTTCACACCCGCC
Source organism: Prevotella sp. (assembly GCA_017459445.1). Lineage (GTDB taxonomy): Bacteria > Bacteroidota > Bacteroidia > Bacteroidales > Bacteroidaceae > Prevotella. The sequence goes on along the minus strand of JAFUDJ010000035.1, from coordinate 1,206 downwards.
GGTGTGGCCAAGGCAACAACCAAGGAACTGGCCAAGATAGCCGTTGCCGAGCATGAGGCTGGCCGCGAGTTTAAGGTAGCTATCTTCACCGGAGCCTCGACAGGGCAGTCGACCGACGGCGACCTGGCCAATGCGCAGGCTATCCTCTATCGTGCACCCTACACCACCAACCCTGACTTCCGCAAGCATGTCAACCTGGGCGAAATCCCCTACAACGACCTGCACCTGAGCCACATGGCACAGGAGCTGCGCTACGGATTCTATGGCGACATCGACTGGGCCATCCTGGAGGTGTGCGACATTGAAGACTGCGGCAACGAGTACCACGTCTACCTGACTGCCGCCGGTGGCATCTCGCCCACGGCAGCCCGCCTGGCCAAGCATGTCATCCTGGAGCTGAACGCCTTCCACAACCCCAACGCCAAATACATCCATGATGTCTACGAGCCGTTGGACCCGCCCTACCGCAAGGCCATACCCATCGAGCACGTCAGCGACCGCATCGGCGTACCCTATGTGGTGATTCCCAAGGACAAGCTGGCCGGCGTCGTGGAGTGCAACATCCCCGACGAAGCCCGCGCCTTCAAGGACAACGACCCCGTGACGGACAAGATTGGCTACCTGACCGCTGAGTTCCTGGTCGACGAACTGCACAAGGGCCGCATCCCACGCGAGTTCCTCCCGCTGCAGAGCGGCGTCGGCTCGACGGCCAACGCCATCCTCGGCGCCCTGGGGCAGGATAAGCACGTGCCCGACTTCAACATCTACACCGAGGTCATCCAGAACGCCGTCATCGACATGATGCTCAACGGCCGCGTGAAGGACGCCTCAGCCTGCTCGCTGACGGTATCGAACGAATGTCTGATGCAGGTCTACGACAACATGGACTACTTCCGCCAGCACCTCACGCTGCGGCAGAGCGAAATATCGAACTCGCCGGAAATCATCCGCCGACTCGGCGTCATCGCCATCAACACCGCCATCGAAGTCGACCTCTACGGCAACGCCAACTCGACACACATCAGCGGCACAAAGATGATGAACGGCATCGGAGGCTCAGGCGACTTCATCCGCAACGCCTACCTATCCATCTTCACCTGCCCCTCGACGGCCAAGGGCGGCCTCATCTCATCCGTGGTGCCCTTCGTCAGCCATCAGGACTCCAGCGAGCACGACGTCAACATCATCGTGACGGAACAAGGCGTC
>JAFUDJ010000034.1 GCA_017459445.1 Prevotella sp. | reverse complement strand
CAGAATTGGGACTAAATCGTTACCCTACATTTTCACCTTCAAAATTTGGCATTGAAAGCCAAATAGATACGATTTTTTTGAATATCTGCTGCAAAGATACGTAAAAAAAGAATATGTTCCAAACTTTTATATAGAAATTTGGAACATATTTGTAGAAGTTTTGTCTATTCTGTGCAAATAGATGCTATTTCCAACTGCAATTTAGAATTCGGCTGACTTCGGCGTGCGTGGGAAAGGAATGACGTCGCGGATATTCTGCATGCCTGTTACGAACAGAATGAGGCGCTCGAAGCCTAAGCCGAAGCCGGCATGCGGGCAACTGCCCCAGCGGCGTGTGTCGATATACCACCACAGGTGTGTCATATCCATCTGGCGGCGCTTAATCTCGCTCATCAGTTTGTCGTAGCTTTCCTCACGAACCGAGCCACCGATGATTTCGCCAATCTGCGGGAACAGCACGTCGGTACCTTGCATCGTCGGGCCGGGAGCCACGCTGCCCTTGTAGCCGATAGAGGCCCCGTCGACTGAATCGACGGGTGCTGTGGCCGATGATACGGGTTCATTCTGCTTCATATAGAACGATTTGAAGGCGCGCGGATAGTCGGTCATGATGACAGGCTTCTTGAAATGCTCCTCCACCAGGTAGCGCTCATGTTCTGAGGCAAGGTCATCGCCCCAGTTGCAGGGGAATTCAAACTTCTTGCCATTCTTGATAGCTTCCTGCAAGATGTTGATACCTTCGGTGTAGGTAAGTCGGACAAATTCCGACTTCACGGTGCTTTCAAGGCGTTCGATAAGCGTCTTGTCAATCATCTTATTCAGGAATTCCAGGTCATCCTTGCAGTTGTCGAGTGCCCAGCGTACACAATATTTTATGAAGTCTTCCTCCAGGTCCATCAGTTCCTCCTGGTCTATGAAGGCAACCTCAGGCTCTACCATCCAGAACTCAGCCAAGTGGCGTGGCGTATTTGAGTTCTCTGCGCGGAATGTGGGGCCAAAGGTGTAGATGGCACCGAGGGCTGTAGCGCCCAGCTCTCCCTCCAACTGTCCGGAGACCGTCAGCGAGGTCTGCTCGCCGAAGAAGTCGTCGTCGTAGATAATCTTGCCCTCTTCGTCCTTCTTCAGGTCGTACAGGTTTTTCGTTGTCACCTGGAACATGTTGCCGGCACCCTCGCAGTCCGAAGCCGTGATGAGCGGCGTGTGGAAGTAGTAGAAGCCATGCTCGTGGAAATAGGTGTGTATGGCCATGGCCATGTTATGACGGATACGCATCACAGCACCAAAGGTATTGGTACGCAAACGCATGTGGGCGTTCTTGCGCATCACCTCAAACGACTGTCCCTTTTTCTGCATGGGGTAGTTATTGTCGCAGCCGCCGTAAAGCTCCAGTGCCGTAGCCTGTATCTCGCTGGTCTGTCCGGCGCCCTGGCTTTCAACCAGTGTGCCGACGGCACAGATGCACGAACCCGTGGTCATCTGCTTCAACAGTTCTTCGTCAAACTTGGCGGGGTCGACGACTACCTGCACATTCTTGATGGTCGAACCGTCGTTCAGTGCAATGAAGTCAACGGCCTTGCTGGAACGATGGGTGCGTACCCAGCCCTTTATACAGACTTCTTTTCCATATTCCGTACTCTTCAGTACGTCAATTATCTTCGTTCTTTTCATTATCAATTATCAATATCAATTGTCAATTGTCAATTACTCATACGCTCCCATGCGCAGGCGGTCAACCTCCTCCTCAGTGAGGTAGCGCCAGTCGCCACGGCGTACATTCTTCTTTGTTAGTCCGGCAAACTGCACACGGTCAAGCTTCGTTACCTTGTATCCAAGGCTCTCGAAGATGCGTCGCACGATGCGGTTCTTGCCTGAGTGAATCTCAATGCCCACCTGCTTTTTGTCCACGGGGTCTGCATACTCAATGGCATCAGCCTTGATGTCGCCGTCGTCCAGTGTGATGCCCTCGGCAATCTGCTGCATGTCGTGAGCCGTCACGTTATGGTCCAGATATACATGGTAGATTTTCTTCTTCAGGAATTTCGGGTGAGTCAGCTTCGAGGCCAGGTCGCCGTCATTGGTCAGGAGCAGTACACCAGTAGTGTTGCGGTCCAGCCGTCCTACGGGATAGATGCGCTCGGGGCATGCTCCCTTCACTAGGTCCATGACGGTTTTGCGCTGCTGGGGGTCGTCGCTGGTGGTGACATAGTCCTTCGGCTTGTTCAGCAGCACATAGACCTTTTTCTCCATGGTGACGGGCTGCTCGTGGAACATCACCTCATCGGTGCGCAACACCTTCGTGCCCAGCTCCGTTACGACATTGCCATTGACAGTGACGACGCCGGCCTGGATGAACTCATCAGCCTCGCGGCGGCTGCAAACACCGGCATTAGCCAGGAACTTGTTCAGGCGAATCGGCTCGTTGGGGTCGTAATTCTCCTCCTTATATTCTATACGCTTCTTCAAAGAGTACTTGGCATTGGGGTCGTAGTTGCCGCGCTTCTGCTTGTAGCCGCCGCGCTGTGAGCCATAGCCGCCTTGGCGCTGCTGACCGTAGCCGCCCTGGGGACCGTATTGCTGTCCATACTGCTGGCGCGGGCGATAGCCGCCCTGCTGTCCGTTCTTCGACCACTGGTCGAAGCGGGGCGCGCCGTTTTGCTGGCGGGGCTGATAGCCACCCTCGCCGTCCTGCTGCTGGTTGTAGCGCGGGCGATAGCCGCCCTGCTGTCCATATTGCTGGCGAGGACGGTAGCCTCCTTGCTGCTGTCCGTATTGCTGGCGGGGCTGGTAGCCGCCCTCACCGTCCTGCTGCTGGTTATAGCGCGGGCGGAAACCGCCCTGCTGTCCATACTGCTGGCGGGGCCGATAGCCGCCCTCGTTGTTATAGTTATGAGGCCGATAGCCGCCACGCTGGGACATGCCGCTCTGTAGACCGGCACCAAAACCCTCGGGACGGAAGCCACCCTCGTCCTGATTCTGATTGTGGTTGTAGCCTCCCTGGTTGTAGGGACGTGTCTGCTGATGGATACGCGGACGCGGTGAACGTCCTTGGCGATAACCCTGATAGCCGCTCTCGTGGCTGGTGGTTGACTGCTGCTCAGCAGCCTGTTCTCCCTGTTTCTTCTCGCTCTTCGGCTCTTGGTCGAAGTTTGGCGTTGCATTCTCAAGTTCCATAGTTGTGTTTTCTTTTTGTTTTTATTTTCAAGGGCCTCACGGCTCCTCTTTTTGTGTTGCTTGTTATTTTCTTTTTTTGTCGATATTTTGGTATTCTGTTATTCTGCCTACATGCCCGTGTAGTTACTGGGCGTGATGGCCATGAGTTCTTCCTTCACCTCGGGGCTGACGTTCAGTTGCCGGATAAAGGCGTGGATAGTCTCTTCGGTCATCTGTTCATTGGTGCGTGTCAGCGCCTTCAGTGCCTCGTAGGGGTTGGGGTATGCCTCACGGCGCAGGATGGTTTGAATGGCTTCTGCCACCACGGCCCATGTATTGTCAAGGTCCTGTTGCAGCTTTGCTTCGTTGAGAATCAGCTTGCGCAATCCCTTCAGCGTGCTTTGCATGGCTATCAGGGCATGTCCCATAGGAACCCCGACATTGCGCAGCACCGTCGAGTCGGTCAGGTCGCGCTGCAGTCTGCTGACAGGCAATTTCTGTGCCAGAAATGCCAAGATGGCGTTTGCCATTCCCAGGTTGCCTTCAGAATTCTCGAAGTCTATCGGGTTCACTTTGTGCGGCATGGCACTGCTACCCACCTCGCCCTGCTTGATTTTCTGCTTGAAATACTCCATGGAGATATACATCCAGAAGTCGCGGTCCAGGTCGATGATGACGGTGTTGATGCGGCGCATCGCGTCGAAAATGGCGCCCAGCCAGTCGTAATTGGATATCTGCGTGGTCCATTGCTCGCGTTCCAGTCCCAGTTTCTCTGACACGAAGCGGTTGCCGAACTCGCGCCAGTCGTATTGCGGATATGCCACATGGTGTGCATTATAGTTGCCGGTGGCGCCGCCGAATTTTGCCGTGACGGGCGTGTCTTTCAAAGCTCTCAGCTGTTCCTCCAGCCGGTAGACGTACACCATGACTTCCTTGCCCAGGCGGGTCGGCGAAGCCGGTTGCCCGTGTGTCTTGGCCAGCATCGGCACCTGCTTCCACTGCTCGGCATAGTCGTTCAGCTGTTCTATCAGTTCCTCTATCATGGGGCAGTACACCTCCTCCAAGGCCTCCTTGACAGACAAGGGGACGCTGGTGTTGTTGATGTCTTGCGAGGTAAGGCCGAAGTGAATGAACTCCTTGGCCTCGGCGGGGAAGCCGCCGAGCACGTCAATCTGCTCCTTGATGAAGTATTCCACGGCCTTCACGTCGTGGTTGGTCACCGCCTCGATGTCCTTCACGCGCTGTGCATCCTGCTCGGAAAACCGGCGGTAGATGTCGCGCAGCGGTTCAAACAGGCTGTGGTCGAAGCCTTCCAGTTGTGGCAAGGGTAGCTCACAGAGTGCTATAAAGTACTCTATCTCCACGCGTACCCGGTAGCGGATGAGTGCGTATTCGGAAAAATATCCTGCCAGGGCTTGTGTCTTGCTCCTGTAACGGCCGTCAATAGGCGAGACGGCTGTCAATACATCCAGTTCCATTTTTTCTCTTGTTCTCTCTAATACCTTATTATATATAGCTATATGTCTTGCTTCTTTTTGGAAACTTGTGCGCCTGACAGGACTCGAACCTGCACGCCGTGAAACATTAGATCCTAAGTCTAACGCGTCTACCAATTCCGCCACAGGCGCCTGTTTATTTCCATTTATGCATTTGTTGTTTACGATTTTGCGTTTGCCATTTGCTGTTTGGTGTTTTGCGGATGCAAAGGTACGAATAAAAAACAAAATATAGAAAATAAAAAATAAAAATTATTTGCTTGTGAGATAATTTCTTGCTGTCTCAATGATGTCGTCCTTGTTTTTGGCCGTTGAGGCGTCCGTCAGTTCGGCATGAATGTCGGGCTCGATGCCGAATTCTATGTGCTGCCGCTGCGCATCGTACAGGGGGCATGCCGAGTAGCGCACGCTCCAGCCGTTGGGCAGCGAGTTGTTCATGGGCAGGCCGCTGCCGCCTCCCGTCCTGTCGCCTACGATGCAGACGCCGGGCAGCGCGCGCATCATGGCTACGAACTCGTTGGCGGCGCTGTAGACGGAGCGGTTGGTGAGCACGCACACGGGCTTGTGCCATCGGATATTGCTGGACGGGTCGAGGTAAATAGGCTCCATGCCGGAGAAGTCGCCGTGTCCCCTTCCCGTCTTGTGCTGCATGTATCCTACCAGCGTCCGCTCCTGTACGAAGCGCCCCGCCAGTCGTTCAGCCATGGTGAGGTCGCCGCCGCCGTTGTTGCGGATGTCGATGATGAGTCCCCGGCATAGGACAAGGTATGACAGAACGTCGTCCAGGTTGCCTTCGCCGATGGCGGTTTCAAACGTGGCGCAGCGCACGTAGCCTATGTTGTCGTCCAGCACGCGGTAGCCCAGCGTGCCCGCTATCATGTAGTCGGTGCCCATATAGTGGCGCGACAGCGTGTCGCTGAAGTTCTTGGGGAATGCCTCCTGCCAGGTCCAGTAGCGCCCGTAGTCCATCGAGTTGGCCAGGTTGACGTGTCCGTCGCGCAGCTCGCTCAGCATGTCGCAGCACACCTCGAACAGCTGCCGGCTGTTCATTTTGTCGTGCACGCGTACCTTATATTTCTGATAGACGTCGTTCCAGTCGAGTCCGTACTCCTGTTGCTTGTAGTCGAAGAAGCAGTAGTGCTCGTCGATGATGTGCCACAGCGCCTCGAAGTTTCCCGTGGGCGTGTCGTCGCGTTCCTCGTTATTGACGCAACCCAGAAGTAGAAAGGCAAACAGATAGGCAGGTAAAGCCTTTACCTGTTTGATAATCGGGGATGTAAGCGCTTGTATCATTCTATTGTTTTTCTGCCTTTTTGTTTTACCTTTTTACTTTTTCTCTTTTTTACCTTTTTACTTTTTTACCTTTTTGCCTTCCTACCTTGGTGTGATGCTGAACCGTTTCGTCACACCGATGAGGAAGCGGTGCGTCCAGATGTGCTGGCGCAGGTGGTTCACCTTGGCCTGCTGGATGTTGCCCAGATAGCCGATGCGCAGGGTGATTCTGCGCGACAGGCTGGCGTCGAGTGTCAGCATGTGGCGCCATTCCGGTGCCGACACGAAGGTTGTCGGCACGACGTTGTGGTCGTAGTTGCCCCGGTTGAATATCTCATAGTACGACTGTCCGTAGCTTGGCGAGAACTGAATGCCCGCCAGTGGCAGCGCCAGTTCGTAGCGTGCCGTCATGGGCCGGTGGAAAAGAGTGAAGCGATAGCTGGCCACGCCCGTCGGCATCACGTTCAGGTGGGCCCGTGCCTGGGCGGGGTTGTTGCCGTTCGACGTGTTGTAGATGACACCCAGCGAGACGTTGGCCATGCCGCCCGCTTGCAGCCGCAGCCGTCCGTCCATCAGTTCCCAGCTGCGCAGCCGTCCCCAGTACAGGTTGTAGGCCCCTTCCAGCTCGTGCTGCGTGTTGGCGCGGTCCTTCACCGTTGCGAAGTTGGCTTCGTGCGTTATCACGGTCGACCAGTGCCTGTCCGTCTTCTGCCGCTCCACGGCGGAGAGGAAGCTGGCGCCGAAGCCCGTGAATCTCTCGTCCGACAGGTAGGTGTCCAGCACGTTGCTGCCGCCTATGCCGGCCATGGTTGAGCGGGTGATGACGGTTTGCGCCCCTGCGGGGCTAATGAATAGTGCATAGTGAATAGTGACCAGTAGCGCCACTATCCATTGTTGCCGGCTTGTCTTGATGCTATTTTCACTTTTCATTATTCACTCTTCACTTTTCATTAGGGCGAAGCCCGCATCACTCATCGGGGAAGAGGCTTAGTTGTCCGGTCAGCTCGTCCAGGACCTGCTGCTGGCTCTTGCCGGCGTCAGGGTCGAGGTTCTCTTCTTCCGGCGAGCCGAACTCGTCGGCACTGGTGGCGCTGTCGGGGCTGGGGGAGGCGGGGGCCTCCGGGAAACGGGTCGGCTCCAGCTCCTCGATGGCGGCAACCTGCCACGTCGTCAGCCGCTTGCCCTTGGCCTTATAGCCCTTGACGCTGATAAACTGCTCGGCATCAATCTCCTCGCTGCCCCGGAACTCGTCGTTGCCGCCGTAGGTCACCCGCAGTCGTGGGTAGGGTGTGTCGGTCAGTAGCAGCTGTTGCGAGCTGGGGTTCTCGCCTATGTAGTTCTGTTTGCGCTTCGAGGCTTCCATGAGGAAGCGCTTCACGTAGGGGTAGCCCTGGTTATCGGCGTCGTAGAGCACGCAGCTCCACACCTTGTCGGCCTGGTATTTCTCCAGGCGGGCAATGTTGTCCTCGAAGTGTACATTGGCGTCGAAGCCGCTCAGATAGTAGTCGCCGTTCTTCAGGATGACCAGTATCTGGTCGCCGTCGAAGAACTCTCCGAGCAGCATTCCGTGCTCGTCGTAGTTCAGGCGGTTCACGTCGGGGTCGTACCACACCTTGCGCCCGCCCAGTGTCGAGCGCCCGTGGCTCTTCAGTCCTATGCGGTGTATCTGGTATTTCGTCAGCAGGTTGCCCTTGGCGCCGCGCCCTTTGATGAGAATCTCCGAGAAGTCCTTGTCGAAGAAAATCTTCTTCAGCTTCGGTGCCGGGTCCAGTGTCACCTTGATGACCTCCGCCTCGCCGTTGGGATTGGCCGAGAAGTACACCACGCGCGAGCCCTCCGTGCCTGCCGTCAGGTCGTATTCGCGGTCGCGGGTGACGCTGGGCACGTTGAAGCGCTTGATGTAGTAGAAGCCCTTGCGGCCGTCGCGGTACACGGCGTTGTAGATGGTTCGCTGGTCGTTTTTCTTGAATACGCCGAGCCACATGATGTTTTTGCCGACAAACAGCTTGTCGGCCACCCGTACCACCTTGAACTTGCCGTCCTTGTAGAACAGGATGATGTCGTCGATGTCCGAGCAGTTGCATACGAACTCGTCCTTCTTCAGTCCCGTGCCGATGAAGCCGTCCTGCCGGTTGATGTACAGTTTCTGGTTGGCCTCCACCACCTTCGTGGCCTCGATGGTGTCGAAGTTGCGGATTTCCGTCAGGCGCGGATGTTCCTTGCCGTACTTGTCCTTCAGGAACTGGAACCACTGCGCCGTGACCTCTGTGAGGTTGTTGAGGTCGCGGTCTATCTCTTCTATCTCGGCCTTGATGCGGGCCATCAGCTCGTCGGCCTTGTCCTTGTTGAATTTCAGGATGCGCTGCATCTTGATTTCCAGCAGTCGCAGGATGTCGTCCTTGGTTACCTCGCGCACCATCTGCGGATAGTACGGCGTCAGTCGCTCGTCGATGTGCTCGCAGACGGCGTCGATGGTCGGTGCCTGTTCGAACTTCTTGTCCTTGTAGATGCGCTCCTCAATGAATATTTTCTCCAGCGAAGCGAAGTGCAGCTGCTCCAGCAGCTCGCCCTTGCGAATCTCCAACTCCTGACGTATCAGTTCCTTGGTGCGGTCGGTGGAGTGGCGCAACACGTCGGAGATGGTCAGGAACTTCGGCTTGTTGTCCTCGATGACGCAGCAGTTGGGCGACAGGTTGATTTCGCAGTCCGAGAAGGCAAACAGCGCGTCGAGCGTCTTGTCCGACGACACGCCCGGTGCCAGCTGCACCTGTATCTCCACCTTTGCCGCCGTCAGGTCCTCCACGTGGCGGGCCTTGATTTTTCCCTTCTCGACGGCTTTCAGGATGGAGTCGATGATGGTCTCGGTGGTTTTCGAGAACGGTATCTCGCGGATGACGAGCGTCTTCGGGTCCAGCTTCTCGATTTTGGCGCGCACCTTCAGCACGCCGCCGCGCTGGCCGTCGTTGTATTTCGACACGTCGATGCTGCCGCCCGTCGGGAAGTCGGGGTACAGGTGGAACTCTTCGCCGTGCAGGTAGCTGATGGCGGCGTCGCAAATCTCCACGAAGTTATGGGGCAGGATTTTCGTCGACAGGCCCACGGCAATGCCGTCGGCACCCTGTGCCAGCAGCAGCGGGAACTTGACGGGCAGCGTGATGGGCTCCTTGTTGCGCCCGTCGTACGACATCTGCCATTCCGTCGTCTTGGGGTTGAACACCGTGTCCAGGGCAAACTTCGACAGGCGTGCCTCGATGTATCGCGGTGCGGCGGCCTTGTTGCCCGTCAGGATGTTGCCCCAGTTGCCCTGCGTGTCGATGAGCAGGTCCTTCTGTCCCATCTGCACCAGTGCGTCGCCGATGCTGGCGTCGCCGTGCGGGTGGAACTGCATAGTGTGGCCCACGATGTTGGCCACCTTGTTGTATCGGCCGTCGTCCATGCGCTTCATCGAGTGCAGGATGCGGCGTTGCACGGGTTTCAGACCGTCCTCGATGTGCGGCACGGCGCGGTCCAGAATGACGTACGACGCATAGTCCAGGAACCAGTTCTGGTACATGCCTGACAGGTGGTGTACGGCTGCCGCGTCGAACCGGTTCACCGGCTGGTAGTCGGAGTGCTGCTCGTTCTCTTCCGGAGTGTCTGTTACGTCCGGTGTTTCCTGTATGTCGTCTCTTGTCTCGTCGTCCATAGGTTAGCGGGTTAATGGATAGCTTTTCATAAGCGCAGCAAATTTACACATTTTCTTTCTCTTCTTGCCCTGTACCCGCGCCCGATGGCCGTTATTTTAGGGATAATTAACGTTTTTTGCGGCCTGGCGGCAGCTCGCTCCATGCTCCTTTTGCCCCGGATTGATGGCAGTTGGCGGCCCCTTTTATCCCGCATGGCAACGACAAGAAAGTCAGACAGTTGTCAGTTTCTCCGGTAAACGTACCAAGTTTCTCCGGTAAACGAGGTCAGTTTCTCCGCTAAACTTCCTTCGTTTACCGGAGAAATGAAACCGGTTTAGCGGAGAAACTTGGTACGTTTAGCGGAGAAACATGATTTCGTTTGCCATAAAATCAGGAAGCGGGCGGCAGTATTCCCGCTGCGAAATGCCATGGTTTTTCTGCTTATTATATTAAATAATGTTGTCAACGTGTCGGATTTTGCCGAATTAGTCGTACCTTTGCAGCTAAATTTGCAAATTATAAAGAAACAGATATGGCACAAGAAGACGTTTTCAAGAAAATCGTAAGCCATTGCAAGGAGTATGGCTTCGTGTTTCCCTCGAGTGAGATTTACGACGGTTTAGGCGCTGTCTATGACTACGGTCAGAACGGCGTGGAGTTGAAGAATAACATCAAGCAGTACTGGTGGAAGGCCATGACGATGCTGCACGAGAACATCGTGGGCATCGACTCGGCCATCTTCATGCACCCCACCATCTGGAAAGCCTCGGGCCATGTGGACGCCTTCAACGACCCGCTCATCGACAACCGCGACTCGAAGAAGCGCTACCGCGCCGACGTGCTCATAGAAGACCAGATAGCCAAGTACGACGAGAAAATCCAGAAGGAGGTCGAGAAGGCCCGCAAGCGCTTCGGCGACTCGTTCGACGAGCAGAAGTATCTGGAGACCTCGGAGCGCGTCCGTGAGGCCAAGGAGAAGCGCGACGCGCTGCACGCGCGCTATGCCGCCGCCATGCAGGGCCCCGATTTGGAGGCGCTGAAGCAGATTATCCTCGACGAGGAAATCGTCTGCCCCATCAGCGGCACGCGCAACTGGACTGACGTGCGCCAGTTCAACCTGATGTTTGCCACGGAGATGGGTGCCTCGGCCGACGGTTCCATGAAGGTCTACCTGCGCCCGGAGACGGCACAGGGCATCTTCGTGAACTACCTGAATGTGCAGAAGACGGGCCGCATGAAGATTCCCTTCGGCATCGCCCAGATAGGTAAGGCGTTCCGCAACGAGATAGTGGCCCGCCAGTTCATCTTCCGCATGCGTGAGTTTGAGCAGATGGAGATGCAGTTCTTCGTACAGCCCGGCACCGAGCTGGAGTGGTTCCCGAAGTGGAAGGAGACGCGCATGAAGTGGCACCAGGCCCTGGGCTTCGGCGCTGAGAACTACCGTTTCCACGACCACGACAAGCTGGCCCACTACGCCAACGCCGCCACCGACATCGAGTTCAAAATGCCGTTCGGCTTCAAGGAGGTGGAGGGCATCCACTCGCGTACCAACTTCGACCTGTCGCAGCACGAGAAATACAGCGGCAAGAGCATCAAGTACTTCGACCCGCAGACCAATGAGAGCTACACACCGTACGTCATCGAGACCTCCATCGGCGTGGACCGCATGTTCCTCAGCATCATGTGCCACTCGTACTGCGAGGAGAAACTGGAGAACGGCGAGACGCGCGTGGTGCTGCGCCTGCCGGCAGCCCTGGCACCTGTCAAGCTGGCTGTGATGCCGCTGGTGAAGAAAGACGGACTGCCCGAGAAGGCCCGCGAAATCATCGACCAGCTGAAGTTCCACTTCAACTGCCAATACGACGAGAAGGACTCCATCGGCAAACGCTATCGCCGTCAGGATGCCATCGGCACGCCATACTGCGTCACCGTCGACCACGACACACTCAACGACGGCTGCGTCACCCTGCGCTTCCGCGACACTATGGAGCAGGAGCGTGTGCCCATCAGCGAACTCAACAGCATCATCGAGGAGAAGGTGAGCATTGCCAGTCTGCTGAAGAAACTGATGTAAAAAGGTAAAAAATAAAAAGGTAAAGAAGTAAAAAAAAAGAAGGTAAAAGCGTAAAAAGGCAAGGAAGTTAAGACATGGAGACAACAAGGAACAAGATAAAGGGTTGGGTAAAAGTTTTACCTTTTTACCTCTTTACCCTTTTACCTTTATTCACCTCGTGCAAGGAAGAGGACGACACCATAGAGGAGTACCCCAACTGGCAGGCTACCAACGATGCCTACTTCAACGCATTGGTGGCGGAGACGCAGGCCCGGATAGCCGGCGGCGACACGCAGTGGGCCCTGATACCGGGCTACTCCAAGCCCGACAAGGGGCACACCTATGCGCCTACCGACTATATCGTCGTGCAGAAACTGGAGAGCAGTGCCAACACAACGTCGCCCATAGGCCAGGACACCGTGGAGGTTCACTACGTGGGGAAGCTGCTGCCGTCGGCCAACAAATACAAGGAGGACGGCTATGAGTTCGAGCGTACCTTCTCAGGCGTCTACGACCCTGACATTGCGACTCCGACGAAACTGGCGCTCAACTCGTCGACGTTAGTAGGATTCGTAACGGCCCTCTTGCACATGCACCGCGACGACCACTGGCGCGTATTCATCCCTTATCAGCTGGGCTATAATACGTCAGCCAACGGCTCCATCCCGGCTTACAGCACCTTGATATTCGACCTGCGGCTGCAAGACTTCTGGCAGAAGGAAGAGGGAGACAGAAAATAGAAAAGGGAAGAGTTTTTCACTCTTCCCTTTTCTGTTTTAGCTTATCCATGTCGCGCCGCGATTTGGATTTCGTAACCAGCCACACACCACTGAACACCAAGACGACGGCCAGGGCATGGGTAGGCTTCAGCACGCCGATGCCCATCAGCAGCGACGCGGCCACGGAGACCACGGGCTGCACGTAGTTGTAGACCGATACCACCGTGGGGCGCAGCGTGCGCTGGCCTATCATGGTCAGTATGTAGCCGAAGAAGGTGCCCACGCACACCACATAAGCCACCTCCCACCACGTCCGTGTGGGTATTGGTTCACCCAATACCTCCCTGACATGGCTGAACGTAAACGGCAGCAGCATCAGCGTGGCCCATGAGAACATGTACTTGTTGATGGTGAAAACGTTGTACCGGCGGATAAGGGGATTGAACAGCGACAGATACAACGCAAACGAGAACTGGGCAAACAGGCACAGCAGGTCGCCCCGGATGTCGCCAACCTTGTCGCTGGCGTGGGCCGCCGACGTCAGGATGAGGATGAGCGCGCCCGAGCATCCCATCAGCACGCCCAGCGCCTTCTTGCCCGTAATGGGCTCCTTCAGGATGAGGGCTGCCAAGAGCATGGCGAAGATGGGCATCGACGTGGTGACGATGGAGGCATTGATGGGCGACGTGATGCTGAGGCCCATCGTGTAGCAGCACTGGTTGCACACCAGGCCGAAGACGGCAGCTCCGGCGAACATCAGCTTGTCCTTGCGCGGCACATGCTCCTTCTTGGCAAACAGCGAGGCTACCCAGAACAGCAGACAGGCGCCGACCACGCGGAACGTTACCATTGACAGTCCGTCGAAGCCGTGCGTCATGGCATCCTTGCCGACAGGAGCCATCAACCCCCATCCGGCACACGCTCCGAACATCGACAAGTGGGCTATAAGAGCTTGATTCTTTTTCATTGCGGCTGCAAAAGTACGAAATAAATTTTATTTCTTATTTTTTATTTCTTAATTTATTTCGTACCTTTGCAGAAAACTTAGAGCTATGAAGTACGCGAACTATATCAAGCAGATAGAGATTGACGCGCTGTGGGGCGGCAAGAAGCACATCTTGTGGGAGCTGGACCCGCACGTCAACGTCCTCAGTGGTATCAATGGGGTGGGGAAGTCTACTATATTAAATAAGGTGTCCCGCAGCATCAATACCAACGGTGACCTGCAGAACCACCTGCTGAAGGGAGTGCACATCACGGTAGAGCCCGAGGACGCCACGCACGTCCGGTGTGACATCATCCGCTCGCTGGACAGCAGCCTTCCCCAAGCCCCCTCCGACTGGAGAGGCAGCAACGGCACGGAAACGGCCGCCAGTTGGGGCAGATGGGAAGGGGCTTCGGCGCTCGACCTCCAGCTCTACCATCTGCAACGGAAGTACCTGGACTATCAGGTGAACATCGGCAACCGCATCATCTCTGAGCTGCAGGCGGGCAAGACCGATGCCGCCCAGCAGCTGTCGCAGGCCAAGACGCGCTTCCAGGACATCGTGGACGACCTGTTTGCCGAGACGGGCAAGAAGATTATTCGCACGGAGAACGAAATCCGCTTCTCGCAGATTGGCGAGACGCTGGTGCCGTACCAGCTCTCGTCGGGCGAGAAACAGATACTGGCCATCCTGCTGACGGTGCTGGTGGAAGACCAGCTGCCCTACGTGCTCTTCATGGACGAGCCGGAGGTCAGCCTGCATATCGAGTGGCAGAAGCGACTCATCGACCTCATCGTAGAGCTGAACCCCAACGTGCAGATTATCCTTACCACCCACAGTCCCGCCGTCATCATGAACGGCTGGGCGGACAAGGTGACCGAGGTGACCGACATTGAAGTGAAGAGTGAAAAGTGAGAAGATGCCGAACCGCCTGAAAGACAACCTGAACAGCCGCTACTTCGAGGCCGCCAACGCCTTGAAGCCGAAGCAGGCACGGCGGCGCATCGTGGCCTACGTCGAGAGCTACGACGATATCTACTTCTGGCGTACCGTGCTCAGCCGCTTCGAGGACGACACGCGCTACTTCGAGGTGATGCTGCCTTCGCACCGCAAACTGGAGCGGGGCAAGAAGGCGGTGCTCCTGAATTTTATCGACGACGGGCAGCGGGCAGCAGGCGACGGGCAGCAGGCGACGACGGAGTCGCGGCTGGGACGCGACATGATAGCCTGCGTCGATGCCGACTACGACTATCTGTTGCAGGGGGCGACGCCGCAGTCGCAGAAGGTGTTGCAGAGCCCGTACGTCTTCCATACCTATGCCTACGCCATCGAGAATATGCAGTGCTATGCCCCGTCGCTGCACGACGTCTGTGTCGCCGTGACGCTCAACGACCACCGCATCTTCGACTTCGACGACTATCTGCGGCAGTACAGCGAGGCCGTCTTCCCGCTCTTCGTATGGTCGGTATGGGCCTACCGCACCGGCAACCACAACCGCTTCTCGCTGTCGGACATGGCCCGCATCATAGACCCCGGAGGCTTTAACGTGCAGGACCCGAAGCCATCGATAGAGCACTTGCGCCGCAAGGTGGGCGTCAAGGTGCGCCAGCTGCAGGCTGAGTTTCCCGGCAACAAGGAGGCGTATCTGCAGGTCAAGGAGAGCGTCAAGGCGCTGGGTGTCACCCCGCAGACCACCTATCTCTACATCCAAGGGCACTCGCTGTTCGACAATGTGGTGGTGCCTATATTAAATAAGGTGTGCAACCGCCTGCGCCAGGAACGGCAGGACGAGATAGCGCGCACCGCCGTCCATCATACGCAGAAGCGTAACGAGATGTCCTGCTACGAGCACTCCCTACAGGACATCCGCCAGACGCTTCGCAAGAGTTCCGGCTATCAGTGGGCAGCTCCTTTCAGCCGTATCCTCGACGATATTAAGCATTATCTTGAATAGACAGCCTGATGATTAGTTGTCCCGCCAGAAGCTGCGGGTGAAAAGCACGAGGACGGACATAATCTCCAAACGCCCTATGAGCATGAGGAACGAGCAGAGCCATTTGACGTGTTCAGGCAAATCGCCCCACGACATCTCAGGACCTATCTGCGTGTTCAAAGGCAGTCCGACATTACTCATGCAGCTCAGCGCAATGGTCATGGAGTTGGTGAAGTCAACGCCGGCTGCTATCATCAGCGCCCCTGTGGCCAGCGTCATGATGGAGAATATGGCAAAGAAAGCCAGCAGCGTATTCAGCTGGGAGCGCGGCACGGGCATGCCGTCGATTTTCACGGGCAGTACGGCGTTGGGATGCAGCAGCTTGTGGAATTCGTTGCGGAGCACCTTCACCACCATGGCAGCACGTATGCACTTGAAACCGCCCGTGGTGGAACCGGAGCTGGCCCCGATGAACATCAGGCAATAAAGGACAACCCAGGTGATGGGCGGCCACAGGGCGGCGTTGTTGTTGACGAGACCGGTGGTCGTCATGAAGGAAACGACGTGGAACAGTGCCGTCCTGAATGCCGTCTCCAGCCCGTAGCCGTTGTTGGACATGACCATGTACATCACCCATGCCGTGGCCGTGAAGACGATGGCAACGTAGAACTTGAACTCCGTACTCTTGAGCAGGCTGCCAGGCCGCAGCTTGAAGATGCCGACGTAGAGCATGGTGAAGTTGATGCCTGAAAGGAACTGAAAAAGGATGGCAATGTATTCGATGGCGGGCGAGTTGAAGTAGGCCGTGGAGTCGTTATGCGTGGCAAAGCCGCCCGTTGCGGTGGTCGTCATCGCGTAGTTGATGCTGTCGAAAAGACCCATGCCCGCTGCCCAGTAGGACAGGATGCAGGCTACCGTCAGTGCCAGATAGATGGACCATATCCATTTGGCCATCGTCGACAGGCGGGGATGCATCTTGGCACGGAGCGGACCGGTGGCTTCGGCGGCGAAGACGCGGATGCTTCCGCTGCCTACCATGGACGGCAGGATGGCAATGGTGAAGAAGACGATACCCAAGCCGCCTATCCACTGTGTCTGCGTGCGCCAGTAGAGGGTAGCGTGCGGCAGCCATTCCACGTCGTCGAGGATGGAGGCGCCTGTGGTGGTGAAGCCGGACATGGTCTCGAAAAAGGCATTGGTGACGTTGGGGATGTAGCCGCTGATGATAAAAGGCAGCATGCCGAACAGGCTGAACACTACCCAGCTTACGGTGACCAGCAGGTAGGCGTCGCGGCGGCTAAGGTTGTTAGTGGCATTGCGCCCGATGTATTTCAGCACGAAACCGGCGCAGCAGGTGAAGATGGCTGACACGAGGAAGGCTATGACATCGTCCTCTTTATAGTACAAGGCGACGCCCGCCGAGCAGAACAGCAGCGTGCCAAGCAGGAAGAGCAGAGAGCCCAGAATCTTGTATATCAGCCGCAGATTTACCACTAATAATGCGTAATGTTTAACAGTTAATACTTACTCTACTTGAAGTATTTCTCCAGTTTCTTCAGGTTTTGCTCGTGGCAGAACACCATGACGGAGTCGCCGGCCTCGATAAGTGTGTTGCCATTGACCAGGATGCCTTGGTTCCGGCGGACCAGACCGCCGATGGTGACACCAAACGGCAGGCCGAGGTCCTTGACGGCCCGCTTGGTGACCTTCGACCCCTCTGCGGCCACGAACTCTGCCACGTCAGAGTCGACCATCATCAGTGAGCGCACGTTGCTGACGTCGGCGTCGAGCATCATCTGGTAGATATGGCCGGCCGCCAGCGTCTTCTTGTTGATGATGGTGCCGATGTCCAGGCTCTCGGCCATCTCCACGTAGTCCAGGTTTTCGACCATGGCCACCGTCTTGCGAACCCCTAAGCGCTTGGCTGTCAGGCAGGCCAGGATATTGGTCTCGGTGTTTCCCGTCAGTGCCACGAAGGCCTGTGTGTTCTGAATGCCTTCTTCCTGTAGCAGTCCCAAGTCGCGTCCGTCGCCGTGAATGACCATGGTGTCCACGTCGTTGAGCAGCTCGTTGAGCTGTTCACAACGTTGCTCGTCGGACTCGATAATCTTCAGGTTCATGTAGTCGGGGGCTGTCAGGGCCACGCGGACGGCCGTCTTTCCGCCACCCATGATGATGACGTTCTTCACGTCGGCATAGTGCTCCTTGCCGCTAATCTTGCGGATATAGGGGATGTATTCACGGGTCGTCATGAAGTAGGCGATGTCGTTGACGTGCAGCTCGTCGTTACCGCCGGGTATCAGCGTCTCGTCGCTGCGCTTGATGGCGACGACGTGGTAAGGGTCGTCAGGGCCGCAGAGCAGTCGCAACGGCTGGTTCAGAATCTCGCAGGTGTCGCGCAGTTTGATGCCCAGCATGACGAGTGCACCGCCATGGACGTCCCATCGCTGGCGTACCCATGACTGCTTTAGGCCGTTGGTGATGTCGATGGCTGCCAATACTTCAGGATAGATGAGCGAGTTGACGCCCATTTTCTCGAAGAACGGCTTGAGGCTCTCCGATAAATACTCGTAGTTGTCGATGCGTGCCACTGTCTTCTTCGCCCCAAGGGCGTGGGCTATGGTACAGGCATGAAAGTTCTGGCTCTCATCAGGCGTGACTCCTACGAAGAGGTCGGCATGCTCAACACCAGCATTCTTCAATGCCTGAATGCTGGTGGGTGAGCCGTGTAGCGTCATGATGTCGTACTTGCCCTCCAATCCGGCCAGTCGTTCAGCGTTCTCGTCAATGAGTACACAGTCCTGATGGTCCTTCGACAACAGCTTAGACAGGTGAGTACCTACGGCACCTGCACCGCCAATAATGATTTTCATAAGGGGTGGATGTTGGATGACTGGTATTGGAGGATGGCTTGCTTGATGCTCTCCTTGTCAATGCCGACAATGGCCTGCAGCTGTGCTACCGTCCCGTGCTCGACGAATGCGTCGGGCAGTCCTAACCGCTTTATCCGGGGCGAATAGCCGTGGTCGTTCAGCCATTCCATGACGGCAGTACCCATGCCGCCATTGCGTACGCCATCCTCTATGGTGATGATTTTCCCGAACTTCCGCCCAATCTCGTGCAGCATCTCCTCGTCGAGGGGCTTCAGGAAGCGCAGGTCGTAGTGGGCCGTTGTGTGTGCAGCCGTGCCGCTGCCGCCTGCGGAAGCATCCACTTCGTCAATGGCCTCGGCGGCTTGTACGCCGATGGGGCCGAGCGTTACTATGGCAATGTCGCTGCCGTCACGCAGCTTACGCCCTTTCCCTACGGGGATTTCTTCCAACGGACAGCGCCAGTCGACCACGGAACCCCTTCCACGGGGATAGCGGATGACGAAGGGTCCACGGTCAGGCAGTTGGGCGGTATACATCAGCCGCCGCAACTCCCGCTCGTCCATGGGTGAGGCTATGGTCATGTTGGGAATGATGCGCAGCGCTGCCAGGTCGAATGCCCCATGGTGAGTGGGACCGTCTTCACCGACCAGTCCGGCACGGTCCAGGCAGATGACGACATTAAGCCCTAACAGGGCGACGTCATGGATGATATTGTCATAGGCGCGTTGTGAGAAGGCACTATAGATATTGCAGAACGGCTGCAGGCCGTCCTTGGCCATGCCTCCGGAGAAAGTGACGGCGTGCCCCTCGGCAATACCTACGTCGAAGGTACGGTCGGGCATCTCCCGCATCATGATGTTCATGGAGCAGCCCGTCGGCATTGCCGGCGTGACCCCGACGATTTTGTCGTTCTGGCGGGCCAGTTCCAGTAGTGTCTCTCCAAAGACCTCCTGGAACTTGGGAGGCTCGTTGCTCATGTCTTTAACGAGCCGCTGACCGGTCTCGGCATCGAATTTTCCGGGCGCATGCCACACGGTAACATCCTTCTCGGCCGGGGCATAGCCGTGGCCCTTCTGGGTATGCAGGTGCAACAGCTTGGGTCCTTTCATGTCCTTCATCTGGCGCAAGATGCGTACCAGCTCCTTGACATTATGTCCGTCAAAGGGTCCGAAGTAGCGGATGTCCATGCCTTCAAACATGTTCTGCTGGTGAGAGATGGCCGACTTGATGGCGTTCGACAGGCGGATAAGCCCCTTGCGGCGGTCGTCGCTCATGAGTCCTTTGTTGTGCAACCAGCGTGAAGCCTTGAAGCGCAGGGCGTTATAGGTCTCATTGGTGCTCAGTGAAAGCAGGTATTCCTGCATGCCGCCTACGGCCCGGTCGATGGACATGTTGTTGTCGTTCAGGATAATCAGCATGTCGTTAGGCGTTGACGACACGTTGTTCAAGCCCTCAAAGGCCAGCCCGCCCGACATGGCTCCGTCGCCGATGACGGCCACTACGCGGCGGTCTTTGCCCTCTGTCTTGGCTGCAACAGCCATGCCGAGAGCCGCCGAGATGCTGTTGGAGGCGTGGCCGCACATGAAGGTGTCGTACTCGCTTTCGACCGGAGAGGGGAACGGACGGATGCCGCCCAGCTTGCGATTAGTGCAGAACTGTTCCCGGCGACCGGTCAGAATCTTATGGCCATAGGCCTGGTGGCCTACGTCCCAGACGACGCGGTCTTCGGGTGTGTTGTAGACATAGTGTAAGGCTACGGTGATTTCCGCCACGCCCAGACTCGATGCCAAGTGTCCGGGGTTTACCGACAGTTCCTTGACGATGTCGTCGCGCAGTTCCTGACAAAGTTCCGGTAACTGGTCAACATCCAGTTTACGCAGGTCAGAGGGATATTGTATTTGGGTTAATAGCCCCATGATATATCTTTTATTCTTTGTTTTTCAGACTGCAAAGATACTGCAAAACGATTAAACTGCAAAATAAAATCAAAAATTCTTGCGAATTACATAAATTCTTTATATATTTGCACAAAATAAAGCGACTATTCACTATTACGATGTTATTTATTAACCTGCCTGAGGCAATTACTACGAGAAAGCTGTCGTTCTATCTGGCAATGGAGGAGTTTGTAGCCCGCCATTTCGATGCCGACGACTGCTTTTTCATGTGGCGTGTGGAGCCCAGTGTCATCTTCGGCCGCAACCAGCAGATAGAGAATGAGGTCAATATGGACTATTGCCGCCGGCACCGGATACAGGTGTACCGCCGGAAGAGTGGGGGAGGCTGCGTCTATGCCGACAAGGACAACGTCATGTTGTCCTATATTTCCAATGGCGAGCAGGTCGGCCAGGCCTTCAACCGCTTTATCAATATGATGCTGCTGGTGTTCCGGAAGATGGGTGTGGATGCTGTCGGTACCCGTCATAACGACATCCTTATTGGCGGTCGCAAGGTTTGTGGCACTGCCTGCTATCACCTGCCCGGCAAGAGTATCGTCCACAGCACCATGCTTTACGATACCAATATGGAGCACATGCTAAATGCCATCACGCCAAGCACCGAGAAGCTACAGTCGAAGGGCATCCAGAGCGTTCGTCAGCGTATCACGCTGCTGAAGGACTATGTTCCGCTGAACATCGAGGAAACGATGGCACTTATCCGGACTACGCTGTGCAGCAATGAGCGGACGTTGACTCTCGAAGAGGTGGCTGCTATTGAACAGTTGGAAGAAAACTATCTCCGTGAAGAATTCATCTATTTAATGTAATCCTTATTATATGGAAAATAAAAGAACCTGTCTCTATGACAAACACGTGGCACTCGGAGCGCTCATCTCTCCTTTCGGCGGCTTTGAGATGCCTATTCAGTACACGAATATCGTGGACGAGCACCAGGCGGTGCGTCAGGCCTGTGGCGTTTTTGACGTCAGTCACATGGGTGAGGTGCTCATCAGTGGCCCCGATGCCCAGCGTTATGTCAACCATATCTTTACCAACGACGTCAGCAAGATTGTTGACGGTCAGATTCTCTACGGCATGATGTGCAATGAAGACGGTGGAACGGTGGACGACCTGTTGGTCTATAGAATGGCTGCCGACCGCTATTTCCTGGTTATCAATGCCGCCAATGTCGATAAGGACTGGGCATGGATACAGCAGCAGGCCGACGGCTATGACGTGGCATTGGAAAACCAGAGCGAGCAGTATGGCGAGTTGGCCGTGCAGGGACCGCAGGCCGAGGCTGTGATGGAAGAGGTATTGGGTATTGCTTGCAGGGAGCTGGCCTTCTATACCTTCAAGCAGGTCGGCGATGTCATTGTCAGTCGTACCGGCTATACCGGCGAGGATGGTTTTGAAATCTACGCTACACCTATTTATATTAATGAGTGCTGGGACAAGCTGATTGCCAGCGGTCGTTGCAAGCCCTGTGGACTGGGCTGCCGCGATACGTTGCGCTTTGAGGTAGGACTGCCGCTCTATGGTGATGAGTTGTCACCTGAAATTACGCCCGTGATGGCTGGCCTGAGCATGTTCGTCAAACTGGATAAGGAGGAATTTATCGGTAAGGAGGCGCTGGCTCGCCAGAAGGCTGACGGTCCGGTAAAGCGCGTTGTCGGCATTGAGTTGCACGACAAGGCTATCCCCCGTCATGGCTATGCCGTGCTCAAGGATGGCGAGGTCATCGGTGAGGTGACGACAGGTTATCACACGATTTCTACCGACAAGAGCGTCTGCATGGCACTGATAGATGCCGGGAGCGCCGCCCTTGGTACGGAAGTGGAGGTGCAGATTCGTAAGAAGACATTTGCCGGCACGGTCTGCAAGAAGCGCTTCTATGACAAGCACTACAAGAAAAGCTGAAGGATAAAGATTAAACATTAAACATTTTAAAATAGAATATTTATGGCAAAAGTAATGGAAGGACTCTACTACAGTGAGTCGCATGAGTATGTACGTGTAGAAGGTGAGTATGGTTATATCGGTATTTCCGACTATGCACAGCATGCCCTGGGCAATGTGGTGTATGTGGATATGCCGGAGGTTGACGACGAAGTGACTGCCGGTGAAGAGTTCGGCGCCGTGGAAAGCGTAAAGGCTGCCAGCGACTTGATTTCTCCCGTGACCGGTGTCGTCGTCGAAGTCAATGAGGCATTGGACGACCAGCCTGAGCTTGTCAACAGTGATGCTTATGAGAACTGGATTATCAAGGTGAAGCTGGCCGACAAGACAGAGCTGGACAACCTGATGGCGGCACAGGCCTATGCTGCCTTCTGCGATAAGCAGTAAGCGAAAAAGAGGGAACACACCTTGTCACTAAGTAGTACACAATGTATAAGTATTTTCCCCATACTGACGACGACTTGCAGCAGATGTTGCAACGGGTGGGCGTGAAAACGCTTGACGACCTCTATGCCGAGGTGCCCGAGTCGATTCGCTTCCGTGGTGAATACCAGTTGCCGGAAGAGATGAGCGAGTTGGAGGTGCGGCAGCTGTTCGACCAGCTGGGAAGCCAGAACACGCCGCTGGTCTGCTTTGCCGGTGCCGGTGTCTACGACCATTACACCCCTGCCGTCATTCCCCAGTTGCTGCAGCGCTCTGAGCTGCTGACCAGCTACACGCCGTATCAGGCCGAAATTTCGCAGGGCACGCTCCACTATATCTTTGAGTACCAGTCCATGATGGCCGAGCTGACAGGCATGGATATTTCCAATGCTTCGATGTATGACGGCTCGACGGCTACAGCCGAAGCCGTCATGATGGCTGTCGCCGCAGGCAAGAAGCAGCGCCGTGTGCTCGTTTCCGAGACCGTCGACCCCAAGGTTTTGGAGGTGGTTAAGACCTATGCCCACTTCCAGGACATAGACCTGCAGATGATTCCCGCCAAGGATGGCGTTACTTCGAGGGCCGCCCTCGAAGCGCAACTTGCCGGGGGCGGTGTGGCCGGTGTCTTGGTGCAGCAGCCTAACTATTACGGTATTGTCGAGGACTACAGTGGTTTTGCCGATGCCATCCATGCCCAGAAGGCGCTCTTCCTGATGAATGGCGTTGCCGCCGACCTTGCCGTGCTGAAGACTCCGGGCGAGTGGGGTGCCGATATTGCCGTCGGCGACGGTCAGTCGCTGGGCATTCCCATGCAATTCGGCGGTCCCTACGTGGGCTATCTGTGCTGTACGGAGAAGCTGATTCGCAAGATGCCGGGCCGCATTGTGGGCAAGACGGTCGACAATCGCGGCCAGCGCGCCTTTGTCCTGACTCTGCAGGCCCGTGAACAGCACATCCGCCGGCAGAAAGCCACGTCGAACATCTGTTCCAACCAGTCGCTGATGGCCCTTTTCGTGACCATGTATATGTCGCTGATGGGGCGTCAGGGCGTGAAGGAAGCAGCCGAACTGAGCTATGCCGGTGCTCACTATCTATGCGACGCGCTGCTGAAGACGGGACGCTTCAAACTGGTTTATGACCAGCCGTTCTTCAACGAGTTCCTGGTTAGCTATGACGGCGAGGCCGATACGCTCTATGAACGTTTCATCAAGGCCGGCGTTCTCGGTGGCATCCGTGTCGGCGACGGCTTCCTTTTTGCCGTTACCGAGAAGCGAACCAAAGAAGAAATTGATAACCTCGTAAAGATTGCTGCCCTATGAATAACAAGTTATATGGCCATTTGATATTCGAGCTGTCGCAGCCCGGACGCCGTGGCTACTCATTGCCGAAGAACCGTTTCGGCAACTATACCGTGCCCCGTGAGCTGTGTCGTGAGGAGGATGCCCGGCTGCCTGAGTGTGACGAGATGACGGTGGTGCGTCACTACACCAATCTTTCGGGCAACAATTTCGGCGTAGACAACGGCTTCTACCCGTTGGGTTCGTGTACCATGAAGTACAACCCGAAGATAGACGAGGAGATGGCTGCCCTGCCGCAGTTCGCCAGTCTTCACCCGCTGCAGCCTGCCGAGACCGTCAAGGGCGCCGAGGCTGTCTGCACTTTGCTGTGCCGTTCGCTCTGTGCGCTGACGGGTCTGCATGCTTTTACGCTGAAGCCTTTTGCCGGAGCCCATGGCGAACTGACGGGCCTGATGGTCATCAGGAAGTATCATGAAAGCCGTGGCGACAGTGCCCGTCGGCTGGTTATCGTACCCGACTCCGCCCACGGCACGAACCCGGCCTCCGCAGCAGTCTGCGGACTGGACATCATCGAGGTGAAGTCGTTGGCCGACGGTACTGTTGACGTGGAGGCTCTGAAGGACTTGCTGGCCCAGCATGGTGCGGAAGTAGCTGCCATGATGATGACCAATCCCAACACGCTGGGGCTTTTTGAACGCCAGATTCCCGAGATAGAGCAGCTGGTGCATGCCGCCGGCGGCTTGATGTACTACGACGGAGCCAACCTGAATCCCATGCTGGGTGCTGCTCGTCCTGGGGATATGGGCTTCGATGTCATGCATATCAACCTGCACAAGACCTTCTCGACGCCTCATGGCGGCGGCGGTCCCGGTGCCGGACCTGTTGGTGTGCGCAAGGGACTGGAGCCGTTCTTCCCCGGGGTGTCGCCCTATCATGGCAATTTTGCCGTGGCCATCCGTGCCTATGCCTATATCCTCTCGCTGGGTCGTGAGCATATCAAGGAGGTAGGACCGCTGGCAACGCTCAATGCCAATTATATCAAAGAGTCGCTGAAGGATGTCTATGAGCTGCCTATCGACGGCCTCTGCAAGCATGAGTTTGTCTTCGACGGCCTGAAGGACAAGTCGACTGGTGTCACGACAATGGACGTCGCCAAGCGTCTGTTGGACTATGGTTATCATGCTCCCACCATCTATTTCCCGCTCTTGTTCCACGAGTCGCTGATGATAGAGCCTACGGAGAATGAGTCAAAGGAGACGATAGACGGATTCATCAGCATCATGCGCCGTATAGCCGAAGAGGCCAAGAGCGACCCCGAGCTGGTGAAGTCGGCACCGCATACCACGCCTATCGGACGTGTCGATGACGTGCTGGCTGCCAAGCATCCTGTGACAACCTATAAGCAAATGGTGAACGATGCAGACTGATGTGCTTATTATCGGCGCGGGGCCCGGGGGCTACCGCGCCGCTGAATATGCCGCCAAGCAAGGGCTGCAAGTAGTCATTGTGGAGCAGGCCGAGGTGGGAGGCACCTGCCTGAACCGTGGTTGCATACCTACCAAGACCTACGTCCACAGTGCCACTTTTGCCGATGCCATTGAGCGTATGCCGCAGGTGGTCGCCCAGTTGCGGGCCGGTGTGGAGGGCATTCTTGCCGCTCCCGGCATTACGCTGCTTCGCGGCAAGGCCCAGTTTGTCGGCCCTGATACCGTGTCGGTGTGTGGCGATGCCGTCGCTGCTGACACGACGGTCACCGCCAAAAGCATTGTCATTGCTACGGGTAGCAGTGCCAAGATGCCGCCGATAGCGGGCATTGACACCGATACGCGCGTCATGACTTCCACCGGTTTGCTACAGTTGCAGGCCCTGCCCAGGCGCCTCTGCATTGTCGGTGCCGGCGTTGTCGGCATGGAATTCGCTTCCGTGTTCCAGCGTTTCGGCTCCGAGGTAACCGTCGTCGAGTTCCTGAAGGAGTGTCTTCCCATGCTTGACAGCGACATTGCCAAGCGCTTACGCAAGCTGTTGGAGAAGCGGGGCATCACGTTCCGCATGAAGACCGCCGTCCAGTCGTTGGCCGATATGGATGCCGATGCCATTCTCATCGCCACTGGGCGCAAGCCCAATGTGTCGGCCGACTTTGCCAAGGCGGGGTTTGAATATGACGAGCGGAAGGGCGTTACCGTCGACGATAACTTCCAGACTACCGTCAAAGGCATCTATGCCATTGGCGACGTCAATGGCCGTCAGATGCTGGCCCATGCTGCTGAGATGCAGGCCGTTCGGGCTGTCAACCATATCCTTGGCCGCCGGGATGGCATCCGTTTCGACATCATGCCGTCGGCTATCTTCACCGAACCGGAGGCCGCCTGTGTCGGTCCTTCCGAGGAACAGCTGAAGGCGCAGGGTGCCGACTACCTTTGCAGGAAGGCATTCTGGCGTTCCAATGGCAAGGCGCTGGCCATGAACGAGACCGAAGGCATGCTCAAGCTCTTCGTTGCAGCCTCGCCCGATGGGCCGGATGCCGGTCGCATTCTCGGCTGTCATGCCTATGGTGCCCATGCTGCCGACATGGTTCAGGAGGTTTCTGCCCTCATGTGCCGTGACACGACGCTGTCGCAGTTGCGTGATATGGTGCATATTCACCCCACGCTGAGCGAGATATTGCGGGCGGCGGCTGAATAGTCAGGAAAAGAAAAGTGCCATACTTGCGGTGAGTAAGTATGGCACTTGTTTTTTATCGTCCGGCGTACATGTTGTCGTAGTACTTCTGATAGTCGCCGGAAGTCACGTTGTCGAGCCACTCTTGATTGTCCAAATACCAGCGGACGGTCTTCTCAATACCCTCTTCAAACTGTAGCGAAGGCTCCCATCCCAGCTCCTTCTGCAGCTTCGACGAGTCGATGGCATAGCGCAGGTCGTGGCCGGCGCGGTCGGTGACGAAGGTGATGAGGTCCATGTCCTCGCCTTCCTTGCGGCCTAAGAGGCGGTCGACGGTCTTGATGACTACCTTGATGATGTCGATGTTCTTCCACTCGTTGAAGCCGCCGATGTTGTAGGTCTCGGCAATCATGCCCTTGTGGAATATCAGGTCGATGGCGCGGGCATGGTCTTCGACGAACAGCCAGTCGCGTACGTTCTCGCCCTTTCCGTAGACCGGCAGCGGCTTGCGGTGGCGGATGTTGTTGATAAACAGCGGGATGAGTTTCTCGGGGAACTGGTAGGGGCCGTAGTTGTTCGAGCAGTTGGTCACGATGACGGGCATGCCGTAGGTGTCGTGGTAGGCACGGACGAAGTGGTCTGAGCTGGCCTTGGCGGCGCTGTACGGTGAGTGCGGGTTGTACTTCGTGGTCTCCAGGAAGAACTTGTCGCCGTAGGCCAGGTGGTGCTCAGCCGAAGAGGCCGTCGTGGTGAACGGCGGCTCGATGCCTTCGGGGTGTGTCAGCTCCAGGGCGCCGTACACCTCGTCGGTCGAGATGTGGTAGAAGCGCTTGCCTTCGTAGCGTTCAGGCAGTGACTCCCAGTAGAGCTTGGCAGCCTGCAGCAGCGACAGCGTACCCATGACGTTGGTCTTGGCAAACGTAAAGGGGTCCTTGATGCTGCGGTCTACGTGACTCTCGGCAGCCAGATGGATGATGCCGTCCACCTTCTTGTCCTGCATCAGCTGGTAGAAGGCGTCGAAGTCGCAGATGTCCATCTTGACGAACTCGTAGTTGGGCTTGTTCTCCACATCCTTCAGGTTAGCCAAGTTGCCGGCATACGTCAGCTTGTCCAGGTTGATGATGTGATACTCAGGGTACTTGTTCACAAACAGGCGCACCACGTGGCTTCCTATAAAGCCTGCGCCACCGGTAATTACAATGGTTCTTTTCATATTATTTCGGTATTTCGATGTTTCGGTATTTCGATGTTTCGTTATTTCGATGTTTCGGTATTTCGAAGTTTCGATGCTTCGAAGTTTCGATATTTCGAGGTTTCGAGGCTTCGGTAATTCGAGGTTTCGGCATTACGTTATTTCGACAGGGTTATAACTTCGCAATCGGTGAATTTATTGCCTTCGATGGTCAGTCTTATCAGCGTGCGCTCCTTGTGCCACCCTTGCAGGCCGGCGGCACCGGGGTTGATGTGCAGCAGATTGAGGGTCTTGTCGAACTTCACCTTCAGGATATGCGAGTGCCCGGCGATGAATAGCTGGGGCGGCGAGGCATAGAGCTGGCCACGGATGGAGTAGTCGTAGTTGCCGGGGTAGCCGCCGATGTGCTTCATCAGCACGTCGACGTCCTCACACTTCCAGCGCAGCACCTCGGGGTACATCAGCCGCAGGTCGCCGCCGTCGCAGTTGCCGCAGACGGCGCGCAAGGGCCGGAACTCCGCCAGTTTCTCGGCCACTTCCAGCGACCCGATGTCGCCGGCGTGCCATATCTCGTCGCACGGCTCGAAGTAGTGCAGGTATTTCGGGTCCCAGTAGCTGTGTGTGTCGCTGATGATTCCGATTTTTTTCATAGGGTTTCTTGGGTCTTATGGGATGTATAAGTCTGACAGGACCTATAGGGAATGGATGGGACTTATAGGTTAAAGCGCTTGCGGATGAAGTCGGCAATGAATTTCTCGGTGGCCTGCAGGCCCAGCACCGAGGCGTCGATGCAGAGGTCGTACGACTCGGCGGCGCCCCATTTCTTGCCCGTGTAGTAGTTGTAGTAGGCCGCCCGCTTGCTCTCGTGGCTGGCCAGGAATTTCCGTGCCGAGGGGAAGTCGATGTTTTCCTTGGCCATAATCTGGTCGATGCGGAATCGCTTCGATGCCGTGATGAAGATGCTCACCACGTCGTTGCGCTCGCGCAGCACATAGTCGGCACAGCGCCCGACGAATACGCACGGTCCCTCGTCGGCAGCTTTCAGGATGGCGTCGCTCTGGAATTTGAACAGCGCCTCCTGTGAAAAGTTGTTCTGGTACAGGCTGCTGCCGGGCAGCGGCGAGGCGTTCAGGTGGAACAGCGAGCGCAGGATGCCGCGCTGCTCGTCGGTCTGTTCAAAGAATTTCTCGCTGAATCCGCTCTCCTTGGCGGCCAGGTTGAGCAGTTCGCGGTCGTAGTATTTGGCCCCGAAGTCCATGGCCAGCATGCGGGCGATGTCATGTCCGCCGCTTCCTAACTGGCGCCCGACGCAGATAATGATATGCTGATTGCCGTTCGACATGATAATTCTTCTCTCCTAAGTTCTTATTGATGATTTGTTATTGCTTGATTCTTATTTTCTTCATGTACCACCACAGGATGGGCAGCGTCATCAGGCATGACGCCAAGTCGCTGGCCGGCATGGAGTACCACACGCCGTCCAGTTCCCAGAGCAGCGGGAAGAGGTAGGCCATGGGCAGCAGCATGAACAGCTGGCGCGACAGCGACAGGAAGATGCTGACCTTCACTTTGCCGATGCACTGGAAGAAATTGGTGATGACGGCCTGCGAGGCGACGACGAAGAACACCAGCATGTCCAGCTTGATGCCCCGTGCCGACAGGGCTATCAGTTCCGGGTCGGTGGTGAAGATGCGGGCAATCTTGTCGGGAAACAGCATCGACAGTGCCCATCCCACCAGCAGGATTCCTGTGGCCGACGCGATGGTCAGCCACAGACAGCGGAACATGCGGTCGTACTTCTCTGCCCCGTAGTTGTAGCCTACGATGGGCTGCATGCCCTGGTTCATGCCCATGACGAACATGAAGAACACCATAACCACCGAGTTGGCGATGGAGTAGGCTCCCACCGCCATGTCGCCGCCATAGCGCACGAACTGGTTGTTCATGAAGATGACGATGACGCACGACGTGACGTTCATCAGGAACGGCGATATGCCGATGGCTATGATGTTGCGCACCAAGTCAGCCTTCAGCCGGTAGATGCCCCGCTTCAGGTGCAGGATTTCCCTCTTGTCGCTGAACAGCCACATCTGCCAGCACAGGGCCAGCGACTGGCTGGTGACGGTGGCCAGTGCCGCGCCGCGTATTCCTAACCGCAGCCACCACACGAAGGCGATGACCAGCACGATGTTGCACAGCACGGTGAACAGCGTGGCGTACATGGCGTGGCGCGGCTTGCCGGCGGCGCGCAGCACGGCATTCATGCCGAAGTACATGTGCGTCACCATGTTGCCTAACAGGATGACGGTCATGAACTCGCGGGCGTATGGAAGCGTGACGTCGGAGGCTCCGAAGAAGCGCAGGATGGGGTCCAGGAATATCAGGCACACCACCATGAAGAGGAAGCCGATGATGAGGTTCAGCGTCACGGTGTTGCCCAGCAGGTTCTCCGCGCGCTTGTAGTCCTTCTGCCCTAACCTCACCGAGATGCACGTCGAGGCGCCCACGCCGACGGCGGCGCCGAAGGCTCCGCTCAGGTTCATGAAGGGGAAGGTGATGCCCAGGCCCGCAATGGCCTCCGGACCTACCACCTGGCCGATGAAGGCGCGGTCGATGATGTTGTAGAGACTGGATGCCGTCATGGCCACAATGGCCGGCATGGCATACTGCGCCAGCAGCTGTCCGACGGGTTTTGTGCCCAGCTCAAGGGTTGCTTGCTTGTTGGTCATATATATAAATAATGTGCAAAGGTACGCTTTATTGTCTGAACAGCCAAATCTTTTAGCGTTTATTAGCGCAAGGAATGCTGTCATGTGCTCCGCACTTTTATGTCATTTCGTACGGACTTTTATGTCAAACGCAACGGACTTTTATGTCAAAAGTCCGCAACTTTCAAGATAAAAGTCCGTGCTGTTTGACATAAAAGTGCGCGCCGTTTGGCATAAAAGTCTGCGGCGCGTGTAAAAAAATAACGGTATTTTTCTTTGCAATTCGCCCGATTTGCAGTATCTTTGCACACCGATACTAACCATAGAACAACATGCCACGAATACTGACTTTGTTCGCCTTGCTGCTGGTTGCGACGCTGTTACGCGCCGGAACGACTGCCGGCATGGCGCAGCGCATACGCTACAAGGACGGGCCGGCCTACATCTACCGCGTCTATCTCACCGACAAGCAGGGCTGCGGCTACTCGCTCGACCATCCCCAGCGCTTCCTTTCCCGGCGCGCCGTGGAGCGCCGCCGGCGCCAACAGCTCGCCGTCGACTCCACCGACCTCCCCGTGTCGGCCCACTATGTCAGGCTCATTGAGAATCAGCACCTCAGCGTCGTCGGCCAGAGCCGCTGGCACAACACCGTGCTGGTCAGGACCGCCGACACCACGGCCGTCCGGCGGCTGGGCGACTTGCCCTGCGTGAAGGACAGCCGGCTGGTGTGGATAGCCCCCGACTCCGTGGAGCAGACGGCAGAGCGCCCGAAATACAGCCAGCGCTTTGACGAGCAGGACAGCGTCGCCGGCCAGCTCTATGGCAAGCCTTACCGCCAGCTTGCCTGCCTGCACGGCCAGCGCCTCCACGACATCGGCTGTCGCGGCGAGGGCATGATGATAGCCGTGGTCGACGGCGGCTTCCGCAATGCCGACCGCATTCCCGCCCTCCAGCGCATCGACATCAGGGGCTGGCGCGACTTCGTGTGCCCGCCGTCGCCCTCCATCTTTGCCGAGACCGACCACGGCACCAAGGTGCTGTCCACTATGGCCGTCTCCGTGCCCTACTATTTTGTGGGCACGGCACCCAAGGCCAGCTACTGGCTGTTGCGCAGCGAAGACCTGCAGTCGGAGCAGGAGGTGGAGGAGGACTACTGGACGATGGCGGCCGAGTTCGCCGACTCCGTGGGCTGCGACCTTATCAATTCGTCGTTAGGATACAACGAGTACGACCACCCCGCCATGTCGCACCAGCTGTGGCACCTCGACGGGCGTACGGCCTTTGTCAGCCGCTCGGCGTCGCTGCTGGCGCGGAAAGGCATCGTGCTGGTCAACTCTGCCGGCAACACCGGCATGGGGCCGTGGAAGAAACTGACCGTTCCCGCCGATGCCGACGACATGCTGACCGTCGGCGCCGTGACGGCCGACGAGCCCCATCCCATAGCTCCCTTCAGCTCGGTGGGACCGTCGCAGGACGGCCGTGTGAAGCCGGATGTCGTGGCCATCGGCGCCCCCGCCTATCTCGTCAACGGGCGCGGCACCATACGCGAAGACATGGGGACCTCCTTTGCCGCCCCCATCATCTGCGGCCTGACGGCCTGTCTGTGGCAGGCGCTGCCCCAGATGACGGCTCAGGAAATCATCCGGCTGGTGCGGCAGACCGGCAACAACTGCGACCATCCTGACAACATCTACGGCTATGGCATGCCGAATTTCTGGCGCGCCTACCAGTTAGGAACCTATCATCCCCATCAGTCCCATTAGCCCCATCACCCCCATTAACCCCATCAGCCCCATAATCCCCATGCCCTCCAAGCCCTACACGCTCCGCCAACTCAACCTTCTGGTACGCGACGCCATTGCCATGCGGCTGCCCGACGAATACTGGGTGGAGGCCGAGCTGTCGGAATGCCGCGAGCACGGCGGCCACTGCTACATGGAGCTCATTGAGAAGGACGAGCGCTCCAACACCCCCGTGGCGCGGGCGTCAGCCAAGTGCTGGCGACAGACGTGGCAGCTGGTGCGCCCCTACTTCGAGCGAACCACCGGGCAGCCGCTGCGTGCCGGCATGAAGGTGCTGCTGCGCGTCTACGCCCAGTTCCACGAGGCCTACGGCTTTTCGTGGATAGTCAGCGACATCGACCCCACCTATACGCTCGGCGACATGGCGCGCCGCCGTCAGGACATCATCCGCCAGCTGAAGGAGGAGGGCGTCTTCGACATGCAGCGTGAGCTCCGCCTTCCGCTCTTTGCCCAGCGCATTGCCGTCATCAGCGCCCCCGCTGCCGCCGGCTATGGCGACTTCATGCGCCAGCTGGAGGACAACGAGTACGGCTTCCGCTTCTCCGCGACGCTCTTCCCCGCCGTCATGCAGGGCGAACAGGTGGAGCAGAGCATCATCAGCGCCCTCAACGCCATCTATGCTACCACGCTCTCCGCCCCTTCTCAGGCCGGCCTCTACGACTGTGTCGTCATCATCCGGGGCGGGGGAGCCACAGCCGACCTGAGCGGCTTCGACACCCTGGCCTTGGCCGAGAACGTGGCGCAGTTCCCGTTGCCCGTCATCACCGGCATCGGCCACGAGCGCGACGAGAGCATTCTTGACATGGTGAGCCACACCCGCGTGAAGACACCGACCGCCGCCGCCGCCTTCCTGATAGACAACCTGCGCCGCGTCCTGGAGCGCATCGAGCGGGCCGAGGCCGGACTTAGCCAGTATGTCACCAACCGCTTGCGCTCCCAGCAGCAGCGCCTCAGCCAGCTGGCCACGCTCATTCCGACCCTTGCCATGCGCGTGGTGGGCGACGGGCGCCACCGCATCGAGCTGCTGCAGCGACGCATGCCCGTGGCCATCGAGCGGCGCATGACCGCCCAGAAGCACCGGCTGGAGCAGCTGGCGCTGAAGCTGCAGGGCTTCGACCCGCAAATCCTGCTGGCCCGGGGCTACAGCATCACCCTGAAGGACGGGCGCGCCGTGCGCGACCCTGCCGCTCTGCGCCCCGGCGACGAGATAGAGACCCGCGTGGAGAAAGGCACCTTCCGCTCCACCGTCACGCAACAACCCCGTTAAACCTACAAACCCATCAACCCCATGAATCCTCAGAAATACGAAGAAGCCCTCAGACAGTTGGAAGACATCGTCCGTAAAATGGAAGCCAACGAGTTCGACATCGACGAGCTGGCCGTGCAGCTGAAGACCGCACAGCGCCTCATTAAGCTCTGTCAGGACAAGCTGACCAAGACCGAGGCTGACATCCAGAAGATACAGGCCGAGCGCCAGTGACGTCATCACCGGATTCTATCCTTCCAACCTTCCGTCCTGCCCCCGGCCGCCCTTCCGTCCTATATCCGGCTGCCCTTCCGTCCTGCCCCCGGTCGCCCTTCCCCTATATCCGGCTGCCCTTCCCCCTCTATCCGGTCGCCCTTCCCCCTCTATCCGGCTCCTCCCGGTGTCAGGTACACTGAGGCATTGCCTCAGTCCCCCCTTATCCGGCCCCCGATTCCGGCCCGTCCCCCGTGCCGGCTGGAAGGATGAAAGGATAATTGGCGCTTTTAGCAGGCATATAGATGCAAAAATGCATTAAAAAGTTGCAGCAATGCCGTAAAATGTGTACTTTTGCATGCAGAAACATCCATAAAACAGAAAATATATGAAGAATTTAGACTGGGGAAACCTGTCGTTCGGTTACATGAAGACCGACTACAACGTGCGCTGTTACTATCGTGACGGCAAGTGGGGTGAGATAGAAGTATGCTCCGACGAGTACCTGAACCTGCACATGGCTGCCACCTGCCTGCACTACGGTCAGGAAGCTTTCGAGGGCTTGAAGGCCTATCGTTGCAAGGACGGCAAGGTGCGTGTGTTCCGTGTTGACGAGAATGCCAAGCGCCTGCAATCTACCTGTCGCGGCATCCTGATGCCCGAAGTGTCGACGGAACTGTTCACGGAGATGGTCATGAAGGTGGTGCGCCTGAATCAGGAATGGATACCGACCTACGAGAGCGGAGCCACGCTCTACATCCGTCCGCTGCTCATCGGCACAAGCGCACAGGTGGGTGTTCACCCCGCCAAGGAGTACTGCTTCCTCATCTTTGTAACCCCCGTAGGCCCGTACTTCAAGGGAGGCTTCGCCGCCAACCCCTACGTCATCATACGCGACTACGACCGCTCGGCACCGCTCGGAACGGGTAAATATAAGGTGGGTGGCAACTACGCTGCATCGCTGTTTGCCAACAACCTGGCCCACGAGAAGGGCTACGCCTGCGAGTTCTATCTGGACGCCAAGGAGAAAAAATACATGGACGAGTGCGGTGCCGCCAACTTCTTCGGCATCAAGGACAACACCTACATCACCCCGAAGTCGACCTCTATCCTGCCCTCTATCACCAACAAGTCGCTGATGCAGGTGGCTGAGGACCTGGGCATGAAGGTGGAGCGCCGCCCCATTCCCGAGGAAGAGCTGGAGACCTTCGAGGAGGCCGGCGCCTGCGGAACGGCAGCCGTCATCAGTCCCATCAGCTATATCGACGACCTCGACACCGGCAAGCGCTACTCGTTTGGCGACAAGCCCGGCCCCATGTCGAAGAAGCTCTTCGACACGCTGCGCGGCATCCAGTATGGCGAGATAGAAGACAAGCACGGCTGGACAACCGTCGTCATCGGCTAACAGTTCAGTATGTTGCGATGCCATCGCAACCAACACCCCGCAATGTTTAGTATGTTGCGATGCCATCGCAACCAACACCCCGCAATGAGTAAAGGCAAACTGGCGAAATTCGCCGACATGGAGACCTACGAGAACGTGTTCCAGTACCCCTATTCGGTAGTGGACCACGCTCTCGGTCCTGACGGTCAGCGCTTGCCGCGCATTCCCTTCCCTATGCAAGGGCACTGGCACGAGCAGTATTTCCACAACCAGAACCCCATCGTCCTGGAGCTGGGCTGCGGCAAGGGCGAATACACCGTGGGGCTGGCCAAGCTGTTTCCCCAGATGAATTTCATCGGGGTCGACATCAAGGGAGCCCGCATGTGGACAGGAGCCACGCAGGCCCTGCGCGAAGGGCTCGGCAATGTGGCCTTCCTGCGTACCAATATTGAGATTATCGACCACTTCTTCGCACCCGGCGAGGTGCAGGAAATATGGCTGACGTTCAGCGACCCGCAGATGAAGAACCCGCGCAAGCGCCTCACCTCCACCTACTTTATGGAGCGTTACCGCCGCTTTTTGGTCGACAACGGCATCATCCACCTCAAGACCGACTCCAACTTCCTCTTCACCTACACCACGCTGATGGCGGAGCACAACCACCTGCCCGTGCTCTTCCGTACCGACGACCTCTACGGAGGCGGGCAGGGCAGCATGGAGGATGCGGAGTTTGCACGCCTCTTAACCATCCGGACATACTATGAGAGTATGTGGATGGAGCGCGGCCTCAACATCAAATATCTAAAATTCCGCCTGCCTCGCGAAGGAACACTGGAGGAGACGAACATTGAGATACCCCTCGACGACTATCGCTCCTACCACCGCGACAAGCGCAGCAGCCTGGAAGTAGGCAAGTAGGCAACCAACATGACACTTAGACTTAACACCTTATTATATAATATACTGGCAGTTACGAGCCTCGCTGCGCAGACCGACACGACAGACGTGGCAGAGAAGGAGGCTGCACTGCAGGGCGTGACGGTGACGTCGCGGCAGTCGGTGCGCCGCGTGGCGGGAGCCGTCAACGGCTCACTCATCACCCAGCAGGAGCTGTTCCGTGCAGCCTGCTGCAATCTGGGCGAGAGTTTCTCGACCAATCCGTCGGTCGATGTCAGCTATGCCGATGCCGCCACCGGTGCCAAGCAAATCAAACTGCTCGGGCTGAGCGGCACCTACGTACAGCTGATGGGCGAGACGCTACCCGATTTCCGTGGCGCCGCCCTGCCTTTTGCCCTTGACTACGTGCCGGGGCCATGGATGAAAAGCATCCAGGTGTCGAAAGGCACGTCAACGGTGAAGAACGGGCCTGAGAGCATCACCGGACAAATCAATATCGAATACAAGAAGCCCGACGACGCAGAGCAGCTGAACGCTAACGTCTACGGCGACACCAAGAGCCGCTTCGAGGCCAACTTCGACGGCAACCTGCACCTGTCCGACAGGCTCTCCACCGTCCTGTTGCTGCATGGCGAGAACGACTGGGGCAGCCATGACGACAACGGCGACGGCTTCATGGACAAACCCAACCGCCGGCAGGTTAACGTGATGAACCGCTGGAAACTGACGACCGGGCGCTACCTCATGCATGCCGGCGTGCAGCTGCTGTCCGAGAAACGCGAGGGCGGGCAGTCAGCCCACCACCCGTCGCCCGATACCCACCACCCCTATGCCATATCCCTGACGACCAACCGCTATGCGGCCTATATGAAGCATGCCTTCATCTTCAACCCCGAGAAGAACAGCAACCTGGCGCTGATGGCCAATGCCGCCATCCACCGGACGGAGGGCCACTACGGGCACAAGGCACTGGACATCGACCAGCGTAACGTCTACGCCCAGCTGATGTATGAGACGGACATGGCCCCCCACCACAGCATGAGCGTGGGCGGCAACCTGCAATACGACGACGCAGGCAGCGAACGGGAGACGACCGCAGGCGCCTACATCCAGTACACCTATAACCTGAATGAGCGCGTGATAGCCATGGCCGGTGTGCGTGCCGACCATAGCACGGCATTCGGCTGGTATGTCACTCCGCGCCTCCACCTGAAATGGATGCCCGCCGACCTGCTGACGCTCCGCGCCACGGCGGGCCGTGGCTTCCGGACGGTTCACCCTCTGGCTGAGATGCACTATCTCCTGGCTTCGGGCCGTACGCTTGTGAGTAGCGGCATGCAGCAGGAGGCCGCCTGGAACTTCGGGCTGAGCGGAGCCCTCAACATCCCGCTGCTCGGACAGACGCTACGCCTCAACGCCGAGTACTACTATACCACGTTCCAGCATCAGGCTGTCGTCGACTACGAGAGCGACCCGGCGACGATTCGTGTCAGTCCGCTTGACGGCCGCAGCTATTCGCATACGCTGCAGGTCGACGCGTCGTATCCCTTGTTCAAGGGCTTCACGATGACTGCCGCCTACCGTATGAACGATGTGCGCCAGACCATCGGCGGACAGCTGATGGAGCGCCCGCTGACCAGCAAATACAAAGGACTCGTCACCGCCTCCTATAAGACGCCGACGGAAATCTGGCAGTTCGACGCCACGCTACAGCTCAACGGCGGCGGCCGCGTCGTGGGCAGCGAGCGCTTCAAGGCCTATGAGCAACTGTCGGCACAGATTACCCGCGAGTTCCGCTACTTCTCTGTCTACGTCGGTGGTGAAAACCTCACCAACTTCCGGCAGAGCGACCCCATCCGCAACGCCATGACGCCCTTCGACCAGGCCTTTGAGAGCACGCTGGTGTGGGGACCCGTCCACGGTCGCATGCTGTATGCCGGCCTGCGCCTGCACTTGGAAAAGTTTTAATCCGAAAGTCCATAAAAGATACATAAGCAACAATGAAAAAGAACATCCTCCTGATAGCCGCCCTGATGCTGTCGACAGCGGCTATAGCCAAGAACATCAAGACAGCCGTGTTCACCACCGTTCCGCAGATGCACTGCGACAACTGCGAGCAGAAAATCAAGAAGAACGTGCGCTTCGTCAAGGGCGTCAAGGAAATCAAGACCAGCATCGAGCAGCAGACGGTGACCGTCACCTATGACGCCGACAAGACGTCGCCGGAGAAAATCATCGACGGCTTCAAGCGTATCAACTATAGCGCACGCCAGCTGAAAAAGGGCGAGACGGTGAAGCGCAACGCCAACGAGCACTGCACCAACATGTAGGGCTGCTCGAAAAGTCATGGATAAATTTGGATTTTTACACGCTTATTCGTACCTTTGCATCCCAAACCGAATCTAAGAAACAACGAATAAGCAGATGGCATTATATCCCAAGATGATTATGGACGCGCTGGCTACGGTGACGTATGCCGGCACGAAGAAAAACTTAGTAGAAAGCGGCATGGTGGCCGACCAGCCCGCCATAGACAGTGAGAACAACAAGGTAACGGTGGTGCTGGAATTCCCCCGCGACACCGACCCGTTCCTGAAATCGACCGTCAAGGCTGCCGAGGCAGCCGTCAAATACCATTGCGGCAAGGACGTGGAGGTCGTCATACAGACGGAGTTCAAGTCGAAGCCGCGCCCTACGGGCGACCAGTTGCTGCCCGGCGTGAAGAACATCATTGCCGTCAGCTCGGGAAAGGGCGGCGTGGGCAAGTCGACCGTTTCGGCCAATCTGGCCATTGCCCTGGCCCGCCTGGGCTACAGGGTAGGGCTGCTGGATTGCGACATCTTCGGCCCGTCAATGCCTAAGATGTTCCATGTCGAGGACGAACGGCCCTATGCCGTCGAGGTGGATGGCCGTCAACTGATAAACCCCATCGAGGCGTATGGCGTGAAGATGCTCTCGATAGGCTTCTTCGTCAGCCCCGACACCGCCACGCTGTGGCGCGGAGGCATGGCCACCAGTGCCCTGAAACAGCTTATTGCCGATGCCGACTGGGGCGAGCTGGACTATTTTATCCTTGACACGCCGCCGGGCACCAGCGACATTCATCTGACGCTGTTGCAGACGCTGGCCATCACCGGCGCCATCATCGTTTCGACGCCGCAGCAGGTGGCGCTGGCCGATGCCCGCAAAGGCATCGACATGTACCGCAACGAGAAGGTGAACGTGCCTATCCTCGGCCTCGTGGAGAACATGGCATGGTTCACGCCTGCCGAACTGCCGGAGAACAAATACTACATCTTCGGCAAGGAAGGCTGCAAACAGCTGGCCGCCGAGATGCAGGTGCCCCTGCTGGCCCAGATTCCTTTAGTGCAGAGCATCTGCGAAAGTGGCGATGCCGGCGAGCCGTCGGCCATGAATAGTGACTCGGCCTCCGGGCTGGCCTTCATCAATCTGGCCCAGGCCGTCGTTACGGTGGTCAACAAGCGCAACCGCGAACTGCCCAAGACGAAGATAGTAGGACTTAAAAAATGAACGCATGAGACATTATCAGGTTTATATCGTGGCTGCCTTGCTGATGATGGCAGGGGTCACAGCGAAGGCACAAGACTATGCCAAGTACTATCAGAAACTGCCCGTTAGCATGGCTCAGGTCAGCATGCCGGCCATTCCCGCCAATCAGGTTAGCCTGACGGCTGTGGGTGGAGTAGGCGATGGCGTGACACTCTGCACCGAGGCATTTGCCAAAGGCATTGAACTGCTGGCTGCCAAGGGCGGCGGCGTGCTCGAAGTGCCGCAGGGCGTCTGGCTGACGGGACCTATCGTCTTGGACAGCCACATCGAACTGCGTCTCGACCAGAATGCCATCATCTATTTCTCGCCCGACAAGCGCCTGTATGTCGACACCAAGCGGCGCTCCGGACGTGTGCTGCCCTGCATCAGTGCCGACGGCAAGCACGACATAGCCATTACCGGCAGTGGCATCATCGACGGCAACGGTCAGCAGTGGCGCCCCGTGAAGCGCGGCAAGGTGAGCGACGTCGAGTGGAAAGCCTTCAAGGAAATGGGCGGCGTGGAAAAGGACAACGGGCAGCTGTGGTATCCCTGGCAGCTGAAGTCGGGCTATCCCGACATTCAGGACTCCCCCGAGAAGCAGGAGCACATGCGTAACGACCTGGTGCGGCTGACCGACTGCCAGAACCTGTTGCTCCGTGGCGTGACGTTCCAGAACGCCCCGAAGTTCCACGTCCATCCCTGCTACTGCGAGAATATCATCATCGACGGCATCACTGTGCGCTGCCCGTGGAATGCCCAGAACGGCGACGCCATCGACCTCAGCGACTGCCACCGCGCGCTGATTGTCAACGCGACGGTCGACGCCGGCGACGACGGCCTTTGCATGAAGAGCGGACGGCCGCGCAAGAACAGCATCAACGGCGTGGAGGATGTGCTTATCGAGAACTGCACCGTCTACCATGCCCACGGGGCTTTTGTGCTTGGCAGCGAGACGGCAGCCGGCGTGCGCCGCATCGTGGTGCGCAACTGCCGCTTCAGCGGAACCGACACCGGACTGCGCTTCAAGAGCGGCATAGGGCGTGGCGGCAAGACGGAACAGCTGTATATTGAGGACATCGTGATGAGCGACATCAAGGACGAGGCCGTCATCTTCCAATGCGACTACGTGGACCGTCCGGCTGGCAGCGACCCGAATGCTGCACCGACCTTTACCGAGGAACAGCGCCGCTGGGCGCCCGACTTCCAGGACATCCATATCAGGAACCTCGTGTGCCGTGGCGCCAAGACGGGCATCAAGGCCAGCGGTATAGCAGGGCTTGACTGCATCCACGACATCGACATCAGCCACGCCACTATTATATATAATAAGGTGGATAAGCTTATCGACGAGGGCACTGCGCATGTCAAACTCGACCAGGTAACGTTTGTGAAGAACGCATTAAACGGGAAATAGGGATGTTTGACATCGTGCGCTATACCCCCGAACACGCCGCAGCATGGAATCAGTTCGTGGCGCAGTCGAAGAACGGAACGTTCCTCTTCGACCGCCGTTACATGGACTATCATGCCGACCGCTTTGCCGACCACTCCCTGCTGGTGATGGAAAAGGGACGCCTCTATGCTCTGCTGCCCGGCAATGACGATGGGCGGGGCACCTGGTGGAGCCACCAGGGACTGACGTATGGCGGGCTGGTGATGGGCAACGAATGCCGCGCCGCCAAGGTGCGCACGGTGCTGATGGAGCTGAACGACTACCTGTCGGCTGCCGGTTTCCACCATGTCGTCTACAAGCATGTGCCATGGATTTATGCGCGCCAGCCGTCAGAGGAGGATTTGTTTGCCCTGACCAATGTCTGCCGGGCCACGCTGCGGACGCGCGATGTCGCCTCCGTGGTCGACCTGCATAGCCGTCTGCCGATGTCTACACTGCGTCGCCGAGGCATTAAAAAGGCTGAAAGGGGTGGGCTGCATGTAGAGGAAGCTACCGATTTCGCACCCTATTGGCAGCTGTTGGAGGCTAACTTGCAGCAGCGGTTCCATGCCCGTCCTGTGCATACGCTGGACGAAATATCATTGCTCCACTCGCGCTTTCCCGACGCCATACGGCTGGTCGTCGTCAAAAAGGGCGGTGAACTGCTGGGCGGCACGGTGCTGTACGTCAGCGGATGGACGGTGAAGACACAATACATTTCGGCCAACGAGGAGGGCAAGCACACGGGAGCCATCGACTGCCTCTTCGACCAACTGCTCCGGCAGAGCGGCGCGGCAGGCTTCCGCTATTTCGACTTCGGCACGTCGAACCTGACAACCAACGACGACCTGAACGAACCGCTGATATTCCAGAAGGAAGGCTTTGGCGGGAGAGCCGTCTGCTACGACTCCTACGAATGGACGCTGTGATGCTGTTGATGCAGCGTCCGTTTTGAAAAACTGGCATATTTTCTTTGTAGTTTGCCCGCAAAGTGCTACCTTTGCAGATTGAAAGAAAGTAATTACAAATAAAAAACACGATGAAACCGACATTATTCTTACTCGCTGCCGGAATGGGCAGCCGTTATGGCGGACTGAAACAGCTCGACGGGCTGGGTCCCAACGGTGAGACAATCATGGACTATAGTATTTACGATGCCATACAGGCTGGCTTTGGCAAGATTGTATGGGTTATCCGCAAGGACTTCGAGGAGCAGTTCCGTACGCAGATTCTCTCCAAGTATGAAGGGAAGGTGCAGTGCGAATTGTGCTTCCAGGCCCTTGACGCACTGCCCGCAGGCTTCAGCGTTCCCGAAGGCCGTCAGAAGCCATGGGGCACCAACCATGCCGTGCTGATGGGTAAGGACATCATCCGGGAGC
Organism: Prevotella sp.; assembly: GCA_017459445.1. GTDB lineage: Bacteria > Bacteroidota > Bacteroidia > Bacteroidales > Bacteroidaceae > Prevotella. The sequence goes on along the minus strand of JAFUDJ010000034.1, from coordinate 7,726 downwards.
CGTTCTGCGTCATCAACTGCGACGATTTCTACAACCGCGACGCCTTCATGGTGATGGGCAAGTTCCTGAGCGAGCTGCCCGAGGGTGCCAAGAACCAGTATGCCATGGTGGGCTTCCGCGTGGGTAACACGCTGTCGGAGAACGGTACCGTGGCCCGGGGCATCTGCTCGAAGGATGCTGACGGCAACCTGACTACCGTCGTGGAGCGCACCGAGATAGTGCGCTGCGCCGAAGACGGCTCGCAGGCCGGTGCTGCCGACCAGCCCGTGCGCTACAAGGACGAGGAAGGCCGCTGGGTGGCCGTGGGCGACAATACGCCGGTGTCCATGAACGTCTGGGGTTTTACACCCGACTATTTCGACTACAGCGAGGCTTATTTCAAGGAGTTCCTCAGCGACCCGAAGAACATGGAGAACCTCAAGGCCGAGTTCTTCATCCCCTTGATGGTCAACAAGCTCATCAACGACAAGACGGCAACCGTCAAGGTGCTCGACACCACGTCGAAGTGGTTCGGCGTCACTTATGCTGCCGACCGTCAGGACACGGTAGACCGCATTCAGCGGCTGGTCGACGAGGGCGTCTATCCGAACAAGCTTTTCTGAACCCATGCTGAAACCAGTAATGACTGACGGGGAGTGTAGCTTGCTGCACTCCCTGCTTGAAGATACGCAGACCGTTGTGCTCTGCTGTCACCAGCATCCCGACGGCGACGCCCTGGGGGCCGTGCTGGGCATGGCCGAGGTGCTGCGCCTGCTGGGCAAGGAACCGCTCATGGTCGTCCCTGACCAATATCCTGACTACCTGCAGTGGCTGCCTAATTCGGAGAAAATCGTGCGCTACGACAAGCGCAAGGAGTATGTCGACGCAGTGCTGCGGGTGGCCGACCTGCTGATATGTCTCGACTTCAACACAGCCTCGCGGACCGACGACATGGCTGCCTCGCTCTGTGCCTCGCCGGCCAGGAAGGTGCTTATCGACCATCATCTTGACCCGGACATCGACACCGTGCTCTGCATCTCGCATCCCGAAATGTCGTCTACCTGCGAACTGGTGTTCCGCATCGTCTGGCAGTTAGGACTCTTCGACAGGCTTATGAAGCACTTCGCCGTGCCTGTCTACTGCGGCATGATGACCGATACGGGCGGCTTCACCTACAATTCTTCCGACCCCGACATCTACTATATTATCAGTCAGCTGCTTACCAAGCGCATCGACAAGGATAAAATCTACCGTAACGTCTATCATAACTACAGCGAGCACCGGCTGCGGCTGGTGGGCCATGTGCTCTGTAACAAACTGACTGTCGACGCCCGCCGGCATGCCGCGTGGTTCACGCTGACGCGTCAGGACCTGAAGCACTTCCACTTCGTCAAGGGCGATGCCGAGGGCCTGGTCAACATGCCGCTGCAAATCAAGGGACTGAAGCTCAGCATATCGCTGCGCGAAGACACCGACCGCGACAACCTTGTGTGGGTCAGCCTGCGCTCCGTCGACCAGTTCCCCTGCAACGAGATGGCGGCCCGCTTCTTTAACGGCGGAGGCCATCTGAATGCTTCCGGCGGACGCCTCGAAGGCACCATGGGGCAGGCCGTCGACACGGTCAAGCTGGCGCTGCAGGCGTTTGAAGACAAGTTAAAGTAGCCTAATATTGCTGATATTTGGAAGGAATTTAGTAATTTTGCGCCCGAAATCCAACATGCAACTATCATGAAGAGGTTATTTTTCCCGATTATATGTCTGCTTTGCGCCTTGATGACGGCCTGCGAGAAGTACGAAACCTATGCCGACATGAAGGCGAAGGAGCAGGATGCCATCAGCCGTTTCATCAACAAGCAGGGCATACAGGTCATCAGCGAGGAACTGTTCAACGCACAGGGCAATACCACCGACGTGGCCAGCAACCAGTATGTACGCTTCGACCGCACTGGTGTCTATATGCAAATCGTGCGCCAGGGCTGCGGCGAGAAGCTGGAGGAAAACAAAAGCGTGACACTGCTGTGCCGCTTTCAGGAGCGTAACCTGCTGCTCGACTCCGTGCTCATCCGCAACGACCAGATGGCCTATTACTACATCAGCGGCTATGGCTCCGTCAACGTGGCTAACTTCATCGACAAGATGAGCGTGGAGCGCACGGGAACGACCATCACGGCCTCCTTCATCTCGGGCATGATGTATCAGTATCACGGCTCATCCACCGTTCCCGGCGGCTGGCTCGTACCCCTCAACTATGTCAATGTGGGGCGCCCCAATCCCCTGAGTGATGACGACGAGGTGGCCAAGGTGCGCCTCATCGTCCCCCATTCGCAAGGCACGGCCGATGCCTCCGCCAGCGTCTATCCCTGCTATTACGAGATAACCTACGAGCGGGAAAGATAACTAAATGATAAATGAAAATCGAATTACCGAGAAATCGAATTACCGAGAAATCGAAATCTCGAAATTTCGAAATTTCGAAAAATCGAAAATCCCTAAATCCTCAATAAGAAAATGACTTTAATCAAATCCATTTCCGGCATCCGCGGCACTATCGGCGGGCGCCCCGGCGATACGCTGAATCCGCTGGATATCGTGAAGTTCACCACCGCATACGCCACCTTCATATCCCAGAAAGCCGCCCACGACGGCCCCGTGAAAATCGTTGTCGGCCGCGACGGCCGCATCTCCGGCCCGATGGTGCGCGACGTAGTATGTGGCACGCTCGTCGGCATGGGCTGCGAAGTCCTCGACATCGGCTATGCCACCACGCCGACCACTGAGCTGGCCGTCCGCATGAGTGGCGCCGACGGCGGCATCATCATCACCGCCTCCCATAATCCGCGCCAGTGGAATGCCCTGAAGCTGCTCAACGGCGAGGGCGAGTTCCTCACCGATGCCGACGGCAAGGAGGTGCTGGCCATGGCCGAGAAGGAACAGTTCGAGTATGCCACCGTCGACCGCATCGGCCACGTCACCGTCGACCATAGCTTCGACGACCGCCATATCCAGTCAGTCCTCGACCTCCGTCTGGTCGATGCCGACCTCGTGCGCAAGGCCCGCTTCACGGTCTGCGTCGACAGCATCAACAGCGTCGGCGGCATCATCCTGCCCAAGCTGCTCGAGCGCTTAGGCGTCGGCTTCAAGTTCCTCAACGCCGAGGTGACGGGTGAGTTCGCCCATAACCCCGAGCCGTTGGAGAAGAACCTGACGGGTATCATGGATGAGATGAAGACAGGGCGCTATGACCTCGGCATCGTCGTCGACCCGGATGTCGACCGCCTGGCATTCATCTGCGAGGACGGCACCATGTTCGGCGAGGAGTATACGCTGGTTAGCGTTGCCGACTATGTGCTGGCCAATACCCCCGCCGCAGCTCCTGTGGCTGACGGTTCACCCGTCAGCACCCCCCTCACTACCGTTTCCAACCTCTCTTCGACCCGCGCCCTGCGCGATGTCACCGAGCGTCATGGCGGGCGCTACGCCGCAGCCGCCGTCGGCGAAGTCAACGTTACCACGAAGATGAAGGAGGTGGGTGCCGTCATCGGCGGCGAAGGCAACGGCGGCGTCATCTATCCCGAGAGCCATTACGGCCGCGACGCCCTCGTCGGCATAGCCCTCTTCCTGACCTCGCTGGCCAAGAAGGGCTGCAAGGTCAGCGAGCTGCGCCGCACCTTCCCCGACTACCAGATAGCCAAAAACCGCATCGACCTCACGCCCGATACTGATGTCGATGCCATCCTCCGCAAGGTAAAGGATATGTTTGCTGCCGACCCCACGGCCACCGTCAACGACATCGACGGCGTGAAAATCGACTTCCCCGACCGCTGGGTGCACCTGCGCAAGTCGAACACCGAGCCCATCATCCGCGTCTATAGCGAGGCGGCCACCATGGAGCAGGCCGACGAGATAGGCAAGCGCCTCATGCAGGTGGTCTACGACATGCAGTAGTCAGCGCCTAAACAAAGCGTCGCAGACCGTATCTGTCCTGCACTTTTTAAGCCGGAAAAGTTGCCTCGTCGCACTTTTCCGGCTTTTTCTTTGGCTGGTTCGATATTTGTTTGTATCTTTGCAGCGCCGTATGGTGTATACTGTGCGGCAGACATTGTTGAATTAATGAAGCGTTGTGCTTCGCTCTTGTGTTCAAGAAATCTGGTAAATTTCAAAAAGCAATAACAAGACGAAGATGTCAACGGTTCACGCTGTATAGCGTGGGCTGATTGTATCTATATCTTTTATTGCGGGTTTACCAGAGCCTTTGAACAGAGACATGGAGCATATCAGTTCCACGCTTCTGACGTATAATATAATTAAGGTTCGCGCGAGGGACGGCGGGGACCGCATGGGATAAGAATCGATGGATGAAATAACAAATGATTTCTACTATCAACATCTAAAGGCCCGAATTGAGGTGACTTCTAGTGAGGAAATGTTGTATCGTGTCATGACGTTAGAGCAGTTCCTTGACATGTTCCTTTGCAGTTCAAGGGGAAGTACGTCTATCCTTTCAACGAATACTCTTGTACGGCCGTGGATGTGGCAAGACCCCTATGAGAAATTATTGCTGTCGCATGATGCCCCACATAAATCTAAACGTTGGTTCGGACAGTGCTGGAGCCTGACACCAGAGAGTGACAGTATCTGGCGCAACCTGTCCCAAAATGGTGTCACACGTTGTGTGAAGATAAAGGTTTCTATAGAACATCTCAAACAGAGTCTGCGGGCATTCAGCGCAGGCGACGCACGGTTCATTCTTGCACCAGTATCTTATATAGATAAAAATGACATAGACATCTTTGCTGAATCGTCGAAAGGCGTGGCCGACCTCGCTTCTGTCAGCGGAGAGGCTCGCAGAATACTGCTTAATTCCGAAATAATGCTTCTGCTTGCCAAACGCAAGGCATTTGAAAGTGAAAATGAGGTACGCCTGTTGGTCTGTGACGAGACCGCTTCGGCAGAAACAAAGACATGGACATATCCCTTTGACATCAACCAATATGTAGAAGAAGTCGTCTTCGACCCGTGGACACCTGAATATTATCAGAAGAATTACGTAGAGCTGTTACGACGAGTGGGACTTGAACACGCTACGAAGAAGGTGAAATTTTCCAATCTTTATAACCCTATCGGCAAAAAGGAATAGAAGGAAACGATGTACCAATGGAGTAAGACATGAGTTAAAGCAAAACAATATTCAATATAATTATTTAATAACAACAAAATTATGAAACAAAGAAATTTACTTACAAGGATGCTCCTGCTATTCGCCCTAATAGTAGGAAGTACGCAGTTGTGGGCAACAGATTATGTCCCGGTGACATCTACTAGCCAGTTGGAGGCAGGAAAAAACTACTTGATAGTCAATCGTTACAAGACAAACAAAATGACGGATCCAACTTGGCTGTCATTTGGAACTTATAATAGTTCTAAGTCCTATTATGGTTCCACATCTGTAACAGTCTCTGGCGACATTGATGATTTTACAACCTTATCGATCACTTCTATAGATGATGCTCATATATTGACTTTAGGAGGAGAAGAAGATAGCTGGACGCTATACGATAACACTGACAAGAAATATGTTGCGTTAACAAATACATCAAACAATATTCATCAGTCAGACGATAACTCGCTTACCACTTCGCAGTGGACAATTAGCATCGATGAAACAGGTTATGTAGCCACAATTTCAAATAATCAGACATCGGCTCGTTCTATACGGGGAAATCAAGGTAGCACTCGATTTGCTTGCTACGAAAAGTCGCAAAGTGGGAATGTCGAATATTTGTTTGTTGAAGTAGCAGAAGCTAATACTCCTTCCATTACAGCAAACAAAGTAGAGATTGCATACAACGACACTGAAGGTTCTATCGTCTATACCATTAACAATCCCGTTACAGGTGGTGTGTTGACAGCAGCATTAAAAGAATCATCCGACTGGTTAACTGTGGGTACAGTAAGTTCTACAGCTGTTGCGTTCACTGCTACGGAAAATGATGATGCAGCACGTTCCGCAATAGTTCGCCTTACCTACACATACGACACTGACAAGACTGTGACAAAGGAGGTAACCATTACACAAGCCAAGATACCTGCTACAGTAGTTGACGGTTACTTTGATTTCACATATACAGATGAACTTGACTATGGTACTGGCTTGCAGCCATCAGGTACAGACATAAAGGAAGCCAAAACATTTACTGCAGGAAACATCACAATAACTCCAGAACCTACTGCTGATAATAAGTATTGGCGTTGGTGGACAGATGGCACCCTGCGTCTCTATACTGATACGCAGATGACAATTGCAGCCTCCGACGGTTATGTTATTACACAGATTGATTTTGAGGGAACGCAGAATCTAAATGCCGTTACCGTTTCAAGTGGAAGTTATGAAGCTGCGAGCGGAAACAAATCAGCTACATGGACGGGCTGTGCACAGAGCGTCGTATTCACACGTAATGGAAGTAATCCTTTCTATACAACCATTGCCGTGACCTATTGCCCCAGCACTGTATCGAAAGTTGTTGGCACTGATGGTTGGGCAACATGGATTGCACCTAACAACGTAGAAGTGCCCTCGGGCGTAACTGCCTATATCGTTGACGGTTCAGATGCAACAAAGGCAACCTTGGCAGAACTTCTTGTTATTCCTGCTGGAGAACCCGTTCTCCTGCAAGGTGCTGGTACACATTCATTCACACTGTGTGACACAGATGCCCTTAATCTTAACGAGAATGATCCTGCTGACAACCTGTTAGAGGTGAGCGACGATGAGACTACTGATGGTGTGTATGTATTGGCTAAAGATACAGAAGGTGTCGGCTTCTACAAGTGGACTGGTGGTTTGTTGGGTGCTGGTCGCGTTTATCTGCCTGCTCCTACTGCTGCTCGTGCCTTCCTTGCCTTCAGCTTCGGCGAGGAAACAACTGGCATAGACGCTACGCTAATGAATAGTGAAAGAGTGAATAATGAAGTTTACAACCTCAGCGGTCAGCGCGTCGCTCAGCCTACTAAAGGTCTGTACATCGTGAATGGTAAAAAAGTTGTAATTAAATAATCAAAACGGTGTAACCCCACCCCTGCCCCTCCCCTATTAGGGGCGGGGAGTGGCTGCGCCAGACTTGCATAAAATATTTCCGAATAATTTCTGATAATTTCTTTCAAAAAGACAAAACGTATGAAAAAGACATATATGACACCTGCTGCGGAGGTTATCCGCATAGAAACAGTTTTGCTTCAGTCGGCCTCTTCTGTTGGCGTAAAAAGCGGAACAGTAAGTGATAAAGACAAGTTGCTCGGTCGCGAAGGTTTCTTCGACGACGAGGAATAACAACTCTGAGGGGAATGGGAGCCGGGCTTCGGCCCTGTTTTGTTCCCCTTTTCGCTCTTTTAAATAATGGTTTACGCAGCAAGGGAGGCTCAAACGGAACGGACGGAGCCGCCGTTGGACGGAAAACGGTGAGCGCTTTTCGGAAAACGGTGAGCGTTTTCGCCAAAACGGTGAGCGTTTTTCCGCAAACAGGCATCCGGCGGTAGGCAAACAGGCATCGGGCGGCAGGTGGCGAGGCTAACCTCGCGTGTACACGCGCCCGTAGACGATTTAAAAAAATGCCTTCACCTTTCACACGAATTCCCGCTTTCCCTTTATATAAAGGGGTTTCAGAGGTGCTGGGATGCCGCAAACATGCCAAAAAGGCTTCACATAGCCTTCACACCATCCGAAAGGGTTGAGGTCGGAGCAAGGTTGAGG
>JAFUDJ010000042.1 GCA_017459445.1 Prevotella sp. | reverse complement strand
GAGCGGATGAATGGAGCTATTCAGGAAATCAGAACCATTGGCAGAGGCTATGCTACGGCCAAGCGCTTTAGGACTGCAATACTGTTCTTCTATGGAGACTTGGATTTGTACTAACCAACACAAAATCTCGTAGAACCCTTACTGAGGTATCTTCCTAATCTTGGCAGGGCGCAATACCTCTATGCCTTGCAGGAATCGATAGTCCTTATAGTTGTTTGTCACTACGATGAGGCATTTCTGTTTCTTTGCAAGGACGAACTGCACATTGTCCTCAATGTCGGCTCCCGTCTCTTTAAGAGCAGCATCGATGTCCTTGGCGGTGAAGTCGATGATGTTGAAGCGGTGCTGCAGGTCACGAACCACAGCAGTAATTTCTTCGTTCGATTTCTTCTTCTGATAGACGGAGATGAGTTGCGCCACGCTGAGCGAAGAGACGTAGAGCCGCTTGCCCGTCAGCGAGAACAAGTAGTGCAGACAGTCATCGTCCTTTTGGAACTTTGCATCACCACTGTATCCGCCAACGAGTACGTTGGTATCGACGAAGATATGGTTAGGGTTAAAGGAAAGGGCTCGTTTCGTCATAAGTCAGAATGCAAGATTAGGGAATTGTGCCTTCTCCTCCTCGGTAAGTTCGTTCACCTTGCCCGCCATCCATACGCCGAGCAGGAAGTCCACGAGTTCTTTACGCTTCAGTCCGTTCTTCTGGAGCAGCAGTTCGAGTACGCCCCGGCGCTCCTTCTCCACTTGTTTCTGTTTCTCGCTCATAATTATGTGCCTTTAAAATGTTATAACGGGTGCAAAGGTACAAAAAAGTTTGTGAATTACGAGCGGTTTGAGTATAAAAAATGACGAATCGCGGGCGAAACGACGAACGAAGCAAGCACAAAACGATGCTTGCATCAGTTTTGTCTTGCAAGGAGGAGTAAGACCAAAGGTCAAAGTGTTGCGTTGGTCACTTTCGCCCGCCTGTAGAGGGTGAATTGTAGGCTTATGGTATGAATAGCAGCGAAAACTCAACATATCGCCTTCGCTCCATCGGGCATAGAGGGCCATGTCGGGCGTACGCCCCGTTCTCAGGATGCTGTGCGTCCAGCGGAAAACCTTTGGGCATCCTGCCACTTGACATTAGCCTGTCTCGAAACTTCCCCCCGTCTAAAAAAGCCACGGAGTGCGGAATCATTTCTGTTCCGGCCCTCCGTGGCTCCTCAGGTGTCGGTCTTACTTCACGATGACCTTGCGGCCATTCTTCACATAGATGCCCTTAGCAGGCTGGGCTACGCGGCGACCGCTGAGGTCGTACCACTCGCCGTCCGTCTTGTCAGCGGAAGAAGAAACGGCGTTGATGCCAGTGGTCTCGCCCTCATGGACGATGCTCAGACGACGGGCATGGGCGGCCGACGTCAGAATGAGTTCAATCCAGCACTTGCCTGCGGCCAGCGTACCGGCATCCTTCACCCATACGAAGCTGCTGCCGCCGGAGAGCACGTAGTGGTCGGCTTCCTGCATGTCCTCGTCGGTGAACGTCTTGTCCACGAGCGTACCCTTGAAGTGGTCGCTGTCGTAGTCCACGTTGTCGGCATCGCTGCTGCTTACGACGATGCTCACCTCAACCTCCGTGTCGTTGTCGTTGTAGATGAAGTAAGGCATCTCGGCGGCTATCACGCTCAGTTCGCCGGTCAGTTCCACCTCCGTGTTGGTCACGTTATTCACCGAGTAGAGGTTCACGCCATCTACGGCATTCTCTATCTGGCGCTTGTCGGCATCGATGCGTGCCATGTAGCTCTTGGCAGGGATGACGAGCGTGATGCGCTTCAGGGCCACGTCGGCCTTGGCAGCGTTCAGGGCATCGGTCAGCGTCTGTGTGGCGGTCTCAACCTGTTCCGGCGTAACGTTGGCATTGTTCTGCAAGCCCTTGGCGGTGTTGATGGCCTCCAGAAGCGCGGCGGCAGCGTCGGGGTTGCTCTCGCTGATGCTGTTGTAGTAGGCCTCGGCCTCGCTGATGGCGTCGTCCAGTGCGGTCATGTCAACAACATAAGTCACCACTACCCATACGTTAGCCTCGGGCATGGTGAATGTCCATGTGCCGTTCTCAGTGTTCTTGGAAACGGTGATGTCGCTCACCAGTTCTGGGTTTTCGCCGCCACCCGTGAGTATTTCGGAAGCAGCCTCCCATGAGGTATAGGCACGGACGGTCACGTCCTCAGCCAAGTAACCATCGTTAGGTGTCACGCTCACGGTCACCACGTCGTCCTTCTTAGCCTGAGTAGCGGCATTGCCGCCCACGGTGAATGCCACCGTGCCGTGATCGCTGCTGCCATCGGCCAGCGTCAGGTTGTAGAGAGTGGCGGCTGGAGCACCTTCCTCAAAGTTGGCATACACCTGATACTGCCCGTTCTGCTCGCAGGTGACGTTGATGCTGGCATCGGTGCCGAGCACTTCGCCGCCCGCGCCCTTCGTCCAGTTCTTGAACTTGTAGCCACTATTGGGTGAGGCGGTGAAGG
>JAFUDJ010000033.1 GCA_017459445.1 Prevotella sp. | reverse complement strand
TCATCGCCCCATTCGGTGCCGCTCTTTCTCGCAAAGGCGTTGCCGGGGTCTAAAGGATTCTCATCGTCTACGTGGACTTCAGTCCTCTTCGGAGTAGAAAATCCGTTGAGCAGGTATCTGCCTATATAGGTAATGGTCGTAGCCTCTGGCTTCTGATAGGTCTTTTTCATCGTCATTCTATTGCAGTCGTTATCCCGAACTGGGGCTAAGATAGAAATAAAACTGAGTCCATTTTGCCCTTACTGACTCCTACATTAGTGCTGTTTAGTGACGTTTTAGTGCTGTTTCGGAGAGTAAACGTCACTGATTAAACTGTTGATTATAAGGAGAATAGACGGTTTAGTGACGTTTTGACTGATTTTTCAATAAAAAATAATTGGTAGCAGAATTGTCTGCTACCAATTAGGGTACTTTGGGACGAAGAATGTTTACAAGCCGGGGTGGTGGTAAGTTGCAAATGCTACCATTGGTCGGTCCACTGCTTGGTGTCGAAGTAAGTGTCGATGCTCTCCGGGCCACGCACGATGTCGTCGCCGGGATGCAGCTCGTCGATAATGGCATAGCTGTAGATGAAGCCGCTGTCCCATCGCAGGTTCATCTGTAGCAGGTTGATGGTCACCTTGGCTGTGACGGTTCCTGCATCTTCCCATTCACCTTTAGAGTCATTCCATTTGATACGAGTGCCGGTAGCGGTGAGGACGATGTTAGGCACCTGCTCGTCGGTCAGCGTCTGCGGCACCACCATCAGGATGTTGCCCGGCGCGTAGTTGTAGTGCTTGTCGGGGGCGTTAGGGTCCTGCAGCTCTTTGCGCCGCGTCTCGCCCTCGGTCAGGTCAAGGTAGTGCAGGGGTGTGTTCTTGTTTTCACTGCTAAGGTCGTAGAGCGCGTTCCATTTACCATCACTCCAGTCGATGCCGTCCAGGCCGCCGTTGGCTTTGGTTGCATTCTCACGCTTATATACTGGCGTATCCTCGAAGTGCCCGTACATGTAGTTGTCGTTGAGCATGTAGCGGTGCTGGTCGGTCTCGTCGAAGCGGAACCAATAGGGGTTCATGATGTAGTGGTTGACGGTGGCTGAGCCAAGAGACGTCGCGTCGGTATAGTCGATGGTGGCGTTCTTGCCCTCGGCGTCGTATTTCGGGTAGAAGTCAGCCGATGTCTTGATGTTGTTGAACTCCATCTTGTAGCTGATATTGGCGCGCTTCTTTTCGCCAAGGATGTCGTAATAGTTGGTACGCTTCCAGCGGACGGACTTCTCTTCGTCTATCTCCTGTATCGTTCCAGCCTCTTCGCTCGTCACCGTATGCGCTACGCCCCAGGCATCGGTGTATGTCTCGCCTGCGGCATAATAGACAGGCTTGCCTTCGCCGTCGGTCTTGTACACCAGCTTGTCCGTGCCTCGTATAAAGGCATAGAGGCGCACCTGTGCCAGCATGTGGTAGAAGCGGAACTGCACGGGCTTGGGTGTGTAGCTGCCGTCGGCAGGGTCGCCTACCGCCGTGAGCGGATACTGGTCGCGGTTGCAGTCGGTGACGGGTGCCGAAATCATGAAGTCGTTCTGCTGGGCGGCATCGGGGTGCATGGTGAAGTTGACGCGCCCCATGCCCATTCCCTGCCCGATGCTGCTCTCGGTGATGGAGATGCCGTAGGTGCCGGGTATGGCGGTGGGGTTGTAGGGATAGTAGGCGAAGAAGGTGCAGTACTCGTGCTGCGTAGCATCGGCCGTCAGCTTGTTGTTCGGCCAGAAGCGCAGCGGTGCATACTCCAGCTGGTTCACCGTGGAGCCGGTTGGTGCCGCCTTGATGGTGGCCTGCTGGTTGTAGAGCAGGTTGGCCGTGTAGTATTCGTTGAGGCGCTCCGTGCGTGCCTCCTTCTCGTCAGCGGTGAGTGCATCAATTTCACTGTCGGTCATGTTCGCTTCCTTCACCAGGTCGCTCCATTTGTGTTGCCCCGTGTAGCAGCCGAAGACGCCTACATAGTAGGCCGCCTTCGTGCCTTCCTCCGGCACGCTGCCGTCGGCATTGGCACGGTAGTAGGTGCGCTCCTTGGTTTCAAGCAGCGACGTCTCCTTCAGGTTGACCAGCGAGCCGTCGGCGCGGGTGGGTACTTGGCTGCTGAGCACGGAGCCGGCAAAGGCTATGCTGACTGGCTGGTCGTCGGGCTGTTCGCTGGTTGCGGTAATGCCGTCGCGCCAGTCGCTGCAGGCGCTTAGCGTGAGAAGTCCCGCGAGTAGTAGGAAGCACCGAGGTGCTACGCGTACCTTATTATATATAATACTGTTGTTCATACTCATTTTTCTGTTTTTTATTTTACTACAACTTTTCTGCCTCCGAAGATGTAGACCCCCTTCGTAAGCCCCGGATGGTTGACGAGGAGCGTCTGCGGCGTCTCGTTCTCGGCCACCTTGCGGCCTTGCAGGTCGTAGACGTCGCACGGCCACGGCACGTTGCTCCTTGTCACGTCGTCGCTGATGGGCTTGTCGTCTTCCTCCTCCGGCCAGTCCTCATCGTCGAACAGGGCCACGATGTGGCGGGTCGGCGTCACTTCACCAGCCAAGCTCGTCAGCAGGTACACCTTGTTGTGGTAGACGTACTTGTTGGAGCGCTGGGCGTCGGTGGCCACGGTGGCCGATTCTGGGTAGCTGTCTTCGTGTGGCTTGTATACAGAGAAGATGTCACTGCCATTCTCCTCTGCGCGTGCCCAGTTGTCGTTGCTGTACCAGCCCACATGCTTCTGTTTGTTGTACTTGTGGTGCGAAACATCTGCATCATTGTGCGTCTCGGCATGGTCTTTAAACGGCAGGCCGAATACCATCACGCGCTCATCGGTCGTGATGCTCTGCTCTAAGTATTTTCCTTCGAGCTTGATGTCGCTTCTGGCAGCTAATGCCGGCTGCGGCTCGTCGTTGGGCAGATACATGTTGACATAGTAGCGGGTGGCGTAGGGCGTATCGTCCTGATTCACCAGCGTTACCGCTGTCGGCTTGTCCGTGCGGATGACCACAGGCCATTCCGACGGCACGTACTGCGGGTTACCCATGCCGTTCATCTGGCTCACCGATTGCATCTGTATCCTCGATGCGTCGCTCGTGGGCGTGGTGGTCAGCGTGAAGGCGGCATCGGTGGTGCGGCTCAGGCGGGCGTCGAAGGGCACGTAGAGCGAACCGTAGTAGTACGGGTCGTCGTTGTCGGCAGCCGACAAATCCTCTTGGTTCTTCACGCCGCCCTGATGCACTTCTACGCGCAGCGGCATCTCGTGGTAGTACTCATCTTCGTGGATGCCGACGGGCTGCAGCAGCCACTTCGTGTCCTGAATGCCGTTATAGCCGTCGGTGGTGTAGTGGTCGCCAATCTCCTTCATCTCGTTGTCGGTGTGGCACGTCACACGGTAGCGGTGGTTGCGGTCGATGCAGATGTAGTTGGTCTTCAGGTTCTCGGCCACGATGTCGTCCCAGCCGGAGAGCGTGACCTTGCTGTTGTCGAAGTCCAAGTAGTCGCCCAGCTTGTACTTACGTATGCGGATGGTAGTGGCGGCACCACCGATGTCCTCTAAGCGGAACATGTTGGAGAAGTCGGAGAAGCCGGAGCGGCTGGTAAAAGCGCTATACTCAGTGGAGCCCGTGTCCAGTGTCACCAGCTCCGTCTTGCCGTATTTGGCATCCGTGCCCTCTGTGCCACCGGGCCGTGCCCATAGCTGCAGCGCCTGCGTGCTGATGTTGTAGCGCTTGTAGCGGTCGCTGGTGGCCTCGGAGAACAGGAAGATGCTCGACGGGTCGAAGTCGGCGGGCAGTATCTCAATGTTTCCGTGCATAGCCTTGTGGTCGAACCAGTCGCGGTCGTCAGCAGGTGTGCCGGCATTGTCAATGGCAGTCTTCAAATCGGCGAAGGTATGGATGGTGCTGTGCTCCATGTCGGTTTCAAAGAAGTGGAGCCAGCGCCCGCCGTCGTTGTTCGTGTCCTTCGGGTCGGTCTTCTCGCTCTCGAAGCGGTATCCGCTGATGTAGCGGGGACCCACAATGCCCACGTCGTTGGTAGTAGCGTCACCGTCGTCTTTTAAGTCTTTGCCGTCCGTATTCAGTGCGTCCTCCGAGAATGCCTGTATGCGGTAGTAGCCGGGCTTCATGTTCACCAGGTTGGTACTCTCAAACGACATGGGGAGCTTTTCGGGCTCCGGGCGCGCACTGCCCTCGGCGACCTCAACGCCGTCGTAGTCGCGGAATGTGCCGCTGTATACCAGCTCCTGAATCTTTCTGACTGTAGTGAAGTCCAGGTCGGTATTATTGGCAATGCTCTGCTGTAGTTGGCTGAGGTAGTTCTGGTTGGTGAAGTCCATCGCCTTCAGCGGCTGCAAACCGCCCACGTAGCCAGAGCGTTTGAAGTACGGGATGAGCTGCTCGCTGGTAGCCTTCAGGCGCCAGTTGGCATCGGCATCGTTCAGAAGGTTTTTCGTGTTACCCTTGATGAGGTAGGCATGATGTCCCTCATACACATTGCCGTTAATGGTTCCCGTGGAGGTCGTGCTGGTGATATGCTTCAGGAAGTAGCTCTCGTGCTCGCTGTCGCTGTTGTCCATCCATGCTGCTGTGGGGTGCATGAGGAACGACTCCTTGTTGCTGCCGACGAACATTTCGTAGACGGCATTCGTGGCACCGTCGGTAGTGGCACCGTCCTCCTGTCCGGTGCGGCGGTGGATGATGCGCTTGTTGCTGAACGGAATGCCGCCCGACGACGTGGCGCGGCTGGTGTAGGTAGCCTGTACATCGTCCACTGTGTCCAGCGCTGTGGACTCATCGTAGGGTGTGGAGGCGCCGCTGCCGTCAATGTAGACAAGGCCAGACTCGTTCTTGCCCTTCGGCAGCTTACCCCGCGTGGTGACGGCCACGTCGTCCCAGCCTGTGCCGTTGATGGTGGCATAGCGCGAGCGGAGCACGAAGCCGTAGGGGTCGCCCTCGGGAGACCACAGGTAGTTGTTGGTGTAGTGGTGGGTCTTGTCCTGACGGGCACCGATGCCTTCCCTGTACGAGAAGTTCATCAGGCCGTCCACGTCGTTGTTGGTCATCATCGAGTACCATGCCGTGGTGTTGCGCCCACGGTCGGCAAAGTGGAAGCGTTCAGGATTCACCTCATAGACCACGTCGATGAGCACCTTGCGGTTGTAGTGGCAGTCCTCGAGTTTGTCGAGAATCTTGCCCTGCAGGGCTACCACCTCTTTGTAGTAACTGGGGATAATTTTCTTGTCGCCCACAGCTATGACATGCCCTGTACCGCTCCATGTTGTCACGTCGTTAGCTGTGACTACGTGGATACTGTCAGAAGACGTTGTTGGCTTAGCGTCTTTCCAGTACGACACATCGCGCACCGATACCCAGGTGATGTTACAAGCCTTGTACCAGTCGGAGCTTTTCGTCTGCGACGTAGGTATTGTGTCGGTGACACCCGCCGACTCATTCACCCATACGTAGCATTGCACGCCGTCCTTCGTGACGACGAGCGGGTCATTGTAGTTGATGGCCGAGCGCATGACATCCTTCTGGTACATATAGTATGTACAGAACTGTCGCTTCATGTACCAAGGCAGTTGCGGACGGTTGCCAATACCTACGCGGCTCACCTCCTGGTCGGGCACGGGGTAGCTGAGGAAGTTGCGCAGCGTGCCTTTCTGCTTCAGCAGGGGCTTGACGTTGCTTACATTACCGCTGCCGATAGCCGTCTCGTAGTCGCTGCTGATTTGTGCCGCCGTAACGTCGCTATTGCTCAGGTAGGAAGTGTTGTTGCGCACGCCCCAGTACTTCAGGAACTCCAGCAGGCGCGAGTAGACACCCGTAGGACTGCCGTTGGCATCGTAGCCCGTCTTCTGGTCGACGGTGCCAGAGGTGCCGTCTGTCCAGCTGTTTTTATCCTCATCCTCAGCATCCAGCGAGTGCTGGTGGGCCATGACGAGGTGGTAGACCAGTATGTCGGCATACTTGATGAGGCTGGCCAGATAGAAGGGCTTCACCGTGGCGGTCTTGCCGTTCTTGGTATAGGTCGTAGCCAGCGAGTTGCCCGTCGGGTCTTTCTGGTTCACGCCGTCGCCCACCGTCTCCAGGCTCTTGTCCGAGGTTGCCGAGAACTCGAAGTCCACCAGCTTCGTGACGTTGCCCAGGTTGTCGATGATGGCAAGGTAGGGCGTGCCGTCCTCGTCAATGGCGTATGCAAACAGCTGCCCGTCGCCGTAGTTCTGGGTTGTCACGGCGTCGCCGCTGGTCACCACCGTGGCGTCGTCGTTCTTCAGGTACTGTGCATAGTTCTTCATGGTGAAGCCGTATGGGTCGCCCACGAGGCTCCACTTCTGGCGCTCGCTCTCGCTCTGCACGGCATTGTCGGCATATACCGGTTCCTGACTGGTGTGCGTGTTCAGGTAGCCCTTGGTCTCAATCGGCGTCTCGGGGTTGGTGATGACGTCGGTATAGGTTTCTTCTATCCATACCTCGTCGATGATGAGGCCGTTCGAGTCGTAGACGTAGTGGTCGAACTTCGTGCGCCGGCGCTCCACCTCCACGCTGGAGCCGGAGTAGGGCTGCATCCACTGGAAGTAGGTGTTCATCCAGGTGTAGTCGTCGGTGCTGGCATCGTCCTGCGTGGTGAAGTACTGCTGGGTGGCATCCTTCACCTCGTAGACGTAGGTCAGTTTTACGCGCGGACTCTTGGTAGCATCGGCGGTATGTGCCGTAACGGCTGCCGTCATGGCTTCGTGCAGTGCCTCGTACTCCGTGTGCTCCGTGCTGCCGTCGGCAGGGTCAATCTCGACAAATTTCGTCAGCTCGGTTCCCTTCTCGCTTGGACCCGCATAGTTGACATAGCATTTATATGTACAGCCGTAGCGTTGCAGTGAGTAGGGCAGCGACTTGATGGCGTCGCCGTAGCGAATCTCCATCTTCTCCTTGAAGAGCCGTACCGTTCCGTCGCTGGCGACAATCTCTATGTCGGCATCGAAGCAGTTGTTGTCGGCAGCGTCTTCGTCCTTGGCCACGGCGGTGCGGATGTCAAGCTTCTGCTGCGTGACGCCGAGTCCCGCCATCGTCTTCGAGTAGGTTGATGTGTAAGCCGTGTTGCCGTATTCACCCTTGGCACCTAAGCTGAACGGCACCATCTCGAAGTAGCTATACGTCTTCGGGTCTGTGCTGCCGTCCACCTCGAACTGCCTGGCCACCATGCGCCAGTAGTTGTTGGTCTGGTTGCCGGCCTTGTTGTTGCTGAGGTCGTCATCGCTGGTCTTCAGCGATGCCGTGCGCAGGAAGTAGTCGCTGTCGCCGCCCGTCTTCCACATCTGTAGAGCGAAGTGGGTATTCACCGCATCGTCTGCAATGGCTGTAGGAGCCGTGGCGGCGCTATGCGCGTAGGAGGGAACGGCGGTGTCGTAGTCTTTCAGGCTGGTGGTCCAAATGACAGAATCATTTGGCACAGTGCCTTTCCAGTCAGCGACGGTGGTCTTCGTCACGGCCAGCCATTGCGCGTCGCTATGGCTGCCGTCCTCATAGCGGCGGCGGTTAACGATGGTGAAGTCGTACGGGTCGCCCACGAGTGCCCAGTGCAGGCCCTTCAGACCATCGTTCCAGCCAGAGGCCGTGTTGTCGCCAACAGCCGTGCGGTAGTTGCTGACCTGCGTCAGGTCGCTCTGGTTCTTGTCGAAGTAGAGCCAGTTGGTTCCTGCCACGGCCATGTCTATCCACTCCAGGTTGCCGCTCTCAAAGTTCTCCTTCGTGGTGAAGTAGTGTACTACTTTATTCTCCTCCTTGTCATAGGTGTCGTCGTCCACCGTGTAGTTGACGTCGAACTTGAAGACGGGGTTAATCTTCTCCTTGGCCACGGGCGAGTCCATCAGGTCGTTGATGGTCTGCTGGTGGATTGGTGTGCCGCCTGATGGCTGGTTGCAGTCGTTGATGCTGGTTGCGTTGCTGGCCGTCAGCGTCTTGTCCGTCCAGTCGTAGCTGACGAACTTACGCTGCAAGTGGCGCGGCACCTCGGTGATGGTCTCACCCAAGCCGTAGTATTCTGACAGCTCGTCCTTAACCACTGTCGTGCCATCATCAGCCTTCTTCGCCGTGACATACACCTTGGCTGGCTGCACCAGCTTAATGACAGTGTTCGCGTCGTTGGCCGTATGGTAGCCCTTGTAGTCGCCCTTCTCGTGCGTTGCATTGTCGGGGTTGTAGCTCAGGTTGATGGGGTATGTGCCGCCGTCGGTATAGGTACGTTTCAGTCCGTCGTGTGCCAGGTAGTAGTACACATTGCGATACTGCAACAGGTCGTTATCCTCCTTGAAGCGCAGGGCAAAGGCGTTGGGGTCGTCGCTGGCCGCCGGTACGCACTCCCAAGTGAAGTCGTTGTAGTACGGCTCGTTCTGGTGGCGGTTGTGGTAGGTTATCGGGTTGCCATCGGCATCCTTCAGCGTGTTGCCCCGTCGGTCGGTCGGACTTATCGTTGCACGTCCGTCGATGTTCGAGTAGTCAGGAATGCGCAGGTGTACACAGTCAAGCACAAACTGGAAGTTGGTCTCCGTCTCGTCGAAGCGTGCCAGGTTGGCACTGACGGTGGCCTCAGTCTTGCCGTGCGCCGTAGCCCATTCGCTGTCATTAGCCTTGTTGCTGCCCCATGCGCCGGCCGTGCTGTAGACCTGCACGTGGTAGGGGTCGCCCACGAAGTACCACTTCAGGTATTCCGGCACCGACTCCATGCGGTTGTCCGCCGTGCGGTATTCGTAGTGGTTGTACCAGCCCGTGGCGTCGTCCTTGTCGTCGACGAACTCCGTGCCGTTCCATATCTTCTTCTCCGACCTGACGGTGCCCGTCTCGCTGTCCACCTTCGACTTCAGGTTGCCCGTGCGTTCATACATCGTGCTCATCGGGTCGAAGTAGGCATGGTGCGTCAAGCCGTTCGTCGGGAAGTCCATGAAGTAGACGTGGTCGTTCGTGTCGGCCATATCCTGCACCTGTGCCTCGGTGGGATGCTCCTTCAGGAAGATGTCGCTCGTCACCACGTAGCTGGCATAGACAGCCTGTGCACCGGCGGCAGGAGTACCGCTAAGCGTACCGTCGCTGGTATATTTGTAAATCATACGGCCGTCATCGTCGTATTCGCCCGTCTCTTCCGTGGTGGGGTAGGGACCGGCCTTCACCGTGTAGGAGCTGCCCGGAACGTCAAAGGGCTCTTCGCTCTTGTATAGCGTGTAGTCGCAGAAGGCGCGGCGTACGGTGACGGGCAGCGAATGGTCGCGGTCGTCCAGGTCTATCACGTCACCCTCCACATATTTGCGGTCGTGAGCCGCGAAGTAGAGCTTGTTGGTACCCGTCGTCATCTTGTTTTCGATATACTCCAGCCTCTCGTCAGCAGTCATTCCGTCTTTCCATGACAAGTAGCTGTTCACCTCGTCTTTGCGGCGGATAACCAGCTTCACGTCCTCATACTTGGTTGGCGTGTAAGGCAGCAGCTGGATGGCATTCGAGCGGTCCTTGGCCCGCGTGATGCCGGCCACGCTGTCTACCTTGGTTTCACTGTTGGTCACCATCTGCCAGAAGAGCGGCAGGTTAATGGTGGTGCCGTCCTGCTCTTTCGTGATGGCTGTCGACAGGAGGTTGAACGTCTGCTCACCGTTGTCGAAGTCGTTGCTTTGCACGATGCCCCATGTGTTGTTTGCCGTCGGCTCAGCCGTCGGAATGCTGATGGGATAGGTCGTCGTTGTCGCTGTCACGTTGCCGGCGCCGTCCTTCGTCTCGTCCGTCTGTTCGCTAATCGTCGTCCAGCAGTTTTCCTTGCCAGTCAGCGTATAGATGCCGCTGCCTTCAGCTGCGACGCCCACAGCCGACTCCATGTTCAGCACCCGCAGGTTGTACGGGTCGTCGCCCACGAAAGCCCACAGCCAGCGCCCCTCGCGGAATGCTTCGTTCTCGCCCTGGCGGTACGACTCCGCCAGACGGTTGTAGCTCCATCCGTTGTAGTTGTCCACAGAGTTTTTATGTAGCGCGTAGTCATTGTTCATCCAGCCCACCGTGCCGTTGTCCTCGCGGCGCAGGAACTGCTGCTTGCCCGTGAATGTGCGGCCAGTGCCGGTGCCTGTGGCAGAGATATTCTCATCGGTGTCGAGCACCATATAGAACCACTTGGCTTGGATGTTGTCCTCCTTCAGGATGCCGTCGTTCTTCCGGTTTGTCACGTCGGTGGCAATCTGTGCCGTCGTGCTGGTCAGGTCGCTCAGCGTGAGGTCCTTGTCAGCCAGCTTCACCGTCGCCTCATTGTCCACCTGATACTTGAAGTAGATGTCGTAGATGTCATCAGTGTCAATGGCGGGATATATGTCGTATGTCTTCTCATGGGTGGTCTCGTCCTCATCGAAGACGCGCTGCGTCATGGAGGCATTGCTGTAGAACTGAGCGTTGTCCAATGCCTCAAGCTCGTCACGTGTGAGGAAGATGCCGCTGCCTGTCACGTCGTCGGCCTCCTCCACCGTGTTCTTCTCATATTTACAGTAGAGGCGTGCTATCTCGTCCTCCAGCACGAGCGGCATCAGCCAGTCGTGCTCCAGCGTGGCCTCCCACGTCCATTGTCCCGTAGTCTGGTTGTAGGCATGATAGCGGTACTTGCGGGCAACAGGAGCCTTGTAGAAACCAGGGCAGAATGTATTATTGTTGATGCTGTAATAGAATCCTTTGTTATAGATATCCCAGTAACTACTGGAAGCCGCATTCAATATCGTCATGTCGTTTCTAAGCAAGTGAGTGTCGTTGCCAGTCTCCATAAACACAAACCACCAAGCACCTGGCAGATAAGAGAATAACTCTCCAGACTTTCCATAGTCGTTGGTGTAGAATTTTACCAGGGCAAATTCCTTGCCTTGCACATAGGTGTTACTGCCTGTGGCTCCATTGTAGATACGAATAGCATAAGGGTCATCACCTTCAAAACGCCATAACATGCCTTTTGCTGACAACGTTGGGCGTTGCGTATTCATGATTCCAGACGATGCTCCTGTCGTTGTGAAGCTACTGCCGTTGTAATAGGTAAAAGTACCTCGATGTCCATATGGCGTCATGAAGTCGGTCATGTTATACCATGTCTGTCCACTGAGGTCTAGACCTTTAACCATCGCATAGTCGCTGGAACCTGTGTCACGTGTCTTTGCATAAGTGTTTAAGTACCATGTGTCATCTGTAACGTCATCAGGCATGGGCAATTTGTTGTCGTTGTGAATGTATATAGGACTCGTTGTCCGGTCATATTCGTAACGCACATAAATGTCAGCAATACCTTTTGCTGCCGTTGCTGTCAGCGCTGTGTTTGCTGATACCTTGCTATTCTCGTTAACAGTGAGTTTGGTCCCATCCCAAACGGGGCGTTCTGAATAGTAGGTATAGTCGGTAATGTTCATCAATGGAGACTGTATGCGCTCGGGGATGGATACGGTCTTGTTGTTAAAACTGGAGACACAGCTCATAGCCTCAACACCTTTGTTGGTGATGACATGATAGGTGATGGCAGGTCGGAAGCAGAAGTAATTGCTAGTACCGTTTACTTCCTGATTATTGTACCACCGTTCTTTGTATGTCTTGTCATCCTTATAGAGGAATGGTGTATAATAGTTGTAATAGGTTCCATTGGCAGTTGTGTAACCATGTTCACGCACTATCAAAGTGGGCTCACCTGTAGCATATAGCACATAGCCTGTTTTTGCACTACTGGTGCCGGAAAGGAACATGAACGTCTTGTGTTTATAGTCAGAGTCGCTGTCATCCTTGTCGGTCATTGTAAGAATCTGCATGTAGGCATCGCCTGACTCGGAGGGGGTTTTAGCAGACAATACTTTTGTGCCGTTCTTTCCGTTGTCATAGATAGCGTTTACGAATTGAATTTCGTATGGGTCGTTTCCAGTCAGATACCATAGCAGGTTCTCTGTGTGGTATCTAAGGTCTTTATCTTGCTGTTGGGTGATGGTTGCATCATCTCTGACGTAGCTCCAGTTCCAGCATATTATAGTGGGTATGTAAGGTACTGTTCCTGACAAGTCGAGCTCACAGCTCATAGGGGCATTAGCCGTCTCCATGTTGGAATACCTGAATTTGTCCACAGCCTGTCTGGTACTCTCGTTGTAATTATAGCGCACATAGACAACATTGTTGTCCAGTGTAGAGGCTGTTTTTGCACTGATACCCTTTACGGTATATCCATCGTCATCATTGCCTATAGCTGCGGGGTAGAAGACGTAGGCACTGTTTTTCAAGAGTGGTGTTTTCATCCACGCAGGCATCACATCAGATAACTGAGTGGCGGCTGTTACTGCAATTTCTTCGCTGGTCAGGGCCACTTTCCCGGTATTGGTGATGATTTTGAAGATGACGCTATTCGATGCCAGTACGGAAGTAAGAGTCAGATACTTTGTAGTGGCTATTGTGCCGAGGGTAGCATAGTCGGCTTGAGACGTAATGGCAGGAGTGCTACTTCCATCGAGGAATTTATACTCCGTTGTCGATGAATTGCCTGCCTGCATCAGGGCATAGGCTATGTCCGTGGGTTTCATCACTATATAGCGGTTGGACTCTGTTTCAGAATTGCCGTTCCAAAGCGTCACGGCGTAAGGGTCGGCGTCGCTGGCAGCACTCTGCATGAAGCGCCAGCGGTGGGCGGCATCGTTGGTGAAAGTCTCTTGTGCAATGCCGCCAGTGGTCACCTTCACGTCATTGCTGTTTAACTTGGTATTGTACCATGTTCCTTTCAGTAGGCCGTCAGCATCGGTCGTCGGGTCGTACTTGTAGCGCACATAGATGGGGTCGCTGCCCATGCTGATACCGCTGAAGGTGGTCAACTGGTTGCTATATTCTGTTGTACTGCCCGTGCCGCTCTTGGCTCTATAGAACGTGAAGTCTGTGGCCAAGGGGCTGGCAAACTTCAAAGGCACCCTGGGGCCGGCATCACCGACAGAAGTGTAGCGCAGCGCCTCGCGTCCCTCGTTGTCCATGATGATGTAGGTGTAGGCCTGCGCAAGCTGGAAGAGCGTGGTCTGTGTGCTGCCGCTGCCGTCATCCTCAACGGGGGCTGCTGCACTTTCCCGTGTCTCAAGCGTGGCAAGGTCGGTCTGTACTACGCTGTGGTCGAAGCGGGGCATCAGGCGTATGTTGCCGTTGCCGTCGTCGATGGCCATAAAGGTTGCATTGGTCATGGCCAGCGTCGTGTTGTCGTGGCCTTCACCGGCAACGGCATCGAGCGTGGCGCCGAGTGTCAAAGTTTTGCTGCCGCTGTAAGTGCCCGTCCAGCTGCCACTGCTGAGGGTAGACCCGCTGAGGTTGGACTTGAAGTAGTTGTTTGTTGACTTGTTCTTGATTTGCAGGTTGTAGGGGTCAAAGCCGTTCTTGCCTTCCGTCAGGTAGTCGGCTTCCGTCTCAGCCTTGCTCTTGGTTCCATTCACAGCGTCGCTATAGACGTAGGCCATCTCTTCATCGATGTTTATGTTGCGCAGCACATACCAGAGCAGGGCATTGTCGGTGACAGTGGTGATGTCACTAATCGTTTCCTTTGCGATGGTCAAACTGCCCGCGTCCTTGGCATATTGCGTACCCTGCTTCACGAGATAGGCAGTAGCGGTGGCAGTCTCTGCATCGTAGCCATCGGCATATTCAGGTTTTACATCGTAAGTGACGTAGAGGTCGCGAATCATACCGCCTTGGTACGACTGTGGGTAGTCGTCGCCCAGAGAGGGGGTAGTGCCTTGCAGATTAGAAGCGGCTACGGTGTACTTATGATAGCCGGGCTGTTTGGAGGCGTTGATGTAATAATGGTATTTGGCCACCATGGGGCTGTTGAACTTCTTCAGTTCCACTTTGCTGGCGGCATAGAGGTCGGCCTGCGAAGCACTCTTGTAGACAGGTCGCCGCATAATCTCCCAGCCATGCTGGTCGATGAGCACCAGGGCAGCATCCATCTCCGTGGGCACGAGGTTGAACGAGCCGTCGCCCATATTAACGGTCATAAACCAGTGCTCGTCCTCAGAATAACTCTTTGAGCCGCCTGCCCAAGGGGTAGCGTTCACGTAGGCGTTGTAGTTGTGCCATGTGGGGCGCAAAGTGGCCTTTTGTGCATCAGTTGGTTCGCCAGAGGCATCAGCCATGCCCAGCTTACGCTGCACGGTGGGGTTGTTGCGCCAGTACTGCTCGAAGGAGTTCACTGTCTGGTGGTCACCATTCACCAGTTCCGAGGTCTTCAGCAGATAGTTGCCTGTGGAACTGGTGCCGTTGAGTATCATATACTCCGTAGGCATAATCTGCTGGCTGCTGCTGTTAAGGGTGCGCGGGTCGTCGGTTACATTGCCCGTCACCACGGCATCCAGCTCACTATTGTAGTAGGTGCGTAGGAACGAATAGTAGTTGGTGCCACTGTAGGCATGGCTGTTCTGCCAGGAGGTAATCATCACACGGTAGGGGTCGCCCGTCTGGCTAAGCAGGAACCACGTCCAACGGGTACGTGTCGAAGCGGCGGCATCCTTCTGGGTGTTCCAACGGCTCTCCTGATAGATATAGAGAGGACCGTCGCCATTGGTGTAAGGATAGAGGTGAGTGCCAGAGGCTGTCTCGTTGGTGTCTTCCCTGTCGCTACCGTTCTCCAAGTGGTAGGCTTCGCTCGATGTGAACTCCAACCGATACATCGTGCCCCAGTCGGTGCTGCGGCGCACCTGTGTGGCATCGGTGCCGCTGCGAGCCTGACGGTAGGTATAGTCCGTGCCTATGTTCAAGTCAACGTAGCCATCATCGCTGCTTGTCTTCACGTCGTAGGTCACATAGACATGGCCGTCGGCTGCTTCGGCAATGCCCTCAATTTCTGTCTGGCTGTCTTTCAGCGTGTAGGTTGTACCAGAAATGTCGAAATTTGAACTATTCCAATAGTGATATTTCTTCACTAACGGACTTTGCCAGGCCTCAGGCAGCGAGGGTGTCACAGCACTCTCGTTGGCAATGCCGGCAACGACAATCTTGCCTTGCTTGTCCACGATGTCGTAAACCACGGACACATGGCCTACAGTGAGCAGCAGCTTCAGTGTCGCATCGCCATGCTCGTAGCCTGTGGCGTTGGCATACAGATTAGGTGTGCCGCCCGTAGCACCCACGCTGTAGTAGCTGGCAGGGGTTGCTCCGCCAAGGTCACCACCCGTGGCAGCCATCAGCTCCACGCGAATGACCTCATTGGTGGGAGCGTCGTCGAAATCGGCATACTGCATCAGGATGAAGTAGCGGCCAGCGGCGTCAGTACCGTATGTCAATGCTGCAGATGGCGACTCGCTGTGCAGCAGATACTGCTCGCCTCCGATGTTCTGCACCTCCACGGCATATGGGTCAAGGCCCTTGAAATACCACAGGTGGTGGCGGTCGTTCAGATTGGTGGTACTGGCATCATGGGTCAGCGTACCACTGCCGTTGTCATATAGATAGTGACCGCCGTTCACCTTGATATCGAAGCCACGCACGCCACGCAGGTGCAGGGGTTTGGTTGCAAGTGTTGTATTGGTGTAGCGCACGTATATGTTGGCATTGTCTGTAACAGGCGTCTGAGTGATGGCTGAGGAAAGGTCATAGACGGCCCTGCCGTCGGCGTCGGTGACAGGATTGCTCTCTCCATCCACTCTCTGTGTGGCCGTAGAGTAGAACGTCAGCGTCTCGCCTTCAATATAAGGACTACGGATCGCCTCAGGGATAGCCGTATAGTTGCTGGCCAGAGGAGTCGTTGGCTTCAGCTTCTCGCTGCTCTTCAGCGTGTACTTAATAGCGATGCGACCCGTGTTGTCTACGATGTTGAAGGTGTAGGTGAACTCAGGCAGGGCTACTGCTTTGATGCGTGTGGTGGTGCTGATTAACCTGAGTGGTGTTGTGCCTCCGGAGTAGGCACAATACATAGGACTGGAAGCCGTGCCGTACTGACGCAATGCGAACTCGTCAGCAGCAAAGCCATTGTCCACCAGTTCCCAAGTGATGATGGGGTCGCCGCTATCAACGATGAAATTAGCCACGGTGCCAGAAGAACTGCCTGCTGCCACGCCGAGATACTTGCCTGAGCCAGCCTGACGGCTGATGATCTTCATCTCGTATGGGTCGCCGATAAAAGCAAACTGATAGTCGACCGTGTAACTGTCACTACCACTGGTCACCTGCGAACCATCGTAGCGGGCATAGTGATTGTTATTGTTGTATGTCCTGTACCATGTGGCATGTTCGTAGTCGGTACTTACGGTGAAGGGTTGCGAGGTGGTGTAGTCCACATAGATGTCAACGTATTCGTTTTCTTCACCTTCGTTCTGGTGAGTTCCGTTCAACCACATATCGTGATAGTTGGTATAGGCGTTGGAGAAAGCACCTTCTGAATACGATGTGTAATACTTGCCTTCGGAGCTTGCAAATTTGCGTATTAGGTCAGAAGGCAGCGTGACCAAGTTGGTTGTTGTGGAATAGTCTGCCGTAATGTCAGAAACCAATTCTGTGCCACTGATATGTGTGAATAGATGGAAGCGGAAGTTACCCATCGCAACAGCATGGAACTGTAGCAGTGCTTTACTATTGGGGTTGTGGTAGCGTGGATGGGGGGTGTCGGTCTGATATCCTCGGCAGTTCTCGCTGAGCACGTAGTAGTTGGTTGTTTCCATCGGGCCGTTGGGATGAGAAACGGCCAGATTGTAGTAAGCATTACCTGAGCCGTCGTTTACCCCTGCGGTCAATATCATGTGAGGGGTTCCGCCATGAGGAGTCCCTGAGGCGTAGTTGGCATGGTAGAAACCTCCATTGTTCCATCCCGAGCGCAACAGCTCGGCATCATTTCCACCATTGTGTTCGTTGTTCAGCCACTTGTTGGAGACGTAGATAGCGTATGGGTCGTTGCCTGTGTATTTCCAAAGATATTCATCTTGTGACCCACCTGACGTGTCCTTGTCAGGCGATGTGTTTCCTAGATTGCTGTTCCAAACGCCTTTCCAATATTTGGTGCCGTTGTTGATCATCTGATACCATACCGAACCGTCAAGTATAGGAAGGTCGCTGGGACGTGCGTTCTCGTCGTAATAGTAACCCACATAGATGACTTGTCCTGCATGGACTGTTCCGCTGATGGCTTTTGTTGCTGCTGTGGTGCGAGCGGCATCATTGGCCGCACTGCTATAGGCGTAGGCATCGGCCTGCGTAGAGAAGAACTTGTAGTTGTTGTTGTCGGTAATGTATGGCGTCTTCAGGTCGTCGGGCATTGTGATGCTGCCAGAAGCTGGTGTGATGGTCTTGGAGATGGCTATTGCGTTCGACTTGTTGACGACGTGATAGGTGACTAAGTCAGGAAGACTGAATAATACATCTGCTTCGCTGGTGGAAGCTATATTCGCTAAAAGCACTCCGTTTGCCCATCCATCGTTATGATGAAAGATTACGTAACCATCACCGGCATCCTCACTTATCAACTTGTTGTCTGCAAGCAGAGCCCAGTGCTTGATGAAAGCAGCCCCACTGGCAGTAGCCTGCGCCTCGTTCCAGATGCGCTTGTGCGTTTTACTTGTTGGATAGCCTGTTCCATTCTGCCAGGAATAGAAATAAAGGGGATTTGCCACATTGCGGATAACAAAGTTATAAGGGTCATTCCCCTCCAAGGTCCATAAGAAATTACTCGTCCATGTAGTTGGGGTTTCGGTATGACTTTGGTCAACGCCTATGTAGGTAACGTTTTTACTGTTGAACTGTGTTGTTGCAGTGGTGCTGCCTGTCACCTGCCATTGAGGTGAGGCCTCTGTTTGGAGATTCCATTTGTAGATAGTATTGCCAGACAGGTCAATCTTGAGGGTATTGGAACCCATCGTTACGCTGTTTGCATCGTCATACTCGTATTTCACATAATAGACGGAACCATCGGTTGTCGAGAACCTGGTGGTCTCTGTCGCACTCGGATTTAATTTGTATAATCCGTCACTGATGGTAAACTGCTCTGCTGTATAGAACTTGTAGTTCTTTGCCAAAGGACTCTTATACTGGTTAGGAATGTCTATCACACCACCGGCATCACCCGTGCAGGCGAATGTATAAAGCAATTCGCCTCCATTTCCATCGTGGTCTATACTTATGATATTGAAAGTCGCATTTACCTTCTTTTCTCTTTCTTCAAAAATAATAGGAACTGCGTTATTATACACCCCAAGGTTTACTGCATCAACAATGGTCGGCATGAGCGAATTATTTCCACCATAGAATTGAAACCATTCACCTGTATTCCAATAACAGGCATAGGTGTTATAATCGTCAGTATCATCGGCATCGATGGCAAAAGCAATAACCTTTCCATCTTTTAAGTATGAAAAATATTGGATTTCTGTATCTACATTATATTGTTTGTTTTGTGTACCGCCATGATAAGCTACATTTCCATTACCATAACTCGAAGAAACGTGGTAATCACTGAAAGCTTCACAGTTTATCGTAAAACGATATGGGTCGGGATGACTATTGTCTACGCTATTAAGTCTGAACAGGCTGTAGTCTTCGCCATCATACGACTGATCGGTTTTGGGGTTGTCGGTAGCAGAACTGAACCGAAGGTAAGTATTGGCAGTTGGATCTGTATTACGACAAAAAGAGTAAAGTTTCGAGCCATCGAAACTGACGGTATAATTCTTGCTGCCTATTGTTACGCTATTACTTGGATTATAATCATAACCGACATAGACATGTCCTGCCGAATTCGCTGCATCAGCCAACTGTGTAATATCACTACTTTCAGTATTTGCATACGCTTTAGCTTGCGTTGTATAGTAATGGAAATTAGTGGCAGCGGGACTGATGAAATTTGAATTCAGTGCCGGTGCTGCAGTCAGAGCATCATTACTGGCCTGCATATACGAGAATACTACCGTGTTGTCACGACTTACCAAATGATATGTAACAAATGCTTTAGGAGTAAGTGTTATCTTGTTGCCGCCGTTATCTCTGCTTGAAGTTACCCAAGCTTTTACCGGATTGTTGCTGTTCAGATATATTTCTTTTGTCGTATTGACAAAACGAAATGCGAAGTTGTTTGGATTGGCGCTTGTAGTATGATATAATACCATCATATCGCTATAGACGCCATCACTTGTGGAGAACTCCAAATCAGATGTTCCAGAATCCAGATCAGACAGTAGAGAGAGAGGTCCAGGGTTAACACCTTCTCCCTTTCGCGCATTATAGAGTCGGAAAGAATAAGGATCGCCTTCCATCCTCCAATACTTATAATACTCTGTGTCAATAACGTCTCGAGTATTGCTTCTTGAATTATAGGCTTTTACATTTGGACGCTGCGCCCAGATAACGGAGCCGTTAACATTCATCTCAAAGCACGTAGTTCCATTGAAATACCGTTCATAAGCTGTTTTTACCGTATAACGAACATAAATGTCTGCGTCTGAGCCAGGAACAGCATTCAGCTGAGTTCCTCCTGTTGCAGCATCCCAATAGGTGAGGTCACACCACGGGCTGTTAATCTCATCAGGTGCAACAAGTGTTCCGCTTGTGCTGGTTGCCGTGATGATGTCTTTACCGCTTCCGTCAACGATGTGGTAAGTGTAGGTGGCTGCCCACGCGTCATTCACCATTCCCCCTCCGAGGAACAGCAGCGTCACCAGCATAGCCTTCGTAAGTATGGTGTTTAGCCCTGCTAAGTATGGCACTTGCGAGGCATAAGTATGGCACTTGTGCCCCATAAGTATGCTGTTTCCGCTTGCGGTCTTCTTGCCGCAGCGCATTCCGTCAATATCTTGCTTCGTCATCGTCTTCATATCTCGTAGAAACATTATGTTCGTTGTCATATTTCGTAGTGGTTATCTTGCTTTGTTTATCTTTTGAATCAGGTCCTGTGCTGTAAGGTCGCGCATCAGGGTGAAGGCAAACCATTTCTTGCCCAAGTCCTTCAGGGACGCCCCGATGTGGTAGACCTCATCGTCGATGAGCAGGAACCGGTCGTGGGAAAGACCGAACTGTTCAATGGTGATGGTTGCATATTGAGCGTTATGGCGGTCTATGTCCAACTGGAGCTGATGGCCGATGTGCTGAGTATAGATTGTGGCAGTTACCCCACTTGAACGTTTGTCGAGCATCGTCAGCACCGTATCGTCAACATAGTTGTCTATCAGCACAATCCTTTCATGCGCTTTACGGATTATACCGGAGACAAATCGGTAGGCATCGAATATCTGGCCTTCGAAGAACACTCCTTCCACAGGTGGCTGGTTTGTTCGCACGAAGAAGTCTATCTTCTGCTGGTGCTCGCCCAGAGTTTGTTTGATGTTGTGTATCTCGTCTTGCTGCAATTCCATCTGATGCTCTAACTGACGCATCTGATAGTTTACAGTATAGCCACGGAGCAGATAGTCTTTAAGTACTTGGTTAGCCCATATACGGAATTCTATACCTTTTTCTGATTTGACACGATAGCCGACGGAAATAACCATATCAATGCTATAGAATTCCACCATGCGGGTCACCTTTCGTTTTCCCTCTGTCTGAACTATCGCAAATTTTGCGACAGTTGGAATCTTTCTTAGTTCTTCCTTCTGTGCATTGGCTATATGTTTGCCTATGGTTTTCACGTCTCTGCCAAATAGTGTTGCAAGTTGCTGACGGTTCAGCCAAACCGTCTCGTTCTCCAGTCTGACTTCAAGACGTACGGTCTCGTCTGGCTGGTAGAGGACAATTTCGCCCTGCGGCTGTTGCGCCTGTATCTTCTGTATCTCGTTTGCCATAACCATTTCTCCCTTCTGTTTATGATATGACAGCCCACGCCCTATTCCCTATTCCCCCTACGAGGAACAGCAGCGTGAGCAGCATGGCCTTCGCAAGTATATTGTTTAGCCCTGCTAAATATGGCACTTGCGAGGCATAAGTATGGCACTTGCGCCCCTTAAGTATGCTGTTTTCGCTTGCGGTCTTCTTGCCGCATCGCATTCCGTCAGTATCTCGCTTCGTCATCGTCTTCATATCTCGTAGAAACATTATGTTCGTTGTCATATCGTTTGTATGTTTATTTGTTCCCATTCAAATAGTTTATACCTGTGGCCGTTATCATCAATACGGTATGAGGATTATTGGTTTTGTTGTCATCTGGCTCTTTGATAAGTCCTGCTGCAATCAAAGGGTTGATATATTTACGGATGTTTGTCGTATGGTATGACACACCGATAAAAGCAAGAATTTCCTTTCTTGTAGCTCTGCGTTCTGCCAAAATGCCTAACACACTTTTCACCTTCTCATAATTAACACCAGTAACAGAGTTTGTAACAGAGTTTGTAACAGAGTTGGTAACGGAGTTGGTGACAGAGTTAGTGACAGAGTTGGTGACAGAGTTTTTGTTAGGTCGTATATAGGTGACTGTGCCGCTGTAAATGTCGGTCTCGAATTTCACCTCCTGTCCTGTCAACTGTTCCCAGCGTATCATCTTGTCGATGCCGTAGCCTGCGTTTTCCGAGAGATTGGCATAGCGGAAGAACTTGAGTTGGATGATGGCACGGTATGACTCCCAGACGTTGGCTTGCTCTGGCATACGGAAGGTATAGCGTTTGTCGGCCTCGGCGTAAGAGTTACCAGGTATCTCAATAAGGTCTACCCAGAATGTAGGGCAATATTTCTGAACGATGTCACGTTGTCCGAACATAAGCAAGCCTGCGTATGTGAGATTACCGTTGAGGGTGACACGCAGTTTCTCGCAAAAGGCAGCATCGTCAAGGTCGTTGTAGATAAACGTAGCGTTGAACCCTTGCAGGTAGTTGCGATAGGTGCTCAGGGAATCGCGGTCAAGGTCTGCTATGGATGTTCCTGATATAGCCTGTTCTGACTTTGTGCCGAATGCTTGGTCGCGTTGCAATGCGGCAATCTCCATCTCGTTGGCACGGCGGTCGGCACTGCCAGAGCGGATGAAAGTGTTGATAGGGTTACCGAAATAGATGGGCTTGAAAGGTGACGATGGAATATGGAAGGCGAGTACCAAATGTCCGTCGATGCTGTATTTCACACCTTTGGGGTAAATCTTGAAGTTGAACTTCTGCCCGTTGCGCAGCGTATTGAGGAAGTCCGACTCAGTCTTTTCGCCGTTCTCTACGCCCTCAATGAAGAAATGTTTGCCCTTCTGTCTGACGCCAAAGACAATCCAGCCACCAGACATGTTGCTGAAGGCCGAGACGGTCTCCCATACATTGTCGGGCATCTTCTCGCGGGCTTCCTTCACCTCGAAGTCATCCCACTCTATATCTGTCAGTCGCTCTATGAGTTCTTCTCTTGTCATCTCAGTGTCCTCCATCTATGTTATCTCGCTTCGTCATCGTCTTCATATCTCGTAGAAACATTATGTTCGTTGTCATATAATCCTTTATCACCAAGTTTGCCCACTGCCGGAATTGTGTGCCGCGCTGCGATTTAACCCTATAGCCAACGGAGATGATAACATCTAGATTGTATAGCTTTGTGTGATATTTCTTGCCATCGGCGGCAGTAAGTAAGGATTCCTTACGAACTGAACTTTCTACAAGTTCTCCCTCTTTGAACACATTGCCAATATGGAGTGTTATATTATTACGGGTTGTCTGGAACAGCTCTGCCATCTGTGCCTGTGTAAGCCATACGGTTTCATCCTCCAGCTTAACCTCAAGCCGTACGGTCTCGTCGGGCTGGTAGAGGACAATTTCGCCCTGCGGCTGTTGCGCCTGTATCTTCTGTATCTCGTTTGCCATCGTCTTCGTATCTTGCAGAAACATTTTTTTTTTATTAACAAGCGCGTATGCGCACGCGAAATTAAATCGTGCAAAGATAGTTATTTTTTGTGATATAGCCAAGGCTTTGCCTCTAGGAGTATCATTTTTTAACACAAAATAAAGCGGAACATGGTTATTGCCCCTGATTCTCTTCTTTATGGCGCAAGACTGATGCGGGTCGGAGGTGATGAAAGGATGGATGCAATATAGCCGTGTGGACAACAAGCTCATCATGGATTTGACCGATGACGTGGCTAATGCTGTGAAGGGTGGTAATTGGCGTATGCCTACCAAGGCAGAAATGGAGGAACTGCTTAACAACTGTACTTGGGAATGGGTGACCTATCTGGGCTTCCCGGGCTATAAGGTGACGGGCAGGAACGGCAACAGCATCTTCCTTGGCACTTCCTAACCTCTGAGCGGGGCCGTTATCATGGCTGTACCGTCCGTGCCGTGCTGCCTAAATGACAAATGGAACGATTTTGACCTTGATATAAAATGCGGTGAGCGCTTTCGCACAAGTGCTCACCGTTTTTTCCTGCCACTCAAAAAATGCCCCGATAAATTTGGCATTCTATTCGCTTATTCGTACCTTTGCATCCGTTAACCTGCTAATATAAGGAATTTATACTATGGAACAAGATGTTGTATATGAGATTTGCGGGTGGGTGGCCAGCATCAGCATGATACTGGGCTATCTGCCACAGGCCGTGAAGACCATTCGGACACGTGACACCGACGGCATTGCCCTGCCAACATTCTCGATGATGGCTGTAGGCGGTTTTGCATTCATGCTTCAGGGGCTGCTCCACAAGCCTGACATCCTGTGGGCGCTGTTTCTCACCAACCTGGTGACGACGGCGTGCAGCAGTATTGTCTTCGGCATCAAGGTGTACAACGACTACGTCAAGCGGAAGGCGTAGCCGGGAAGGTTTCTTCCAGTACCCGTTCTACAACCTGCGGGAAATAGCGCATTTCCAGCAGGTGTTCTTTCTCTGCAATGTCGTCGGCGCTGTCCGTAGGCAGCAGTGGCGTACGGTACTGTGCAATGATGTCGCCGCCATCACAGACGGGGGTGACATAATGGACGGTCATGCCCGTCTCTTGTTCTCCGGCAGCCTTGACGGCCTCATGCACGTGGTGGCCCCACATGCCCTTTCCGCCGAATTTCGGCAGCAGCGCCGGGTGCAGGTTGATGATGCGGCGCGGGAAGGCATCAATGAGATAGTCGGGTATTAACGGCAGGAAGCCGGCCAGGACGATGAAGTCGACGGCATAGCGTTGCAGCAGCGGCAGCACGCTCTGCGGCTCGCTGAGTGCTGCCTTGGAGACTATGGCCGTCGGTATGCCCAGCCGTTCGGCACGCACCAGGGCATAGGCGTCGGCTTTGTTGCTGACCACCACGGCGCAGTCTACGCGCTCAGAGTTTTCAAAATACTTAATCAGGTTCTCGCAGTTCGTTCCACTGCCAGAGACAAAGATAGCGATATTGATTTTTTCCATCTTCTTTCGTTTTACGCGGCAAAGGTACGAATAAGTGAATAAAATGCCAAATAAACTAAAAATAATTTGGATTTTTCCTTGCTTCGTTGTAAATTTGCAACATCATTGTAAAGTATAACCATTAATAACAACAAACAGCTATGAAGAAATTCCTGATGACTTTCGTTGCCATCATGGCCTTTGTCATGACGGCAAGTGCCCAAACCGTCTACATCTCGACAGGTGACGGCGCAGTGGCCTACCACAAGAACAAGTCGTGCAGCTACCTCACCAATTCAAAGAGTGTGAAGAGTGTGACCGCTGCTGAGGCTAAGAAGTTAGGCCGCCATGAGTGTACACGCTGCTACGGTGCAGCCGCTTCCACTGCCAGCAAGAAGGCAGCCACCAAGCCTGCCACCACCACGACAACGGCTACAACTACCACCACGAAGAAGGCCGAGACGACCGCTAAAAAAGCCACGACGACCAAGAAGGCTGAGACCAAGAAAGCCACACCCGCCCGTGACGAGAAAGGCCGCTTCATTAAAAAGGTAGATGCCGAGAAGCCTGCTACGACCACGACGACGGCCAAGAAGGCCACTACGACCACGAAGAAGGCCGAGACGAAGAAGGCTACTACCACCACCAAGAAGGCCGGGACAACGGCTAAGAAGGCCACTACGACCACGAAGAAGGCAGAAACCAAGAAGGCTACTCCTGCCCGCGACGAAAAAGGCCGCTTCATCAAGAAAGTGGATACAGAGACGAAATCCACTGCTACGAAGAAAGCAGCCTAACCGTATGCTTTAGTCGAAGATGGCAACGCCACAATCCGGCGTTAGTCGAAAAATCCTGGCTGCTTGTACGCGATGCCCAGTTCGCGGTCAACGGTGGCCAGGATTCCTTGTACCTGTCCCAGCGCGAACATGCGTCCTAACAGCGTGTAGCCGGCATTGTGGCCGTGGCTCGACTCGTCCATGATGCCGCCGGGCTCGTCGGTGAACGTCATGCCGTGGTCGACACGCATGGGCAGCCGTGGGTTTTCCTTTTCGAAAATCCTGCACAGCTCGATGAGGTCGGCACGACCGCCAAGGTGGGAGGCTTCGGTGAAGTCGCCGTTGGGGAAGATGTGGCATGAGCGCAGATGGACGAAGTGTGTGCGCGGGGCAAACTCGCGGGCCATTTCCACCACGTTGTTGTAGGCGCCTGCCGAGAGGCTGCCTGCACAGAATGTCAGGCCGTTATGACGGTTGGGCACGGCGTTGAGGAACCAGCGGATGTCGTCGGCTGTGCGGACGATGCGCGGCAGGCCGAGAATCTCGATGGGGGGGTCGTCGGGGTGTACGCACATGTTCATGTCGCATTCGTCGCAGACGGGCATGATGGCCTCCAGGAAGTATTTCATGTTCTCGCGCAGCCGCGCCTTGTCGATGCCTTTATATAAATCAAGGAATTCGCGGAACTTCTGCACGGGAGCCTCGTCGCCCTCATGGAAGTTGCCGCTGACGAAGCCCTGCGTCTTGATGACAATGTTCTCCACCAGCTCGTGGTCCTTCTCGGGCGTCATCGTCTTGGCCAGTTCGTCGCATTCGGCGAGAATGTCGCGCTTAGGCTGGGTGGTGGCAGATTTTTCACCGTTCACTTTTAGCTGTTCGCTGTCAAAATTCGCCCATTCCTCGCGGGCGCCCTCGCGCTTCAGGATATAGATGTCGAAGTAGGCAAACTCTGCGTAGTTGAAATAGAGGTTGGAGGCACCGTTGGGATTCTTGTGAGCCAGGTCGGTGCGCGCCCAGTCGAGCACGGGCATAAAGTTGTAGCAGATGCAGTGGATGCCCTCTGCCGCCAAGTTGCGCAGCGACTCCTTGTAGACGGCTATCTGCTCGTCGCGGTCGGGGCCGCCATACTTAATGGTTTCCGTGACGGGCAGTGACTCCACGACGCTCCACCGCATGCCGTACGACTCAATGTATTCACGCAGGTCGCGGATTTTCTCCCGCGTCCACACTTCCCCAAGGGGCACGTCGTGCAGGGCGGTCACGATGCCCTCCACGCCAATCTGTCTCAACATGGCAAGCGTTATCTTATCCTTCTTGCCAAACCATCTCCATGTTCTTTCCATATTCGTGATGTCGTTTGATTTGTCTGCAAAATTAGCAAATAATCTCAAGAACGAGCATAAAAAATGTTCAGAAACTGCGAAAAACGTACAATAAAACTGTTTTTCGGGTGCTTTTGGCGGGCAAAAGTCTGAAATGCTTAATGACACTCGTGACATGCAAGATGCAAACGGCAATGATGAGGGAAGGGCTCCTGAAGCGAGAGCCGTCCAATCTGCTCAGGAGAATAGTGCAATCAGGTGGATTGAACCGTTCTCCCTCCCGTGATTTTGCGTAAAAAACGCTAAAAGGGACAGTTTTGAGGTGCGATAACTTGGCGATTTGAAAGAAAATGCGTAACTTTGCAAAACACACGCTAAGACAAGTCAAAAAACGATGAAACAAATTCTGATGGCCATCGCGCTGCTGGCGGCACCGGCCGCCATACAGGCACAGCAGCGTGAGGTGCAGTCGCTGAATTTCGGATGGGCGTTCAGCCGCGATTCCCTGATGACTGACGCCCGGCGGGTTGATGTGCCGCACGACTTCCAGATAGAACAGCCGTGGGTGGCGCCGTCGGCCGACGAGCGGGCTGACAACAGCGATGCTGCCGCCAATATCAAGTCGCGCCTGTCGGCACGCGGATTCAAGGAGATGGGCACGGGCTGGTACCAGAGGACCATCACCCATCATCCGCTACCCAACACCCGCACCCTGCTCGATTTCGAGGGCATCATGCTCGTGGGCGACATCTATCTGAACGGGCGGCGCGTCGGCGGTACGGACTATGGCTATGTGGGTTTTCAGGTGGACGTGACGAGCCAGCTGCATGAGGGTGATAACACACTCGTGGTGAAGGCTTCGACCATGACGGAGAAAAACTCCCGATGGTACACCGGTGGCGGATTGTTCCGCAACGTCAGTCTCATTACCACTCCCGCCGACCTGTATCTGGAGCGTCACCCGCTGTACATCACCACCCGCGACAACCGCTATGTCAACGTGTGTGTGGAGCTGACCAACCGCACGAAGCAGAAGACGGTGCGCATGAGGCTGCGCATATATAGCCCTGATGGACAGTTAGTATATGAGAACACGGAGGCGAGAAAGCGCGTCAGCCCGTCGAGGACGATGGAGGCTCGCCTGACAGAGGCTGAAATAACCGACCCGCAGCTATGGGACACGGAGCATCCCAACCTCTACCGCGCCGTGGTGACACTCCTGCGCGATGACGGTTCCGTGGCCGACGAGACGGAGGAACACTTCGGCATACGCACCATAGAGATAGCGCCGGATTATGGATTGAAGGTCAACGGCCAAAAGGTGCTGTTAAAAGGCATCGCCAACCACCACACGCTCGGAGCGCTTGGAGCGGCAGCCTACCCACGGGCCATTGAGAAGCGCCTGCAGCTGCTGAAAGCCTTCGGCGTCAACCATGTCCGAACGTCGCATAACCCCTATAGCCGCCAGTTCATTGAGCTTTGCGACAAGTACGGCATCCTCGTCGTTGACGAGCTGTACGACAAGTGGACCCGGCAGCATACGGGAGGACGGACGACGTGGGAGAGCCACTGGCAATACGACGTGCCGGAATGGGTGAAGCGCGACCGCAACTCGCCGTCGGTGGTGTTGTGGAGCTTCGGCAACGAGTTGCAGCAAGACCCCAACCAGGCATTCAATGACTTCGGCGTGACGGCCTATGCCTTGCAGAAGACGCTGTTGCTAAGATACGACAGCACCCGGCTGACCACCGTGGCCATGCACCCGCGCTACCGCAACTGGCTGACGGATTCGCTGCCGTGCGACCTGGCCTTGAAGACCGATGTGCAGGCTTACAACTACCGATATATGTACTTCCCCGGCGACGGGCGACGCTTCCCTTGGATGACGTTCTACCAAAGCGAGGCGTCGGTGAGCAATATGGGGCCGAACTGGTGGGAGATGAACCTCAACCGCGTCATGGGACTGGCCTATTGGGGTGCTATTGACTATCTGGGAGAGTCGCAGGGCTGGCCGGCTAAAGGCTGGTCGCAAGGGGTGTTTTACATCGACCTGGAGCCCAAGCCGAAAGCTTATCTCATGAAGAGCCTGTTCACCGAGGAGCCTATGGTGCACATCGGCATCATAGAGGACGGTACGGCGGACATGGTGTGGAACGGTGTACAGACAGGCAACCAGCAGATGTCGGAAAACTGGAACCGGCAGGAAAACACCGTTGTCAGCCTCTATACCTACACCAACGCCGACGAAGTGGAGCTACGCCTGAACGGACGAAGCCTCGGGCGCAGGGTGAACCCTATCGACCCGAAGCGGCGCAACCAGATACGATGGGATAGCATCCCTTACCGGAAGGGGCGCTTGGAGGCTATTGCCTATGTTAAAAGGAACGGGCGCAACGTCGTCACGGCGACACATGCCATAGAGACAACGGGCAAGGCCGTGCGCCTTGTCGCCACGCCTGATAACGCGACATGGAAGGCCGATGGACAGGACTTGCAGCACGTACGCCTCACGGCGGTCGACAGCAAGGGGCGCCGTGTATGGGCAGCCAACGACGAACTGGTCTTCAGCGTGGAGGGCGGGGCGTGCATCGTAGCCGTCACCAATGGCGACAGCACCAGCGACGAGCTGAATGCAGCGCCGGACTTCGACACGTCGAAAACCGTGACGGCCCATCGCCGCCTGTGGAACGGCTCGGCCATGGTCATCCTGCGCAGCGGACGAGAGCCGGCGACCGTTACCCTCACAACCAAAGCCCCCAGCTACAAGCCCGTCATCACCAAACTGACAACAAACTAAGTATCATCACAACAAATATGAAACATTTCCTCACCCTTTGCCTGGTATGCTGCAATATCATTGCAGCCTCCGCACAATCCGACATCCTGAGCGCAGCCCGCACTACCAACGATTACTTCATGGCCCGTTACAGCGACCCCACGCAGCCTACCAACGTCAAGCGCTTGCGCCCCTCTTCGCTATGGACGCGTGCCGTCTACTACGAAGGGCTGATGGCTCTCTACCGCGTTGACCCGCAGCAGCGCTATCTCGACTATGTGTACAAATGGGCCGACTTCCACCAGTGGACACCGCGCAATGGTACGAAGACCTCACATGCCGACGACCAGTGCTGCGAACAGACCTATATCGAATATTTCCTCACCACGGGACAGGGCACGCTCGAACCGACGAAGGAGAACATGCGGCAGCAGATGGCCTCCGGGCGGGCTGACTACTGGACGTGGATTGACGCCATCCAGATGGCCATGCCGGCGTATGTGAAGATGTATGCCGTAACCCATGAGCGCCAGTATCTTGACTATGCCATGCAGAGCTACCGGTGGAGTCGTAACGAGTGCGGTGGCGGATGTTTCAACGTGAAGGAAGGACTCTGGTGGCGCGACAAGGACTATGTGCCGCCCTACAAGGAGCCTGACGGCAAGAACTGCTATTGGAGCCGGGGCAACGGATGGGTGTATGCTGCACTGGTGCGCTGCATGGAGCTGCTGCCCAAGAAGAGCAAGGAGTATAAGGAGCTGAAGAAAGACTTTCTGCTGATGAGCAATGCCCTGCTGAAATGCCAGCACGGCGACGGCTTCTGGCGCGCCAGCTTGGTGTCGGATGCCATATATCCCAATCCGGAAATGACGGGTACGGCGCTGTTCCTCTACGGCATGGCATGGGGCATACGTCACGGCCTGCTGAAGGAAAGCACTTTCAAACCGGCCTGTGACAGCGCCTGGCAAGCCCTGCGGAGCTGTCTGCACAACGATGGTTTCTTGGGATGGAACCAGGGAACGGGCAAGGACCCGTCGGCAGGGCAGCCCGTTACCTTCACCAGCGTCCCCGACTTCGAGGACTATGGCACGGGGTGCTATCTGCTTGGATTGACAGAATACTATCAGCTGGTAGCGGGCAAAGCGAGCTCTCCTAAAAATGTTAGCCCCGTTGTGGCACAAGACTGGCCGCAGCCGCGCCCTGAAGCCAAGGCCGGCACACGCTGGTGGTGGCTTGGTTCGGCCGTTGACCGTCAGAACTTGGAGTGGAATCTTGGCGAATATGCCCGCACGGGTATCGGCACCGTAGAGATAACACCGCTCTATGGCGTGCAGGGCAATGAGAAGAACGAGCTGTCGTTCCTGTCGCCGGCATGGATGCAAGCCCTGAAGGATGTAGAGGACATTGCCCGTGAGAAAGGCATCGAGGTTGATATGAACTGTGGCACGGGATGGCCTTTCGGCGGACCGCAGGTGCCTTTGGAGGAAGCAGCCTGCCGTGCCGTCATCACCGACACTGTGGTAGACGGTTCTCCCGTCTACACCATCACTCCCGGGCGTACCAAGCAGAAGGTGAAGCGGGCTGCACCGGGCGGTGAAGGCTGGGTCGTCGACCATTTCGACCGTGAGGCCGTCCGCCATTACCTTGAACGTTTCGAGCGGGCCTTCGCCTCGTCGGGAGTTCCCTATCCCAATACGTTCTTCAACGACAGCTATGAGGTATATAAAGCCAACTGGACGCCGCGCCTGTTCGACGAGTTCCTGCAGCGTCGCGGCTACGACCTGCGCAACTATCTGCCAGAGCTGTTAGGCGTAGCTGCCGATTCTGCCGCCAGTCGTGTGGTTGGCGGTTTACCCGCCAACGAAGTCCTTGCCGACTACCGCGAGACGCTCAGCGACCTGTTATTGGAGAATTTCACGCAGCAATGGGTCGACTGGGCGCACAGCCATGGTGTCAAGGTGCGCAACCAGGCCCACGGCTCGCCCGCTAATCTGCTGGACCTCTATGCCGCCGTCGATATTCCTGAGATAGAAGGTTTCGGGCTGTCCGATTTTGGCATCAAGGGACTGCGCACTGACTCCGGCTTTACCCGTAAGAACTTCAGCGACCTGTCTATGCTGAAGTATGCCTCGTCGGCCGCCCATGTCACCGGAAAGCCTTTCACCAGCAGCGAGACATTTACATGGCTAACGGAGCACTTCCGCACTTCGCTGTCGCAGATGAAGCCCGACCTGGACCTGATGTTCACCTGCGGCGTCAACCGAGTCTTCTTCCATGGCTCCTGCTACACGCCGAAGGACGACCCTTGGCCGGGGTGGAAGTTCTATGCCTCTATTGACATGTCGCCCACCAACAGCATCTGGCGCGATGCCCCTTTCCTAATGAAATATATTGAGCGCAGCCAGAGTTTCCTACAGCTCGGACAGCCCGACAACGATTTCCTTGTCTACCTGCCTGTCCATGACATGTGGCGCAAACGCACAGGCAAGGAATTGCTGATGATGTTCGACATCCACAACATGGGCAAGCGGGCGCCTGAGTTCATCAGCAGCATTCTGCGCATCGACAGCTTAGGCTACGACTGCGACTACATCAGCGACCGGCAGCTCGGCAAGGTTCGTGTGGAGGACGGCATGCTCGTCACCGAGGGTGGCACGCGCTATCGTGCACTCATCATTCCCACCGGAACAACCGTCGACGACAGGCTGAAGAAGCTGCTGGAACCCGTAGCCCCCT
This sequence comes from Prevotella sp., assembly GCA_017459445.1. Taxonomy (GTDB): domain Bacteria; phylum Bacteroidota; class Bacteroidia; order Bacteroidales; family Bacteroidaceae; genus Prevotella. Next base: position 67,942 of record JAFUDJ010000033.1, on the reverse strand, counting down.
ATGTCATCTACGGTGAGCGTAACGAGGAAATGGAGCACTTCGCACAGCCAGAGGCCATGCGTACGGAGCTTGGCTTGCGGGCCATCCGCCGCAAGATGCCGTCGGCTGACGGTGAGGACACCTATCACTACTTCATCGCCAACCTCACGCCGAAGGATATAAAGGCTGCGGTGCCGCTGGCCGTCGACTTCCAGTCAGCCACGTGGTTCAACCCCATGAATGGCGACGTCACCCCTGCCGAAGTCAGCGACGGCCGCATTCTGTTCTGCCTGCGCAGCGGGGAGAGCCGTATCTTGCAAACATCCCATGAGGCCTGTCAGTCTCATGGAACCAATACATCTCATGGCTCTCATACGTCTTATGGCACTTATAAGTCTTCAGAGACCTATACGTCTTCTGCGACTCCTAAGGCTACGGTTTCCCTCACAGCCCCTTGGACGCTTTCCTTCATGGACGAAACCCCGAAGGTGGACAAGCCCTTCCGTCTGAAGTCTCCACAGACCTGGGAGTCGTTAAGCGACTCTGCCGCCGTTACCATGGGCACCGGCGTCTATACCACCACCTTCCGTCTCAACAAGGAGCAAGCCAGAAGGCAGTGGGAGATAGACCTTGGCGACGTACGCGAGTCGGCACGGGTCTATATCAATGGGCAGTTCATCGGCTGTGCGTGGGCCGTACCTTTTATCCTTGACTGTGGCAACGCTTTGAAGAAAGGCAAGAACGAGTTACGCATCGAGGTGACCAACCTGCCTGCCAACCGTATTGCCGACATGGACCGCCGTGGCATTCCCTGGCGCAAGATGAAGGAAATCAATGTCGTAGACCTGAACTACAAGAAGACGACCTACGACCAATGGGCACCCGTTCCCAGCGGGCTTAACGCTCCTGTCAGGCTGATAGCTAAATAAAAGAAATCGCCGTGAGCAGTCCACTCACGGCGATTTCTTTGTATTGGCTTATGCGAACAGGAAGGTACGTTCAACCCAATAGATAAGGATACCCGATAGGTAGCCAGCGAAAGCTATCCAGGTGATGCGCTTCATGTACCAGCCGAAGGTAATCTTCTCCAAGCCCATGACGACGACGCCGGCGGCAGAACCGATGATAAGCAGCGAACCGCCGACACCGGCACAGTAGGCCAGCAACTGCCAGAAGATGCCGTCGATGGCCAGGTCGCCTGCTGCCTGGACGGGATACATGCCCATGCATCCGGCTACGAGAGGCACATTGTCGACGATAGAACTGAGCACACCGATGATGCCTGTCACGAGATAGTGGTTGCCCTCGAAGGTGGTGTCGAGCGTCTTGCCGAGCATGGTGAGCACGCCGACCTCCTGCAGTACGGCAACGGCCATGAGGATGCCGAGGAAGAACATGATGGTGGAGAGGTCTATCTTGGTCATGATGTCCGAGACACGCTTGGCCATGGTGTCATCCTCCGACGTGTTATAATGGAAGATTTCGGTGGTCGTCCACAGAATGCCGAGCACAAGCAGGATGCCCATAAACGGCGGCAGGTGGGTAATGGTCTTGAAGATGGGCACGAAGACGAGTCCGCCCACGCCCAGCCAGAAGATGATGTTGCGCTGCGCCTTGGTGAACTGGCTCACGTCGGCCTTGGGCAGGTTCTGCTCCTTGTCGAACTTTCCCTTCAGCGACAGGCTGATGATAGCTGCCGGAATGACCATCGAGACGAGCGACGGAATGAAGATTTCGGTCAGCACGCCCTGTGTGGTGATGACGCCCTTAATCCACAGCATGATGGTGGTGACGTCGCCGATGGGCGAGAAGGCACCGCCGGAGTTGGCCGATATGATGATAAGGGCGGCATACATCATGCGCTCCTCGCGGCTCTGCACCAGCTTGCGCAGCACCATAATCATGACGATGGAAGTGGTGAGGTTGTCGAGGATGGCCGACAGGAAGAATGTCATGAAGGCTACGCGCCACATGAGTTTACGCTTGGAACGTGTCTTCAGCGTGTCGCGCACAAAGTTGAATCCACCGTTGGAATCGACGATTTCGACGATGGTCATAGCTCCCATCAGGAAGAACAGCGTGCCGGCGGCGTCACCCAGATGATGCTCGATGACTTCGGCAATGTGGTGTATCACCCCGTCGGCCGCCACCTCAGGATAGAAGCTGGCGGGGCTGACCATCAGCAAGGTCCAGCAGACAACACACATAAGCAGCGCTATGGCTGCCTTGTTAATACGCGTCAGGCTCTCAAGGGCAATGCAGAGATAGCCCACGACGAAAGCCACGACAATACAGATAGTTAATGTAGACATAATATATTTATTTAATTACTCACTTTTCACTATTCACTTTTCATTTTTCACTCTTCACTGTATCTTGGTATCCAGAACCAGAAGTCAGAGCCCTTGCCCAGCTGGCTCTCCACGCCAATCTGGCCGCCGCACTTGTCGATGATGGCCTTGCAGATGGAGAGTCCGAGCCCGGTGCCCTGTATGAAGTCGTTGAGCTTGACGAAGCGTTCGAAGACACGCGAGAGCTGGTCCTCGGGAATGCCGTCGCCCGTGTCGCTGCAATAGACGTAGATGCCTGGCCGCCCGTCGCGCTCCTCTTGTCGGTAGCCCACGCGGATATGCCCCTGCTGCGTGTATTTGACGGCGTTGGTCACGAAATTGGTGATGACCTGCTGGATGCGGTTCTTGTCGATGCTTGCCATCAGTGTGTCGAATGGGTTCTCCTTCTGGAACTCGACGGCAGGGTTGCTGACGCGCTGGGCCAGCGACTGGCAGATGTCATCGAACTCACGGGCAAAGTCAACTTCCTTGCAGACTATCTGCATGGCGTTGGCGTCAACGTTGGAAAGCACGAGAATGTCGTTGATAAGCCGCAGCAGCATGTCGCAGTTGTTATGGATGACGCGAATCATCTCGCGGCGGTCCTCGGGCGATTCGACAGCCTGTAGCAGGTCGGAGAAGCCCACGATGGCATTGAGCGGCGTTCTGATTTCGTGCGTCATATTGGCCAGGAACACCGACTTCATGCGTCCCGAGTCGTTGGCGCGCTCCGTCTCGCGGCGCAGCTGCTCCTGCTTTTCCATCAGGGCCGTGATGTTACGCCACACGCCGAAGCTGCCCAGCAGGTGCCCGTTGTCGTCGTATTCCGGTATGCTATTTATCTGCACCCATTGCTTTTCGGTGCTGGTATGCGTCACAATGGGGTACACCTGCCCTTGGTAGCTGAGCGGATGGGCGATGGCTTCAGCGGGATTTTCCAGTGCGCGGACGAAGTCGTCCTCCTTGTTGACAAAGATGTGGCGCATGTCCTCAAGGTTGAATGTACGCACCGGCGTGTTCAGACCGCTGTAGAACTCCAGGCAGTTACGGTCGAGCGATATGCGCCAAGCCTGCATGCGGCTGTTGTCCATCATGTAGCGCAGCTCCTGTTCGTAGTGGCGGATGTCCTCGTTGGCCTCGCGCAGGCGGATGTCGTTTTCGCGGGCCTGCCGGTACATCTCACGTTCCTGGCTGACATCGCGCACGGTGAGTGCGATATATACCAGTTCCCCCTGGTCGTCGTAGATGGGGTGGAGGTGGATTTCCAGATAGACGTGCATGTCGCGCTCGGGAATAACGCTGAGGAAGCATATCCAAAGCTCCTCGACATGGTTGCGGTCTATCAGCTCGTTGAACGGCGCCTGCTCGTACAGGTTGGTATTGGAGAAGAAGTCATCACCGCTGTCGCTGTCGAAATGGCATATCTCGCGCATGATGGCATTGGCGTCCAGCAGCCATCCGTCGGCAGAATAGAACGACAGGGCGACGACGGAATTCTCGAAGATGAGGCGGTACTTGTTGCCCAGCTCAGCCTCTTCCGACTGCTGGCGGCGCAGCTCGGTCTCGTCCACCAGGGCGCTGATGACTCTGATAGGCTTGTCGCCGCCGGCATATTCCGCCACGCTCGTGTTGCGGAGCCAGCCCCAGCGGGGCTTGCCGCCGCCGAATTCGTAGTTCCAGCGATAGCAGAACTCGGCCTGCTGGCTCTCGCCGCGCTCCAGTTCCATGATGCGGCTGACGAGCATGTCGACATCGTCGGGATGCACATGCTCCTTGAAAAGCTCCTTGCTGGCACCGCCCTCGGGCAGCATGTTGCCGCTCAGCAGGCTGGTATGGCCGCTGCTGATGTCGAAGACGATGACGTTGTGCGCGCTGATTTTCAGTGCCATGGCCGTCAGGTCGCGCACGGACAGCACCTGTTCCTCGCCCTCCTGGCGGCGCTTGCGGCGCCATCCGTAGAAGAGCAGCACGGCCAGCAGCAGGGCTGCGGCTGTCAGGAGATATATATAAGGTGTCATAGGCTGGTATAGTCGGAAGGTGTTGAAGTGATGATGTCGGCCTTTTTCTCGATGACCTTGACGTCGCAGGGTATGGCCACCCAGGCCGTGGTGCCGCGTCCTAACTGCGACTGGAACTCAATGGAGCCGCCCATCTGCTGTACGAGCGCCTGAGTGATGGGCAGGTCAAGGCCCGTGCCGCACATCTCCTCGTCCTTGTTGCGGACGAAGCGGTCGAAGACGTGGGGCAGCGTCTGTTCGTCAATGCCCACACCAGTGTCCTCGATGCTGATGTTCAGCTCGCCCCGGCGGTATTCGTACTTGGCGCGGATGACTCCCTTGCGGCAGAAGACGGCGGCGTTATAGCACAGTCTCTCGATGACGCGCCCCACATACGCATCGTCGATGCTGACGACCAAGTGCTCGTAGGGGTTCTCGATGACTATCCTCACGTCCGGACTCAGGTTCGACCACCCCATCTGGCAGTGGCTTTCAAAGACGAGGGCGAAGTCGGTATCGGTCTTGTTGTACTCAATCATGTTGGCATCGAGGCGCGACAGGAACAGGATATCGTTGATAAGCAGCAGCAGGTTGCTGGAGCTTTCCTTGATATGGTTGACGAACAGCGGCTCGTCGGCAGGGTCGTGCTCCTGTTCGAAGAGCTCGGCAAAGCCCACCACCGTATTCAGCGGCGTACGTATCTCGTAGCTCATATTGGTCAGGAACGACTGCTTCAGCAGTTCCATCTCCTGGGCTTTCTGCGTCTCCACCGCCAGCCGTTGCTCCGTCTCCACAATGTCCGTCACGTCGCGGCACATGCCGAAGTATCGTTCCACGCGGCCATTGGCATCCAGCATCGGCACCATGTTGAACATCATCCAGATGGGTCGCCGCTTCTTGTCGCGGAATTCAGTCTCAATGGTCAGCACAATCTGGCTGGTCGTCAGGTGGTCCATGCGGTTCAGGGCGCTGGACACATGGCGGCGGAAGCGTGGCGAGGCGATGCGGATGCAGCGCAGCTGCGACATGCGCATCTGCCGCTGGTTGATGTTGTTCGACAGCTCCAGGGTGTAGGTATGCGGGTCGTAGTTGACCAGTCGCACGTCGCTGACCTGTAGGGCGTAGTTGATGTTGTTGATGTATTCCTGGATGTCGCTCATGGCCTGCCGCAGCTTACGGGCGCTGGCCACCTGGTGATGGTACGACTCCACCATCTCCGTGATGTCGCGCCCCGCCATGTAGATGCCGTCCAGCCGGCCGTCGGCCGTGCGAATCGGGTTGAAAGTCGACTCATAGTACATCTTGCCCCGCTGTGCGAAATTGTCAACGCGGTATTCCGGGGCGGAGAATTCCGCGAAGTCTACCAGTGCCGATGTGCGCATATCCTCCACCTGTTCCGGGTCAACGTCGTTGAACATCGGGTTGTTCGACAGGCGCGTCCGGCTCTCCAACAGCTTGACACGCTCCTTGACGCCGAACGTCTGACAGGCTTTCTCGTTGATGTCGCGCAGGATACCGTCCTTATCGTAATACGCCATGTCGAGCAGCGACGTGTTGAACACGGTGTGGTAGCGCATCAGCAGCTTGTTGGCATCCTGCATGCGGTGGTAGTCGTCCGTCACGTCGTGCTCTATGCCAAGCACGCGTGTCACCCGTCCCCGGGCGTCGCGGCCCGCTACGGAGATGTGCATGTCGAAGTGTCGCTCCTCGCCGTTGTCCTTATTGCTGCGCAAAGAGAAGCTGGCCGACTGGCGGCGCTCCTCGCACAAGTCGAAGATGTAGCGGCGCATCACCTCAAAGTCGTCACGATTGAAGAACTGCGAGAACTCTATCGGGTTGTATTCATGCGATTCAGCAGTGCCGCTTTTCTCAAAATAGGCGTAATGGCGCGTTGCAGGATAGTAGAACCATAGGCGCAGTTTTCCGGCCTTCAGTATCAGGGAAAGGCGGTCGATGTCCTGCTGATTGTCCTTGCCGGAATCCTGCTTCGGACGGACAAGTCGGCGGATGTATGTGTTGATGGCATTTAGCATACTGGCTGTTATTACAACCGACAAAGATATAAAACTTTGGCAACATGGCCAAATTTTTTCCCACATTTCTTGTTTAATCAGAATTTATTGCGTATCTTTGTCGGAAGAAAACATAAACTATAGACAATATGATTGACGTAAAACAAACATTAGCCAGTGCCGAGGAGCGCATGGAGATGGCAGCCTTGTTCCTGGAAGAAGAGCTGAACCGTGTCCGTGCCGGGCGCGCCAACGTCGCCATTCTGAGTGGCGTGAGAGTGGAATCGTATGGACAGAAGGTTCCCCTGAACCAAGTTGCTAACGTGTCGACGCCGGATGCGCGCACCATTGCCATCAAGCCTTGGGACCGCAAGCAAATCCGCGACATCGAGAAAGCCATCATGGACTCTGACGTTGGCATCACGCCGGAGAACAATGGCGAGATAATCCGCTTAGGCATCCCGCAGCCTACCGAGGAGCGCCGCCGCGACTTGGTGAAGCAGTGCAACAAAATCTGCGAGAAGGCCAAGGTGGAAGTGCGCAACGTGCGTGGCGACATCAAGGAGAAACTGAAGAAAGCCATCAAGGACGGTCTCAGTGAGGACAACGAGAAGGATGCCGAACTGGAGCTTCAGAAGCTGCACGACAAGTACATCAAGAAGCTCGACGAGCTGATGGAAGCCAAGAACAAAGAGATAATGACCGTATAGAAAGCAGCGTGAAAGGCTTAGTCATTAAGAATACCGGCAGCTGGTACACCGTCCTGACGGACGACGGACTGGCTGCCGATTATAAGATAAAAGGCAACTTCCGCCTGCGTGGCATCCGGTCGACAAACCCTGTTGCCGTGGGCGACAGGGTGGAAGTGAAGGACGATTTCATTATCGAAATTGAGGACCGCCGCAACTATATCATCCGTAAGAGCATCAACCTGTCGAAGCAGAGCCATATCCTGGCTGCCAATGTCGACCAGGCCCTGCTTGTCATCACCGTCATCAAGCCGGAGACCAGCACCACGTTCATCGACCGCTTCCTGGCTTCTGCCGAAGCCTATCGCGTGCCCGTGCTCCTCATTTTCAATAAGACCGACCTGCTCAACGACGAGGAGCGCCGCTACCAGCAGCTGATGATGGAGCTCTATGAGACCGTCGGCTACGAGTGTCGCGCCATATCTGCCGGGACAGGCGACGGCGTAGAGGCCCTGCGCCCGCTGCTCGACGGGAAAATTACCTTGCTCAGCGGCAATAGCGGTGTCGGCAAGTCGACGCTTATCAACCGTCTTGTGCCTCATGCCAATTTGCGCACTGCCGACATCAGCGATGCCCATCAGACCGGCATGCACACCACGACCTTCTCAGAAATGATACCGCTTTCCGGAACCTCTTCCTGGCTTATCGACACGCCGGGCATCAAGGGCTTCGGCACGTTCGACATGGAGCGCGAAGAGCTGACCAGCTATTTCCGTGAAATCTTCGAGTTCTCCAAGCACTGCCGCTTCTCCGACTGCACGCACACCCATGAGCCCGGCTGCGCTGTGCTGAAGGCCGTCGAAGACCATTACATCGCGCAGAGCCGTTACCAGTCGTACCTGTCTATGCTCGACGACAAGGACGAAAACAAATACCGCGAGGCATACTGAGCATCGCGGTAATCGTTTTTTCGTTTTCGTTTCTCACTTGATTCTTTTCAGCGTCGCCTCCATCTTGGAGTCGTTGATGGTCAGCTGTTCTCCGTCGTCGCTGAGCATCATGACGGTGTCGTCCTCCAGTATAACCTTGTTGCCGTCACACCAGTAGCGCTTCGAGTAGTTGTGCAGCTTGGCATTCACCGTCAGTTCCGTCTGCCATAGCTTGCGCGTTGCCCAGTTGACGTCCAGCTCCTTGGCGCGCTCCTGGTCCATGATAATCTTCATGCGGCACTTCATCTTGTGGCTCTCGGGGAACTCCACCGTGACGCTCATCGTGAAAATCTCGTCCATGACGTGCTCACGCTCCAGGCGTTCCTCTTCCGTTTCGCCCTCCTTGTCCTTCAGCAGGTGCGCCACGCTCATGTTGCCGTTGTAGTAGATGCGCCCCCGCAGGCCCTGTGCCTGCGTGCCGACGGCCATCAGCAAGGCGAGAACTGTCAATAATAGTTTCTGTTTCATTTGTAAAATAGATATGATTATGATGGATACTTACGAATAATAATTACAAGAAGAGTTGCCGTAACCGAGGCTATGAGTATGACCAGGGCCAAAAACACATACAACCCCACGGCATCGGTAAGAAACAATGTGGCAACGAAAGCCAGCAGGAACATCTCCAGTGCTGACAACAATACGATGGCTTTCTTTCGGTCTATCATGCTGACGTCTCTTAATGAATAATGGTTCTACGCTATTTTCTCTATATATTAGTTAAGGTGAAGACGACGTGTCCTTCTTTTTCGGCAGACGCCCGGCTTTGCGCAGCGCCTCGGTGAGAATCCACTGCAGCTGGCCATTGGTGCTGCGGAACTCGTCCGCAGCCCATGCCTCTATCGCGTTCATCATCTCGGTGTCTACGCGCAGGATAAAACTCTTTGTGCTTTTCGGCATCATTCTGCCCGTCGTTTAGTGGTTCAGCGTCCCTGTATTCACCACCGGCTGTGCCGAGTCGTCGCCGCAGAGTACGACGAGCAGGTTGCTGACCATGGCGGCCTTCTTGTCGTCGTCCAGTTCCACGATGTTCTCATTGGACAGCTTGTCGAGCGCCATCTTCACCATCGACACGGCTCCCTCCACGATTTTCTCGCGGGCCGTGATGATGGCCGAAGCCTGCTGGCGGCGCAGCATGACGGCGGCTATCTCCGGGGCGTAGGCCAAGTAGTTGATGCGGGCCTCCACGACCTCGATGCCTGCCAGGGCCAGCCGCTCGTCCAGCTTCTGCTCCAGCTGTTCGTTAATCTCGTCGGCGCTGGAGCGCAGCGTCGGCACATCGTTCTGGCGTTCGGTGCTCGCCGTCGTTTTGTCCTCGTCGTCGTAGGCATATTGTCCGGCCACCTGTCGCAGGGCGGCGTCGCTCTGCACGCGGACGAAGTTCTCCAGCGCGTTCATGAGTCCCTTCGTGTCTGCGCCCACGGTGTTGGGGTTGGCGGCCATGGTCTGCGTGTCGACCTCGAACAGAGCCTTGTATGTGTCCTTCAGTTTCCATACCAGCACGAGGCCAATCATGATGGGGTTGCCCGTCTTGTCGTTCACCTTGATGGGCTCGGCGTCCAGGTTACGGGCGCGCAGGCTCACCTTTTTCTGTCCGTAGAAGGGGTTTATCCAGTAGAATCCCACTTCGTGGAACGTACCGCTGTATTTTCCGAACCAGGTGATGACCTTCGCCTCGTTGGGCTCTAACTGCATGAAGCTGCACATGCAGATGATGTCGGCTATCAGCAATACGATGCTGCCGCCCAACAGCCAGCCGCCGCACGAGCCGTCGGTGGCGTCAAGCTGGATGATGGCGTAGACGATGCCGACGATGGCAGCCACTAACAATGCGAGTGTGACGAACAGCATCAGGAAGCCGTTCAGCACCATCCCTTTGAACTTAAACTCTCGTGTTTCCATAATCTATTGCTTGTTTGGTTTGAATAAGTTTTGCGTTCTGATATCATTTTGATATTGCAAAGATATGGATTCGAACTTAAATATCCACCTGTTTGCTTGTATATTTAATATTTTTTAATTACTTTTGCAGCATGAATCTACAAGACAAGCGAATTGCCGTACTGCTTTCGGGCGGTGTCGACTCCAGCGTCGTGCTCTACGAGCTGGTGCGTCAGGGCCTGCACCCCGACTGCTTCTACATCAAAATAGGTCCGGAGGACCTTCCCTCTCAGTCGGGGAAGCCCATGGAGTGGGACTGTTCCTCGGAGGAAGACCTGGAGATGGCCACCGCCGTAGCCCGGAAGTACGGCTGCCGGCTGGAGGTTGTCGACTGCCACCGCGACTACTGGGACCAGGTGACGGCCTATACTATTAATAAGGTACGCGCGGGAATGACGCCGAATCCCGACGTCATGTGCAACCGGCTCATCAAGTTCGGGGCCTTCCACGAGAAGCGCGGCCACGACTACGACTTGATAGCTACCGGGCATTATGCCACAACGGAGGAAGAGGACACTGGGGAAACCGTCAATGGCAAATCGTCAGACCGTCCATTGAAATGGCTCTGCACCAGCCCCGACCCCGTCAAGGACCAGACCGACTTCCTGGCGCAGATTCACGACTGGCAGCTGCGCAAGGCGCTGTTCCCCATCGGTCACATGATGAAGGACGAGGTGCGGGCCATTGCTGAGCGCGAGCACCTGGCTCCGGCCCACCGCCGCGACTCGCAGGGCATCTGCTTCCTTGGCAAAATCAACTACAACGAATACCTGCGCCGCTATCTCGGCGAGCTGCCCGGCGACGTGGTGGAGCTGGAAACCGGCCGCATCGTAGGCCGCCATCGCGGCCATTGGTTCCATACCATCGGCCAGCGCAAGGGCATGGGGCTGGGCGGCGGCCCGTGGTTTGTCGTCAAGAAGGACATCGGGCAGAATATCGTCTACGTATCCCACGGCTACGACCCGCAGACGGCCTACCGTCAGGACTTCCTCGTCCGCGACTTCCACGCCCTGACGCTGCCCCTTGAACAGCTGTCGGTGCTCGGCGAGGCGCCGCGCGATGCCGCCCCGGCGGGCGCCCCCTCTGCCGTCACCATCAAGATTCGCCACACGCCCGAGTTCCTGCCTGCCGCCATGATGCCGGCGGGCGACGGCTGCTACCGCATCCATGCCGCCGCACCCATCCACGGCGTAGCCCCCGGCCAGTTCTGCGTAGTCTACGACGACCGCCACCATCGCTGCTTCGGCAGTGGCGAAATCACGCTGTAGCCCGCATCCGTTTATCACGCGCAGCGCCCGGCTTTATCATGAGCCGGGCGCTGTCTGGTCAGGCCCCCTTCCGACTTTTATGGCAAATCGAACGGACTTTTATGTCAAACGGAGCGCACTTTTATGTCAAAAGTTGCGGACTTTTGACATAAAACTTGGAGCTAAATGACATAAAAGTCCGCGCCGTTTGACATAAAAGTGTGCGGCACCCGGGATGAAAAAATAAGGGATACAGGCGATTTTCATGCAAAAAACTTGCAGGATTCGCAGAAAATGCGTACCTTTGCACCCGTTCAGAGGAATGAGGGGCTTGACAAAAGCCTCTCATTCTTGTTTTAAACAACACTTTTTATGATAGACAAGAACACTATTCAGACCGCAGTGGAAGAGTGGCTCCAGCAGGGAGACTACTACTTGGTAGACGTGGAAATGACCGCCGACGAGCGCATCGTGATTGAAATCGACCATGCCGACGGCGTATGGATTGAAGACTGTGCAGACCTGAGCCGTCACCTGCAGGAAAAGCTGGGCGACGAGCTGGGTGACTATGAGCTGGAAGTAGGCTCGGCAGGCATCGGCCAGCCGTTCAAGGTGATACAGCAGTACCGCAACCACGTCGGCAAGGAGGTGGAGGTGATGCAGCAGGACGGCCAGAAGCTGCAGGGCATCCTGAAGGAGGTGAGCGCCGACGGCACGCAGTTCACCGTCACCGTCAAGGAGAAGCAGCACGTGGAGGGCAGGAAGCGCCCCGTCGTGGTGGAGGTCGACAAGACGTTCGCCGTCGGCGAGGTGAAGTACTGCAAGTACCAGTTGAACTTCAAATAAGAAATAAAAGAAATAAAAATAAAAATTAAGAGACATGGCAACAAAAGGCTCGAAAGGTCCGTCGATGATAGAGACCTTTCAGGAATTCAAAGAGACAAAGAACATTGACCGCACCACACTCGTGAGCGTGCTGGAGGAGAGTTTCCGCAACGTCATCGCCAAGATGTTCGGCTCGGATGAGAACTTCGACGTCATTGTGAACCCCGACAAGGGCGACTTCGAGATTCACCGGAACCGCATCGTGGTGCCCGACGGCGAGGTGAAGGACGAGAACAAGGAAATCTCGCTCAGCGAGGCACAGAAAATCGAGCCCGACTATGAGGTGGGCGAAGAGGTGTCGGAAGAGGTGGAGTTCCAGAAATTCGGACGCCGTGCCATCCTGAACCTGCGCCAGACGCTGGCCTCGAAAATCCTGGAACTGGAGCATGACTCGCTGTACCAGAAGTACAAGGACAAGGTGGGGCAGATTGTCTCGGCCGAGGTGTACCAGATGTGGAAGCGCGAAATACTGCTCATCGACGACGAGGGCAACGAGCTGCACCTGCCGAAGCAGGAGCAGATACCCGCCGACAACTACCGCAAGGGTGAGACCATCCGCGCCATCGTGAAGGAAGTGCAGAACGAGAACAACAACCCGCGCATCATCCTGTCGCGTACATCGACGCAGTTCCTGGAGCGACTTCTGGAGGCTGAGGTGCCCGAGATTCAGGACGGCCTCATCACCATCCGCCGCATTGCCCGCATGCCGGGTGAGCGCGCCAAGGTGGCCGTGGAGAGCTATGACGACCGCATCGACCCGGTAGGCGCCTGCGTCGGCGTGAAGGGTAGCCGCGTGCACGGCATCGTCCGCGAGATGTGCAATGAGAACATCGACGTCATCAACTTCTCGAACAACACGCAGCTGTTCATCCAGCGCGCCCTGTCGCCCGCCAAGGTGACCAGCATCACGCTGAATCCCGAGGAGCACAAGGCCGAGGTGTACCTGCAGCCCGAGGAAGTATCGCTGGCTATCGGCAAGGGCGGACTGAACATCAAGCTGGCTTCGATGCTGACGGAGTACACCATCGACGTCTTCCGCGTCGTCAACGAGGGCGAGGCCGACGAAGACATCTATCTGGATGAGTTTGCCGACGAGATTGACCAGTGGATTATCGACTCCATCAAGGCCATCGGTCTGGACACTGCCAAGGCCGTGCTCAACGCGCCGCGTGAAATGCTCATCGAGAAAGCCGACCTGGAGGAAGAGACCGTCGACCACGTGCTGGAGGTGCTGAAGGCCGAGTTTGAATAATGCTTAATGCTTAATGCTTAATGCTTAATTGGGCTGACGCCAAGTCAAGCATCAGGCAGTAAGCAGAATCAAGCATTAGGCATTAAGAACAAAAGAGTGTGAAACAGTTAAGCATTAAGCATTAAGAATTAAGAATTGAAAGAATGGGAGTAAGATTAAATAAAGTATTATCAGAACTGAACATAGGACTTCAGACGGCAGTTGATTTCCTGAAAAAGAAGAACGGCCTTGGCGAAATCAAGGACGACGTGACGCCGAACACGAAAATCAGTGACGAGCAGTATGACGCACTGGTCGACCAGTTCAGCAGCGACAAGGCTGTCAAGACCCAGGCCGAGAAGCTGTTCACCAAGAAGCCGAAGGAGAAGAAAACGGTGGAGAAAGCCGTCACGAAGAGCGACGAACTGCTGGAACAGCGCCTGCAGCTCAAGGCTGTCGGCAAGATAGACCTGGACAACATCGGCAAGCCGAAGCCCGTCCAGGAAGAGGAACCGGCAGCGGAGCCGGAGGTCAAGGCCGAGGTTGCTGCCGAAGTCCCCGAGCCGAAGCCCGTCGAAGTGGCGGAAGTAGAGAAACCCGTCGGGGAGCCTGTCAAGGAGGAAGTAGCCGTGGCCGAAGAGCCGGCTGAGGTCAAGGAAGAGCCGGCACCGGAGCCCGTCAAGGAGGAAGTGCCGCCGGTGAAGGAGGAACCCAAGCCTGCACCGGTGGTCAACGACCGCCCGTCGTTGGCCAAGACGCCCGGCGATGCCAAGCTCGCCCAGAATGCTCCCCAGCTGAATGTGCTGGGCAAGATTGACCTGTCGGCGCTGAACCAGAGCACCCGACCGAAGAAGAAGTCGAAGGAGGAGCGCCGCAAGGAGCGCGAGGAGAAGGCTGCCGGCGAGCGCAAGAAGCGCGAGCGCATCCGCCAGGGCAGGGTGGACATCGAGGCTGCCGCCAAGCAGGCTAACCAGCAGCAGGGCCAGGGCAAAAACAAAAACAAGCAGGCTCAGCAGCAGAACCAGCAGCAGGGCCAGGGCAAGAGCAAGAAGAAGAACCGCCAGGTGCAGAAACCGTTGGAGGTGGATGACGAGGCCGTGGCACGCCAGGTGAAGGAGACGCTAGCCCGTCTGACGTCGAAAAACCAGAACAAGAAGGGTGCCAAATACCGTCGTGAGAAGCGAGACGCCGTGGCTGAGCGCATGAGCGAGGAGATGGCTGCCGAGGCAGCACAGTCGAAGGTGCTCAAACTGACGGAGTTCGTCACCGTGTCGGAGCTGGCTACGATGATGAACGTCGGCGTCAACCAGGTCATCGGCACCTGTATGTCAATCGGTATCATGGTCAGCATCAACCAGCGTCTGGACGCAGAGACCATCAACATCGTGGCCGACGAGTTCGGCTTCACCACAGAATATGTGTCGGCCGAGGTGCAGAACGCCATCACTGAGGAGGAGGACGACGAGAACGACCTCATTAGCCGTGCCCCGATTGTGACCGTCATGGGTCATGTCGACCACGGTAAGACGTCGCTGCTCGACCATATCCGCAACACCAACGTTATCGCCGGTGAGGCCGGCGGCATCACGCAGCACATCGGTGCCTACAACGTGAAGCTGAAGGACGGGCGCCAAATCACGTTCCTCGACACTCCCGGTCACGAGGCTTTCACGGCCATGCGTGCCCGTGGTGCCCAGGTGACGGACATCGCCATCATCATCATTGCTGCCGACGACTCGGTGATGCCTACCACCAAGGAGGCCATTGCCCATGCACAGGCTGCCAACGTGCCGATGGTGTTTGCCATCAACAAGATTGACAAGCCGGGCGCCAACCCCGACAAAATCCGCGAAGACCTGGCCAATATGAACCTGCTCGTCGAGGAGTGGGGCGGCAAGTACCAGTGTCAGGAAATATCGGCTAAGAAAGGCATCGGCGTCGACGAGCTCCTGGAGAAGGTGCTCCTTGAGGCCGAAATGCTCGACCTGAAGGCTAATCCCAACCGCAAGGCTACGGGCAGCATCATCGAGTCCAGCCTTGACAAGGGCCGTGGCTACGTGTCGACGGTGCTCGTGTCGAACGGCACGCTGAAGGTGGGCGACGTAGTCATTGCCGGAACGGCATGGGGAAAAATCAAGGCTATGTTCAACGAGCGTAACCAGCGCATCGAGCAGGCCGGCCCCGCAGAGCCCGCTATCATACTCGGTCTGAACGGAGCACCGACGGCAGGCGACTCGTTCCACGTCATGGAGACGGAACAGGAGGCCCGCGAAATAGCCAATAAGCGTACCCAACTGCAGCGCGAGCAGAGCCTGCGCACCACGAAGACGCTGGGCCTCGACGATATTTCGCACCGCATTGCGCTAGGCGAATTCCACGAGTTGAACATCATCGTCAAGGGCGATACCGACGGTTCCATCGAGGCACTCAGCGATTCGTTCATCAAACTGTCTACCGAAAAGGTGCAGGTCAACGTCATTGCCAAGGCCGTGGGCCAGATTTCAGAGAACGATGTCATGCTGGCTTCGGCGTCGGATGCCATCATCGTCGGCTTCCAGGTGCGTCCTTCTGCCGACGCCCGCCGTCTGGCTGAGCGTGAAGGTGTGGAAATCAACACCTACAGTATCATCTACGACGCCATCGACGAGGTGAAGTCGACCATGGAAGGCATGCTTGACAAGGTGAAGAAGGAGATTGTCACCGGTGAGATTGAGGTCAAGCAGGTGTTCAAGATTTCCAAGGTTGGCACCGTTGCCGGCGGTCTTGTCACCGACGGTAAGGTACACGCCAAGGACAAGGCACGCGTGGTGCGCGACGGTATCGTCGTACACACCGCCAATATCGACGCCTTGAAGCGCTACAAGGATGACGCCAAGGAGGTGGCAACCGGCTTGGAGTGCGGTATCTCGTTGGTCAACTTCAACGACATTCAGGTCGGCGACATCATCGAGACCTTCACCGAAATCGAGGTAGAACAGAAACTGTGATTGATATAAGAACAACGGATTTAACGGATTAAACGGATTCAATTCATAGCAAAAAATCCGTGACATCCGTTTAATCCGTTGTTAAAAAATATGGAGAATAATCGTAGTAATCAATATGTCCGTCAGGTGGCCGAGCAGAAATACGAGTTCGGCTTCACCACTGACGTGCACACTGAAGTGATAGAGAAGGGGTTGAACGAAGACGTTGTCCGGCTCATCTCTGCCAAGAAGGGCGAACCGGAGTGGATGCTTGACTTCCGCTTGCGGGCCTTTCGCTACTGGCAGACACAGACGGAGCCGAAGTGGGGCCACGTCCATGTGCCGCCTATCGACTATCAGGCCATATCCTACTATGCCGACCCCACGGCCCGTCCTGCATCCAGCGGCTCTTCCGCCGGTTCGGTGCCCGGCAGCAGTGCCTCCGGGATAGACCCCGAGCTGGAAAAGACCTTCGATAAGCTGGGCATTCCCCTTGAGGAACGCCTGGCCTTGAGTGGCAATACTGCCGTGGATGCCATCATGGACTCTGTGTCAGTGAAGACCACTTTCAAGGATAAACTG
Source organism: Prevotella sp. (assembly GCA_017459445.1). Lineage (GTDB taxonomy): Bacteria > Bacteroidota > Bacteroidia > Bacteroidales > Bacteroidaceae > Prevotella. The sequence goes on along the minus strand of JAFUDJ010000033.1, from coordinate 51,094 downwards.
CGCGAGAAGGGCGTCATCTTCTGCTCCATCGGCGAAGCTATCAAGGAGCATGGCGACCTTGTGCGCCAGTATCTCGGCACCGTAGTGCCCTACCGCGACAACTTCTTTGCCGCACTGAACAGTGCCGTTTTCAGCGACGGCTCCTTCGTCTATATCCCCAAAGGCGTGCGCTGCCCCATGGAATTGAGCAGCTATTTCCGCATCAACGCCCGTAATACCGGGCAGTTTGAACGTACGCTCATCGTGGCCGACGACGACTCGTACGTATCCTACCTGGAAGGCTGCACCGCCCCGATGCGCGACGAAAACCAGTTGCACGCTGCCATCGTCGAAATCATCGTCATGAACCGTGCCGAAGTGAAGTACTCTACCGTCCAGAACTGGTATCCCGGCGACGAGCAGGGACGCGGCGGCGTGCTCAACCTCGTCACCAAACGCGGCGACTTGCGCGGCGTTGACAGCAAGTTGTCGTGGACACAAGTGGAGACGGGTAGCGCCATTACGTGGAAATATCCCTCCTGTGTGTTGCGGGGTGACAACTCGCAAGCTGAGTTTTACAGCGTCGCTGTCACCAATAACTACCAAGAAGCCGACACGGGGACGAAGATGATTCACATGGGTAAGAACACGAAATCGACCATCATCTCGAAAGGTATCTCGGCAGGCCACTCGCAGAATTCGTACCGGGGACTGGTGCGTGCCACGTCGAATGCCGACAACGCCCGCAACTATTCCAGCTGCGACTCACTGCTGCTGGGCAGCGAATGCGGCGCACATACCTTCCCTTATATGGACGTGCATAACGACACGGCAGTCTTCGAGCACGAGGCTACGACCTCGAAAATCTCCGAAGACCAGCTGTTCTATTGCAACCAGCGCGGCATACCGACGGAACAAGCCGTCGGACTTATCGTCAACGGCTATGCCAAGGAGGTGCTGCAGAAGCTCCCCATGGAGTTTGCCGTCGAGGCACAGAAGCTCCTTTCCGTGTCGTTAGAGGGCACGGTAGGATAGTTAGTCGTTTCCCTTGTGATAGTTAGCCGTTCCTCTTGGGATAGTTAGTCGTTCCTCTTGTGATAGCGAGTGAACCCATAAAACGGTTCACTCGTAGTCTTTGTATAGCGTCTTGGTGTCGTAGCGTTCCTCGACAACATCCATGATTTCCTCGTGCGTCGACAGGTTGAAGTCGCCCGGAACCGTGTTCTTCAGGGCGGCGGCAGCCAAGGCGTAGTTCAGCTGTAGCTGGCGGTTTTCGGGGAATTGCCTGATGGCATGCAGCAAGCCGGCCATGAAAGCGTCGCCGACACCCACGGGGTCTACCACGTCGGGTATGTCGATGATAGGCGCTTGCAGCAGTTCTCCGTCGGTCCACAGCAGTGCCGTCAGCGTGTGGTGGTTGCTGGCCACCATGTTGCGCATGCCCATCAGCCAGTGGCGCAGCCTTGGGAAGCGGGCATGCAGGTCGTCGAACCATGCGCGATACTCGTCCATCTGCATCTCGAAATGGCTGTCGGTGGCCGTAAAGGGCGGCTGTGCGCGCTGGCAGAGCCATTCAAACTCGATGGCATCGCCGAACATCATGTCGCAACGGCCCAGCATGCGGCCTATGATTTCGCGCGGGTCAGCGCCGTATTGCCATAGGTTTTTGCGGTAGTTGATGTCGAACGAGACGGTGATGCCCAGCTCGTCGGCAATGTCCAAAGCCTCAAAGGTGGCGTCGGCAGCCTGTTGTGAGATAGCCGCCGTGATGCCCGACACGTGGAAGATGGCGGCATCCTGGAGTATTTCCCGCCAGGGTATCATGCCCGGCTTCAGGTCGTAGTAGGCAGAGTAGGCCCGGTCGTAGACCACCTTGGCGGAACGCATGCCTGCTGCCGGCTCGAAGTAATAGGTGCCGATGCGCTGGCCGCCATACAGCACATGGCTGGTGTCGACGCCCAGCTGTGCCAGGGAGCCTGCGGCAGTGTGCCCGATGGGGTTGTCGGGTAGCCGCGTGATGTAGGTCACATCCTCGCCCAGTGTCGCCAGCGACACCGCCACATTGGCCTCGCTGCCTCCGTATTTACTGGTAAACAAGTCGCCCTGCGACAGTCGCAGGTGGTCATCCTTGGAGAATCGCAGCAGCAGTTCTCCAAAAGTTACAATCTTTTTCTTCATGCTCTGTATCACTAATCACTATTCATTTTACACTCTTCACTCTTCATTCTTCACTCATCACCGTTCATTCTTCACTTTTCACGGCTGGCTTTCGCCCTCCACATACTCTTCGAGGAACATATGCTCGCCGTCATAGACGGCATAGGTGAACTGCGAAATCCAGTCGCCCAGAATCATCAGCCGCGTATGCCGTGCCAGTTTCATGTCCAGCTCGATGTGTCGGTGGCCGAAGATAAAGTAGTCGATGTCGGGATGCTCCTTGACATACTCCTTGGCAAAGAGCACCAGCGGCTCCTTGTCTTCGCCGAGGTATGCCACGTCGTTGCGCTCCTTATGCCTGACGTAGCTATGCCGGGCCCATGTCAGTCCGAAGTCTATTCCCCAGCGGGGATGCAGTGCCGAGAACAGCCATTGGCACACCCGGTTGTGGAATATGGCGCGGATAGCCTTAAACGACCTGTTGCCGTCGCCCATGCCGTCGCCGTGGGCCAGGAAGAACTCATGGCCGTATATCTCCGTCGTCTCAGCCTTCTTGTGCAGCGTTACGCCGCATTCCTTCTCCAGGTATTCGTAGGCCCAGATGTCGTGGTTGCCGGTGAAGTAGTGCACCTCGACGCCCATGTCAGTCAACTCGGAGAGCTTTCCTAAGAAGCGGGTGAAGCCTTTTGGCACCACATACTTGTATTCGTACCAGAAGTCGAACATGTCGCCAAGCAGGTAGATGGCGGCAGCTTTCTCCTTGATGCTGTCAAGGAAACGCACCAGGCGCCGCTCCTGCATCCTGCCATGTGGCACGGCTCGCGACCCCAGATGGGCATCGGATAGGAAATAAATGTTTTTCATATTCTTCGTAATATCGAAACCTCGAAACGTCGCTTCCCCCTTAGTCGAATCCCAGTTCCACGCGGGCTTCCTCGCTCATCATCGACTGGTCCCAGGCCGGTTCAAACACTAAGTTGACATTGGCCGCCGTGATGCCTTCCACCGATTCCACCTTCGTGCGTACATCTTCTAAGATGAAGTCTGCCGCCGGACAGTTGGGTGCCGTGAACGTCATGTCCAGTTCTACGCTGGCATCCTCCTGGACGTCAATCTTGTATATCATCCCCAGGTCGTAGATGTTGACGGGGATTTCCGGGTCGTAGACCGTCTTCAGCACATCCACGATGCGCTCTTCCAACAGGCTCTTTTCTTCTTGTGTCATGTCTTGCTATTGCTTAGTTTGTCTGCAAAGGTAGAAAATAAATATGAATTATAAATTATAAATTGTGAAATATTTCGTAACTTTGGCTTCGCCGAACTTACTTTTCGTTCGGAAATACAAAAAGAAAGCCCGCTTTCTATTTGTATTTCTCTCACTTATTTCGTAACTTTGCAAGCGAATATGAAAAACAAAGGCTACAGACAGTTGCTGCGCGAGTCGTTTAAGTCGAACGAAACGGAAGAATGGCTCGACATTTGGTTTACACGCCCCATCGGACTGGCGCTGGCTATGGTCTGCCATCGCCTGAGGCTGACGCCCAATATGATAACCATTGCGGGCATCCTGCTGGGCATGGCAGCGGGCTGGATGTTCCATTACACCGACCTTGGGCACAATGTCTGTGGCGTCGCCCTGCTGATGGCTGCCAACTTCTGCGACTCTGCCGACGGACAGCTGGCGCGGCTCACCAACCAGAAGACGCTGCTGGGGCGCCTGCTCGACGGCTTTGCCAGCGACGTCTGGTTCACCTGTGCCTATCTGGCCGTCATCTACCGGCTTTGGCATGAGCCGATGCCCGTGGCGGGTGTCGAGTGGCAGGGCTGGGGCTTCCTGCTGTGCGCCGTTGCCGGCCTGTATTGCCATGCCACGCAGTGTGCGTTGGCCGACTATTACCGCAACATCCATCTGTGGTTCCTGAAGGGCGATGGCGGCAGCGAGCTGGACAGCTACGCGAAAGAGCAGCACATCTACGACGGGTTGCGGCAGCAGGGATGGTCGTATGCCCGCATCTATCATTACTTCTACAAGGGCTATTGCAAGAAGCAGGAGCGGCTGACGCCCCGCTTCCAGGCGCTGAAGCGGGCCATGGGCCTGGATTCGCGGTCTTCAGTTCCCGGTCTTCAGCTCCCGGTTCTCAAGTCCGAGTTCCTGACTACGTCCAGGAAACTCATGCCCCTGACCAACATCCTGACCCACAACACGCGTGCCTTTGCACTTTTTGTTGCGATGTTAATCAATATTCCGTGGCTTTATCCGTTATTTGAAATAGTAGTGCTGCAACCGTTATACTGGTATATGCGCCGTCGGCACGAATGCTTATGTGAAACTTTAATAACTAAAATATGAAACAAATCACTGTTGAACCTGCCGAGGGCAAGTTGGGAATACTTGTCGTAGGCTGCGGAGCCGTGGCCACCACCCTGATGACGGGAGTGCTGATGGCTCGTAAAGGATTGACGAAACTGGTCGGCTCGATGACCCAGATGGACAAGATGCGCGTGGGTCGCGGCGCTGACAAGAAATACCTCAGATATGCAGACATCGTGCCGCTGGCGCGGTTGGACGATATTGTTTTCGGCGCCTGGGACGTCTATCCGCAGAATGCCTATCAGTCCGCCATGTACGCCGAGGTGCTGAACGAAAAGGATATAGCCCCCGTTCGTCAGGAGCTGGAGCAGATAGTCCCCATGCCTGCTGCGTTCGACAAGAACTATGCCAAGCGCCTGGACGGCGATAATATCAAGCGGGTTGCTGATAGCCAAGGCATCCCCACTCGCTGGCAGATGGTGGAAATGCTGCGTGCCGACATCCGCCGCTTCCGCGAGGAGCGGCAGTGCAGCCGTGTCGTAGTGCTGTGGGCGGCCTCGACGGAAATCTATGTGCCCGTCGACAAGGCTGTACACTACTCCCTGGAAGCCTTGGAGGCGGCCATGAAAGCCGACGACCGCCAGCATGTCGCACCGTCGATGTGCTATGCCTATGCCGCCCTGTCGGAGGGCTGCCCGTTCATCATGGGCGCGCCGAACACGACGGTCGACATCCCCGCCATGTGGCAGCTGGCCGAGCAGACGCGCATGCCCGTCTGCGGCAAGGACTTCAAGACGGGGCAGACGCTCGTCAAGTCGGGCTTCGCACCCATCATCAGCACGCGCTGCCTGGCCCTCGACGGCTGGTTTTCGACCAACATCCTGGGCAACCGCGACGGTCTGGTGCTCGACGAGCCGGAGAACTTCCACACCAAGGAGGTGTCGAAACTGTCGACGCTGGAAACCATCCTCCGTGCCGACGACCAGCCGGAGCTGTACGGCAATTATTACCATAAGGTACGCATCAACTACTATCCGCCCCGCAACGACAACAAGGAGTCGTGGGACAATATCGACATCCGGGGCTGGATGGGCTACCCCATGCAGGTCAAGATTAACTTCCTCTGCCGCGACAGTATTCTGGCGGCACCCGTAGCCCTCGACCTCTGTCTGCTCAGCGACCTCGCCGCGCGGGCCGGCCGCTACGGCATCCAGCAGTGGCTGAGCTTCTTCCTCAAGTCGCCTATGCACGACTACACGCAGGGTGACGAGCCTGTCAACCACCTGTATCAGCAATATACCATGCTGAAGAACGCCATCCGTGAGCTGGGCGGCTACGAGGCCGACGAAGAGATGGACTGAGACGGCCTTCTGTCCCGATTCATTCTGACATTTTCTGATGAACAAATATTTGCTGGCGCCGACCGTTACACGTCGAGCGCCAGCGCCCGTTCCACGATGGGTGCCATGTCGTAGTACTTGTGTTCCGCCAGCCGTCCGCCGAAGACGACGTTCTCTTCCGCCTCGGCCAGCGCGCGGTACTGCTCGTAGAGGCGCTGGTTGCGCTCGTCGTTGACGGGATAGTAAGGCTCCATGCCGGGCTGCCACTCCATAGAATACTCGCGTGAGATGACCGTCGCCGGGTTCTTGTCGACGTCGGCGCCGAACGTTTCAAAGTGCTTATGCTCGATGATGCGGGTGTAGGGCACGTCCGCTTCCGTGTAGTTGACGACGGCGCAGCCCTGGTAGTTGGCCACGGGCAGCACCTCGGTCTCAAAGCGTACCGTGCGCCATTCCAGCCGTCCGAAGCGGTAGTTGTAGTAGCTGTCAATCTCCCCCGTGTAGACCACCTTCCGGGCCAGCCCGTTCCAGTAGTCGCGGTTGGCCAGGTAGTCGGTGCCCAGGCGTACGTCGGCGCCTTCCAGCAGCTTGTCCGTCAGCCGGTTGTAGCCCCCTTCCGGTATCCCCTGGTAGCGGTCGTTGAAGTAGTTGTTGTCGAATACCAGGCGTACGGGCAGCCGGCGGATGATGAAGGCCGGCAGCTCCGTGCAGCGCCGCCCCCACTGTTTCTCCGTATAGCCCTTAATCAGCGCCTCGTAGATGTCGCGCCCGATGAGCAGCAGCGCCTGTTCCTCCAGGTTGCGCGGCTCGCTGGCGCCCTGCCGCTCCATGGCCGCGCGGGCCTCGGCGCGCTGTTCGTCGAGCTTCGCCGCCGCCTCGGCCGGTGTCTTCACGCCCCACATCTGGTAGAAGGTGTTCATGTTGAAGGGGAGGTTGTAGAGTTTCCCGCCGTAGCAGGCTACCGGACTGTTGGTAAAACGGTTGAAGGGCACCAGCGAGTTGACGAACCGCCACACCTCGTCGCTGTCCGTATGGAAGATGTGAGCGCCGTAGCGGTGCACGTTGATATGCTCCATCCGCTCGCAGCGGACGTTGCCGCCCGTATGGTTCCTGCGGTCTATGACCAGGCACCTGCGCCCCGCCTGTCGGGCCCGCCATGCGAAAGTGGCGCCGAACAGGCCGGAGCCAACGATAAGATAATCGTACATAAACAGTCGTCTTTTGGTTGAAACAGTATGCAAAAGTAAGAAAAAACGCGTAAAAAACAAAGGGAAAGCCCGTTTTTTCTTGTCATTTTGTACATGCTGTCGTGTCGCATGGCAGCTCGTTTTATGGCGGTTCGTTTTCAGTTTCTCCGCTAAACGTATATAGTTTCTCCGCTAAATGTGTTTCATTTCTCCGGTAAACGATGTTGGTTTAGCGGAGAAACAGAGTTGGTTTAGCGGAGAAATGAAACATGTTTAGCGGAGAAACTGCATAGAGTTCCATAGGAAACCCATACGCATCAGGCAGAAATCGGGGTGGAAAGTGGGTTAAACGTGGAGGAAATCAAGGAGGATTTCGACAAGCCGGGGAACGGCATAGCGGACGATTTCGGCCTCGGGAATCCAGAAATAGCCGTCGGGCAGCGCCGGGCGTTCAGCCGGTTCCCAGAGGTAGAAGTCGGCATAGAGTATGCGGTGGGTCAGCACGTGCTTCACCCGCCTGGCCAGTAATTGACAGTTGGCTTGCGCGCCATTCTGGCCAATGGTCAACGGTAGCTGGCCGATGGCCAGCGGTAATTGGGCAACGGCCAGCGGTAATTGGGCAGCGGCCAGCGGCGTTTCCTCTACAAGCAAGGGTTCGTACAGCCCTTGCCAGATGTCGCCGGCGGGGCGCCGGCGCAGTGCCGTCATGCCGTTACACCTTATATATATATAGGTAAGGTGGCGCTCCTTGACCTTGAGCGTCTTCACCTTGACGGGCAGCTCTGCCGTACGCCCTTCGCGGAATGCCGTGCACGACTCCGCCAGGGGGCATGCCATGCAGTCGGGATGCTGCGGCGTACACTGCATGGCGCCGAAGTCCATCATGCCCTGATTGTAGGCCGAAGCCTCGCCGGGGGGCAGCAGCGCCTGCGCCAGTTCGGCAAACTCGTGCTTGCCCGCCGTGCTGTTGATGGGTGTGTCGATGCCGAAGTGGCGGGCGAGGACGCGGTAGACGTTGCCGTCGACGACGGCTACCGGCAGGTCGAAGGCGATGCTGCCGATGGCTGCCGCCGTGTAGTCGCCCACGCCTTTGAGTGCGCGGAGGCCCTCCATGGTGTCGGGAAATCCGCCCAAGGCTACTATCTGCCGGGCCGCCGCGTGCAGGTTCCGTGCGCGGCTGTAGTAGCCCAGGCCCTGCCATTCGCGCAGCACGTCGTCCTCGGAGGCCGCTGCCAGTTCGCCGACGTCAGGCCACCGATGCATGAAGCGCTGCCAGTAGGGCATGCCCTGCTCGATACGCGTCTGCTGAAGGATAATCTCCGAGAGCCAGATAGCGTACGGGTCGCGCGTCTCGCGCCACGGCAGGCTGCGGCCGTTGGCGCGGAACCACTGGAGAATGGTGGCGGGGAAGCTCACTGTTGCGGGAATTGCTGGTAGACGGTCAGCCCGAAGGCCGGCGCCTCGGCGTAGACATGCTCCATGATTTGGGAAATGGCGTGCTCGTAAGGCAGCACGTCCTGCATCTTCAGCCAGAACACGAGCTCCACGGGCAGGCCGGCCGGTGTGCCGTCCAGCTGGTGAACCATGATGATGTTGTCGGTCATGACGTCGGGATGCTGGCTGAGCCACTGTTCCATGTGCTCGCGGAAGCGCGTCAGGTTGACCGTGCTCTCGGCGTCGATGGTGATGGAGCGGTAGTCGAAGAACACCTTGCGCACCACCTTGCGCCCCGTCTTCTCCTTCATGCCCTTCCAGTTCTGGAAGGAGCCGTCGACGAGTGTCTGCGGCGATATGGTGACGATGGTGTTGTCGAAGTTGCGCACCTTGACCGTCGTCAGCATCATTTCCTCCACGATGCCGTCGGCTCCGGCCGACGGGACGGTGATGCGGTCGCCGACGGCCAGCATCTTGTTACTGGTCAGGCGGATGCCGGCCACCAGTCCCTTGATGGTGTCCTGAAAGGCCAGCATGAGGATGGCCGAGGCGGCACCCAGTCCGGCAAAGAGCGTCGAGGGGTCTTTGTCGAGGATGACGGCGACGAGGATGATGGCTGCAAAGAAGAGGATGACAATCTTCAGCACGCTGATGAAGGAGTTGACATACTGCTGATGTGGCAGCGCATGCTGCTCGCCAATCTGCCGGAAGGTGTTGGCGAAGCTGATGAGGAGCCACGTGGCCATGCCCGTCATGTAGATAGCCGTGAGGCGCCGGATGGCTTCATAGACTCGCGGATAGTCGTTCAGCACGGTGGGCAGGAAGTCCCAGACGACAAAGGCGGGTATGATGAGACATGCCACGACCAGGATGATGTACTTGGTGAGTTTATTGATTTTCTTCATAGTCGGTAGTCGTTTCCCACGGCTCGCACAGCACTTTGCACACGCGGTCCTGGAAATTGCGGCCCGTAGTGCTGCTCATGATGCCCTGGTTGATGATGGAAAAGCACAGCTCGTGGCCGTTGGCAGCCGTGCAGTAGCCCGTCAGCGAGGAGACGCCCGTCACCGTCCCCGTCTTGGCATGCACGTTGCGGTGGGCCGCCGTGCCCTTCATGCGCTTGGCCAGCGTGCCGTCCTCGCCGGCGACGGGCAGGGCGGGGTAGAGGTGTTCGTAGATGCGCCGCTCGCGCCAGGCATAGCGCAGAAGGCGCGTCTCCAGTTCAGCCGACACGTAGTTGTACAGCGACAGGCCGGAGCCGTCGGCTATGCGGTATTCGCGGTGGCCGAGTCCTATTTTCCGGAACAGCTGCTGCATGACCTTGGCGGCGTCGGAGGCCTTGGCCTGACGGCGCGATGCGGAGGCGGCTATCTGGTAGAACATGGACTCCGCAAAGAAGTTATCGCTCTGCTTCAGCATTGGGATGAGCACGTCGTCGATGGTATGGAAGCGCGTGCACAGCAGGACGGCGTTGGCGGGGCGCACTCCCTCGGCGAAGCGGATGCCGTCGGCGACGATGCCCGCTGCCTCGACGGCCCGTGCAAGCTGGGTGAGGAAGATGTCCTTGCGGCCGATGGACAGGGGAAGCAGCTGCGGGTTCTTGTCGTCCCAGCACCATCCTTCGCCGTAGTCTACGGCCTCCTTCATGGAGTTGTCGGCAATGATGCGACCGCGCAGGGTGTCGATGCCCTGTTCGCGGAGGCACTCGGCGAAGGCGTCGAGGTCGTCATTGGTGAGCATCGGGTCGAAGCCTCCTACGCAATAGAGGTCGCCCGAGAGGGTGCGGTGCTCGATGTCGCCGTGGTAGTAGAGGCGGGTGCGATAGCGGTAGTCGGTGCCCAGGCAGTCGAGGGCGGTGACAGCCGTCAGCATCTTCATGGTGGACGCCGGGCGCATCAACTGGCGGGCGTCGAGCTGGTAGAGTACGGAATCAGCCGTCAGGTCGTACACCATCATGCCGACCTTGGAGGTTTCAAACATGGGGTGGCGCAGCAGCGAGTCCAGCCGGATGCGCAGGCTGTCCTGCGCCAAGGCGGCTGCCGTGGCCCATAGTATGAGGAATAAAATGCGTGCTCTTTTCATAATCTGCATGCAAAGTTACAACTTTTTCAGGAAAAATTGCTATCTTTGCAGCGTTTAATGTAAAAAGCCATGGTTTACAAGTACGATTTTCTGATTATCGGTGCCGGCGTGGCCGGTATGAGCTATGCCTTGAAGATAGCGCGCGGCCTTGCTGCCAAGGACGCTGCTGCGGGGGCAAAGGAGCCGCAACACAGGATTTGCATGATATGCAAGACCTCGCTCGACGAGGCCAATACCTCGTTCGCGCAGGGCGGTGTGGCTTCGGTGACTAATTTCTCGGTCGACACTTTCGACAAGCATATCGCCGACACGCTCATTGCCGGCGACTACATCAGCGACCGCCAGGCCGTGGAGCAGGTGGTGCGCATGGCTCCTGAGCAGATACGGGAGCTGGTGCAGTGGGGCGTCAATTTCGACCGTAAGGAGAACGGCGACTTCGACTTACACCGCGAGGGCGGCCACTCTGAGTTCCGCATCCTGCACCACGCCGACGACACCGGGGCCGAGATACAGCGCGGACTGATGGAGGCCGTCCGTGCCTGTCCGTATATCGAGGTCAAGGAAAACCACTTTGCCGTGGAGATTATCACGCAGCACCACCTGGGCGTGCGGGTAACGCGCCGCTCGCCCAACATCCAGTGCTATGGGGCCTACGTGCTTAACACCGGGAAATCCGGGAAATCCGGCAAGTCCGGAGCCGTCGACACCTACCTGGCCAAGTGCACCGTCATGTGTACGGGCGGCTGCGGCGCCGTCTACCTGACGACGTCGAACCCCGTCATTGCCACCGGCGACGGCATCGCCATGGTCTATCGCGCCAAGGGAACGGTGGCCGACATGGAGTTTGTACAGTTCCATCCCACCGTGCTGCACAATCCCAACGAGACGCATCCCGCCTACCTCATCACCGAGGCCATGCGCGGCTATGGCGGCATCCTGAAGCTGCCCAACGGCGAGACGTTCATGGAGAAATACGACGAACGGCTCAGTCTGGCACCGCGCGACATCGTGGCCCGGGCCATCGACAAGGAGATGAAGATACACGGTCTGGACCATGTGTGCCTGGACGTGACGCACAAGAATGCCGAGGAGACGCGCCGCCACTTCCCCAATATCTACCAGAAATGCCTCTCGATGGGCATCGACATCACGCAGGACTATATCCCCGTGCGCCCCGCAGCCCACTATATGTGCGGCGGCATCAAGGTCGACTTGAACGGGCAGACCTCCATAGAGCGGCTCTATGCCCTGGGAGAGTGCTCGTGCACCGGACTGCACGGCGGCAACCGCCTGGCCAGCAACTCGCTCATCGAGGCCGTGGTCTATGCCGAGACGGCAGCCCGCCACTCGTTGGAACATGTCGACTTGTACGACTTCAACGAGCGGGTGCCGGAATGGAACGACGAGGGAACGATGACGAATGAAGAGAAAGTGCTTATCACGCAGAGCGTGAAGGAGGTGAACCAAATCATGGCCAACTACGTGGGTATCGTGCGAAGCGACCTGCGACTGCACCGTGCCTGGGACCGTCTGGACATGCTCTACGAGGAGACGGAGCGCCTCTTCAAGCGCGTAAAGGCCAGCCGCGACATCTGCGAGCTGCGTAACATGATTAACGTGGGATACCTGATTACCCGCTGGGCCCTGGAGCGCAAGGAGTGCCGTGGGCTGCACTTCACTACCGACTACCCGCAGCATGCCTACGACAAGAAGCGGTAGTCAGCACGTTTCTGAGCGGGACAAGTAAAGTATTTGATGACCTTGACACCCGGCACTGCGGCAGACGCAGGCGCCGGGTGGCACTTGTGGTGCACGGGTGCCGTCGCCGACGGTGACGGGGGCTGTCTCTATGCGGATTTCATCCCATAGCCCGGCAGCCATGAACGATTCGTGCGTCAGGCGCCCGCCCTCGACAATGAGCGACTGGATGCCCTGCTGGTAGAGGTCGGCAATGAGCTGTTTCAAGGGCCGGTCGTGGGTGAGCACGATGCGCTTGGGACTGGGGCCGTGCCAGTGGCGGACGGTCAGCAGCGGGTGCTCACGGACATCGGTGGTGTGACCCACAAGGATGGCATCCTCCTCTGCCCGCAGCTGGTGGACCAGCATCTGCGAATAGTCATTGGAAATCTGCAAGGCATGGCCGTGGTCGTCGATGAAGCCGTCGGCGGTCTGCGCCCACTTCAGGATGATGTAGGGCCGGTGCAGGGCATGGTAGGTGAGGAAACGGCGGTTCAGCCACCGGCATTCCTGCTCCAGAACGCCTACCGTGACGTCGATGCCTGCCTTGCGGAGCTTGTCGATGCCGCGCCCCTGCACCAGGGCAAAGGGGTCGACGCAGCCCACCACCACGCGGCGCACGCCCTTGGCAATGATAAGGTCGGCACAGGGGGGCGTCTTCCCGTAGTGGGCACAGGGCTCCAACGACACGTAAAGGGTGGCCAGTGCAAGCAGCGGCTCGTCTTCCGGGCGCACCGACGCGAAGGCGTTGACCTCGGCATGTCCCTCGCCGCAGCGGACGTGGTAGCCCTCGCCGATAATCCGGTCGTGCTGTCTGCCGTCTCCGGCCGGCACAACGAGAACGGCGCCCACCATGGGATTGGGGCGGGCACCGTGTAGCCCGTTGGCTGCCAGCTGCAGGCAGCGGCGCATATATAGCTTGTCGTTCATAGGTGTTTGAGGATGGCTTAGCGCATCAGCACTTTCTTGCCGTCGACGATGTAGACGCCCTTCGTCGGCGTCTGCACACGCTGTCCGGACAGGTTGTAGACGCGTCCGGAGTGCAACCGGTCGACGGTCGGCAGGCTGATGCCGGTATTCTCTTGTATCATGATGCCAAAGGGCACGTCGTCGAAGACGTATTCGGCGGCATCGGTGTCGGCAAATACGATGCGGCGCAGCATTCCCCGGGTCTGGCCGAGTGCTGTATCGTCCTCGGCGGCGAGCGTCAAGGTGAGCAGGTTACCCTCATGCTGACTGATGGGAAGGACGGTCGGCGAGGTGCAGACGACGTTGTACAGCGTGCCTTCTGTGTCGGCATCGGCGCCGATTTCAGCGATATAGACCGTCTGGTCGGGGTCGCCATAGCGCAGGGACGGCTCGCAGAGATAGCGCCCGTCGGCATCGGTGGCCAGAGTGACGCCTGCCGGCAGCAGCAGCTGGAACTGATGGGCCGTGTAATTGCCGATGCTGTTATGCAGGGCGATGGACAGACGGGCCTTCCCGGACTGCTCGATGGTCATGTCGGCAGGCTGGAGGCGGTCGGCCGACGGCGCATCGTCCCAGAACCACTCCCGGGCAATGGCCGTGGCATCGGCGTGCAGCAGGTCGATGGTGCCCAGCACGTCGGCAATGTTCACCTGTCCGTTTTGGTTGACGTCAGCCTCGCTGAAATGGAAATGCGCCGTGGCATCCTGCCGGATATAGCGGTAGGTCTCCGTCACGTCGGCAACGTTCAGGCGGCCGTTTTGGTTGACGTCGCCAAGGAAAAGCTCCAGATTGAGGCCCATGGTGACGTCGGGCTGCTGGGCCTCGCCCTCATGGACGTCGGAGGCAAAGGCTATGCTGATGTCTTCGAGGCGGAGGTCGCGGACGCCGGTCGCCGCCTCTGCGGTGCTCCGCAGGCTCATATACATCAGGGTGGTGGCGTCGTCGTTGAGGCCGCGCTTGTCGTCGGTGCTCATGGTGACGCGGTAGCGCCCGTCAGCCATGGGCATGCAGGTCAGCGTTCCCGTCATCCCCTCTGCCAGCTCAACGACACAGGTGCCGTCGTCGCGCGTGGCCATCTCCAGCCCGTCGGGCAGTGTGATGTCCAGCTGCAGGGCTGTCAGGTGAAGCGGGCCGGAGGTGCAGACGGGCAGCCGGTACCAGCGTCCTCGCTTGATATTCTGGTCGTCGGCATAGACGCCGAAGGTGCTGATGGAGCCGAAACGGTTCCATCCCTCGGTCTCCATGTAGCTGCTTTCCCGGCCGTGGGGCACGTAGAGCGTAGCCTGCTGGAGGCTTTCGGTGGCAAAGGCCGTGGTAGGTGTCGGCGCGGCGCTGCAGATGACGGTGCGCAGACTGGTACAGTCGAGGAAGGCGCGCTCGCCAATGGCAGCGAGCGTGGACGGCAGGCTGACGGACAGCAGTTGGTCGCAGCCCATGAAGGTCCAGTTGCCGATGCGCTCAACGCTGTTGGGAACGGTGACGCTGGTGAGCAGACGGCTGCCCATAAACGGCCCGCTGGAGAGTGCCGTCACGCCGTTGGGAACGGTATAGGCACCTTGTTTGGCATTGGGGTAGAACACGATGGCGGTCTGTTCCTTGTTCATCAGCACGCCGTCGTTGGATGTCAGGGCGGGGTGGTCGCTGCTGACTTGTATGGCCGTCAGGTTGTCGCAGAAGACAAAAGGATTGTCGCCCAGCGCGGAAAGGCTGGCAGGGAGCGTGATGCTCTCCAGGGCGGCACAGCCGAAGAAGGCCTGCTCCATGATGGTCTCGACGGTGGCGGGAATGCGATAGCTGCCGGACTTGGCGCCGGGACAGGCGACAAGGGTGCGCTGGTCCTTGGTGAACAGCACCTCGTCGAGGGCACTGTAGTGGTCGTTGGCGGCCGGAACGCGGATGCTCTGAAGCTGCGGGCAGAAGGAAAAGGCGCCTTCGCCTATCTCTGCTACCCCTGAACCTAACCGGACTGCGGCCAAGTGGCTGCACTCGGAGAAGGCCCACACGCCAATGGACGACACACTATTGGGAACGGAGAGCGACTGCAGGCCCTCGCAGCCGTGGAAGGCAGCATCGCCGATGGTGCGGAGACTGGCGGGCAGCGAGACGTTCTGGAGCTTGGTGCAGCCGAGGAAGGCCCCGTCGGCAATGGCAGTCACGCCCTCAGGCACATCGTAGAGGTCGGTTTTTTGTGGCGGGAAGGTGATGAGACGCGTCTGCTGCTTATCCATCAGGACGCCGCCCGGCGCACTGTAATGGCTGTTCTGCTCGTCGACCGTGATGGCTGACAGCATCTGGCAGCGCAGGAAGGCTTCCTGCCCGATGGCCGTGACGGTGGCGGGAATCCGGATACCGTAGAGGTTGGAACAGCCATAGAAGGCAGCCTGCCCGATAGTCTCCAGACCGTCGGGCAACTGGATGGCCGTCAGCTTCTTGCAGCAGAAGAAGGCGGAGTCGCCGATGGTTTTCAGACCGTTGGGCAAGGCTACGCCGACGAGTGAATAGCACTCGCGGAACGCTCCTTCACCGATAGCCGTCACCTGGTATGTCCTGCCTTGGTACTCCACTTCGTCGCTGATGGAGAAGAAACCCGTGTAGGGGGCGTCGCCGGCAGTTACCGATACATGGTCTGACGAGGTTACGTCGTAGTAGACCCCATTCGTTTGAAAGTCGTATGCATGGGCACCCGTCATCAGCAGTGCCATGCTGCACAGTAGTAATAGTCTTTTCATTGCTTTGCAAAGGAAAAGAAAAAAAATGAATTCTGCAACTTTCTTTGCAGAAAAATGAGTTTTCACTGTCAATTTGTCTATTTTCTTTTGAGTTTTTTGTACCTTTGCAGGGGAATGGAGAAAGCGATAACCTATCAAGAGTTGTGGCGCCGTCTGGCACCCGTGTACGGGGGAAGGGAGGCGAAGGCTATAGCGCAGCTGGTGTTCGAGCAGCGCTACGGACTGACGCTGCCGGACCTGTATATGGGCCGTGACGAGGCCCTGCCGCAGCAGGAACTGGCCGGCATTGCCCGCCGGTTGGAGCAGCAGGAGCCGGTGCAGTACGTCATCGGCGAGGCGGTATTCTGCGGTCGTCGGCTGAAGGTTGACAGACGGGTGCTGATACCGAGGCCGGAAACCGAGGAACTATGCCGGTGGATAGCCGGGGAGGCTGCCGCCGGACAGCGGCAAGACGGCAGGCTCAGCATACTCGACATCGGGACAGGCAGCGGGTGTATAGCCGTCACGCTGGCTGCGGAGCTGGCAAACAGCGAGGTGACGGCATGGGACGTATCGGCGGAAACGTTGGCCGTGGCGCGGGAGAATGCCGCGCGGGCGGGTGTATCGCTGTTGCTTGAACAGGTGGATGTGCTGGATGCAAGACTGCCGTCGACGGCGTCGTATGACATCATGGTCAGCAATCCGCCGTATGTCTGTCAGCAGGAGAAGACGGACATGGCGCCTAACGTGCTGGCCTATGAGCCGCATACTGCCCTCTTCGTGCCCGACGACGACCCGCTGCTGTTCTACAGGGCCATTGCCCGCTACGGAGAGAAGGCCCTGAAGGCGGGCGGCAGGCTGTATTTTGAAATCAATCCCCGCTATGTCCGCGACCTGGAGAATATGTTAGGTGCGATGTCGTACCGCGACATCGAAACCCGTCCTGACCAGTATGGCAAACAACGGATGACAAGAGCAATACGATGAAAGAAATGACTGAACATGAGGTGTTCCTGCAACTGGCATCGCTGTGTGCGCAGGCAGAGCACTGCCAGTACGAGATGACCGAGAAGATGAGGCGCTGGGGCGTGCCCGACGAGGTGCAGGCCCGCGTCATGGAACGGCTGATAGCCGGGCGTTATGTCGACGATGAACGCTTTGCGCGCGCGTATATAAAGGATAAGGTGTGTTACAATAAGTGGGGGCGGCGCAAGGTGGAACAGGCGTTGTGGCAGAAACATATCGACGAGGACATCCGCCAACGCACGCTCGATGAGGTGAGCGATGAGGAATATCTTCGCGTCCTGCGGCCCATGCTCCGGCAGAAACGGCCGTCGGTCAAGGCTGCCAACGACTATGAACGGAACCAGAAACTGATGCGCTTCGCCCTTGGCCGTGGCTTTACGTTCGAACTGATTCGCCAATGCATCGACGTGGAAGACGAGAACTCATCATGGTCAATCCCCTAACCCGCCTGCTCGATTTCATATCACCCCGCCTGTGCGTTACCTGCGGGGCGCGCCTCAGTCCGACGGAACGGGCGCTGTGCTCCGTCTGTCTGCTACACCTGCCGCGTACTACCTTCCAGTTCTCGGCTGAGGATAATCCGATGGCGAGAATGTTCTGGGGACTGGTGCCCGTGGAGCGTGTGGCAGCCTTGATGTACTATGAACCGCATTCGGAGATGGCGCAGGTGGTGTATGAGATGAAGTATGGCGGCAGGCCGGACATCGGCGAGGACATGGGGCGGCTGATGGCCTGCGAGATGGGGCTTGGCGGCTTCTTCGACGGCATAGATGTGCTGCTGCCCGTGCCCTTGTCAAGGAAAAGAATGCGCCAGCGAGGCTATAACCAAAGCGAGCGGCTGGCACAGGGTGTCAGCGATGTGACGGGCATCAGCGTGGACCGCCGGGCAATGGTGCGCCGCCATTTTGTGCAAAGCCAGACGGCACTCAACCGTCAGGAACGGCAGGAAAACGTCAGCGACATGTTCTGGCTGCGCCACCCGCAGCCATTGGAAGGCAAGCATGTGCTGCTCGTCGACGACGTCTGTACCACGGGGGCTACGCTGACGGCCTGCGCCCAGGCGCTGCAAGTCGTTCCCGGTGTCCGCATCAGTATCCTCACCTTGGGCTTTACACAATATTGATACATGGATAAAACCGTTGGAAAATGACGAAATCCAAGAAAAAAGCGATATTTTTTCAAAGAATTTGCAATTATATAAAAAAAAAGCATTAACTTTGCACCGCAATTAATGTATAAATCAAAAACATAGTACAGATTATGTCTGATACACTCAAGCAAAACAACGAAAATCTGGGCGAAGTACTGGAGCAGGAAGAAGAGTCGTCGTTTAATTTCCGAACCGTCTTCTCCATACTGGTGCTTCACTGGCAGTGGTTCCTCCTGTCCTTGTTTATCTGTGTATGTGGCGCATTGATTTACCTGCGCTACTCGTCACCTGTCTACGAGGTGTCGGTGAAAATGCTGATAAAGGAGGACAACAGCCGCCAGCGCCGCAGTGCCAACATGTTGGCCAACATGCAGGAGTTCGGTATCCTGACCAACTCAGAAGGTATTGACAACGAGGTGGAGATACTCCAGTCGAAAATCCTGGCCCGTGATGCCGTCATGGACCTGAAGCTGTACGTAGAGTACAGGTCGGTTGGTCGTATCACCAAGCCGCTGATTTACAAGACGCAGCCTGTGAGTGTCGACCTGGAGCTTGACAGCCTCATACAGTGGGACAAGGACCTGATGTTCGGCAAGAAGAGCATCGCCATGACGCTGACCCGCAGCAACAAAGTCTATCATGTGAAGGGACAGACTATGTTCAAGAACCAGCCTGTCACGGAGTTCGAGCGCGACATCAAGTCGCTGCCCGACACGCTGTCGACGGTGTTCGGTAAGGTATCCTTTGCCCAGAACGATGCCTTTGAAATGGAGAATGGCGAGGAGTTCCTTATCACCATCAATCCGCCAATGTCCATCGCTATGGGCTATGTGTCGCGCCTGACCGTCGAGCCGACCTCGAAGATGACGACGATAGCCCAGCTGACCTTGAAGGATGCGCATCCCCTGCGAGGCATTGAGTTCCTGAACCAGCTGGCCTTGAGCTATAACAGTCAGGCCAATGCCGACAAGAACGAGATAGCCCTGAAGACGGAAGAGTTCATCAACGGACGTTTGGAGAAGATAGACGCCGAGCTGGGTTCTACGGAGGATGCTCTGGAGAACTATAAGAAGCGTAACGCCGTGACGACATTGCAGATGGATGCTACTCAGTCGCTGCAGATGTCGAGCCAGTATGCTAACAAATTGTCGGAGGCTAACTCGCAGATTCAGCTGCTGGACTACCTCCGCGAATTCATCGACAAGCCGGAGAACCAGTATAAGATTATCCCGTCGAACGTCGGTATGACTGATGCCGCCTCGACGATGCTGATTACCAACTACAACAAGACGGTGCAAGACCGTAACCGCTTGATGAAGGCTGCCAGTGAGCAGGCTCCCCAGGTGCAGATTATGACGTCGACTCTGGATGAGTTGCAGGCGTCAATCCGCACGGCTTTGCTGCAGGCCCGCAACTCGGCCGACATCCAGCGCCGGGGTATTCAGAGCCAGTATTCAAAATACCAGAGCCGTATCGGCAGCACACCGGAACAGGAGCGCGTCCTGAACCAGATTGGCCGTCAGCAGGAAGTGAAGTCTGGCCTCTACCTGCTGCTGTTGCAGAAGCGCGAGGAGAACAGTATCTCGCTGGCTGCCACTGCCAACAAGGGCAAGCTGATTGACGAGCCGCAGTTCAACGGACAGGTCAGCCCGAAGAAGGCTATCATCCTATTGGCTGCCATCGTGCTTGGCATCGGTATTCCCTTCGTCTTGATATTCTTGCTGCAGCTGCTGCGCTTCCGCATCGAAGGCCGCGAAGACTTGGCACGCCTGACGAAACTGCCTATCGTCGCCGACGTTCCTGTCGCCAGCGATGCCGTGAAGAACAGTGCCGGTATCGTGGTGCAGGCCGACAAGAACAACCAGATAGACGAGATTTTCCGCTCGCTGCGTACCAACGTGCAGTTTATGATGAAAGAGGAAGACAAGGTCATTCTCTTCACGTCGTCCATCTCTGGTGAGGGTAAGACGTTTATCGCCGCCAATATGGCCACGTCGTTCTCCCTGTTAGGCAAGAAGGTCATCCTCTGCGGTATGGACATCCGCCGGCCTGCCTTAGGCAAGCTCTTCGGCATTACTGACAAGCAGCGTGGTGTCAGCACCCTGCTCAGCAAGAGCCATGTGGCTGCTGCCGACGTGGAGGCACAGATAGTGAACTCGGGCGTTAACAGCAACCTCGACCTGTTGCTCGCCGGTCCGATACCTCCCAACCCGACAGAGCTGCTGGCACGTGAAAGCATGGGACAGGTCATCGACGTCCTCAAGCAGAAGTACGACTATGTCATCCTTGATACAGCACCGGTAGGTCTTGTGGCCGATACCATGCAGCTGGCACGTTACGCCAACGTATCCTGCTATGTCTGCCGCGCCGACTACACGCCGAAGAGCGACATCGGTTTGCTCAACAGCCTGGCTGCCAACGAGAAACTGAAGAACCTCTGCGTGATTCTCAACGGCGTGGATATGTCGAAGAAGAAGTACGGCTACTACTATGGCTACGGCAAGTACGGCAAGTATGGACGCTACGGCTACAACTACAGTGGCGGCTACAGCAACTATGGAAACTATGGTAGCTACGGCAGCTATGCCAACAGCCACTATGGCAATAAAGACGATGACTCTATTAAAAAGTAAGTGAGCATTGACCATAGCAGTTGATTTTGACGGAACGATAGTCACGCACAAATACCCTGCGATAGGCGAAGAACTGCCTTTCGCCGTGGATACGCTGAAAATGCTTCAGAACGACCACCACAAGCTGATTCTGTGGTCCGTCCGCGAGGGGAAGCTGTTAGACGAGGCCGTTCAATGGTGCAAGGAGCGGGGCGTGGAGTTCTATGCCGTCAACAAGGACTATCCTGAAGAGACGACGGACAACAACCCGCACTTCTCGCGGAAGCTGAAGGCAGACATATTCATTGATGACCGTAATCTCGGCGGACTGCCCGACTGGGGCACCATCTACCGCATGATTAAGCACAAGCAGAAGTGGAACGACGTCATTGAGCATGGCGACCACCATCTGGCCTATCCGCAGCAGCCGCGCAAGAAGCACTGGTGGAACTTTTAGAATAAAGAAAATTATCATGATTATGAAAAGAATATCTTATTTCTTAGCATTGGTAGCATTTGCATACCTCATTACGGGATGCGGAAGCAGCAAGAATGTTGCCTATTTCCAGAATTCCGACAATGTTGACCTTGAAATGTCGCGCATTCTCTATGATGCCCGCATCATGCCGAAGGATGTGCTGTCCATTACCGTGAATACCACTGACCCGGAGGCTGCCGCACCCTTCAACCTGACGGTGGCTACGGCGCAGTCGCTCTCTACGAGGATTACGGCTACTACGCAGCCCAGCCTGCAGAGCTATATCGTCGACAACGAGGGTAACATCGACTTTCCCCTTATCGGCAAGATACATTTGGGCGGTCTCACCAAGAACGAGGCAGAGAATCTTATCTACGAGCGTATCAAGCCGTTCATGAATGCTGCCGAGAATCCCATCGTCACCGTCCGTATGATTAACTACAAAATCTCCGTCCTCGGCGAAGTGTCCCGTCCGGGCATGTTCACGGTGGCCAACGAGAAAATCAACATCCTTGAGGCTCTGGCCCAGGCCGGGGACCTGACCATCTACGGCGTCCGTGACCGTGTGAAGCTCATTCGTGAGGATGCCTCCGGCAAAAAGGAGATTCATGTGCTGAACCTGAATGATGCCAACATCATCAATTCACCTTACTATTATCTGCAGCAGAACGACATCGTCTATGTAGAGCCGAATAAGGTGAAGTCGCAGAATTCAAGTGTAGGCTCCATGACCACGCTGTGGTTCTCGGCCACCAGTATTCTCATCTCGCTGACCTCGCTGTTGTATAACATTCTTAAGTAAGGGGAGGGGAAATTATGTCAGAACACGGACATCACCATCACCACCATCATCGCGAGAAGGACGAAGCAACCCTGTACAGAATCCGTACCTTGCGTAACAACAGGATAAGGAAGGTGGCAGAGAAGTGCCTGAAGATTTTTCTGATAGTCTTAGCCGTTATTATGGCTATAGCTGTTGTTGTCGTGTATTCGATTAAGTAATGAAGCAAAACATACCGTTATAAAAAATCCTGCCAATCGGCAGGATTTTTTATGCTTACAGCTCCAGGTCGCCGTCGTGGATTTCGTGCCAGGGCAGGCCTTGCTGGTTCAGTTGTTCCATGAAGGGGTCCGGGTCGAACTCCTCAACGTTATACACACCCGGCTTCTTCCACAGCCCTTTGCAGAACATCATGGCACCAATCATGGCCGGCACGCCTGTGGTGTACGACACGCCCTGCATGCCCGTCTCTTCGTATGCGGCGCGGTGCGAACAGTTGTTGTACACATAATAGGTATGCTCCTTGCCGTCCTTGCCGATGCCACGGATGCGGCAGCCGATGCTGGTCTCGCCCTCATAGTTCTCTCCGAGCTCCTGCGGGTTAGGCAGCACGGCCTTGAGGAACTGCAAGGGGACAATCTTTACTTTCGCTACGCCTGTGCCGTCAGCCAGCGGGGCTTCGTATTCCACTTCGTCGATGCGGCTCATGCCGATGTTCTGAATCACTTCGAGGTGCTTCAGATACTGCTGGCCGAAGGTCATCCAGAAACGGGCGCGCTTGATGGTCGGGTAGTTGATGACCAGCGATTCTATCTCCTCATGGTGCAGCAGATAGCTGTCGCGTGGGCCGATGTTCGGATAGGTCAGGTCCTTGTGGATTTCCAACGGCTCCGTCTCTACCCACTTGCCGTCTTCCCAGTAAAGGCCCTTTTGGGTAATCTCGCGGATGTTGATTTCGGGGTTGAAGTTGGTGGCGAAAGCCTTGTGGTGGTCGCCGGCGTTGCAGTCGACGATGTCCAAATACTCAATGGCATCGAAATGATGCTTGGCAGCGTAGGCCGTATAGATGCTGGTGACGCCCGGGTCGAAGCCGCAGCCGAGGATAGCCGTCAGGCCTGCTTCCTTGAAACGTTCGCGATAGGCCCACTGCCAGGAATACTCGAAGTGAGCCTCGTCCTTCGGCTCGTAGTTCGCCGTGTCTAAATAGCTGCATCCGCAAGCCAGGCAGGCTTCCATGATGGTCAGGTCCTGATAGGGCAGGGCGAGATTAATCACAAGCTCGGGCTTGTAGTCGTTGAACAATGTCTTCAGCTGCTCCACGTCATCGGCATCCACCTGTGCGGTCTTAATGCTAATGGGTGTTGGGCGTTGGGTGCTGGGGGTTAGCAAACCTTTGGCCCTGATGGCCTCTACGATGGCGTCGCACTTCTGCTTGCGACGACTTGCAATCATGAATTCTGTGAACACATCAGCGTTCTGCGCTATCTTGAACGCTGCTACTGTTGCGACGCCTCCGGCGCCAATCATTAATACTCTGCTCATAGTTTTTATTTCGTTGTTTCGATGTTTCGTAATTTCGATGCTTCGTTATTTCGTAATTTCGATGCTTCGATATTTCGATGCTTCGATGCTTCGTAATTTCGTAATTTCGATATTTCGAAGTTTCGATGCTATGACAATCCAGTCAGCTCGTCAGAGCTGATGCCCAAAGCGGCCATCAGCGAGTAGCCTAAGATGTCCTGTTGGAAAGAGCCGCCCTCCATGGGTTGCATAGCGAGCACGGTGACATGTTTGTCGGGGTCGCAGTGGCGCAATCCCTCGCGTACCTTATTATATATATGCTCTGCGTCGGGCACCACGACGAGTCGTTTGACCTCTGCCGCATTGCTGACGACCTGTAGCGAGTCGATGAACAGGTCGTCCATCGTCACCATGTCCTCCACCTGAACACAACTGATGAGAAACTCGCCCAACCGTCCGGTAAACGCCTTGCCGTCAAGGTCGGCAAAGGCTCCGGGCATGAAGTTGTCCATCTGCTCCTTTTTATGCAGGAGGATGACTTGTGTGGAATCCTGTGATGCTCGCATTCCTCCGTCTAATGCCACACACTCCAACCACCGTGCCATGTCGGCCTGTGGAATGCGGCGGCCCAGCATGCGCTCGAAGTTGACGATGAGGTTAAACGCAACCTTGTCGACGTAGTCAGCGTCGACAAGGATGACATGATGAGTCCATGTTTCGTTCTTCACTTTTCGTTTTTCACTAATTGTACCAGATGCTGTTGTCGTTGCGCATATAGCGCTCCTCTTCATTGTACTGGTTGTCCAATTCGTACTCCTCTTCATGAAGCATTTTTTGAGTTTTCATAGTTGTGTCCTCCTGTATAAGTTTTAAGTTAGATAGATAAGTTAGCTGACATGAATGCCACTGCAAATATAATGATTTCCGGTGAAACCTCCAACTTTTTCTTGCTGTTTTTAACTTTATTCCTCAAAATAAGTGCAGAATCGTATATTTTCTGTATTTCCAAACGCCCATCTCCCCTTCCGCTGTATAGTATGCTGTTACAATATCAAAGGGAAAAGCGTATTTTTTACAACTAATTGCCAAAATATTTGGTTGTTTGGAAGAAAAACCATAAATTTGCACACAGTTTTTAGTACTAACTCTAATAAATAACGTTATGAAGAAAATTTTTACGCTTATTTCCATGGCCGTTGTTGCCATGAGTGCTAACGCCCAGGACGTCTACAACGCCATCCGCGACGGCAAGCTGGCTCCTGAGTTTGCTGCCGTTGCCGGCGAGAATGGCGGCGTGGCTACCAACACGGCTGATGGTAAGTCGATTGTTACGTTCACGGCCGGCAAGGCTACCTGTACTGCCGTCGGTGGTACTACCCCTGCCAATGATACTAATATCGGCGGTGGTGCACAGCAGATTGAGCCGGGTGAGCCTGTTGAGGGTAAGGAGAATACCTACGAGGTGGCTTCCGTCGGTGCATGGAACGATGTAAACTGGGGACTGAAGAACCATGGCGACATCGACTTCTGGTATGTCACCGGTACGGGTAATCCATACGTCGATATGTACTGCGTCCAGAACTCCAAGGATGGCGAGCTCGTGGAGGGTAGCTACAAGGCTGATTACGTGTTCTACGAGCCCGACGGCTCCGTAGGTATGCCTATCACCGGTCTGTATTACAAGTTTACGGCTACTGCCGCAGGTGCTTTCAAGGTGAAAATCTGGGCTAACAAGGGTAACCGCAAGACCTTCGTTGTCAATGCTGCCACCCAGAAGGCTGAGCGCCTGTATGCTTCCGGCTACATCAATGGCGTGAACGACGAGAGCGGCAAGAAAAAGCTGCTGAGCGTGGAGGAAGTGGATGCTGAACACCACAAGTACATCTGGGGCAGCTATGAGACAGAGCTGGCCAAGTATGAAGCTGGTGAGAGTGAAAAGACTCCCGAGCAGATGGAGCAGATGAAGGCAGAAGCCGAGGCTATGGCTGTTGAGCGTGAGTATGTCATCGGTAACGGTAACCAGAACTTCTGGGGCTGGCTGACCTTCGACGTTCAGCCGGGTGAGGAGTACTGGGTATTCCAGCACTCGTCGCAGATTGGCTTCGGCGGCTTCGAGTTCTACGAGGGCATGACCGCCGAGGAAATCATTCAGGGCATTGAGCCTCCTTACGTCTACACCACCAACTTCTCTACCTATGAGGATGAGGAGAGTGGCGACCGCGTAACCTGGAAGGGCGAGTCGAAAGTCGGTAACGGCGCATTTGCCAGCACTGATGAAGAGGGTGCTGTCTTCGGAAACTACTTCGAGAACGACGGTAGTGCCGCCCGCACCAGCTACTGCCTGCTGCCCGAAGACGTGCTGGCACACTCTGCCAACACGGAGGCACTGACCATCGCTGTATGGGTGCAGGCTCCCGAGGGCACTTCTGCTTACGAGAATGCTCCTCTCTTCACCGCCTACACTGCTGAGGGAAGCTATGCTGACCCGTTCTTCGCCCTGCAGTATAATGGTCAGGTGCAGTTGAGCAACAGCAACATCACTCCGGCTACCACCGTAACCAACTGGCTGGCCGACAACAAGTGGCACTACTATGCTGCCAGCTTCAATAAGGATGCCGCCACCGTATTCATTGATGGCGTGCAGAAGAACGAATGGACGGGTGTTGACCTGCAGGCCCTGTTAGCCAACGGTGCTGCCTTGAAGTATGTCTGCCTGGGTGGTAACCAGATTGACGGCATTACGAGCAACGACGCTCCCTTCCGCTTTGCCAGCCTGCTCATCAAGAACAGTGCCATGACGGAAGGTGAGGTGAAGGCTCAGATGACGGCCGACTTCGCTGGCTGGGAAGAGTATCTTACCGCTGTTGAGGCTATCCGCATGAACAGCGTTGCTGGCAACGGTGCCCTTTACAACCTCGCCGGACAGCGTGTCAACAAGGACTTCAAGGGTCTCGTTGTCAAGGACGGCAAGAAGTTCGTGGTGAAGTAATTCCCTGAACGTAATTTTATCCATAAGGCGAAGCGCAGCGTGTGTGCTTCGCCTTATTCTATATTCTTATAATATATGTACGTGTGTGGAAACGGAGCCGTGTCGGCATGATATAGATTAAGAAAATCAATGAAATTGGAAGAAAATTCCCAAAAAATCTTTCAAATATGCACTTGTTTCAAAAATATTACGTATATTTGCAAAATTAAAGTGCGATTATTTTTATTCTTAACTTATTTATTAATTTAATTTTTAGCTTATGAAAAGGTTTACGCTTTTCGCTATCGCTGCTCTATTGACAGTGGTAGCATTCGCCCAGAAGCAGCGTCTTTTGCCGCAAGCTCAGGTGTTCCAGCGCACTTCCGTGCCTTTCACACCTGTTCAGAAAGCGGTTAAGACTACAGCTTCCCATGCGAATCGTGTAGCCAAGGTCGAGGGCGTTGACGAGCTGGTTACTCTGCCAGCTGGTGCAGCTACCGAGACTTACTACACAGCTTCAGGTAATTTCTATGTAAGCACTGAAAGTGGTTGGTCTAATGCCACTGCTGACATGCCTTCAGTGAACGTTGCCGTAGTAGGTACCGACATCTACATCCAGGGTCTGGCCTACTGGTTCAAGGAGGGATGGATTAAGGGTACCCTTGAGGGTACTACTGCCACATTCCCCAATGGCCAGTTGATTGGTTCTGATGACTATGGTGATGAGTTCATCGTTGGTAGCAATGATGGCTCGACGGTCTCTGACATCGTCTTCACTTACGATGTTGCGGGTGGTTCGCTGACAGCCGTAACACCGTATATCTTGGAGAGTGGTGCTGCCGATAAGATTTCGGCTTATTGTTACTGGAACAGCCCTGTGTTCACCAAGGAAAAGCCCGCTGGCCCTGAGGTAGTGACTCTGCCCGAGGGCGTAGAGCTTGTGGAGTATGCCCTGACCTATGAGACGAGTGCTGGTGCTGCCGGCAGTGGCAGAGCAGCCGTGGCCGTCGATGGCGACGATGTGTATTTCCAGGGCTTTAGCTCCTACATCCCCGATGCTCTGATTAAAGGTACGAAGGTAGGCAACACCATCACCTTCCCCGCCGACCAGTATCTGGGTAGTTATGCCGGCTACGACAGCTATCTGTATTCTGAGGCTACGTTCACCTATGACGAGGCTACGGATACCTATTCTTCTACCGACCATGTCTACTCCGTGCTTGGTGGCCAGTATTACGATGCCAACTACTACAACCCCGTGCTGAAGGGCATTGTTGAGAAGGCTGCAATGCCTGCTAATCCCGAGATTACAGGACTGACTAATAGTACTCAGGGTTATGGCTATTACATCACCTTCAATGTTCCCAACGTGGATGTTAATGGTGATGGTCTTGTTTCCTCGAAACTCTCCTACAAGATTTACACCGACATTGAGAAGGATGTGCAGCCGCTGACGTTCACATCGGCTACTCACGACCGTCTGACCGAGGACATGACCGAGATTCCTTTCGGCTTCACTGAGGGCTACGACTTCTACAGCACTCAGATTTTCCTGAACGACCTCTATTCTGCCGACTGGAACAAGATTGGTATCCAGAGCATCTACCGTGGTGGCGACGAGGAGAACGTTACCGAGATTCAGTGGTTCGACATCAAAGACTATGCCGCAGCAACCGTAAATGCTACGTTTGACTTTAATACCATGGATTTGCCCACATCGGCCACTAACGTGACGGATGGTGACATTACGGAGAACAAGACGTTCGTTGAGGGTGATGTGACGCTGACCATCTCTCCGAAGACCACTGCTACTACTGAAAATCGATTTTGGTCTACCAACGCTGGCCCACAGTTGCGAATGTACAGCGGTGAGCTGACTATAAGTGTACCCGAAGGCGAGCAGATTACTCAGGTTATCTTCAATAATTCAAAGTGGGGTAACAATACCTTTAATTCCGGTTCTTTCGACACTCAGAACAGCACGTGGACCGGAAGTATACAGAGTCTGGTAATGACCGTTGGTGGCAATACCCAGATTAACAGCATTGTTGTGACTGTAGCCACAGGCGACGAGCCAGGTCCAGAGCCCGGTGATGAGTTCAATCCCGATGACATTGACCTGCCCGCATACGTCTACGACTTCAACGACGGCACCCTGCAGGGCTGGACGACCATCGACGCTGATGGCGACGGCTACAACTGGGCTCCCTATTCACAGGCTGGTGTAGATGGTACTGACGCTGTCTACTCGCAGAGCTATAACAACTCTGGCGCTTTGACTCCCGACAACTACCTCGTTTCGCCCAAGCTGGTGCTCGACGGCTGCATCACGTTCTATGCTTGCGCACAGGATGCCAGCTATCCCGCTGAGCACTTCGGCGTATTCGTTTCAACGAAGGGTAATGAGAATGCTGCAGACTTCGAAAAGGCAAATGAGTGGACGCTGACTGCTGCTCGCAGCTTTAACGCTCCCCGCAAGGTTCAGGGTAACTGGTATCGTTATGATGTCGACCTGCGCGGCTATGAAGGTCAGGAGGGTTATGTGGCTATCCGTCACTTCAACTGCACCGACCAGTTCTATATTGTTGTAGACAACATCACCCTGAAGAGTTCGAAGGTTCAGCAGCCCGACATCGTGGTAGACCCCGTGGAGGGACTTGTAGACGCACTGAACACCATCAACTTGACGTTCAACAACTACGAGGTGGCTATAGTTGAGGGCGAGAGCGCTCAGGCTGAGCTCTATCTGAACGACAACTTCGACGAGCCCATCGCTACCGCAGCCATCAACGTGGCTGAGGGCAAGTATCTGACCATCAACTTTGACGAGCAGACTGCTAAGGGCGAGTACACCGTACTCATCCCCGATGGCACCATCCAGAACGTTACTGAGGGTACTATCCTTCCCGACCTGGAGTACCACTACAGTATCTATCCGAAGGACATCGTTACGCTGCCCGAGGGCGTGGAGGCCGAGACTTGGTACTTAACCGCTTCTGCTTCTCAAGCTGCTTACAACGTGAAGAATGCTGAGGTGCAGGTGGCTATCAACGGCACCGACATCTACATTCAGGGCATCAACCATGACTATCTGCCCGAGGCTTGGGTGAAGGGTACCATCAACGAAGACGGCACTGCTACCTTCGAGACGGGACAGTTCTTCGGCACATTCACCTATCAGGGTGCTGACTATGACATGTGGTTCCTTGGCACATCAAACGGAAGTGACGTTATCGACGTGACATTCAACTTTGATGCTGAGAACGGCCTGCTGACTACGGGTGAAAATACCTATATCGTTATAAGCAGTTCACCTAATGAGTTCAAGGCATACGAGTACTACTACGACGTGGAGATTACCCGCGCACAGCCTGCAGGACCCGTTGAGGCTCCCGAGGGTCTGGAGACCGAGACCTATCTCTTCGCCGCTAAGCAGTTTGTGAATCCTGAGGAAGACGGCGCACGCAAGGCTGTTACTTCTGCTGAAGCCACCTTCAACTTCAATGCTATGGACGTGGCTGTGTCAAGTAACGACAGCCAGGATGGTGACATCACTGAGGCACTTCCTTTGACCGCAGGCGATGTGACGCTGACCGTTTCTCCGAAGGATGAGAGTGCTAATACTCAGAACCGCTTCTGGAGCACCACCAATGGCCCGCAGCTCCGCGTCTACAGCGGCACGCTGACCTTCGAGGTTCCCGAGGGCAAGACGATGTCGCAGATTGTGTTCAACAATGGTAAGTGGAACGACGATAATGCCGCTGACGCTGGCGAGTTCGACGGTGCTACATGGACGGGCGACGCCCAGAAGGTGGTTGTCACCATCGCCGGTAACACTCAGCTGAACAATATCGTGGTAACTGTTGAAAGCGAAAATGGCGAGGAGCCTGGCGAAGAGCCCGGTGACGAGCCTGTCGAGGATACCGACTGGGTGGCTTACAGCAACCAGGTACAGGTTGGCTTCGATGGCGACGACGCTTACATTCAGGGTATCGTAGCCGACTGCCCCGAGCTGTGGGTTAAGGCCACGAAGAACGAGGCTGGACAGTATGTCATTCCTGCTAACCAGTATATGGGAACTTACGATGTAGGCGGCTATGGCTGGTTCATCTACGACTACTACTTCACCGCTGTTGACGAGGAAGGTAACCTGGTAGACGCCGTGCTGAACTACGACGCAGAGACTCAGACCTTCACCACCGACCAGACGCTGGCTACGAATGGTGACCGTAAGATTCTCTACTACTACGAGATGTTCAAGGATGTGACCATCACGAAGATGCTGGAGGTTGCCGCTACGCCGGCTGACCCGTCAGTGGTTGGATTCAATGGCACAAGCAGCTATCCCAGCGTGCAGTTTGACATTCCTGCCGAGGATGTGGACGGCAACGCTCTGATGGCAAGCAAGCTCTTCTATACTATCTGGATTGAGAAGGATGGAGTAGAGCAGCAGCTTACGCTCTCAGCCTCTGACTATGAAGCTCTGGAGGAAGACATGACGGAGATTCCCTACACCTTCGGTGACGACTTGGACATCTACGCCGGTGGTAGCCGTGTCTACCTGAATATGGCTTCCGACGAAATTCTGAGCTGGACAAAGATTGGTATTCAGAGCATCTACCGTGGTGCTGGTGAGGAGAACAAGTCGAACATTGTATGGGTTAATGTCGAGAGCGGTGCGATTACCACAGGTATCAACATCGCCAAGACTGATGACCTGCGTAATGCCGTCATCTACAACCTCGCCGGTCAGCGCCTGCAGACGCTGCAGAAGGGTCTGAACATCATCAATGGCCGCAAGGTCGTGATTAAGTGAGAGACGAACTGAACTTGTTCGAGTTCGTCCGAACGTGAACGAGCTCGAACGTAGTTCAAGGTCGTGATTAAGTGAGAGACGAACTGAACTTATCTATATAAAAAAGGTGGAGGCCATGCCTCCACTTTTTTTATAATCGCTTCAGCCACAAGTCGAAGAAGCGGTCGTAGATGATGTATCCGTCGGCAGTGCGGTATACAACGTCTTTCTCCATGAGTGAGGAAAGCGCTTTCTTTACACTGCTGGCACTTGGTAACTCATGTTTTTGGATGAAGTCGTTCGACTGTGGTTGCGCCACAATACCTTCGTCGGCTATTGCTTTTACCAGCAGTCGCTGGTTGCCGCTCAGGTAAGTCATCAGCGTTTCGTATTGGTCGCCTTTGTCGATGAGTATCCTATGCAGGGACTCCCTGACCTGTTATCATGTGTAGCTTGCTGCCTGAGAATATGAAGTGTACGTTGTGCATGAACTGGATATGCGAACGCAGCAAGGCTTCCGTCCCCTTTTCCGGGTAGTCGGCAATGGTCTGGAATTCGTCAATGGCAAAGAATATCTCCTTGTTGCTGTTTTTAAGATACTGGAAGATACTCTCTATGGTGTATTCCGATTTCGAGCGTTCCATGCTGACCGATACGGTAGGGCTGCCTGTCACAGGGTCAAAGCTGATAGTAGGTTGATGAGTCCTGTTTTGCCGATTTTCCGTGGTGAAACAAGTGTCAAGTTTCGTCCGTTTTGCAGGTGAGAAATCACTTTTTCTGTCTCTTCTGTACGGTCACAAAAGTATTCAGGACTTTCGTATCCTTCGTAAACAAAGGGATTGTTGAGCTTTTTTCTTTTCATACGCATTTGTTTTTATCGCGCCTTCGGTGTTATACCTTTGGTGTGATACCTTTGGCGTGATGCAAAGGTAAGAAAAGAATTGGTATTTTGCAAACTTTTGAATGGCAAACTTGTGGAAATTAAAAAAAAAGCCTATATTTGCAGTCAGTTATGGGAATAAGGAGAATAACAACAGCAATGGTAGCCCTGTTTGCCGTCGTGGGCGGCAAGGCGCGGGCGGCAGCCGACGACTTCACTCCGTCGGTCATCATGGAAACCACGGAGAAGGTGGCGGGCTATTTCCTGAGTCATTATCCTGACGTGGGAGCCGACAGCTATGTGGACGGCAAGCGCCGCAACAGCCGCATCTGGACGCGTGGCGTGTTCTACGAAGGGCTGATGAATGCCTACCGCGAACAGTCTAAGGAGGAGTGGCTGCGCTATGCCGTGGATTGGGGCGAGTTCCATGAATGGTATAGCTGCACCGACAGCCAGAAGCGCCACGCCGACTTCCAGTGCTGCGGGCAGACCTACCTGCAGCTCTACCAGCTTGACCCGTCGCAGCCGCAGCGCATGGCTCATATCAAGATGCGCATCGACGACATGATGGCTACGCAGAAGATAGATGACTGGTACTGGATTGACGCCATACAGATGGCCATGCCCATCTTTGCCCAGCTGGGCACCATCACCGGCAATGCCGCCTATTGGGAGCGCATGTACCAGATGTACCAGTTCACCCGCAACCAGCATGGCGGCACCCGACAGGGTGGCGGCCTGCCGCTGTTCAACGAGACGACGGGGCTGTGGTATCGTGACTATCAGTACGACCCGCCATACCGCGACCTGACGGAGACCGACAAGGACTGCTACTGGAGCCGTGGCAACGGGTGGGTATACATGGCGCTGGCCAGGGTGATGCAGTTTACGGCGGCTGACGAGGCGCACCGTGCCGACTATGCCGCCGACTTCCGCCGCATGAGCGAGGCCCTGCTGCGTTGCCAGCGTGCTGACGGCTCGTGGAATGTCAGCCTTGCTGCCCCCACCAACTACGGTCAGGCAGGCAGCGAGGGACCGGAGATGACGGGTACGTCGCTCTTCGTGGGCGGCATGGCCTATGGCGTTCGCAGCGGTTTGCTCGATGCCGACACCTATCTGCCTGCCATCCGTCGCGGCTGGCAGGCCATGCTGCATGCCGTGCATCCCGACGACGGCTTCGTAGGCTATCTGCAAGGAACGGGTGCCAAGCCCGAGGACGGTGGCGTCATCACCTACGACTCACATCCTAACTTCGAGGACTTCGGCTTCGGCTGCTGGCTGTGGGGCGCCGCTGAGGCGCATGCCCTGGCCGTGCAGATGGAGCAGGAGGCGGCGGGCGTCACCATGGCGCGGCCGGACGCCCAGCCCGCTGCCGTCAGGAAATATCTGCATCGTGGCCGGGTCGTCATCAAGCGCAACGGTGTGTCATACCGTTTGACAGGACAGAAGACGAATGAACCGACTGATTAAACTGCTGAAAGACTGGACGCTGCCCGTGGCCATCGCCGTGGGTACGGCGAGCTACCTCACGTTCTACTACGTGCCGCAGCTCGACGCCATGGGCGACAGGCTGGCACCTGTGTTCGACGTCCTGTTCCCCCTGTTTGTCTTCCTGACGTTGTTCGTCACCTTCTGCAAGGTCGACTTCCACCAGATGCGCCCCCACCGGTGGCATGCCGGCATCCTCGTGGCGCAGCTGCTGTTGGTGGCGGCGACCGTTGCCGTCATCCTCTGGGTCAAACACTACGATGCGGCCCCGCATGCTTCACGCTCCACGCTCTACGCTCCGCTCTTTTGGGAAGCGCTCCTCACCTGTATCATCGGACCGTCGGCCTCGGCAGCTCCCGTTGTCGTCGGCAAGCTGGGCGGCAATATCTCGACGATGACCACCTTTACGCTCATCTCCGCGCTGGCCTCGGCACTCATGATACCGCTTGTGTTTCCCGCTTTGGAGCCGGCGGCGGGCGTCACGTTCTTCGAGGCTTTCCTTATCATATTGGAGAAGGTGAGCATCGTGCTCCTGCTGCCCTTGGTGTTGGGATGGCTGATGCAGCACCATGCCAAGGTGCTCTGTGTGCGCCTGGCTGCCCTGCCCAACCTGAGCTTCTACTGCTGGAGCATATCGCTCAGCATCACGACGGGCATCACGGTGAAGAACATCGTGCACAGCGACGCCTCCGTGGCTCTGCTCCTGGCCATAGCCGGTGCCACCTTTGTGCTCTGTTTCGTGCAGTTTGGCATCGGACGGGCCGTCGGGCGGCGGCTGGGTGAAGAGGTGAACAGCGGTCAGGCGCTGTTTCAGAAGAATACGGCCCTCAGCATCTGGGTGGCCTATATGTATCTGCATCCCGTGGCTTCGGTGGGTGCCGGCTGCTACGTGCTGTGGCAGAACATCATCAACTCGATAGAGTTGTGGGAAACAAGGAGAATAAAAGAATTGAAAAATTAAAGAATCCAACTTTCTAAAGTCTCTATGTATTTACGATTTAACGATTTACTATTTACTATTGATTTACGATTTAGCAATATGATGATTTATCGTGCACCATTGTTGCTGATGCTCTGCATGCTGGCAGGCATGGCAAGCGCTGAGAACTATCCTTACCGCAGTGACTACCTGTGGGTAACCGTACCTGACCATGCCGACTGGCTCTACGAGACGGGTCAGCAGGCCACCGTCGACGTGCAGTTCTATAAGTATGGCATACCGCGCGACGGCATGGTGGAGTGGGAGGTAGGCAACGACCTGCTTCCGGCTGACCAGAAAGGCACCGTGCAGCTGAAGAACGGGCGCGCCACCATCAAGATGGGGACGGCCAGGAAGCCGTGCTTCCGCGACCTGCGGCTGCGGCTGACGCTGGACGGCAAGACCTACGAGCACCATGTCAAGGTAGGCTTCTCCGCCGACAAAATACAGCCCTATACGCAGGAGCCGAAGGACTTCTGGCCGTTCTGGCAGCAGCAGCTGGAGGCTGCCAAGGCCTTCCCGGTGAAGTATACGAAGGAGTATGCCAAGGAGATGTCGAGCGACAAGGTGGATGCCTACCGGCTGAAGATAGAGCTCGACAGCGAGCACCATGCCTTCTATGCCTATCTGCTCATGCCCAAGGGTGCCACGGTAGGCTCATGCCCCGTGGTGCTGACACCGCCGGGAGCCGGCGTGAAGCCTATCCGCGATGCCACCACGCGCCGCTTCTATCCTGAGAATGGCTTCATCCGCATGGCGCTCGACATCCACGGCCTGAATCCCACGCTCAGCGAAGAGGTGTTTGCCGAGATTCGCCATGCCTTCGACAACAACGGCAATGCCTACCTGCGGCAGGGCTTGGAGGACCGTGACCTGTATTACATGAAGCATGTCTATCTGGGACTGGTGCGCTGCATCGACGTGCTGACGCAGCTGCCAGAGTGGGACGGTCGTAACGTCATCATGCAGGGTGGCAGTCAGGGCGGCGCCTTGGCACTCATCGGCACTGCCCTCGACCCGCGTGTCACGCTCTGCGTCGCCAACCATCCCGCACTGAGCGACATGGCGGCAGGCGCCGTCGGCCTGACCAGCGGCTACCCGCATTTCAAGAAGGAGAGCGGAGCCTATTCGGAAGCCTGCATGAAGACGCTGCCCTACTATGACGTCGTGAACTTTGCCCGCCACATCAAGGCCCCGGTGTATATGACGTGGGGGTATAACGACAACGTCTGTCCCCCCACCACGTCGTATGCCGTATGGAACGTGCTGCAGTGCCAGAAGCAGTGCCTGCTGACACCCGTCAACGAGCACTGGACAAGCGACGCCACCGACCGTGGACAGATGGCGTGGATGAAAAGTCAGCTGTTGAAATAGTACAGGAATGCCGCGATGCCTTCAAGGGCCGGCTTGCGCTGGCCCTCTATCTCTATGGCGAACTTGATTTCTGACTTGCAGATGCCGCGCAGGTTCTGGATGTTGTGCAGCTTGGTGACGAGCCGTATGCGACTGCCGGTCAGCACGGGCTGTCCGAAGCGCATGTCGTTCATGCCGTAGTTTACCAGCATCTTGATGTTGCGCACGTCGATAATCTGGTCCCACATATAGGGCAACAGCGACAGCGTCAGGTAGCCATGGGCAATGGTCGACTTATAGGGGCTCTCCTCCTTGGCGCGTTCCACGTCGACGTGTATCCACTGGTGGTCCAGCGTGGCATCGGCAAACAGATTGATGCGCTCCTGGTCTATTGTCAGCCACTCCGACTTTCCTAACTCCTCGCCCAGATGGGCTGCGAACTCATCGTATGAGTTGATGATTAGCTTTCCCATGTCTTTTGTTTATATTTCTTCCGTTCTTTAAAACGTAACAAGTTACCTTTTATTGTCATAGAAACCTAAAAAACACCCCATCATTTGCCCGTTAAAACGACAGAACTTGCGGACGAGTTCGCGTAGCAGGTTGTGGTCACGGATGGGTATTGCGGGGAAAAGTGTAAAATGCTACAAAAAAATATGGCGGCAGCAAATTTTTCGTTATTCCCCTTCCGCTTTTCATATAAATTTCGTACCTTTGCACGCGAAACCGTAAAATGGTAAGTGCTAAATCTGTAGATGGTAAGTCATACTGCCCTGATAGTTAAATGGATATAACAAGGCTCTCCTAAAGCTTAGTTCCGAGTTCGATTCTCGGTCGGGGTACTTCCTTTGTGTGAGGAAGGAAAAATCATTCCCAGTATTCGATGGTGCGTTTTTGCAGGACGGTGGTCTGCTGGCTCTGTTGCCCCTTTTCCCAATAGGATAGTGACAGGGAGTTGCTGGTCCAGTTGCCGTGCTCGTCGCGGGTGAGGAAGTTGTTGCGCAGGTTGATGGTCAGGATGCACTCGCTGTCCTTGTCGTACACCTTCTGGCTCTGCGCGACGACCTCGCCCTGGTCGTTGTAGGTGTATTCGTGGATGTAGCTGATGCCTGCCGTCTGGTTGACGAGCTTGCGTGTCTTGAGGCGGTAGTGGTCGTCGTAGAGATACTCCACGGTGCTGAAGCCTTCCTGCTCGGTCATGCGGGCCTGCATCAGGTAGCCGAAGCGGTTGTACTGGCGGTCGGTGAGGTCGGGGTTTTCTAGCTGTCCGTTGGCGGCGAAGCGCAGGAATTCCTCTTCGGCGACGGCATTCTCGGTGACCACCTCCTGCACCTTGTCGTGGAAGCCCATGGTCATTGCGTCTTTGTAGAAGGTGCCGTCGGGGAAGTACAGCACGCGGATGTCGTGCGAGCCGTTGTCGTTGTCGGCAATGGAGAGCTTGATGCTGCCGAAGTCGTCCATATAGTAATAGGCGCCGTCCCGCTGGTGGAAGCTGCCGTTTTCCTGCTGCAGCTTATAGAGGAAGTAGTCGAAGTTCTTCTTGAGCATGGCTTCCGTGCGATAGGGCCCTACGGTGATGTAGGCTGAGGTGACGAGGTGTGTCTCTTTGGACACGCTGACGATGAGCTTGGCGCGGATGCCGTAGAACTTGCCGCGAAAGTAGTAGTCCTCGCCGTCGGCAGAGCCGCCCCATTCGGTGAATCCGGCTGCCGTCAGCTGGGTGCGCAGGCTGTCGACAGGGCCTTCCAGGGCTACGTCCGCCAAGCGCAGGCTTCGCGGGTCGGCAGGCTGCGCAAAGGCTGTGGCGAGCACTGCGAGGAGGAGAAATAAGACCGTTACACGTTTCATGATGCTGCAAAAGTACGAAAAACGGGGGAAATGCAAAAGAAAAAAATGAGATTATTTGTTAAATATCCGCGCTAATTGTGTTGACTATCGGATAAAATGCGTAATTTTGTGCTGTTAATCAGTAAAGAATGAAGATATTTGCAGTAGGAATGAATTATATCCAGCACAATAAAGAGCTGGATGGAACGTTATATAAACCGGAGGAACCTGTCGTTTTCACCAAGGCCGACTCGTCGCTGCTGAAGAATCACAAGCCTTTTTTCATCCCCGACTGGTGCGAGCAGGTGGATTACGAGACGGAGATAGTGGTGCGTATCAGCCGCTTGGGTAAGAGTATTCCTGCGCGCTTTGCCCACCGCTACTATGATGCGCTGACCGTGGGCATAGACTTTACGGCGCGCGACCTCCAGCGGGAGGCCCGCAGCAAGGGACTGCCGTGGGAGCTGTGCAAGGGCTTCGACGGTGCCGCCGTGATAGGCGATTGGGTGGACGTGGCCATGGTACGCGACATACAGGCCGTCCGTTTCCATCTTGACATCAACGGCACGACGGTGCAGGAGGGCTGTACGAGCGACATGCTCTACAAGGTCGACGAACTGGTGAGCTATATATCCCGGTTCTTTACCCTGAAGACCGGCGACCTGCTCTATACCGGCACGCCGGCTGGCGTCGGTCCGGTGAAGATTGACGACCATCTGGAGGGTTGGCTGGAAGAGCGTAAGGTATTGGAGTTTAACTGTAAGTAGAATATACGACGAGTGATGAATATACATGTAAGGACATATAGGAACGTGATGGCGAGGGTGCTGGCGGTGCTTCTCGTCAGCCATCTGTCGCCTGCTTTCGCGCAGAAGTTCTTCAACCTGACCGCTGAACAGGTAAGGATAGACTCGCTGCTGCCCGTGTTTACGTATTCCCAGGAGTTAGGCAGCCACTATGCCGACTCCACCTGGCGGGTAACCATCGAGTACCCGGAGTTTATCCCCATGAGCGAAGCCGACGTGCAGCGCTATCTCAGCATTATCGACGAGCCGCTGAAGGCGCTGCCCGACATAGCGCAGGACATCAGCGTGTCCAGGAAGCAGGGACGGCTGCATGTGTCGTTCGTGCCCTTGGTCTATCGCGACGGCAAGTACCAGAAGCTGGTCAGCTTCATGCTGAAGGTGAAAGGCAGCAGCCTGTCGAAGCGCCTGCTGCGTGTGCAGGCTCAGCGCCGTGCCGCCGCCGCTTCCGACCGCTATGCCGAAAACTCCGTGCTCAGCACCGGCTCATGGGCAAAGATACGTATTCCCGCCACGGGTATCTATCAGCTGACGAGCGACCTGGTGCGCCGCGCCGGTTTCTCCGACCTTAGCAAGGTCAAACTCTACGGCTATGGCGGCGGTTTGCAGCCGGAGACCATCGACGGTGCCTATCTCGCGGCTACCGACGACCTGAAGGAGGTGCCCACCTATAACGTTGACGGCAGGAAGCTCTTCTATGGCATCGGCCCCGTCACCTGGAATGAGAGCCATACGCGTGTGCGTAATCCTTATTCTAACTATGGCTATTACTTCCTCACCGAGGACGACCAGGCTCCGGCCACCCTTGACCGCGAGGCATTCCTTGACAGCTGCTATCCCCTTGACGACGACTACTGCACGCTCTACGAGGTCGACAACTACGCTTGGTTCCACGGCGGCCGCAACCTTTATGACGAGACCCAGCTGCAGGCAGGCAAGAGCTATACCTACACCTTGGCATCGCCCGGCGCTACGGGGCAGGGACGCCTGACGGTGAACGTCTCGGCAGCCAGCACGGCCGTGGTCACCGTCACCCTGAACGGCACCCAGTTGGGTACTGTCAACGTGTCGGAAAACAAGAACAGCCACGACGCCATGCATACGGCGCTGAAGAACTTCAACGTCACTAACCTGCAGGCCAGTAACGAGGTGAAGCTGGACATCGGCGCCAGCAGCTACACCGTCCGATTGGACTATATCTCGGTCTATTCCAACCAGCCCAAGCCCGCTCCCGACCTTAGCCAGAGCTATCCCGTGCCGGAGTACGTCTACCGCATCACGAACCAGAACCACCACGCTGCCACGGCAGCCGACATGGTTATCATCATACCTATGTCGCAGAAGCTGCGGGCACAGGCAGAGCGTCTGAAGGCCCTGCACACCTCTCGCGACGGCCTGCGGGTGCAGATAGTGCCTGCCGACGAGCTGTTCAACGAGTTCTCCAGCGGCACGCCCGACGCCAATGCCTACCGCCGCTATCTGAAAATGCTCTACGACCGCGCCGAGACGGAGGCCGACATGCCCAAGTACCTGCTGCTGTTAGGCGACGGGGCATGGGACAACCGCATGGTGCTCTCCGACTGGAAGAGCTGTTCGCCCGACGACTTCCTGCTGTGCTACGAAAGTGAGAACTCGTATAGCGAGACCGATTGCTACGTGTCCGACGACTTCTTCGTCATGCTCGACGACGGCGAGGGCGGACGCATGTTCTACGACCAGGCCGACGTTGCCGTGGGACGTATTCCTGCACGTACTGCTGAAGAAGCCACCATTGCCGTCGACAAGATAGAAAGCTATATCAGCAACAGCGAGGCCGGTGCCTGGCAGAACATGATATGCTTCATGGGCGACGACGGCAATGAGAACGCACACATGGACGATGCCGACTCGGTGGCCGTCCAGGTGGAGCAGCTGTTCCCGAAGCTGCAGGTGAAGCGCATCATGTGGGATGCCTATACCATGGTCAACTCTGCGACGGGGCACTCCTATCCCGATGTGACGCGCCTCATCAAGCAGCAGATGCAGCAGGGCGCCCTGATGATGAACTATTCCGGCCATGGCCGCTTCGACGTCATCTCCCATGAGAACGTGCTGTTCATCTCCGATTTCGAGGAGCCTACCTCCATGCGGCTGCCTCTGTGGATGACGGCATCGTGCGACATCATGCCGTTCGACGGACAGGAGGAGACCATCGGCGAAGGTGCCTTCTTCAACAAGAAGGGCGGTGCCATAGCCTTCTATGGAACGACGCGCACGGTGTACCAGAACATGAACCGTGTCATGAACCTTGCCTTTACGCGGCATGTGCTTACTCCCGATGGTGAGGGGCGCCCCGTCCCGATTGGCGAAGCCGTGCGACTGACAAAGAACGAGCTGATAACGACGGGTGTCAAGGTCGGTA
Source organism: Prevotella sp. (assembly GCA_017459445.1). Lineage (GTDB taxonomy): Bacteria > Bacteroidota > Bacteroidia > Bacteroidales > Bacteroidaceae > Prevotella. The sequence continues at coordinate 10,128 of JAFUDJ010000033.1, read as the reverse complement.
CCGACAGCAAGGGAAAAGACATCTACAGCACCGACCGCTCAGCCAACAAGCTGCAGTATACGCTACTGGGCGACCCGGCTCTGCGCCTGGCCTTGCCGACACGCAACGTGGAACTGCTGACCATCAACGACATGCCGCTGACAAGCGGCACGGTGCCTACGCTGAAGGCCGGCTCCACGGTGAAGATAACGGGCCGCGTGCTGACCGACGACGGCCAGACCGACACCAGCTTCGACGGCGTGGTTACGGCTACGGTGCGCGACATCCGCGAGAAGATTACCTGTAAGCAGAACAACATCTCGGAGGCCGAGGAGGCTTTCGTCTACTACGACCGTCCCAGCACAGTGTTCAGCGGCAGCAATACGGTGGAGAAGGGCGAATTCTCTTTCTCCTTCGCCGTGCCCATGGACATCAAGTACTCCGACCAGAGCGCCCTTATCAATCTCTTTGCCGTCAACAACGGCAAGACGGTGATGGCCAATGGCATCTGCGACCAGCTGGTGCTCAACGGCACCGACGAGCAGGGCCGTCCCTCAGTGGGCCCCGACATCTATTGCTATCTTAACTCGCCGACCTTCAACAATGGCGACAATGTCAATACGACGCCCTATTTCGTGGCCGAAATCACCGATGAAGACGGCATCAACGCCTCCGGCAGCGGCATTGGCCATGACTTGCAGATTATCATCGACGGCAGCATGACGAAGACCTATCAGCTGAACGACTACTTCCAGTTCGACTTCGGCAGCTATACCAAAGGCACGTTAGGCTATACCCTGCCAGAATTGTCGTACGGAGAGCATAAACTGCTGTTCCGCGCCTGGGATGTCCTTAACAATTCGTCAACGCGTGAGCTGACATTCAACGTCGTGAAGGGCCTCGAACCCGTGTTCATCAATGTCGAGTGCTCGCCGAATCCGGCCCGTACCACCACGTCGTTCCGCATCATCCACGACCGCATCGGTGCCAACATGGATGTCAAGCTGGAGGTGTTCGACACCGCTGGCCGCCAGCTCTGGTCGCATACGGAGAGCGGCGTGACCTCGGACAATACGTATAAGATTGACTGGGACCTCACCGTCGACGGTGGCCGCCAGTTGCAGACGGGCCTCTATCTCTACCGTCTCAGCATCAGCAGCGACGGCAGCAGCTATGCCTCGAAGGCTAAGAAGCTTATTGTGCTGAGGCGATGATGGAAGGTGGAACAGTAAAGATAAAGGAAAAGAAAAGTAAACATATATCAGAATATGAAGAAGATTATTAATGATAAGGTTGCGGGTTGGGTAAGAATGGCTTTGCCTTTTTACCTTTTCACCTTGTTACCTTTAGCAGTCTCTGCTCAGGACACGAAGAGCCAGTTCAACCCCGTTGAGCATGCTGTCATTTCGCAGACCATAGCGCCTGATGCCCGTGCCGCCGGTATGGGCGACGTCGGCGTGGCTACCGACCCTGACGTCAACTCACAGTACTGGAACCCCGCCAAATATCCGTTCTGTATCAGTCGTGCCGGCTTGGCGCTGAACTATACGCCGTGGCTGCGCAAACTGGTCAACGACATCGACCTGGCATACGTGGCTGGCTATTACCGCATCGGCGAGTATGCTGCCGTCAGCGGTTCGCTGCGCTATTTCTCGCTTGGTGAGGTGATGACGTCGCTCGACGAGAACGCCATGACCGTCAAGCCCTATGAGATGTCGGTCGACGTGGGTGCCTCGCTGATGCTCAGCGAGACGTTCTCCATCGCTGCCGCCCTGCGCTGGATATATAGCGACCTGCGCTACGACTATACCGAGGATGCCTCGCCGGCGTCTGCCTTTGCTGCTGATATAGCCTGCTACTACAACAACTATATCAACATCGGCCAGCGCGAGTGCCAGTTAGGACTGGGTTTGAACATCTCGAATGTCGGTTCTAAGATTAAGTACTACGGCGACGACCGCTCGCAGTTCCTGCCCGCCAACCTGCGCCTGGGTGCCTCGCTGATGGTGCCTATTGATGAGTACAACCGCTTCACCATTGCCGCCGATGCTAACAAGCTGTTGGTGCCTACCGTGCCAAAACAGGAGGATGGCGAGTCGGCAGAAGCCTATCAGGCCCGTGTCATCGAGGAGTATAGCGACGTCAGCTCCATCAGTGGTATCTTCAAGAGTTTCGGCGATGCCCCCGGCGGTTTCAAGGAAGAGCTGGAGGAGGTACAGTGGAGCGTGGGTGCTGAATACACCTATCACGACCAGTTCACGCTGCGTGCCGGTTATCACCATGAGTCGGAGTCGAAGGGTAACCGTAAGTACTTCACCGTCGGTGGCGGCTTCCGCATGAGTGTCTTCTCGCTCGACGTCGGCTACGTCATCTCCACGGCCAAGAGCAACCCGCTCGACCAGACCCTCCGTTTCACGCTGGCCTTCGATATGGACGGCATTAAAGACCTTTTCAGTCGCCGATGACAAGAGTTGGAATGGGCTACGACGTTCACCGCTTGGTTCCCGGCAGGGAACTGTGGATGGGCGGAATCCGGCTTGAGTACGAGCTGGGGCTGTTGGGTCACAGCGATGCCGATGTGCTGATACATGCCATCTGCGATGCCATACTCGGTGCTGCCAACATGCGCGACATCGGCTACCACTTCCCTGACACCAGTGCTGAAACGGAAGGCATGGACAGCAAGGTCATCCTTGCGCGTACCATAGAATTGATAGCCACCAAGGGCTACCACTTGGTCAATATTGACGCGACCATCTGTGCCGAGCGTCCCAAGATGAATCCGCACATTCCCGCCATGCAGCAGTGCATGGCCGGCGTTATCGGCTGCGACCCTGACCAAATATCTATCAAGGCAACGACGACGGAGCGCTTAGGCTTTACGGGCCGTCAGGAAGGCATTTCCGCCTATGCCGTTGCCTTGATAGAGCAAGACTAAACACATGTTCCTTATCGGATGAGCTGGTTCACGGCGTTGCGCCAGCCCTGATAGAGCATTTCACGCTGCGGGGCAGCCTGCGGCGTGTAGGTCTGTGTGACCTTGCGGAAGGCGATGACATCGTCGAAACCGCTCCACAGGCCACGTGCGAAGCCATTCATGATGACGGCGCCGAGTGCCGAGGCGTCGTCCACTTCCGTGCAGACCACGGAGGTGTCGAGCATGTCGGCCTGGAACTGCATGAGGAACTGGTTCTTCGTAGGACCGCCGTCGGCGCAGATTTCGCTGAGGCGGCTGCCGGTGGTACGCGCCATAACGTCCACCAAGTCCCTGATTTGGTAGGCTATCGATTCCAGGGCCGCCCGCAGAATGTGCGCCTTGGTGGTGGCGAAGGTCAGTCCGAAGATGGCTCCCTTGACGTTGCTCTTCCACCAGGGGGCACCGAGTCCTGAGAAGGCTGGCACGATGTATACGCCGCCGTTGTCGCTGACGCTGGTGGCCTGGGCTTCCATCTCCGAGGGATGTGCCACGAGTCCGAGCTGGTCGCTCATCCATTTCAGAGTGGCCCCTGTGCTGTAGATGTTGCCCTCGTAGCCGTAGTAGGTCTTTCCGAAAGCCGAGAATCCCACGCTGGTCACCAGTCCTTCAGGGGCTGGCAGCGGCTCTTCGCCGATGTTCACCATGACGCTCGACCCCGTGCCGTAGGTCACCTTGCCTGACCCTTTCGTGAAGCACATCTGTCCCACCAAGGCGCCATGGCTGTCGCCCAGCACGCCGGCAATGGTAATCGGGCTGGCAAACAGCCCTTCACAAGTCGTCTCGCCATAGATGGCATCGCAGGGCTTCAGCTCGGGCATCATCGAACGGGGGATGTCGAACAGCTGCAATAGGTCGTCGTCCCACTGCATGGTATGGATATTGAAGAGCATGGTACGCGAGGCGTTGGTGTAGTCGGTGGCATGGACCGTGCCGCCCGTCAGCTTCCAGATAAGCCAGGTCTCCATCGTACCCATCAGCAACTCGCCGCGTACAGCCTGTTCGCGGGCACCGGGGATATTGTCCAACAGCCATTTCACACCCGTAGCGGAGAAGTTCGGGTCGATGAGCAGGCCGCTCTTGTCGAACACCATCTTCGCCTTGCCCTGCGAACGCAGCTCACGGCATAGCTGGGCACCACGGGTGTCCTGCCATACCACGGCATTGGCAATGGGCTTGCCCGTCGCCTTGTTCCATACCACGGCAGTCTCACGCTGGTTGGTGATACAAAGAGAGAAATTGTCACTTGTCCTCGCAACGCCACACTCCGCTCCGCCGGAGAATGGTGAATGGTCAATTAACAACCTGATAGCTTCTATCATGTTCTGATATATCTCCTCCGCGTCGTGCTCCACCCAGCCGGTCTGCGGGTAGTACTGCTTGTGGTCGACGTTGGTACGTGCCACCATCTTGCACTGCTCGTCGAACAGCAAAGCCTTGGTCGACGACGTGCTCTGGTCTATTGCGATGATATAGTTCATGCGATAAAGGCTTTAGTGGACTTGACAATGCCTTCGGCATCCATGCCGTAGTGGTGGAATATCTCGGCATTGGTGCCGTGGATGGCATTCTCGTCGGGGATGCCGATGATGCGGACGGGGACGGGATGCTCAGAGAGGGTTTCGCATACCATGGCGCCAAGGCCGCCGAACTGCGAGTGCTCCTCGACGGTGACGATGCGGCCCGTCTCGCGGGCAGCCTTCAGAATAGCCTCCGTGTCGAACGGCTTAATCCACGAACAGTCGAGGACGCGGGCCGTGATGCCTTGCTCCTTCAGCTGCAAGCCTGCTTGCCAGGCGTGGTAGACGGTCTCGCCGGCAGCCACAATGGTCACGTCCTTGCCGTCCAGCAGCTGGATGGCCTTGCCGGGAACAACCTTGAAGTTATCGTCGGCATAGACGTCAGGGATGGCGGCACGCCCCACACGGACATAGCACGGCTTGTCATAGTCGACGAGCAGCTTCACCAGTTTCTTGGTGAAGCGCCAGTCGCTGGGCAGACAGACCGTCATGCCGGGGAAGGTGCGCAGCACGGCGATGTCGTGCAGCGAGTGGTGGGTGGCACCTAATGCGCCATAGGCCACGCCGCCCGACACACCGAGTATGGTGACGGGATTTTCCGAATAGGCCAAATCGACCTTTACCTGTTCCAGTGAACGGGCTACATAGAAACAGGCGGGGCCGCAGCAAAACACTTTCTTTCCTGAGTGTGCCAGACCGGCTGAGATGCCTACGGCATCCTGCTCGGCAATGCCGCACTCCACAAACTGCTCAGGCAGCGCCGTGGCATAGTCGCCCAAGGTCACCGAACCGCGAGCGTCGGTGGTTACGGCAACGATATCTTTGTCCTCACGTGCCAGTTCCAGCAACGTGTCGGTAAACTGTTTTCTACAAGCAATCATGATTATTTCGATATTTCGTTATTTCGTTATTTCGACAGAGACGCGATGCGTCCTTCTATCTCCTTGACGGCAGCCTTGCACTGCTCCTCGTTCAGCACGCCGTGATGCCACTTGGCGATGCCTTCCATGAAGCTGACGCCCTTGCCCTTGGTGGTCTCTGAGACAAGCAGATGGGGCTTGCCGTTGGCGTAGTCGATGGCGTCGAAGGTCTTCACGATGTCCTCCATCGAGTCGCCATTCATCTGAATGACATCCCAGCCGAAGGCGCTCCAGCGCTCACGGATGCTGTCGATGGGCATCACGTCCTCCGTGTTGCCGGAAATCTGCAGGTGGTTACGGTCGATGATGGCCACGAGGTTGTCCAGATGGTAGCGGTTACCGGCCATGGCGGCTTCGTAGATGCTGCCTTCGCCCTGTTCGCCGTCGCCCATCAGCACGTAGGTCTTCCACTGCTTCTTATCCATCTTGGCGGCAATGGCCATGCCCACGCCGATGCTTAGGCCGTGGCCCAAGGCGCCGCTGTTTACCTCGATGCCCGGCACCTCAATGGTGGGGTGGCCGCTCAGCACCGAGCCAAACTTACCCAGCGTGTCGAGCACTTCGGGTGCGAGGAAGCCCTTGGCCTCCAAGGTCACATACAGCGCTTCCACGCAGTGTCCCTTCGACAGCACGAAGCGGTCGCGCTCCGGATTGCCCATGCCGCGCCCGCCGTGTTCCGGCACGGGGTTGCCGGGCTCCGCGTTCTTCATCACATGAAAATACAGTGCCGTCATCACGTTCAGGCACGACAGGTCGCCGCCGATGTGGCCGGCCTTGGCGGCATACACCACCTCTACCAACCGCTTGCGGTTCTTCTCGGCAAGCAGTTCTAACTCCTTTACGTTCATTATCGTATAGCTGTTTCTTTTTGTTTGTTGTTCTTTATTATAAGGATGTTCGAGCCGTTTAATTGTCATCATTGCTTAACTTATATTTAGTTTGCTGGCGGCGCCGTTTTGTTATTTAATAATAAATAATGTAGCCTCTGAATCCGTGTGACGCAAAAAAGTAGTACCTTTGCAAGCACAAAGAAAAAGTAAAAAGGTAAAATAGTAAAATAACAAAAACTACAATGGCAAAGAAAGCATTACTCATGATTCTCGACGGATGGGGAATCGGAAAACATGGAAAGGGTGACGTAATCTATAACACGCCGACTCCGTATCTGGACTATCTCACAGCCGTGTCGGCTCACTCGCAGCTGCAGGCCTCGGGCGAGGACGTCGGTCTGCCCGACGGACAGATGGGTAACTCTGAGGTGGGACACCTGAACATCGGTGCAGGCCGCATCGTGTATCAGGACCTGGTGAAAATCAACCGCGCCTGCAAGGACGGCAGCATCGTGGAGAACCCACAGGTGAAGGCCGCCTATACATACGCCAAGGAGAACGGAAAGAAGCTGCACCTGATGGGTCTGTGCTCTGACGGCGGCGTGCACTCCAGCCTCGACCACCTCTTTAAATTAATAGAGGTCGGCAAGCACTACGGCCTGAGCGGCCAGACGTTTGTACACTGCTTCATGGACGGCCGCGACACCGACCCGAAGAGCGGTAAGGGATTCATTGAGCAGGTGACGAAGGTCTGTCAGGACAACGACGCCGCCATAGCCTCAATCGTGGGCCGCTTCTATGCCATGGACCGCGACAAGCGCTGGGAAAGAGTGCAGCAAGGTTATGCCTTGCTGGTCAAGGGCGAGGGCAAGCAGGCTACCGATATGGTACAGGCCATGCAGGAAAGCTATGACGAGGGCGTGACCGACGAGTTCATCAAGCCCATCCACAACGCCTCGGTCAACGGACTCATCGAGGAGGGCGACGTGGTTATCTTCATCAACTTCCGCAACGACCGCGCCAAGGAGCTGACCATTGCGCTGACGCAGCAGGACATGCCGGAGCAGCAGATGAAGACCATCCCCGGCTTGCAGTACTACTGCATGACGCCGTACGACGCATCGTTCACGGGGGTACACATCCTGTTCCCCAAGGAGAACGTGGAGGACACACTGGGCGAATACCTGAGCCGTCAGGGCAAGAAGCAACTGCACACCGCCGAGACCGAGAAGTACGCTCACGTGACGTTCTTCTTCAACGGTGGCCGCGAGGCACCCTTCGAGGGTGAGGACCGCATCCTGGTGCCCAGCCCCAAAGTGGCTACCTACGACCTGAAGCCCGAGATGTCGGCCTACGAGGTAAAGGACAAGCTGGTGGCAGCCATCAACGAGCAGAAGTACGACTTCATCGTGGTGAACTTCGCCAACGGCGACATGGTGGGTCACACGGGCGTCTACAACGCCATTGCCAAGGCCGTCTGGGCCGTCGACCACTGCGTGCACGACGTCATCGAGGCTGCCAAGGCCAACGACTACGAGGCCATCATCATTGCCGACCACGGTAATGCCGACAATGCCATCAACCCCGACGGCACGCCCAATACCGCCCACTCGCTGAATCCCGTGCCCTTCATCTACGTCACCAACAACAACTCGGCCACCGTGAAGGACGGTCGTCTAGCCGACGTGGCTCCCTCCATCCTGCACATCATGGGTCTGGAGCAGCCTGCCGACATGACGGGCGAGAACCTGATTACGGACTAAAAAACAACTTACTTTAAAAATCTGGCCAGTGGACTACCCGCAGCGCGGAGCCCGCTGGCCAGACTTTTTGCGTTCTGCCGTGCTCCGGCCAGTGTGGTATGGGTGCCGTCGGGACAGAAGTAGGCCCGCGTGGCCTCCTCGCCGATGGACTCGAAGTAGTCGGCGGAAATGTTATGGACGTCAATCAGCTCTACACCCGTCGACTGCGCCACGTCGCGATACCACGCGCCGAGGTCTTTCATGCGGCGTTCTATGCGGCCGTCCTTCCACCGGTTGCGGGGCGTCAGCGACACAAGGATGGGGGTTGCCCCCTTCTCCCGCACGTCGTCGATGAATTTCCGCAGATACCAGCCGAAGGAATACACCAGCTCGTAGCGTTTGCTGCCCTCCATGCAGTAGACGTGGCACGTGTCCTGCGACGAGCGGATGGCACCGCGCATAGGTTTCTTGTCGATAGCAGCCTGGTCGTTATGGCCGAACTGGATGAGCACGTAGTCGCCGGGCTGCAGGCTGTTGTACACCTTCTCCCAACGCCCTTCGTTCATGAAGGTGCGTGCACTGCGGCCCGCCATGGCGCAGTTGGCGCATACCACCTGCGTCGAGTCGAACACGCTGTAGGCCACTGCGCCCCAGCCCCACATGCCGTCTTCGTCCTTGTCCTGGTTCTTCACCGTGCTGTCGCCGGTGATGAACACCACGGGGCATCCCGCCTTGCGCTGTACATCGACCGTCGGCAGACTGACGTTGACCATCATGTCCTGCAGCTCGCGCAGGGCGGGGTCGCTGCTGGCCATCAGCCCCTCGGCTGCTGAGCGGGCATTCATCTCAGCCCCTAACAGACTGCTGTGTATCTTGTCCTGATAGAACAGGTAGTTCTTTTTCCACGTGCTATAGCCGTCTAACTTACGACCAGAGATGTCGTTCAGGTCGATGTAGGGCACGTGCTCGGCCTCGGCCACCTGCCGCAGCCATTCCGAGTGGGGCTTGCGGATGGTCAGGCCCTGCTCGTCGTAGGCGTTGCGGGGCGTCAGCGACATCAGGATGGGGTGTGCCCCCTTTTTCCGCACGTCGTTGATATACTTCCGCATGTAGCCGCCGTAGGTGTAGACCGTCTCCCGTTCGCCAGTCTCTTGAATGGTCACGTCGAGCGTCTCCGTGCCGATGCCGGGAATGCTGGCCCTTGCACGGCCGCTGTCGTAGGGGCCGTTGTCGTTATGGCCGATGGAGATGATGACCCAGTCGCCCGGTCGCAGGGCGTCGCGGATGGGTTGCCACAGCTTGTTATAGAACGTGCGACTGCTCATGCCGCCCAGAGCCTGGTTCTCAACGGTGATGCGTGCGCTGTCGAAATAGCGGTCGGCCACGTAGCCCCATCCCCACTGGCCGTTCTTGCCGTTGCCAAGTGTGCCGTTGCGCATCGTCGAGTTGCCCACAAGGAACAGCACGGGGTTCTCGCCGCGCCGGCTGCTGCCCGGTACGGGGCGTGCCGTATTGGCTTTGCTGATGCTGTCGCCCGTCAGGTCGGTCACGTTATTGTCGTCTTCCAACGGCCCCTTCACCTGCTGTGCCTGTGCCGTCAGCGCCAGCAGCCATGCTGCCACCGCCATCAAAAAGATATGTCCCTTCATCTTCTTTCTCCTTATGATATATGTCCTGTGCTGCAAAGGTAAGCATTTTCCGCGACTTATTCACCCTTTTTCCCTGCAAAAACGCAGCCTCCCCCTATTCTCACGAATAAGGGGAGGCTTTAATTTTCTTACTAACTAAATTTTAAACATTCGGGCCCTGCGCACCTCGCGGCGCCGTGGTTTTAAAGCCCTGTCTCAAAACTGGCAGCCATCCTCGCGGGCGGCGAGCCAGAAAACATTATAAAACAAAAATTTCTTCCGTGTGTCGTTATAACCCTCACACGGCAAAGGGCTTTGTCTTCACCGCCCCAATTTCCCTCCCCTGCGAGAGGAGGCCGTCCCCAACTCCCCCCCTGCGAGGGGAGCCGCCCCTAACTCCCCTCCCCTCGCAGGGGAGGGGCTGGGGTGGGGTCAGCTTACTCTTCAAAATAAGGTTCGCGCATGCGCGGGCGAGGTTTTCAAAAACTTGCTTTCACCCTTCACGGGGTGGCGGGAAAGCCCGTCTACAGGGCGT
>JAFUDJ010000003.1 GCA_017459445.1 Prevotella sp. | reverse complement strand
GGCGAGAAAGAGGGTCATTCTTACGTCTGCACCTGCCTTTTGCATCTGCTCAATGAATGCGTTGGCGGTGGCACAGGTGGTGCAAATGTCGTCAATAAGTAACACACGCTTGCCGTTGAAATAGTCGGTGTCTATCTGCACGTTGCTTTCTTGGCTGTGTTTCTTGCTGATATGTACTTTCTCACGCTTGCCGATAACCTGCACATGCTCAAATCCGTTGATGGCTCCGCACATAGCGCACACGTCTGCGGAAAAGCTCTTGTATCTCCTCTTGTTGGTCTGTTCACAACTGGCGGGGATGCACACGATGACTGTATTCGACAAGTCCATAGAGGAAAGTGCCTTGCCTACAATCCTCGAAGCCCAGCGTGAGGCATATTTGCGACCTGCCTTGAAGTCGAGGATATGGCGCATATTCTCCTGTGTGTCGAAGTCTGCACGGCGCATATAACGCTGCGGAACATAGTTCATGAGGGCTACTTTGAGCATGGCGGTAGGGGATTAGTGGATGATACGTGTGAGGAATAGCATCGTCCAGAATACGGCTCTCAGAAGCCAAAGGATGATGTTCACTACTGCCTTGAAGCAATACCACAGGATGCGGACTGCCCAAAGGATGATGCGGTATGCTATGACTGCGATAACCGCTGCTGTTGTCATTGTACTGTTGTATGCCATAATCTTTATTTTTTATGTGGATCCAGGAGCTGTGAAGTGAAGTTCCTAATGAACTAATTCTGTTTCCTCGAATCCACCGTTTTTTTTGCGTCTTCCTATCACCGTTTGTTCGTTCCTGCGGCTCTCTCAAAGGTAGCAGAATTGGATTCGCAAAGTTTTTCCAGCGAAATACTACCCCCTTGCGGGTGTGGAGATTTCCCCGAAACCCCTTGGGGCTTGAAACTTTGCCATTCCAATTTGCGGTTTACCTTTGCCGCTGGAACGATCAAACATCAGGCGACAGGAAGACAAAATGCGGTGGTTCGGGAAACGGATTTCGCATCATGGGCTACTCCCCTTCGTTCGTGTTCGCGGCAGCGAACTTAACCAAAGGGCTGATAGGGGCATCGAAAGACAATAGGTAGTGCTGATAGAGTCCGCTTTGCCATCGGCAGACAGAGGCGTGAGTTTTCTAAAGTCACCTCGCCCTCGGCGACTTGTACGTGGGTATTTGAAGTGATTGTCTCGCAAAAGCCTACCAAAACAAAGTGGAGGAGATAGAGGAATCTGGCAGTCCTGCCTACAAGGGTAATCCTTGCAAGCACGACCGTCAGTTTCCTCCCCTCCGTTAACAGTCGTGCGTGTTTGTCTGCTTATCAGTGGCTCGGCACCGACAAGCAGGGAAACTTGCACGACGAAAAACAATGGGCTTTTGCGACGGTCGGATGTGCTTTCCAAGTATAGCGTGATATTGCGAATGCCTACATAGAGGGGACAACCACAGATAAGTGTGCATCGTCGGCTGTAGAATTGTATTCTATCAGTCGGTGGCACTCTTAGATGCGGTTATTCCCCAGACAGCCCGAAGATGTCATCTGCTCGTCGGATGACTGCTTCGGGCGGCAATAATCGCTTTCACAACCATACTTTGGGCTAATCAGACAAGGCTTGTGATTCGGGAAAGCCACCTCATGAGTCAGCAAGAACTGAAACGTGGTGTACATGTTCCTGAAAACATCGTGCCAATCTCAGATTGATCCACAATGTTTCCACGAAAATGTGCGCCTTGTTTCCTTGCAGACATACAGCTGTGAGTGGCTATCTTTGGCAAGCCGATACCTCGGCCATCCCAAGGATAGCCTCTCGCGGCGAAGTTAATCCTTTCCCGACAAACCTTTGTGTTTCTTAATCATGTGAAGAGAGAATCATTGTGCTGACAGTAGAGTGTATTATTGTGAAAGCCTACCTGCAGAAAAGGGAACAACCACAATGAAGTGTGCATCGTCGGCAGAAGGAACACGTTCAATCTGTCGGTGGCACTCTGCATTGCGGTTAATTCCCAAACAGCCCGAAGGTGTCATCAGCCCGTCTAATGACTCCTTCGGGCGGCAATAATGGCTTTTACAACGAGTCTTTTGACTACTGTCAGACCCCGTAGAAGTTAAAAAGCACTATCAGAAATCGTTTTATTGGTATATGTGTCGTTATTTTGAAATAGTTTTTGTACCTTTGTAGCCGCAAATGAGGTCGATAGAGAGCTATCAGAGTCCTAAGCAAATCGTGGAGAATTTCGGACTTCTGTATGTAACTAATTCGTAACCTCTCCTATATGCTGACTCGAAAGGTGACTGACAGTCAGTGGGTTATAACAAACCTATAGATTTGCAGTCGAAATCAACAAAAACATCAAAAGTATGTCAAAGAATCAGAATTGGCATGACGACTACTGGCTGTTGCTGATGCAGCTATACCTGCACAAACCTGTCGGCGTAAAGCCGCTTTACAGCCGTGCCTTGGTGGAGCTGAGCTTGGAGCTGCACATAGCCCCGGAACTGCTGCATGCACGGATGAAACAGATTGCTAACTTGGAGACGCCGCGCGTGGAACGCATCTGGCAAGAGTACAGCCGCAACCCGAAGCGCCTGAGCCGCGCTGTACAGCTGCTGCGCTCGATGGTGGGATTCAACAGCGGTGGCGACTTCTATGAGGGGGTGGAGGTGGAAGAGACCTTTGAGCGCGACTTCCGCCCCGTGGAGGCCGACGAGCGGCTGACACCCGTAGCGCTGATTCTGATGCTGAACCTCTATTTCCAGCTGACACCCATCACGATGGTCAACGACACGCCGGAGGTGCAGGAGCTGGCACGCCTGCTGAAGCTCCCAGCCTCGCTGGTAACCGACGTGCTGGAAGTATACCAGCACTGCGACCCCTACCTGAACCGACGCGACGTGACGTTCAGTCCGCTGCTGCATCCCTGTCAGCAGATATGGAAGCGCTACGGCAACGGCGACACCAACAAGCTGGCCAACTATGCGGAACAGCTGAAAGCATACTACCGGTAAGGCATGGCACAAGAACAGGTACAGGAGCTAAGACTGGCGCAGCAACAGAAGCTGGCGCAGAACATTACCCAACAGCAGTTGCTGCTGGCGCAGCTGACGGAGCTGCCCATCACGCAGCTGACGGAGCGCATCAATGCCGAAATGGACGACAACCCCGCCTTGGAGGTTTCGGCAGAGGATTTCCCGGAGAGCACGGACGCCTTTGAGGGCGGCGGAGAGACCGAGGACACGGAACAGCAGTCGGAATACGAGCAGGAGCAGCGCCAGTCGGCCCTCGACGAAGCGCTGGCTGCCATCGGCCGTGACGACGAGGAACTGCCGGTATACCAGCACGGTGCCAACAACACGGAGGAACGGGAGGAGATGGTCTACGGCCAGTCGCTGTCGTTCTACGACCAGCTGAAGGAACAGATGAGCACCGCCGACCTGTCGGACGAGGAGCGCCCCGTAATGGAATACCTCATCGGCTCGCTCGACGACGATGGCCTGCTACGCAAGCCGCTGCATATCATATCCGACGAGCTGGCCATCTACCAGAACATCAACGCCGGGGAGGACGAGATAGCGGCGGTGCTGAAGAAACTGCAGGACTTCGACCCTGCCGGCATCGGGGCGCGCTCGCTACAGGAATGCCTGCTGCTACAGATACGACGACGCGAACCGTCGCGGCTGCGCGACTTGATGGAACGGGTGGTGGAAGAGCATTTCGACCTGTTCACCAAGAAGCACTGGGAGCGCCTGCAACAGGCGCTGGAGCTGAACGACCTGCAAGCGGAGACGCTGATACGCGAGATGCGCCGCCTGAATCCCAAGCCCGGCTCGGCCATGGGCGAGGTGTCGGGGCACTCGGTGCAGCAGATAACACCCGACTTCATCATCGACACGCAGGACGACGGCACGGTGACCTTCACGCTGAACCAGGGCGACATACCGGAGTTGCACGTCTCGCAGTCGTTCACCGACACCCTGCAGGAGTACCAGAACAACAAGGAGCACATGAGCCGGCAGATGAAGGAAGCACTGCTCTACACCAGGAAGAAGGTCGAGGCCGCACAGTGCTTCATCGAGGCCGTCCGCATGCGGCGCCATACGCTGTTCATCACCATGCGGGCCATCATACAATGGCAGCACCGCTACTTTGAAGAGGGCGACGAGGCACTGCTGCGCCCCATGATTCTCAAGGACATTGCCGAGAAGACTGGACTGGACCTGAGCACCATATCCCGCGTGTCGAACTCGAAATATGCACAGACACGATGGGGGACGTTCCCACTGCGCTACTTCTTCAACGACAGCTTCGTGACGGCCGGCGGCGAGGAGCTGTCGACGCGTAAAATCAAGGCCGTGCTGCGCGACATCATCGAGGCCGAAGACAAGCGTAAGCCGCTAAGCGACGACGCCCTGACAAAGCTACTGACGGAGAAAGGCTTCCCCATAGCACGGCGCACGGTGGCCAAATACCGCGAACAGCTGGGTTTCCCCGTGTCGCGGCTGCGCCGCTGACGGGATGTCGGCTATGCTAAGAAGCTATCTATTATATATAAACTATTAAGGTGTAAGGAATTGATGAGACAAGAAAAGCAAATCATCCTGACTGCGCGCATACTGAGCGTACTGTTCACACCGTTCTATCTGCCCATCATCGGACTGATAGCGCTCTTCTCGTTCAGCTACCTCAGCATCTTCCCCTGGCTCTACAAGCTACAGGTGCTGATAATGGTCTACCTGTTTACCATCCTGATGCCGACCTTCATGATTAGCCTCTACCGCCGCTATCAAGGCTGGAACCTGATAGAGCTGGGCCATCGGGAGAAGCGCATGGTGCCCTACGTCATCAGCATCGTATGCTATTTCACCTGCATCTACGTGATGGACAAGCTGCACATGCCGCACTTCATGTCCAGCATCGTGGTGGCCGCCCTGATGGTGCAAATCAGCTGCGCACTCATCAATGTATGGTGGAAAATCTCTGAGCATACCGCAGCCATCGGCGGCATGGGCGGCGCGCTGTTCGCCTTTGCAGAGTATCTGGGCTTCAACCCCGTGTGGTGGCTCTGTCTGATATTCATCGTAGCCGGACTGGTGGGCACCAGCCGCATGATTCTGCGCCAGCACTCGCTGTCACAGGTGGTCGGCGGCTTCTGGGTGGGCTTCGTCAGCGCCGCCCTCGCCATCTTCCTGCTCTGACCTCGGAGCCCCCAAAACCTCGAAACATCGGAACCTCGGAACATCGGAACCTCGGAACATCGGAACCTCGGAACCTCGAAATATCGAACAAAAAAAAAGAAAAACAACATGAAACCAGTAGTCAGTATTGTCATGGGCAGCGCCAGCGACCTGCCCGTCATGGAAAAAGCCTGCAAGCTGCTCGACGAGATGCAAGTGCCGTTTGAAATGCGCATCCTCTCAGCCCATCGTACACCAGACGACACGGAGAGCTTTGCCGTCGATGCCGCAGAGTACGGCATCAAGGTGATTATTGCCGCTGCCGGCATGGCTGCCGCCCTGCCCGGCGTCATTGCCGCCCACACGACGGTGCCGGTCATCGGCGTACCCATCAAGGGCATGCTGGACGGCCTCGATGCCACGCTGAGCATGATACAGATGCCGCCCGGCATTCCCGTGGCCACCGTAGGCGTCAACGCAGCGCAGAACGCGGCAATCCTTGCCATGGAGATATTAGCCTTGAGCGACAAAGAACTATCCGACCGCCTGTGGGACTATAAAGAGGGACTGGCGGACAAGGTGGAGAAAGCTAACGAAGAATTGGCCCAGCTGAAATATGAGTACAAGACGAATTAGCAGCGAGGTGCGCATAGGCAACCTGCTGATAGGCGGCAACAACCCCATCCGCATCCAGTCGATGGCTACCGTCGACACCAACGACACCGAAGGCTGCGTGGCACAGGCCAAGCGCATCATCGACGCCGGAGGCGAACTGGTGCGCTTCACCACTCAGGGAACGCGCGAGGCGGAGAACATGAAGAATATCTCGGCACGGTTGAAGGCCGACGGCTACCACCAGCCGTTGGTGGCCGACGTCCATTTTACTGCACACACGGCTGACGTCGCCGCCCAATACTGTGAGAAGGTACGCATCAATCCGGGCAACTACGTAGACCCAGGCCGTACGTTCAAGCACTTGGAATATACCGACGAGGAATACCATGCCGAACTGCTGAAGATAGAACAGAAGCTCGTGCCTTTCATCAACATCTGCAAGGAGCACCATACGGCAGTGCGCATCGGCGTCAACCACGGCTCGCTCTCCGACCGCATCATGTCGCGCTATGGCGACACGCCGGAAGGTATCGTCGAGAGCTGCATGGAGTTCCTCCGCATCTTCCGCCGCGAGCAGTTCGATGACATTGTCATCTCCATCAAGGCGTCGAACACCGTCGTCATGGTGACAACGGTACGCCTGTTGGTGAAGACGATGGACGCAGAAGACATGCACTACCCGCTGCACCTTGGCGTGACAGAAGCCGGTGAGGGCGAGGACGGCCGCATCAAGAGTGCCGTAGGCATCGGCGCCTTGCTGACCGAAGGCATCGGCGACACCATCCGCGTCAGCCTCTCCGAGGAGCCCGAGTGTGAAATCCCGGTGGCCCGCAAGCTCGTCGAGCTCATCCCCCTCTGTACCCGCCTGCGCCAGGAAGCCGAGGCCTCCATCCACGACGACACCATCACCCTCGACTTATCCCGTGCTTCGCAGTTCGGCTGCAAAGCCACCCTTACCGACAGTGCTTCGCAGTTCGGCTGCAAAGCCACCCTTACCGACAGTGCTTCGCAGTTCGGCTGCGAAGACGACTGGGAAACGCTCCAGCTCACTGCCGCCATGGCCGTCGGTGCTTTGCTCATCGACCGCAAGGCGACGAAGCTCTCAATCCTCAATCCTCAATTCCCCATTCCCAATTTGACGGCCTTGGCCGACAGCATCCTTCAGGCCGCCCGCGTGAAGTTCACCAAGACGGAGTACATCAGCTGTCCGGGCTGTGGACGTACCTTATATAACCTGCAAGAGACCATTGCCCGCATCAAGGCGGCGATTAAGCAAGAGCAATACAAGCTAGCGTGCATTGCCGAGCGTGAGCCGGCTCGCCTCGAAGAGGTCAAAGAGGCTACGAAAGACTTGGTGGGCCTGAAAATCGGCATCATGGGCTGCATCGTCAACGGCCCCGGCGAGATGGCCGATGCCGACTACGGCTACGTCGGAGCCGGACGCGGCAAAATCAGCCTCTACAAACAGAAGGTTTGCGTAGAGAAGAACATCCCTGAGGAGGAAGCGGTCGACAAACTGCTGGAACTCATACGGAAAGACAAGGGGTGAGACGACTGTGCAAGCATCACCAGTTATGAAGCATCGTTTAGTGTTATATACTTTTGCTATTGTCGCTACCATCATCATGGCGACAGGTTGCATGGAGAAGCGCGCTCAGACTTCTAAGGAGAGAAGCCGGGGAGCACTGCTGAAAGACACCGTCTATACCCAGCAAGCGGCGATGAATGTGTATGGCTACCAGCCGATGCAGGCCTTGCAAATCATCGACTCGGCGGTCATCGTGGGGAACCTCACAGAGGTATGGGGTGATTTGAACCGTGCGAGGATTTACAGCCAGACACATATGGAGGAACAGCTCGACTCCGCTTTTGGGTGGACAGACAAGCAACGATTGGACACGGCACGGGCCATCGGCGAACGGCTGTTGCAGCACGACTCGGCAAAGGCAAGCCTGACGCTACGGCAAAACATCCTGGAGATACTGGTCTACACCGCCCGGAGGCAGCAGAACATAGAGCAGGTACTCCTTCGGTCGCGGCAGCTGGTGGAGGTGTGGCGCGAGCAGAAGGCCGAGACCGAGGCCCTGCGCACGGAGGCTGAATTAGGGGCCGCCCTATACTATGCAGGGCAGCAGAAAAAAGGTCTGGCCATGCTCGACAGTGTAATTGCCGTGCTTATGCCCCCTAAGTTAGGGGGCTATGGTTTCAATGAACTGGATGCCTTCATCATCGCCTCAAAGCGCAAAATAGGCGTGCTCAACTCCATGAAGCGCTTCGCCGAGACACTGCCCTTGGCGCATCGTATCACGGAGCTACTCGATGACTATGAGCAGCACCCCGACAAGTACCACGACGGCAGCCCCCGTGAACCAAAAGACGCTGTCAATCGCGCTGACTATATACACTACTACCGCTCTCAGGCGCAGAACTTCGTCACTGCCGCCTACGCCGCACTCGGTGAGTGTGGCAGCATGGAAGAGACCTTCTATGAGATAGAGCGCAGCGTCAAGGAGGTGACGGCCCGCGAGCACATCGCCCGCTACAACGCCCTACAGCAGCAGATGGAGGCTGAACGGCAGCGGACTCGCGCTAACAACATCCATCAACAGGCCGTCGGCATAGCCATCATCGCCCTGTTGGCCCTGTGTTTCGCCGTGGTGGTCTTTCGAAAGAACCGCGACATCCGCCGGAAGAACCGCGTGCTGGCACAGCAGTTGACGGAGCTGTACGGTAACGCACGGCCTGCAGCCATTGAACATCCGACGCTGA
This sequence comes from Prevotella sp., assembly GCA_017459445.1. GTDB lineage: Bacteria > Bacteroidota > Bacteroidia > Bacteroidales > Bacteroidaceae > Prevotella. Next base: position 15,486 of record JAFUDJ010000003.1, on the reverse strand, counting down.
CCCCTGAACATTCGGCTACTCAAAAGGATACGGAAGCCTATCATGCTCCATCTCCAAAATCCAATGTCCAGTCAAAAAGCATCATCTCCGAAGACCTTTACCACCAAATCCGCGACGAGGTGATACGCCTGCAGCTATATACCGACCCGGGCTTCGGCCGCCAGAGCATCATCAAGCGCTTCCACCTGACAAAGGACGTCGCCAGTCGTGTCTTCTCGCAGGGCAGCAAACACTCCAGCATCAGCGACTTCATCACGGAGTGCCGCCTCGACCACGCCCGCCGTCTCCTCATCAGCCGTCCCGACATGAGCATCACCGACATCGCCACCGCCTCCGGCTTTGGCCTCCGCACCACCTTCACCCGCAGTTTCAAGTCCAAGCACGGCCTTACCCCCAGTGAATTCCGAGAGCAGCAAGAGCAGAGTTAAGTTTACTTAAACTCTGCCGAGTCGCGTTCGGAATCGCCGAAGGCAATTCCGAGAACAGCAAGGGTAAAGCGTGAGAAACATCGCATCGAAGATGCAATTTGTCCGCAGGGAGGAGGCAATTTGTCCGCGCTATTGCCTGTGCGGGCTTTTTTGGTTACTTTTGCAGTCAATTATAATATGCGCGCAAAAGAATCATGAGTAAGAACATCGAAAGGATTATTACACTGCTGTCGACAGCCACGCTGATAACGGCAGGGAGCATGGCGGGCCATGCCCAGAGCGAGTGCTTCACGTATGAGGACGAAAACACTAAGACAACTATCTGCGGCTTGACCAAAGCGGGACAGGCAAAGAACGAGCTGACCATCCCCCAGACGGTGACGGCAGTCAAGGGCGGGGCATTTGCTGATGCTTCATCGTCGCTGAACACGCTGACTGTTGAGGACGGTGGCAACCCGGCATTCGAGAGCGGACTGTTTGGTAAAGGCACCAACACGCTGACCTCCATTAACATGGGCGACGCCATGTCGGTGGCGAATATGACAGCACTGCTACAGAGCCTCGGCACACTTCAGGAGAAAACGACCATCGTGGCCAGTGGCTTTTCCGGAGAAAAGGACACCAGCGATGCTACTTGGGGCACCGTGACATGGGATAACGTGGCATCCATCACCCTGCCCGCAGAGCTGATTGCCGACCAGACATTCGGCACTGCCGAGGTCTATGGGCGCTTCACCATCAGCAAGGAGATTGTCAGCTTCTGCACCAGTGCCACGTTCATGGACAAAGATACGGGCTCGAACATGCTGTTCTACGTGGCCGACTACAGGGCAGACGACGGTCGCCTGCATATCCAGCGCGTAAAATATATCGCTGCAGGCAAGGGCGTGCTGATTCACCGTTTGGACAGCAGCAGCGGCTTTTGCGACCTGCTGCGCGATGGCGACATCAACGACAATACGGTTCAGGCAAAAAACGACAAGGCTCTTTATGAAAGCAATATGCTCGTGGGCGTAACCACCGCCACAAGCATCGGTGCCACCGATGGCAACAAGACCAACTACGTGCTGAAGGACGGCGCCTTCCACCCTACCAACGGCGGCACCATCAAGGCCAACCGCGCCTACCTGCAGATACCGACGGCGGCGGCACGCGGCGTGTCGCTGGAAATCAGTTTCGATGATGAAGAGACGGGGATAAAAAGCCTTACCTCCTGCCCTTCCCTAAATGGAGGGGAGTGGTATGACCTGCAAGGCTGCAGGGTTACACAGCCTACTGCTAAAGGCCTTTATATCAATAATGGCCGTAAAGTCTCAATCAGGTAAATGGTTCAATGACAAAATGGAAAAATAAATAGTAAATAGTAACTTGTCAAATAGTAAATTATAATGGTGAAAAAGAAATACATCACACCTGCATGTACGGCCTTCAGCGTCCGTACCATGCCGTTGCTCTCGGTCTCCATGGAGAACGAGTACAGCAATAATCAGGGGCATGTCCACTTCGAGTCTTCATCGGTAGCAGCCGATGACGCCGACTAAGGTAACGATAGCAATAACAAAAAACAATCATAACAATGTATAAAAGCAAGTTTTTCTCACGAATGAGGTGCAGCCGCTTCCTCCTGGCGGTGCTGCTCGGCCTCTTGTCGCTATCATCGCAGCAGGTGCTGGCCAACGAACTGAAGAGCAGTTCTAACTACAGCATGTCGTCCAGCAACGACCACCTGTACTTCAAAATCATTGTGGCCGACCTTGTGGGTCGCGATGACTGGGTCACCGAGGGCAAGGTGAAGGCCTACTCGCAGGACGGACAGAAGGGCACGTGCCTCACGCTGTTCAACGTGTGGACCGTAGACCAGTCGAACACCGACCATCACCGTATCTACGGCAAGATAGAGCAGGACGGTGCACTGGCCAAGTACGTGACCACCTACTCGAGCGGCGCCGACCACCTGACCAACGGCGACGACCCCACGTGGATTACGATAGAGGACTCGAAGAAGAACTACCCGAAGGCCTACATTGACTTCTACTGGGCACCGGTGATGGGTGGCAAGACCTGGTACTTCTACTTCGAGGGCAAGGCCGACAACGGCGACGGGCTCACCTACCGCCTCGGCTCGGCCACCTGTCCCAGCCATCTGGGACGGCCCGGCATGAACATCACCGACTACAAGTGCACGCGCAAGAACTCGCGGCAGTTGGAGTTCAGCATCCCGGGCAAACCCAAGGACAAGGACGTGGTGAAGGACTACCAGCACCACGAGGGCTGGTACGATGTGACGTTCAAATACACGCTCTACTCAGGCCAGACGGTGTCGCAGAGCAAGACCTTCACCTGCGAGGCGGGGCAGCGCACGGTCCATGTCGTAGACATTCCCAGCGGCGTGGGTAACTTCCGCAGCCTCAGCATGACCGTCAAGCCCACCGACGCCTACAAGAACCTCAAGACGGGGCAGTACTACTATAAGGACGACCAGAAGACCTACAACCACGACAAGGTGCTGCCCACCGTGCCTACGCCCAACGGTCTCGTGGCCGAGTACCGGCAGTTCGACGCGAAGGTGGACCTGAAGTGGAATGCCTACGTGAGCAGCGGCTCTACCATCTACACCTACATCCAGAACTCCGTGCCCTACGTCTACCGCGTGGAGACCGACGAGCAAGGCAACCACCTCAGCGGACAGACCTGGAAGAAACTGGGCACGCTGAAGAAGGTGCAGAACAACAAGACCTATACCTACAGCGACAACGGCAGCGTGAAGGCCAACACCTATTATAAATACATCGTGGCCAACGTGCCTGAGGACTGGACCAAGGCAAACGCCAACGACATTGCCGCCTCGGAGCTGAACAACCCCACCGAGGCCTTCAGCGGCATACTGAGTCGCGTGGGCTATGTGGAGACGCCCGTCATCAGCACCAAGCAGGAGGTCACCATCTTCGACTTCATGCAGGACCCCGACGTCACCGACATGGTGAAGCTCCGGTGGAAGTACACCCGCGTGCCGGGCGTCTCGGGCAACGTCACCTTCGAGGTGTGGCGCTCGCCGAAGGGGGCCAACACCTGGAACAAGATAGGCACCACCACCAGCAAGGCCAACCCCGACGCCAGCACCGTGGCCACCTTCGAGGACAAGGACCTGTCGAACGAGAAGGTGCGCTACGACTACCGCGTGCAGCTCTCCCTCAGCAGCACCGCCGAGCCCTTCAAGAGCGACGTCATCACCGCCGGACTGCTGAAGGGCACCAGCATCATCAACTTCTCGGCCACCAAGGGCACCCACGACAGCAGCGTCATGCTGCAGTGGACGGCCCACCACGTGGGTACCGACAACACCAACTACGACATCTACCGCCGGTACGTGGGCGGCACCAGCGACGACTGGATGCTGACCACCAGCGTCAGCGGGCGCAGCGACAGTTACACCTACGAGGACAAGACCGTGCGCCCGGGCTACTACTACGAGTACAAGATTGAGGCCTACAGCGGCGAGAAGGCCAGCGACAGCACGCCCGTCTCCCAGCCGCCCTCCAGCATCGGCTTCTGTCAGGCACGCGGCGTGGTGTCGGGCAACGTCACCTTTGCCACCGGCAACACCGCCGTGGAGGATGTGCGCGTGACGCTCAGTTCCGATGGCGAGGGCGACAACGCCGTGCGAGGCTACTCGCAGCGCGTCGACGGTGCCTCGGAGGGCATCTACTGGAACGCCAATGAGGAAGAACTGGCCAAGGTCTTCGGCACCGACAAGGACTTCACCGTCCAGATGTTCGTAAGGCCCGACTCGGCATTGACCGAGGGGGCAGTCATCGGCGAGATTCCCGGTGTTGGCCAGCTTGTGTTAGGTCCACAGGCTAATAATAACTATCAGTTATATTGCAAAAAGGATTTATCCCATCATGTTACATCAGAAACGTATACTGGCAATATCAACCATTTCAGAGGCATCTATTATGACGGAACCTATTCAGAAGACAAGAAATATGGTGATGAGACCGTCTATACTGCTAAACACCAGGACGAGATTCTAGCAGCTTGGGAAAAGGAAGGCTTTAGACAAGCACGAGCCTTTGCTGCATCATGGGCAGGTACCAGCAGTACCGTCCTTCGTGTTTATTGGAAACGCGGTTCGGCAGTAACGGGAATCAAGGGTAACGTCAAGGCATCGTATTACGACCTGGGCATCGCCGTTCCCGCAGGCGAATATTCAACGCTGACCGTACAAAGCTGCAACGGAGCACTCACAGTAAGCGTCAACGACAGAACGTCGACCACGATGAACTATGTCAAGACCGTCGACTTAGCTGAAGCTTTCGAGACTCAGGTGAACGACGATATCGTGACGTATAATGGCATGACCATCTATTTTGGAGGCTCGTTGGTGAAATCGTTAGCCGACACTGGATGGACGTGGATGGGAAGCGTACAGAATCTGACACCCGACGCTCCGACAGAGCAAGCAGTTGACTTCAACGTAGTGGCCGACGACTATGAGCAGAAGTTCTCCGTTGGCGGTGCGCAGGGCATTAGCGGCGACGAGGCCTTCAAGGGCAACTTCACCGAGGTGCGCGTATGGAACCACGCCCTCACCGACAAGGAGCAGAAGAGCTATGCCGACCGCGTGCTGAGTGGCCGCGAGACGGGCCTGGCTCTCTACTGGCCCATGGACGAGGGCCTGAGCCTCTACGCCTTCGACGCCTCCTATAGCAACGACGTGCCTAACGGGCGCCATGCCACGGTGGGCACGAACATCAGCTCGTCGGTCGTCATCCCCGACGTGGAGCAGCTGTCGCGCTACGGCGTGACCAACGACAAGGGCGAGTACACCATCCGCGGCATACCCTTCGTGGGCAGCGGCACCACCTATACCTTCACCCCGTCGAAGAGCATCCACACCTTCTCGCCCGCCTCGCGCAACGGCTTCGTAGGCCCCGGCTCGCTGGCCCTGAACGGCTACGACTTCAGCGACGACTCGTCGTTCCCCATGAGCGGACGGGTGACCTACCTGAACACCGACATACCCGTGGACAGCGTGCAGTTCAAGATCGACGGCACGACAGCCCAGAACAAGCAGGGCCTGCTTGTGAGCGACGGTAACGGCATGTACGAGATCAGCGTGCCCATAGGCAGCCACCGCATAGAGGCCTGGAAGGACGGCCACCTGCTCATGTCGTTCCCCATGGAGGAGGGCAAGACCCACGACTTCTCGAAAGCTGAGACGGTGAACTTCACCGACTCCACGCTGGTCAACGTCACCGGCCGCGTCAACGGCGGTTTCAGCGACAAGGACGAGCCGCTGGGCTTCGGCCTGTCGAAAAACCGCATCGGCCAGGCCACGGTGAAACTCTCGCTGGGCAAGCAGAAGGACTGCTCGTTCAACTACGTCACCGACAACCACGGCAACGCCGACTACGGCACCTCCGACATTCCCGTAGCGTCAGCTACCAGCAACATTCAGAGCACTGCCTGGCGCGGTGCCCTGAAGACCGACAACACCGACACCTATTATATATACATTAAGACCGACCCCGCCACCGGCGAGTTCTCGGCCCTGCTGCCCCCGCTGAAGTATAAAGTGGAGAGCATCACCTTCGAGGGCGACGAGAAGGGCGACCGTGCCCGCTACAACAATCTGGACTTCTTCACCCAGAACCTGCCCGTGCTCGACGCCACCGTCAACGAGAAGGAAATGCCCTACGACAAGCAGAGCGACGACGAGAATGCCGCGCGCTACTACTACGCCGCCAAGATGGTGCGCCAGTTACGCCTGGAGCCCGCGTTCACCGTGGTGCAGGACAACATGAAGAACGGCGCCTTCGGCACCGATACACTCGACGTGACGGGCGTTGACCGCAATACTGAGAAGGTGCCCGTCGTCACCTATACCGCCGACGGCTGCACGTACAACTACAAGTACCCGCTGTTTGTGCAGAACGAAACCTACAACATGACCATCAGCCTCGCTGAGCAGTACTACAATGTGGATACTAAAGAGACCGTCACCGAGATACCCGGCGACGCCTCCATTCACATCAGCAACGAGGGCAGCATCTCTACCGCCGTTATTGCCCGCACCTGCGAACTGGAAGGCAAGGAGATGCAGCCGGGCGAGGTATATGCCATAAGCAGCATCGAGGCCACGGCCGACGAAAAGGGACAGGTGCACTACTCGTGGATAGCCGGCCTGCCCAACCTGGCAGGCGAGCACCTGCGCTCGCTCTCCATTAGCGCCATGGTGGACGGGCGCACCCATGTGTGGAAGCCCGACAGCCAGAACGGAAGCCTCGACTTCGTGGCCCTGGGCGGCATCATCACCGGCACTAACTTCGTCACCGGCGGTCCCGACCGCGTAGACATGATTCTGCGCCGCCCGCCCGGCAGCACCGCCTACAGCACCTGGGCCGTGGACACCATCCACAGCAACTACTCCAGCAAGGCCACCTTCGAGGGTTCTAAAGGCGGTGGAGGCACGTATGTATCGTTAGGCCCGGAAATGTCAACTATGAGCGGCACGTTTATATTCGGTATATTCAACCAAATAGCAGTGAAGGCGAACCACACGGTGACGCGCTCGAACATCTCTGACGATACAGAAATGGTGAAGGAACTGAACTCGTACACCATTTCTGAAGCCAAGACCACTCCGACGGGCAGCACCTATACCCAGCGCGACGGCGACACCTTCATAGGCCGTGCCACCAACCTGCTCTTCGGCAAGGGCGAGGCCATCGGACTCTACAAGCAGAAGGACGGCTCGTACAAGATAGACCAGGAGGAAACCGTCTGCACGGGCGAGACCTTCAGCACTACCTTCATCTATCCCCACCAGTATGTCGAAGATGTGCTCATGCCCAACTGGCAGACCATCATCGACGGCTATCTGACCCACTGGGACGGCGACCTTGCCTCTGCACCCACGGTGCCGGGCAAGATGATGTACTACACCAACTACCAGAAGGGCGACGCCGCCTGGGGCAAGGCCAACAGCGACACCGAGTTCTGGACCCGCGAGCAGATAGACCAGGCCAATGGTATGCCCGGCTACCGCGTGGTGAACGGACTGGATGGCGAGGCCCGGCAGGCCGCCTGCGACAGCGTGGAGTGGTGTGCCAACCAAATCAAGATGTGGAAATACTGGCTGGCCCAGAATGAGGAGGACAAAATCGATGCCTTCAATGCCCAGGGCTACTTCGACAAGAACTACAGCATTGCCGGCGGCACGAGCGTCAACCACACTACGAAGAAATCTAACGAGAAGTCGAAGGGACACACCGTGAAGACTTCGGTGTCGGTAAACAACGAGACGAAGGCGGGCTTGCTGCTGAATGGCGTAGGTGCCTACGCCATCTTGCAGTTTGAAGACTCGTGGGGAACCACCCGTGACAGCCTCACCATCGACGAGGTGAAGGAGTCGTTCACCTGGCAAATCAGCGACGCCGAGCCCACCACGGCCCTCTCGGTCGATGTGTTTGCGTCGCCCGCCAGTTGGAGCCCCATCTTCCGCACACGCGGCGGACAGAGCAGTAAACCTTACGAAGGCGCCACCTATACCCGCTACTACCAGCCCGGCACACCGCTCGACGAGGCCACCATGCGCGTGGAAAAGCCTGAGTTGCGCGTAGACGGGCCTACTACCATCACCGACGTGCCCACAGGCGGACAGGCCAAGTTCAACCTGCAACTATACAACGCCAGCGAGACCAACAGCGTATGCACCTACGCCTTGAGGGTCATTGACGGCTCCAACCCCAACGGCGCTCAACTCTTCATCGACGGCTCGCCGCTGAGCAATGGCAACGAAGGACGCTCGGTGAAGATGAAGGGCGGCGAGCTCATAAACAAGCAGCTCATCGTGATGCAGAGCGACCGCGCCATCAGGGACTACGAGAACATCCGCCTGATGCTCACTTCCACCACCGACACCACCACCGTCAGCGCCCCCGCAGTGCTCAGTGCGCACTTCGTGCCGGCATCGGGTCTGGTCGACATTGCCGTAGACCACACCGTGCTCAATCAGGAACTGTACCAGAAGAACGGCGGCGTCATTGTCACCCTGCGCAACCTGGACCGTCAGGACGAGGGTCTGGCCGGCGTGCGCGTGCGCTACCGCAAGAAGGGCACCGACTCGTGGACGCTTGCCAGGGAGTGGTACGTCAATCCTGAGACCAGCCAGACGCTCCTGCCCAATACGCCCATCATCACCACCGCCGTTGAGTTCCCCGAGGATGGCCTCTACGAACTGCAGGCACAGACCTTCGGCATGTACGGCACCGAGGAGGTGACCTACGAGACGGAGAAGATAGAGGTGATGCAGGACACCCACGGCCCGAAACTATTAGGCATGGTGAGCCCCGAGGACGGCCAACTGACCTACATGAACCGCAACAACATGCACCTGCGCTTCAACGAGGCGCTCAATGCCGACGGTCTGTCGAAGAGTGCCAACTTCCGCATCGAGGGCGGCATGAACAACGTGGCCTATGGCGACGGACAATATCCCGACGTGGCCGTGCAACTGAACGGCAGCGCCATTGAGACCGATGCCATCTACGACCTGTCGAACTCCGACTGCGCCTTCGACCTGTGGTTCTACCGCCAGGGCGACGGCAACATCATCAGCCTGGGCACCGAGAACAACCTGCTGTCGCTATCTACCCACGACGGCGGCAAACTGCAGGCCCGCGTGGGAGGCGCCGACGATGTCTACGAGACCAACGAGACACTGCCCGAGAACAAGTGGATGTACATGGCGCTGAACTACAAGCGCAAGACGGCTGTTGGAGGGGATTTGCAATCCCCGACCACGAACACCATCACCATGCTCTACGTCACGGCCGACATGAACCAGCCCAAGTACGTGGGCAAGGACGTGCAGGCCAACGACCTGGCCGGCCATGGCAAACTGGCCATCGGCGGCAACGGCATGACCGGCATGGTGAGCGAACTGAGCATCTGGAACAACAACGTCACGGCCGAAGAACTCTACACCTCACGCACCAAGACCCGTGCATCCTACACGCCGGGCCTCGTGGGCTACTGGCAGATGGACGAGGGGCACGGCACGCAGATTACCGACCGCGCCCGCTCGCGCCATTTCCATACTGACAGCGAGTCGTGGTACATCAACAACGAGAACCGCGCCGCCCACCTCACCGGCGAGGAGAACAGTCCGCTGCGCATCAACATAGCCACCTTCCAGCCCACCAAGACCGACAACTTCGCCTACGAGATGTGGTTCCGTGGCACCGAGGCCGAAAACGGCAATGTAGCCACACTCATGTCGGTAAGCGGCATCAACATTGGCTTCAGCAACCAGAAACTGATGCTCACCACGGCCAACAGCGACGTGACACTCAGCGAGAAGAACTACCTCGACGGCAACTGGCACCACCTGGCCTTCAACGTGCGTCGCGGCACCAGCGCCGTGGCCTACGTCGACGGCGAAGCCGTGAAGGTCCTACCCGAGGCCAACGTGCCGGGTATCAAGTCGAACTACCTCATCGTGGGCGGCATACTTCAGGATGGCGTTGGAGGGGATTTGCAATCCGTTGGAGGGAATTTGCAATCCGTTGGAGGGAATTTGCAATCCGTTGAAGGGGATTTGCAATCCCCGACCATCAATCGCTTCACGGGCGATGTCGACGAGATTCGCATCTGGAGCGCGGCCCTCGACGGCCAACTCATTGCCGAACGCATGTATGAGCGCATGGACGACAGTTATCCCGGTCTGGCGGGCTACTTCCCCATGGAGGAGATTCACCGCACCCAGCAGGGCAACGTCGTCACCGAATTCTCGCTCGGCAACTTCGGTGAGAGCACATCGCGCCTGAAGATTGACACTAACAACTCTTCACTATTAGTTGGCGAAGCGCTAAACGCCCCGGCCCTGAAACCCGGCTCGACGAAGATGCGCCTCGACGACTCGCAGTTTGACTTCACCGCTTCGGCCGACGAAATCTACTTCTCCTTCCCCGACAATGTACTGCCGCTGATGGACAACAACGACTTCGTGGCCTCGGTGAACTACATCAAGGACGAGCACGGCAACAACTCGGAGAGCGTGACGTGGAAGTTCCACACCGACTTTGCCAGCGTCAGTTGGCTGGGCCTCGGCGTGGCGACAGCCAGCGTTGAAAAGCAGTGGGATGAGACGGCCACCCTGTCGAGAATCATCTACAACAACACGGGCATGCCGCAGTACTACGAAATCAGCGGGCTGCCCACGTGGATGACGGTCGACAAGCCCACCGGAACTGCCACCGGCGAACTGCAGACCGTGAACTTTACCGTCAGTGCCAACGCGCCCATTGGCCAGCACACCGAGTACGTCTACCTGACCGACCGACTGGGCATTCGCCGCGTGCTGCAAGTAAACGTCACGGTGAAGGGCGACGTGCCCGACTGGACTGTGAACCCCAACCTCTACGAAAGCAACATGACCCTGACGGGACAGGTGTACATTGACGACAAGATTTGCGAGTACACCGAGACGATGGTAGCAGCCTTCGACGACATGGACCAGTGCGTTGGCGTAGGAAGGCCACGCTATGTGCCGACACGCGATGCCTACTTCGTAGACATGATAGTCTATGGAGGTTCGGCTACCGAACTGAGCACCGGTGAGCGCAACGTGACATTCAAGATGTACGATGCCTCGACGGGCATAACATACCCCATCGTGGAGCTCACCATGCCCGACGGAAAGAAGCAGTACGACCTGACCTACACTCCGGATGCCCTGATAGGAACCTACGACAATCCCGTGGAGTTCCGCGCCACCGACGACCAGCTGCAGACCGTCTCGCTGCCCCGTGGATGGACATGGATGTCGATGTACGTGCAGCCGGAGTCGACGGCCATCGAGGACATCCTGCCCAAGAAGGCCTCCGACCTGCAGAAGTACCAGTATGTGAAGAGCAAGACCGCCTTCGCGTCGGCCTATAAGGGCAGCGACGGAAAGGTGGCCCTCAACGGCTCGTTGGAAGAGATGCTGCCCGGCCAGATGTACAAGGTGCAGGTGTCGGGCGCCACGACGCTCAACATCTATGGCAAGGCCATCGACGTGACACAGCAGGCGCAGACCATCAAGAAGGGCTACAACTGGATAGGCACGCTGGCGGGCAGCGCCATGTCGCCCGACGAGGCCTTCGCCGACCTGCAGCCCGAGGTGGGCGACATGGTGAAGAGCCGCCGTGCCTACGCCATGTTCGGCAGCCGAGGCACGTGGGAAGGCACACTGGAGAGCATCGTCCCCGGCGAGGGCTACGTCTACCTGTCAAAGGCCACCACGACCAAGACGTTCCACTACCCGCGAACAGCTCCTCTCTCATTCCCCTTTAGAGGGAGGGCCAGCCTCAATGAATCATCCCCACAAAAGGGGACTGGTAAGGAGCTCCACTTCGTTCCCGTGGACGACAGCGAGTTCCCCGACAACATGATTATGATTGCCGTGACGGTGCTCGACGGTTCCCCCGTCGAGAATGCCGAAGTTGGCGCCTTCATAGGTGGCGAATGCCGTGGCGCAGTGACCTGCAAGAACGGCTACTACTTCCTGACCATCATGGGTTCATCGGCCGACGACCAGGACAAGACCATCGAGCTGCGCGTTTGGCACGACGGCGAAGAGTATATCGTGGAGAACGACAAGCACTTCGTCAGCGATGCCGCCTACGGCACCCTCGACGAGCCCTACGTGCTGAACCTGAACGCCTCCTCTGGCATCCGTGCGGTCAACGCTTCACCCGTCGACGATACTGACTGGTGGACCCTGCAAGGCTTCAAGGTTGGCCGCCGTCCCACCATCCCGGGTGTTTACATCCATCATGGCAAGACTGTCACGATTAAGCGAACGAAGTGAGGGTATGATGTGGCTTATCACCAAATGGCGAGGGGACTATTGCCAGATGAATAATTGTTGTTATCTTTGCACCGTCGAAAGCCGACAAGGCGATTGACACAGAAAGAAACAACCATCAATAATTATTCATTAAATTATAGGAGGACACAAAAATGTCAGTATTCTATAGATTATACAAAAACACCAATAGTAAGTCCCGCGCATACAACAAGTGGTATGCCAAGGCAGTAGTAACAAACGTCGTAAACACAGCTAAGTTGGCGGAGATTATGCAGCGCAACTGTACCGTCAAGGCCAGCGACATCCGTGCCGTGCTCACCGAACTGGTGGAGACCATGCGCGACCAGCTGCAGGACTCGAAGCGCGTCAAGCTCGACGGTCTGGGTTCGTTCAAGCTGGGGCTGTCAACGGATGGCGTCGAAGATTACGACAAGTTCGAGCCGCGCAAGCACGTGAAGGACGTTCACGTCATCTTCACCCCAGAGACCACCGTCGATGCCAATGGCACGCGCAGCAAAACCTTCCTCGAAGGTGTCACTGTGACCGAGCTGCCCAAGAATGCCGTAGGCGTTGAGCCCGAGCCGGAACCCTGACGTAAAGGTCTTACCGCTATCTTTCCAAAAACGGGAGCGTGTCCATTGGCACGCTCCCGTTTTTTATTCATGATGCCTCCCTGAACCGTTAGTATAGGACTCTTTCTTGTCATAATCTGCTAAGCCAGATAGCCAGAAAGTGGTCGTAGATGATATAACCAGCAGGAGTGCGGTACACAATATCCTTGTCCGTCAGTACGTCAAGAGCCGTCTTGACACTGCTAGAACCTGGCAAATCGTAGCGTTTGATAAAATCAGAACCCTGGGGACTGCCTACCACCTCTTCTTTGGCAATAGCCCTGACAACAGCTAACTGGTTGTCGGTCAGGAAGCCTATCAGCTCTTCATATTGCATGGAGTTTCGGTTGACAATATGCCATATAGCTTCATCCACTTGTACAGTTTTGTTGACATGTTTCTCAGTTTCATACAAACGGTTGAGCATGAGTTGGATGTTACTGGTCACACCCTCAAAACGCTGATAGACGTTATGGAAGATTTCCTTGCTGATACTCCCTTTCCTCTCCTCAAAGAACCGGCGGGCGAAATCATAGTAGATATCCTCATGTAAGGGTTCCAGACCCATAGACACGGTGCTTTGGTAGAAAGGCCGGTCTGGAGAGTAGAATATCTGCGACATCAGGTGACGCTTGCTGCCCGAGAATACGAAATGGACATTGGGGGCGAACTGTATATAGGAGCGCAGCAGAGCCTCAACGCCTGACTCGGGATAGTTGGTAATCTGCTGGAATTCGTCGACGGCAATATATACTTCGTGCTTACTCTGCTTCAGATAGTCGAAAACTATTTTGAGCGTCACTTCCGTTTGAGTTGGTTCGATGCTTATTGATACTGTCGGTAGTCCCGTCATCGGGTCGGTGCTGAACACAGGACGCCAGGAACCGAAAAACTCCAGCAGCCTTTTCATGGCTCTGCGCTCTTTAGAGAGAACCTCTTGAGCGATAGCAGTGCCTAACAACTGTACAAAATCGTGCTGGTTCTTAGTGGCAAAGATGTCAATATACAGACATTTTGAGTCTTTTGCTTGCTCTTTTAGACGATAAAACGTATTCTTTATAAGTCCTGTTTTCCCGATTCTGCGAGGAGAAATCAACACTGTGTTACGTCCATTTTGTAGATTGGCTATCAATTCTTCTGTCTCTTCCGTACGGTCACAAAAGTATTTGGGACTAACATATCCCTGATAAACAAAGGGATTGCGGAGGTTTTGAGTGTTCTTGGCCATAGCTTTCGTATTGTCCTTCGTGATAAATATTTGTTGTCATTGAGACGGAAAATGTGAGACGGAATTTCCGTCACAGAATTTCCGCCTGCAAAGTTACAAAGAAATTATGAGACGGCAAAAGAAACAGTCCTGTTTTTTATAGTCAAATCCTGAGAAGAACAGTCGACAGAGTGCCTTCCTCAATGCCAACAAGCTTATCAATGGCGATCGCTTCGAAATCGTGCGTGGCAAGTATCTCGACAAGCAGATACAGTGCTCCAATTGCCATTACGCCATCTCGCGCCCTGAAGAGAAGAAAACCGATGTGAACATCTCCGTGCGAATGATTGCCGACTGCGTACTTGATGCAACTGACACCATTGTACTCGTCAGTGCCGACAGCGACCTTGTTCCACCTTTAGAGTTCATTCAAAAGCAATATCCAGAGAAGCGAATCAAGGTCTATTTCCCGCCTTCAAACTTTAGTTGCGACCTAAAGGACAACCTTACGCATCATAGCAGCAAGCCAGTTCTGATGTGCAAGAACGAACGCCGTTTCCGCGATGCCATTATGCCCGATGTGGTGACCGATGGCACCAAGCGTTACGAAGTGCCAGAGAAATGGCGACCCGCAAACATCGTGAGGTAATATTAGAAGATATGAGACTACAAAGCGAAAACTACAGCGTTTGCAACTTCACGCCTATAGACAAGCCAAGGATGTCTTTCAGCGGCACGCTGCTATCCTGGAACTTGGCGCGGATATAGAGGTCGCAGGAACTGACTTCGTAGAACAGTGTGACGCTTTTGGCATACTTGCGGCGGTTGCTGGGTATCTCCCATGTGATGCGCTGGCCGAGAGCGACGTTCAGGCGGAACTTGGTGGACATGAATTCGTAGTACTTGTCTGGATAACGACTGGGCTGGCTCTTCCAGAACTCATGCCCATAGACCGTGTTCACGTAGAGGCTGGCGGTGAGCGGACTTAGCGTCCAACCGTGTTTCCATGCTGTTGCCGATGCGTCGTGCGGGCCTGTTATTGGCAGATTCCAGGGGATGTAGTTCTCTTTCAGCGTCATCGTCAGTTTGCCGCGGGTGCTCTGGTGCTTGGGGATATAGCCCCAAAGCAGGTGCGTCTCCCAATGCCCACGACCATAGCCCCAACCGAAGCCCGCAGATAGAACACCCATGTTGCCGGCATTCTGAATGACGAACTGATTGGGGATGAGCGAGGCCCACTGGCGCTGACGCAGTTCGACATGGTGCCTGTAGGTGGCACTCTCTTGATTGACGGCGGTGCTGTCTTGCGCAATGGCAACGACCGCCTGCACCAATAAGAAAATGCTAATAGCGAATCTGTTCCATCTCATAGCCTTCAGG
>JAFUDJ010000002.1 GCA_017459445.1 Prevotella sp. | reverse complement strand
TAGCCAACAGGCCACCATGCACACAATCAGCAAGACAGAGAGAATAATCCAAAATCTCCTGCTGGCTTGTGATGCCCGTTCCGACTCTTTCCTTGCCATCTCTTGATGTCGGCTGTAGTCGTACATCGACTGCATGCGCTCAATGGTCTCGGTTGTCTTTTGGGCGTACATGGAGTCGTTCATGGCGTAGGCGTACTGGTAATACTTGGCAGCAGAGTCTGGGATGTGGCGTTGCTCATAAAGCATCGCAAGCCCTAAGGCACCGCCGTTCTGATTGTTGAAGTCCTTTCCGTCACGCAGTTCTTTGCGGAACCAGTATTCGGCAGAATCAAGGCGATGCTCTTTCAAGTATAATAAGCCTTTGACGTGATAGAAGGCTTCGCGGCCATGTTGTATATTGCCTTCTTTGTCAAAAAGACTGGTATTTTTCTCATAAGAATTTATATAATTCTTTGCTTTTTCATACTCTCCTTTGTCGATGAGAGCTCTAATAATTCCCCCCAGTGCTATAGATGCATAGTTTGAATATCCATGATGATGGTAGCGAAAGGCTGCTTCCTCGGCAATGATAATTGCGCTGTCTACATTTCCAAGGTTTTTGTAAACTTGACATTGTTGTTCATAACTCAGCAACGCAGATAATGTGTCTTTACCCCTTTGTGCATACTTCATGGTATTATGCAGTTGCTGTAGCTGTTGCCTGTATAGGGATTGGTCATAGAGAATCTCACTTATCTGTGAATACACCCGGCACAGCTGCGCATAGTCGCAGTCGGTCGCGGTGGTGTCAGCACAATCGGCGGCTTCTTGGTAGCACTGGAGGGCCATGGGTGCCTCGCCGTGCTCATGGTAGGCACGGCCAAGGAGGTAGTGGGCCAGCAGGCGGTCGTTGGCGGTGCCGTGGCGGTCGAAGTAGTCGGTGTAGGGCATCACGTCGTCGGCGGCGAAGGGCTGGTCGGTGCGGTTGAGCTGGTTGATGCTGTCAAGGCTGGCGCGCATGGCGTCGTAGCGGCCTCGCGTGGTGCATGCCGCCAGTACCAGCAGTAATATTATTAAGGTTGGCAATCGTCTCATCGGTTGCAAAGGTACAAAAATATTTCGTAATTCGTAATTCATAATTCTTAATTCATAATTATTTTGTACCTTTACACCCACAGGGTGACCGCTGCCAACTGTATCAGGAGAAGCGGACGGTGCGAGTGGCATATGGCTTCAGGCAGAGTTTTGAAACAAAACTCCCCTGTTTGCTTGCACAATTCAAAAGGAAACAGTATCTTTGCAGAAAATTCAAATGGTATGGGTACATATATCAATGTAGGCAATGCCGGATTCCAGCGTGCAAGAAACGGTGAATATGTGGACAAATCATCACTTATCTCCGTTATCAATGAGACGTTGTTCACTGAAAAACAGTTCAGCTGTGTGTCGCGCTGCCGGCGTTTCGGCAAGTCGATGGCGGCCAAGATGCTCAATGCTTATTACGACCAGTCGTGCGACTCCCGTTCACTATTTTCCGACTTAAAGATAGCAAACGACTCTTCGTTTGATAAACACCTGAACAAATATCCCGTTATCTATGTAGATATGACATCTTTTGTCACTCGTTTCAAGGACGAAAGCATTATGCAGCACATCAACAAGGAACTGGTGGCCGATGTGCATAAGGCTTATCCGCTGGTTCCCGTCGAAGACGATGACGACTTGATGGCGCTGCTTATCCGTATTGCTGAAAGCAGCGGACAGCAGTTCATCTTCATCATTGACGAGTGGGATGCCATCTGCCGCGAGTTCGAGCCGGGTACAAAGGCGATGGATGCCTATCTGGACTGGCTGCGCCGCATGTTCAAGAGTGGTCAGGCTATGCAGGTTTTCGCGGGAGCTTATCTGACGGGTATTCTGCCCATCAAAAAGTATCGGACGCAGTCAGCCATGAACAACTTTACGGAGTATTCGATGATCATACCTGGTCGTTTAGCAGGCTATTTCGGTTTTACCAAACCAGAAGTAGAGGCTCTTTGTCAAAAGCACAATATGGATTTCGTGGAAGTCGAAAAATGGTACGACGGTTATCAGTTGGGCAGTGAGCCGTCCGTATTCAACCCCAACTCGGTCATGGAAGCTATCCGCAACGAATGGTGTACCAGCTATTGGGCCAGTACTGCTGCATACGACACCGTGGCCCACTACATCCAAATGAACTACGAGGGGTTGAAGGATGATGTCATCAAAATGCTGGGCGGTGGGCGATGCAAAGTTGACCCTACTGGTTTCCAAAATGACATGTCGGACATCAGAAACAAGAACGATGTGTTCACCGTTCTCATTCATTTGGGCTATCTGGCTTTTGACCGTGTAAACCGAGAATGTTTCATCCCCAACTACGAAGTTGCAGGTGAGATGGTCAATGCTGTGAGAAGCAGCCATTGGGATGCTGTCGCCAATGCTCTCGACCAATCTGAGCAACTGCTTCAAGCTGTTCTCGATGGCGATGAGGAAGCCGTAGCCAAGGGAGTAGATGAGGCCCATGACGAGAATACCAGTATCCTTAGCTACAATGATGAGAACTCACTGGCTTGTGTTCTCAGTCTGGCATTCTATTATGCCAAAAACGATTATACATTCCATCGTGAGTTGCCCACAGGCAAGGGGTTTGCAGATTTGGTTCTAATGCCAAGAAAGAGCAGCGACAAACCTGCCATTCTTCTGGAATTAAAGAAAGACCAGTCTGCTCAAACAGCTATTGAGCAAATACATAACAAGGAATATAAGGGTAAGGTCTTGCAGTACGATGGACGTGTCATCCTCGTTGGCATCAACTACGACTCAAGGTCGAAGAAGCATGATTGCAAAATAACAGTATTTGATTATGGAACACGAGCATCATCATGAGCATGGAATGAGGGGGGCGGTGGTACGCATTCTGGCGGCTGCCGTGCTGCTGATAGTGGCTGTTGTTATCGAGAAAAGCCTGTCGTTGCCTACGTGGCAGCTGCTGCTGGTTTACTTAGTGCCTTATCTGCTGGTGGGTCATGAAACGCTGGAGGAGGCTGCCGAGGGTGTGGCACACGGCGACGTGTTCAACGAGGACTTCCTGATGTCGGTGGCTACCATCGGGGCGCTGTGCATCGGTTTCCTGCCGGGTGCCGAAACGGAGTTTCCAGAGGCTGTCTTCGTGATGCTGTTCTTCCAGGTCGGTGAGTTATTCGAGGGGTATGCCGAGGGCAAGAGCCGTGAGAATATTGCGCACCTGATGGATATCCGCCCTGATGTGGCAAGGATAGAGGTGAGTGGCGAGAACGGAGCAGCAGGCACTGAACGGTTGGTAAATCCCGTGGAGGTTGCCGTAGGTCGTACCATCATCATTCGCCCCGGCGAAAAGGTTCCTTTGGATGGAGTCGTCGTTGAGGGCAGTTCCGCGCTGAACACGGTGGCCCTGACGGGTGAGTCGGTGCCTCGCACGGTGGCCGAGGGCGACGAGGTGGTGTCGGGATGCGTCAACCTGTCGGGTGTGCTGCGCGTTCGTACCACGAAGAGTTTCGGCGAGAGTACCGTGTCGAAAATCATCGACCTCGTGGAGCATGCCGTCGAGAACAAGTCGAAGAGCGAGGCGTTCATCACCCGCTTTGCCCGCATCTATACGCCTGTAGTGGTGGTGTGCGCAGTACTGCTGGCCGTTGTCCCGCCCATTGTCAATTGTATGACGAGTCCTGGATTGTCAATTGCCAATTGTCAATTGTCAATTTGGCTTTACCGAGCCCTGATGTTCCTCATCGTATCGTGCCCCTGCGCACTGGTGCTGAGCGTCCCGCTGACCTTCTTCGGCGGCATTGGCGGTGCCTCGCGGCGCGGCATACTCATCAAGGGGTCCAACTTCATGGACGTGTTGGCGAAGCTCGACACGGTGGTGTTTGACAAGACCGGCACGCTGACCTACGGACAGTTCACCGTCACAGCGGTACACCCCGAGGAGTGCGACGAGCAGCAGTTGCTGCACTTGGCTGCACACGTAGAACACTTCACCACCCACCCCATCGGGGCGGCTCTGCGCGACGCATTCCCCGACGAGGCCACCGACGGCTGCAGCGTGGGCGAGGTCGAGGAGATAGCCGGACAGGGCATTCGTGCCTGCGTCGGCGACCGTCTGGTCAGTGTCGGCAATACGCGACTGATGGATGCTGTCGGTGCCCAATGGCACGACTGTCACCATGTGGGCACCATCATCCACGTAGCCATCGACGGCCGGTATGCCGGTCATATCGTCATCAACGACCGCGTGAAGCCCGACAGCCACGAAGCCGTCAGCCGTCTGCGCCACTTGGGTGTCAGCCGTTTGGTGATGCTCAGCGGCGACCGCGAGGCGGTGGTGGCCGACGTTGCGCGCCAACTGGAGATTACCGACTATCACGCTGCCCTGCTGCCTGTTGACAAAGTGCAGTATGTAGAGCAGCTGGCGGCAGGCGATGAGACGCACTGCCTGGCCTTTGTGGGCGATGGCATCAACGATGCTCCCGTGCTGGCGCGTGCTGACGTGGGAATCGCCATGGGCGGTCTTGGCAGCGACGCCGCCATCGAAGCCGCCGACGTGGTGCTGATGGACGACCAGCCCTCGAAGATAGCCGAGGCCGTCTCCATTGCCCGCCGTACACTCGGCATTGCCCGTCAGAACGTGTGGTTGGCCATCGGCGTCAAGCTGGCGGTACTGGTGTTGGCCGTCGTAGGGCTTGCCACCATGTGGATGGCTGTGTTTGCCGATGTCGGCGTGACCGTGTTGGCGGTGCTGAATGCGATGCGGACGCTGTATTCAGTTAAAAGCTAAGGAATGGAACGGCTACAGTCATCATCCGTTCAAGCACTGCAGCAGCAACGTCTGTTGCTACAGTTGGAATACGAGACGGAGAAGGAGGCTTTCCGTCAGCAGACGGAGTTGGCGGGCATCGGGCGCAAGGTGCAGCGTGGCGATGCCTGGTGGCCCGTCAGGTTTAGCAGGAGCTATTACAACTCGCTGAACCAGTTGACCGTAGAGGTGGAGCGCACTGGCGACCAAGACGACGACCATAGCTTTGAGTACGGCAGACCGGTGCAGTTCTTCGCGGCTGCCGACGGAGACGCTGCCGGCCACGGGCAGGGTGGGGGAGCCCCCATCCGCTTTTTCCGCTACAAAGGTGTTGTCAGCTATGTTGACGGCAACCGCATGGTCGTCACCGTTCCCGACGGTACTGATGTCGTGGCGTTGCAAGGCACGGAGGGCTTGGGCGTCCTGCTGTCCTTCGACGAGACCTCCTATCGCGTCATGATGGATGCGCTCGACCGCGTCATCGGGGCCAAGGGCCGTCTGGCCTATCTGCGCGACCTCTTCTATAGCCGGCAGAAGCCCGCGACGTTCACGTTCGCTCCCATGCGGTTCCCCTATCTGAACCGGTCGCAGGAAGATGCCGTCAACCAGGTGCTGCGGGCTAAGGACGTGGCCATAGTGCATGGTCCTCCCGGCACGGGCAAGACGACGACGCTGGTCGAGGCCATCCGCGAGACGCTGATGCGCGAGAGCCAGGTGCTGGTGTGTGCGCAGAGCAACATGGCCGTCGACTGGATTTCGGAGAAGCTCGTCGACAGGGGCATCACCGTCCTGCGCATCGGGCATCCCACCCGTGTCAACGACAAGATGCTCAGCTTCACCTACGAGCGGCGCTTCGAGGCACACCCCGACTATCCGCAGCTGTGGGCCATCAGGAAGGCCATCCGCGACCTGCGCAGCCACCGGAAGCGAGGCGATGCGAAGTACCATCAGAAGGTGGAAAGCCTGAAGAGCCGCGCCACCGAGCTGGAAATCCGCATCAACAACGACCTTTTTGGCGAGGCGCGGGTCATTGCCTCCACGCTTGTCGGTTCTGCCAACCGTCTGTTGGACGGCCAGAAGTTCGGCACGCTGTTCATCGACGAGGCCGCCCAGGCCTTGGAGGCCGCCAGCTGGATACCGCTGCGGCGCGTCAGCCGTGTCATTCTGGCCGGCGACCATTGTCAGCTGCCGCCCACGGTGAAGAGCATTGCCGCCTTGAAGGCCGGGCTTGGCAAGACGCTGATGGAGCGCATCGTCGAGCTGCATCCCGAGGCCGTGACGCTGCTGCGGATGCAGTACCGCATGAATGATGCCATCATGCGCTTTTCCAGCGATTATTTCTACGACGGGCAGGTGGAGAGTGCGCCCGACGTGAAGTTCCGCAGCATCCTCGACCTGGACATTCCCATGGAATGGATAAGTCCTATGGAGCCTGTCAGCACCATGGAACCCATACCCTCATCCCCTTATCACGAAGAAGTCATCGGAGAGTCCTTCGGTCGCATCAACAAGGCTGAGGCCGAGCTGACCCTTGACACCCTGCAGCGCTACTTCGAGCGCATTGGCAAGCAGCGGCTGCTCGACGAGCGCATCGACGTAGGCATCATCTCCCCCTACCGTGCGCAGGTGCAACTGCTGCGCCGGCTGCTGATGAAGCGGGAGTATTTCAAACCGTTCCGCCGACTCATCAGCGTCAACACCGTCGACGGCTTCCAGGGACAGGAGCGCGACGTCATCGTCCTCTCCCTTGTCCGCTCCAACGACGACGGGCAGATAGGCTTCCTGCGCGACCTGCGGCGCATGAACGTCGCCATGACGCGAGCCCGCATGAAGCTCATTATCCTTGGCGACAAGGAAACCATGGCGCGCCATCCCTTCTACCGCCGGCTATGGCACTACATTTGTAAATTAAGAGCCTGAAATTTGTCACTCTCATTTTTTTACCGTATCTTTGCACATTGAAAAAGAAAAAAAGATGCCATGAACAATGTTGAAATCAGGCGTGTAGCCGGTCAAAAGGAACTGGCGCAGTTTATCCAGTTCTACTACGACCTTTACCGGGGCAGTGACTATGCAGTCCCCTTTTTGTATCTTGACGAGCTGGCAACGCTGCGGCGCGACAAGAATCCGTCGTTCGAGTGTTGCGATGCCGAATACTTCATGGCGTTCCGCGACGGCCGGATGGTCGGTCGCGTAGCGGCTATCATCAACCGGCGTGCCAACGAGCGGTGGAATCTCCGGCAGATACGCTTCGGCTGGTTCGACTTCATCGACGACACAGCGGTCAGCACCGCCCTGCTCAAAGCCGTCGAGGACTGGGGGCGCGAGAAGGGGATGACCGAGATGGCAGGGCCGCTGGGCTTCATCGACACCGACCGCGAAGGCATGCTGGTAGAAGGCTTCGACCACCTCTCCACCATGTACATCAACTATAACTACCCCTACTATCCGCAGCATATAGAGCGTATGGCGGGCTTCGAGAAAGCCAACGACTGGGTGGAGATGAAGGTCAAGGTGCCCGAGCAGGTTCCCGACAAGTTTGCGAAGATTACCGAGATGGTGCGCCGCCGCTATGGGCTGCGCGTGCATAAGTTTACGCGGAAGGAACTGATAGAGGGCGACTATGGCCGTAAGATTTTCGACCTGCTCAATGCCACCTACAAGGACCTCTATGGCTTCAGCCAGCTCTCTGACAGGCAGATTGCCAAACTGGTGAACGACTACATCAAGATAGCCGACCTGAATCTGGTCACTGTCGTCATGGACGGCGATGCGATAGTGGGCTTCGGCATTACCTTCCCCTCTTTCTCAGAGGCCTTGCAGAAGACCCGCGACGGCCGCTTCCTGCCCTTTGGCTGGTGGCACATGCTGAAGATTCTGAAGTGGCACAAGACCAAGACCGTCGACTTGCTGCTCATCGGCGTGCTGCCCGAATACCGCTCCAAGGGTGCCAACGCCCTGATTTTCGACGACCTCATCCGCCAGTTCCAGCAATATGGCTTCGAGTGGGCCGTGACGGGACCGCAGATGGAAAGCAACGAGGGCGTGCTGTCGCAGTGGCAGTATCTGGAAGCCACGCAGGTACGGCGCCATCGTTGCTATCGGAAAATGCTATAGGACAATGTCTGAACTCCGTGGCAGCGGCAGCATGTCAGTATCGTCGAGCGTCTGCTCCTTTTCCGGCTTGAAACAGAGATGCAGACCCTTGATGTCGGAGCGCCTGAAAGCCTCGGGACGGTCAGCGCCTTGACGGTTGCTGATGCCAACCATGAGGGAGCCTATGCCCTTCAGGCGGATGCGATGAGAGTCTTGCAACTGCTGGTGGATGACCTCGCCCAGCTCGGTGAGCACGGCCAGCACGTCGCTGCGCTTCACCGAGCAGTTGCGCTCGATGATAGCCGCCAGCTCGTCAGTCTCCACGGTTCCCAGGTTCACCGCACGGGCAAACCACTGTCCTTGCGTGGGCGACTTCTTGCGCCCGTCGCATACTAATCTATAGAATATTGCCATAACTTATATTGATTATTTACAATTTACAATTTCAAAAAATACCCTTCACCTTTCACCATGCCCTATAGACAGGGCGTTCGGAGAGGTTAGCCTCCAAAGGAGGCTTCACTTACCCTTCACACGGGATGTTCTCCGCCACGGTGAACTCGTTCTGCTTGCTCGTGTGGTGGCGGGTGAATCCATGACTCAGCAACAGGCGCGACAGACGCTGTACGGTGCTGGCATCTATGCGGATGCCACGGCAATGCTGCTTCATGCGCTGCAACAGTTGTGAGGCAGAGAGCCGGCGGCTCTTCTCGCCGTGTGCCGGCAGGTGGAACAGTTCGAAGAAGGCTTCCTCCAAGACGTCGAACTGCTGGAACAGGGCGTTCTGGCGCTGGATACGGGCTTCCTCGGCCTTGGTGAAGTGGGTGGGCAGTCCGTCGCGTACCTCAGCCAGCACCTGGGCATACAGCTGCGGATAGTCGATGGCCGTTCCGGTGTCGATGCGACCCGTGGTAAGCACGCACAGAAAGCGGCGCGAACCCGTCACGTCGGTCAGCGGGGTGGGGTCGTTGGTGGTGCCGATGAAGGTGGCATAGCGCTGGCGGTTAAGCACCAGCGAGTCGTACAGCTTGCGCGTCTTGACGTCGGCCTTCTGGAGCACATGCTTCAGGAAGGCGTTCTGACGGCTTGACAGGCTGTCGTACTCGTCGAGGTTGATGAGGCAGAAGCGTGTCAGCATCCGCTCGGCGGCATTGCGGTTGCTAAAGTCCACACGGTCGGTATAGTAGTCGCGCAGCTCCTCAGGCAGCAGCATGCGGCAGAACGTCGACTTGCCGTCGCCCTGTGTACCGATGAGCAGCGGAACCAAGGCATTGCCGTAGTCGCTGTTCAGTCCCATCCACTGGGCCACCATGGCACGCAGCCACACACGGAAGTCGTGCGGCCAGTGGTCGTTGTCGGTGGGCACACGGCGGGCCAGCATGCCGATGTGGTCGTCACCGTCCCAGCGGGGCAGGCTGTTCAGGTATTCGCTGACGGGGTCGTAGTCCGGCACCCACGTGGAGTCGACATAGCGCTGGATGTCCTTGTCCCAGGCCTCGATGCCCTCCGACAGTGCCTCCATGGTGATGGTGGCCTGTGCATGGCGGTCCAACAGCTGCCAGTCGGCAGCCATCGTGCCGCGTGCCACATACTCCACACCGTCGCTGATGAGGTTGCGGCGCAGCAGGTAGCGCGACTGCATGAACTGTTTCAGCTGCTCCGTATGCAGCGTGTAGTAAGGCACGGCATCGTCCTTGCGCTCCAACAGCTGCGGACGCTGGTAGCAGAACCCGTAGACATTGCGGAACGTGCGGCGGGCCAGCACCTCGTAATCGCGGAACTGGTGCAGGTGCATCAGGCGCTGCAGGCAGAACTCCGCCTCCAAGCCGTTCTTCATGCAGCGGCGGGCCAGCTCCTGCAACAGGATGTCCACCTCCTGATGGTTCTCAGCCAGCACGTCGGCATAGCAGAACTGGAAGCGCGTCATCTGCATCATGCGCTCGTCATAGCCCGGCAGACGGTCGGCAGGCAGCAGCGGCACGGCAGCCGTGCGACGGCGCAGGCTCATGGTCAGCGGTTCGGTGGGCTGTGCCAGCACAAAAGCCGTGGCGTGCTCGTTCAGCAGTGCCTCCGGGTCGTGGCTCATACGACAGCGGCGACCGCCGTCACCCATCAGGGCTTTCAGTCCCGTCTGCGCCTCGTAATAATGGGCGGCCAGTGCCAGGGCATGCTGGCAGAACAGGCGGCTCTCGCGGTCACCTACGGGCAGTGTGCCGTCGGGCAGCGTGGCACGGCACACCACCTTCAGCGTGCGGCCCGACGAACCGCCGAACATGAGCAGCGTCTGTGGCAGCATGGCCACCGTGCGGCGCAGCAGCGGCCACGGAGTACCCTCGCCAACGGCCAGCGTCAGCACCAATAGTCCTGAATAGGTATGTGCGCCTGTGTACATACGCACGTCGGGCAGTGCGGGCACGCCCTCCAGGTCGCCCTCGTGGCGGCCTCGGCTCAGGGCCACGGCGCGGCGCAGGCGGCTGACGGCTGTTGCATACTTGTCGCTCACGAGCAGCTTGTGCCACTCGGCGACGGTGATTTCTTTCTCTTTCTCCTTGCCTCTCATGAGGTATTGAATGGTTATCTGTTTCATATCGTTTAATACTTTAATGATTCATATTGAATGTCTGATTGTTTCATGTCTGATGCCTGAATGGCGAAAAACGCTCACCGTTTTCTGAAAATCGCTCACCGTTTCCGGCAAAACGCTCACCGTTTTTCCACCGCTGAGGCCTCCCTGCGCTCCGGCGGATGCCCGCCCGTGAGCCGTGAAGGCTTGGTGAAACGTCTAAAGGCTTCCCGCGCGCCCGCGCACCCCCTCGAATCCTTATTCTACAGGCATTTCCCGTGGGTAGTGTGAAAGGTGAAAGGTATTTTTTCATTTTACACTTTCGCAGTCTATTCTGCCTGCCTCTCCTCCAGTTCGCGGAGGATGCGGCGCATGCGGGAAGGTCGGACGTACAGCTCGTAGCTGCACTGGTTGCACTCATGGCGGTAGATGCCGCTCTTGCGGCGTCGGAAGTTGCTGACGGGCAGTTTGCGCCCGCAGCAGCGGCAGACGAGGCTGGTCGCCTGCCGCTGTTGTTCGTCGCGTCTCATGGCTTACCGTAGTTAAAGAATGACTTGTGGCGGTTCAGATGGTAGTCGGCCTGATAGCTGACGTGCAGCCAACGGTCGCCGTGGCGGTTATGCTCCACAAAGAGAAGGTCGAAGTCCAGGTGGTTGACCATCCAGAAGTACCACTGCCGGGCCGTGTCAGCGTCGGGTACGTACAGGTCGGCGGCACAGCCCTGAATGTGAAGCGAGGCTCCAAGCCCGTGCAGGGCCTCATTGAGTGCCGGACAGCGGTAGCCGCTGAGCACGGTGACGGGCAGCCCCACGTGGTCGCGCAGCGGTTGCAGCACCTCGCGGCATAGCTGTCGCAGGTGGAACACCACCTCCCACGACGGCGTGTTGTCGATTGCCAATAGCCGTGCCTTCTCATGTTCTGTAAACTCGCCCAGCCGGAAGTTTTCGCTGAGCATCTTGTCGGGGTTGTATGCTATCTTTTTCATCATCGTTTTGTTTTAAATCGTTCATATTGTTCACCGGTGATGCCGCAAAGATAGGAATAAAAGAAATAGGTCCCAAAATAACTATTGGACTGTTATTGGACTACTCACTTGTAATAGTAGATTTGGGAATGGATGGTGTGCTCATTCCCCAAATTGGTGAATTTGGACAAGAAACTGATGACTTTCGACATGCTACAGGCAAATCCGCTTTGCTTGGCGATAGCCAGAATATGTGCGAAAACTTCTTTCTTGCTGATGTTATTCCAGTTGAAAGGCAGTTTCTCATCCGATGGCGATGGTGCTTGTTGGAGAAGCTCTTGCGCCTTGATGTGTGCGGCAATGTCTTGAGCTGCTTTCTGTTTGGCGGTCAGCTCCGTGTAAGGAGCATTCTCAGGAATCGTCTCAAGAATTTTTTGGAGTGATTCCATCGTGAATCCTTCCAAAACATTCTTCATATTTTCCTGCCGCTCCATCTGGTGCTAACACTAATTTAGTTACACATTATCATTTCCTGTAGGCCGCCCTTGGGGGGGGGGCTCCTGGCTATGGGATGGAGGGCATCTCAGTCCGTAGATGCTTATTTCGGGGTAAGGAGGAACGTGGACTGTATTCAGGACAGCACTCCTGCTGATTCATTCACTCCTTGTCTGCCATGAGAGGAAGGTTTTTGGCTGCAGACGAAAACTTGGCTCAAAGATACGAATATTTTCTATACTATCCTTGTTTTTCCACTACTTTTTTCCAAAAAGCGACGTAATCGTTTGCATATACGGTGTTTGACTATAAGAACAGGCCTGTTTCTTTTACCGTCTCATAATTTCTTCGTAATTTTGGACAGGAAAGCAATTCTTCTTTATATAAAGGCAATTCAGAGAATTGGGGAAAATCGGGGTTACCACCTCATGCGTTTTGCTTTAAGGCTATCCGATGTTGCCCGCCTCAGTCGAAGAACCATTTCTGGCGCATCTCCCTCAGCCCGGCGTGGACTGTCAATCACGTTGTGGGCGGTAACGGAATTCCTCCGTTTCTCCCAGCAAGAAGGGGATGACGCCAACGTACACGATGCCGTCCTCGTCGGTCCAAGCCTTTGCGTTGCCGTCGAGAATGACTATCTTGCGGAAGAAGTCGCCTGAATTCCTGAGCGAGAAAGTTTCCTGGTTCCGTTTCGTTTCCGTGTCCACATTCAGCGCTGACTGGATATAGACCTTCTCACGCCCCGTGTTGACGATAAAGTCAATCTCGTACTGCGACTGCTGCCGCTTACCGTCCTTCACAATGGTCATTTCTACTACGCCCACATCCACACTATAGCCTCTGCGGATGAGTTCCACGAAAATCATGTTCTCCATCAGATGCGACCGCTCCTGCTGACGGTAGTTTAGTTTGGCATTCCGCAGCCCCGTGTCCATCGAGTAGTATTTCTGAGTGTTCTCGAAATACCGCTTCCCCTTTACGTCATAGCGTTTGGCCCCCACAAACAAGTAGGCATCCTCCAGATAGTATAGATAGTTCTTGATGGTATGGTCTGAGGTGTTGCGTTTCATCAGCGTACCGGCAGCATTGGCCAGGTTGTGCGGATTGGTCAGCGAACCGACGGCTGATGACAAGGCGTCAATCAGTGCCTCCAGCACCTCGTCGTCCTTCAGCTTATACCGCTCCACGATGTCCTTCATATACACCCTTTTGTGGAGCCCCTTCAGGTATTTACGCTTCTCCGTCTCGTCCTTCTCCAGCACGGCCAGCGGCACCACGTCGCCATACTTCAAATAGCGTTTGTCGGCACCACGACCCACGCGAATCTTGTCATACTGTGTCATTGAACCAACAGGCTTGGCCAGCCCCTTGCGGGCCATCAGCACACCTGTCATGAATGTAGTGGCCACTGCACCGTTACCAACGATGAGGATGCCCAGTTTGCCCGTTGCGGGCTTTACGTTTGTTTGTTTCATAATTATTTCTCAATCATCTTTGCTCAATAGTATTTCTCCTGATACACATAAAACTGGGTGATACCGTTCTGCTCGTCGAAGCAGGTTTTGTCCTCGCGGGCGAGCCAGCCGATGGCGGTGCAGACGGACTCTGAGTCGAGAAGTGTTTCACGTTGTAGGTCTTCAAATGAAAGGGGGCCTTTTTCGTTGAGTGCCCGCCAGACGATGCCAGCGAGGGTTCCTATTTCTTCTTTCTTCATATTACTGTCCTGTTGATTGTTTGTATTCAAGAATCTTGTTTTGCAGGTCGGCGAAGGCATCGGTGTGCTTGTCGCACGACTGCTGGTAGAGCAGTTGGGCTTCGAGAAGGTCGGACATCTTGCAGGTGCCGGCGCGGTAGTAGTCACGGTGCAGACGGAGGTTCTCTTCCGACTGCTCGATGCTGCGACGGGCGATGGCGAGTTGATGCTGCGATTCCACGACGCTATTCCAGGCGTTCTGCATACGGATGGTGAGCAACTGGGCATTGTCGGTCAGTTGTTCCTGTGCCTGCTGATAGGCAATCTTCTTGCGACG
>JAFUDJ010000032.1 GCA_017459445.1 Prevotella sp. | reverse complement strand
CTGTGGGGGTAATATCCTACTTTATACTCATTCGTGCGACCCTTTCTCTGATGATTAAAGGGTTCAACAATCTTAATCGGATGCAAAGATACGTCTTTTTTTTTAATTCCATGCCTAAATCCTTATAATTGTTACTTTTTTGTTGCAAAAGTAACAAAAAACTATTGCAGGACCAAATTATGACGGTTGAAGGGTACAAACATGGGCTTTTAAGATACAAATCGATAGGACTTGCTACCAAATTAATGTTGGTTGGTACTTTTAAGCTCTAACCTCAATACTTATTCACAACTTTATGATTACCTTTGCATGCAAAAAAGATCTATCCATATGAGAATACAGTATGCATCAGACTTGCATCTAGAGTTCGCTGATAACTGGCGATACTTACGTGAACATCCCCTTGAAGTAAATGGGAACATCCTCATACTTGCTGGAGACATCGGATACTTGGGCGACCAGAACTATCAGACTCATCCGTTCTGGGACTGGGCTTCCGAGAACTATCAGCAAGTACTTGTCGCCCCAGGGAACCATGAGTTCTATAAGTTCTATGACTTGGCAAGCATGAAGGATGGTGAAGTGGGTGAAATACGGAAGAACGTACATTATTATTATAACAAGGTGTTAAGAATCGATGATGTTGATTTCATCCTCTCGACTTTGTAGTCACATATAGACGAAAGAGATGCTCCATTTTGTGAGCAGTGTGTGACGGACTTCCAGCGTATCATGTACGGGAGTCACGTTCTCACGCATCGCGAGTTCAACTGTGAACATGAACGTTATTTAGCTTTTATCAAGACTGCTGTTGCTAATAGTGATGCTAAATACAAAATTGTGGTCACCCATCATGTACCATCTTACCAATTATGTGCTCCTGAGTTCGCAGGAAGTTCTATGAACGGCGCATTCACTGTTGAACTTGAAGATTATATCAAAGCGAGCGGTATCGACTATTGGGTATATGGTCATTCACATCGAAACATCAATAATGTTATCGGTAACACTCAATGCGTTTGTAATCAACTTGGATATGTGTTTGCAAATGAACATTTCCTGTTTGACGACAAGATAAGTTTAATAGTATAATACGAGTATAGTAGTGTCAAGTATGGAAGTGCCTCTTTGCCAATTCTGCACACCTGCCACTTCGTCGTTTAAAACTGGTATTGTTCGTTATGCAGTGATTCTTTAACCTATAGAAAAGTTCACCATAATCAATCTTATAGGTGAAGTTCAAAGTTACTGTTGTTTATTCATGGATGACCAAAGTAGGTCCTTCACGTCCACATTAAGACACTTTGCAATCTCAAGCAAAGTCTCAAGTCCTGGTTGTGATGTGTTGGTGCACCACTTACTCACTGTTGCCGGGTCCTTACCAAGTTGCTCGGCTAGCCACTTGTTGGTCTTCTTTCGCTCTGCGAGCACAACCTTTAACCGGTTGATGTCTTCTCGTTCTACTTTCATGCTATAATTGCGTTTTGTGCAAAGATAGTGTTTTTCTGGGGAAATTTGATAGATAATTACATCTTTTTCAGAAAAAACGCTAAATCTTAGCATATTTCTTGGTTTTCAGCTCCTTTTTTAATACTTTTGTGCTTAGAAACCTCTTAAACAGCATCATTATGGAGATTACTACATATAATGCCGATGGAACAATCAATGAAACAAAGCACATTGATTTGCAAGTTCCAGAATACGTCAGGAAGTATGACGAGCAGAACTCATTTTTGAACATCACTGCCGAAGAAGTTGAAGTAGTTAATTCACGAAAGAACACATTCCGCAAGGCATTGCTCCTGCAACGATTGACTGCGGCTATTAAACATGACTATGCCAATTATCAAGACGCATTCCGGATGGAAGTGGAAAGTCATACTATCGATATTGATGTCTATGTGCAAAAGGCAGGAACAGACCCATTAATACAAACTGGTGACAGAATCATGACGTCCATCATGCGAATATATGGAAGCCATTCACTAAACAGGCATGTAAAAATCATTGATGATGAAAAAACTTTCTATCAACAAGTCTGTACTAAGGAAGAGTTTTACATATATATAAATGAGGTGGAGCACCAAACAGAGGAAGGGTTTGGAAACTTTTTCTCGTCAAACTGGATAAACATCTTATTCTATCATGCAATAAAAAGTGCTAATACGAATAGATTCTATCGTTGGCACCCCAATGATACCACTCGCTTCTATTTCTGCCTCCAAAATTTAATCAATAGGTATTATTATTCGCTGAGAAATATGGAGCGGGCTGTAAAATGGATGCCAGATGCACTAAAACAACAAATATATGTGTTGAGTGCGTTCGTTAAAAAAGCCAGAATGGAATGTGTTTTGCATTTTGACGAATTGCAAATTATCCCTAAATTAGTCAATGTATTATCATTGATTAGCGCTCAGCATCGCAGATGCCTTTATGAAATGCTTGATATTGTTTCAGGACACTATCCTTCGATAGAGTATGACAATCGATTTGTGTTGCATATGCGCACAAAAGAGCTACCCAAACCCATAAATAAGGAGTATGAAGTTACGCTTTATGATTATAATAAGCGTCCTTATAAATGCTTTGTGATTGATGACAATGATATCTGTGCATTGAGAATACCTTCCACTGGCAATAACGTATTATCTATATTGCAAAATGAGTTAGATAAGATTTATATTGAATATGTTAAAGTTAGGGGCTCCAAATGGAGAGGGAGCGTTGAAATTGATGCAAAAACATTTTTCAACAAGCACAAGATCACTTATGAGAACTGGACTGATTTTTACTATTATGAGATAGAAAAATATAAGTATGGTGTGCCAGAAGACGACTTGCTAAAACCGCAACGAAGTTTTTTTCATTTGGTATGCGACAACATATTTCTTAATGAGGTTATTGGATTTAACAAAGAGATTGTAGAAGGCCTTATTGTAATTATGATTGACCATCCATGCGATAGCCAAGAGGGATTGTATGAATGTATATTCCGATTGAATTATATTAAAGGGATGGAATCTAAAGATTTAATTGCTATCGCAAAGGATAAGGCAATGAAATACATCGGATGTCTTTTCGAAAAAAAATACAATCTCGTAAAACCATATTATCAAGCGAATTTTAAAGACCTAATGAGCCGGATACTATCACTTGAAGGCATAAAAGAAAAACTAGTCAAGTCGGCTCCTACGAAAAAATTCGTGGGTGGGTTCAATCTTTCACTGGTATATAATGTTCTTGGTATGTTAAGTAGGAAAGGTGTTATGGATGCTGGTCCAGAAATACTTGACAAAAAAATCAATTCATATGCTATGGATAATAACCTTATTGATAAAATAAGTGAAAGGAAAAGTTTCATGTATGAAACAAAAGAAATAGAAAGTGAACGAAATATCATAGAGGTCATTATTACACAATATCTGAATAGTTCGATAAAAAATATGTGATTCTCGAATAACGAATTCTTGTTTTCTAAAGTGTGTGTCTTATAGATGCACACTTTTTTGTCATTATGTCTCTTGTCATACTGACAAAAAAAGCATTTTTTCTGCCATTTCAGGGATTTTTCGGGGAAATCAAAGAAAAAAATCCCCGTATGCAATTTTCCATGAGTTTTCATGTTTTGTCACCTATGCCAAGATAGGTATATTTCTTGATGTTTTTGTTGTAGACGGCGATATTGCCGAGAAACAATAAAATTCATGTATTATGAACATTAAACAATTACCACTGGCAACAGTACAGTTCGCAACAATCGACGGCAACCGCGATGTTGCACCTCAGAGATTGATGAAGGCTATCAAGAAAGTCGGCCGAGTACTAGATCCCATCCTCGTTGTTAAGTATCAGGACATCCAAGACAAAGACGTTGTCTTGTATGACATGCGTACAAAGCAGCCTTTAGAGAACCCCTCTAATGATTATTATGTAATCATTGATGGTCAGCATCGCAGCAAGTGTGCATTGCAACTCTTCGATGAAATGCAGAAAGAAGGAAGTGATATAAAATTTACAGACTTCATCTACGCTAACGTGTATGGGAAAGAGGACATTCAAGGTCAGGACATCATGTCAATCATTATGGACATCAACTCCACCCCCAAGTGCTGGTCTTCTAAGGACTATATCAAGAGTGCTTACATTCACAATCCGAAAGATGAGACTCTGATTGCGGTTAATTTGTGTACGCAACTCGGCTATTCGATTTCTAATGCTAGTCGCTATCTGTGCAACAATCACAAAGCCTTGAACCCGTTGGTGCTGAGTCGTTTCATCAGCAACGAGGGTGAACTGCCGGAAAGCAACCCCAGGAAGGCTCTGGAGATTCTGCGAATGCTGAATGACGCTGGATTCAGTAACAACTTCTTGAGGAAGCGCTATCTTGCAGAACAGATTGTCATCAAGCGCAACAACGAACGCCTTGATGTGTTTCTGACCTCGCTTTTTCATCTTGACTCTGCAACAGTCAAGAAGATTGAATGTCTGTCACCGCAGGATTATGACGCTCACATGATTAGAGATATCGTTCAAAAATTCGAGAAGAATCTCAGTGAAGAAGAGCGTGCTAAGTGCTTCGTTCCGGACTTGTCAGACAAGAGATTCAATGAGAACGTAGAATACTTCAACAGGCTTGCCGAAGAACTTAAAGCGGCAAGGAAAGCGAAGAAAACTCGTAAAAGTAACTCTCAGGCAAGCAAGAAGGGGGAAAAGAACGTCGATGATTGCACTATATATGAAGTAAAGTAAAATTAGATGTATAACCGGCAGCCGTTGCTACTTGATTGTACTTGATATCAAGATAGCAGGTCCGTCAAGAGCGACGGTTGCACAAACAACAACTTAAAAATGAACGAGAAATTTATTATTTCAACAAACGGCGAGGTACTCTGCAAGTGTTCTGTTGATGCAAAAGGTGTTGTCATTATTCCGGAAGGCATAGTTGCTATAAAGCAAGATGCATTTAAAGGGTGTAAAGATGTCACGAATGTTGTCTTTCCCAAAACGCTCAAGAGAATTGGCAGTTGCGCCTTTGAGGGTTGTGAGTCGCTTAGGAGCGTACAAATCGCTAAGTGTGTTAAGTACATTGGAAAGGGCGCATTCAAAGGCTGTCGACGTGTCGAATCTGCTGACATCCCATCATCTATTGAAGAACTGCCAGATAGTATGTTCGATGGTTGCATTAGTCTTACAGCTGTTAAGATGGCGGAAGATGGTTTAAAGGTAATAGGTGACTATTGCTTTAAAATGTGCATTAGCTTAAAAAAAATAACGATACCACGTTCAGTCATCTCTATGGGCAGAGCATTCACCGAGTGCTGGAATCTCAGGACGGTAATAATGACAACTAACAAAATCAGAGTAAGCAAACGGGTATTTGAAGGTTGTGGCGAGGACATTACGGTTCATTGCTGCATACCAGCAACAAGTTTCTTGAAAATTAGCAACAGCTATTGTCCCCAGAAACCGAAACAGCGTTCTATCAGAAAGAAACTCTTTGCGAAGAAGATACTGGCTCCGCATTTCTTAAATCTTTATAGTATTCCAAGTGACGTAGTAACAATTGAAGAAGAAGCGTTTTGTTATTGTACGGGGTTAAGGCTAATTGAAATTTCTCAATCGATTAGAAGAATAGAGAATAGGGCATTCAAAGATTGTAGCAACTTAATTCGACTGACTATCAAGGAAGGGGTGGAAGTCATCGGCAGGAATGCTTTCGAAAACTGCATAGGACTAACGAATCTTTATTTACCCGACTCTCTGAAAGTGATTAAGGATTTCGCATTTTCCGGCTGTACTGCATTAACAGAAGTGAGCATCTCTCAGTATACGCAAGTTGCAGCAACCGCTTTTGATGCAAAGATCAAAATAACCTATAGACAATAATCAGTAATCGTAGTCTCAGTATAATCTTGTTAAGTTCTGGGATAACGGTGTATATAATTGAAAACTCATTAAACAGACAACAATTATGAACAAAGAAGTAAGCAAAGTACTTAACCGTGAATGGGGAATTAAGCGAACAGGCAGTGGCAGGTATGTCATCATTGACTTTAGTAACAAAAACATTATAGACGATATCTGTGGATGTGGTTGCAAATCGTACAATGACGCATACAATTACGGCTACAGTAAGTTTCACAACAAGGGTCAGTGTAATAGTGAACCCAATATTGACGAATTTAATACGCTTATTTAACGATTAGCTAATTACAGAGATGGGTAGGGTTGCACGAAAGTATCCGCAGGGAAGTTTCTCCCTTCGAACGCCGACAAAGGTCGACGAGGAGAAGCTGTACCCTATCTATCTTTGCTACTTCTGCAGCGGTAAAAAAATCAGGTGGAGCACAAGTATCCTAGCTATGGCAAAGGACTGGAATCAGAACGCAAACCACGGCATCGGCGAACTTCGGGCAAGTTACGGAGCCAACTACAGGAAGAAAAATCAGCAACTACAGAAGTTGCTTAGAAAAGTTGACGGTAGCATCTTCGACTATGTTGAACAGAACGGTGAGATTAGTCCGGACATCATCCAGGGCTTTATCTATGGTGACGATAGACCACTGCGTGCAGACAAGGGGCAGGGCTTTGTTGCCTATGCACTAGAACTATTAGAGAAGCAGTACATGAAACGTAAGATAAGAATATCTACCTACAAGAACTCTGTTTCTATTCTGAATCAGTTCAAGAACTTTTTGAATGACAAGGAATGTGAGCAGAAAAGTGAACTCTTCGTAGGCAACATTACTGAGGATATAGTGCGTGACTTCTTGGCATGGGGGCTTGAGCGTGGGCGCAAAACCGACACTGTTGAAAAATATTTGGAGACTATCAGCAAGGTATGCAGACAGGCTTCTGATGACGGGTTACTCTGCAAAGCATCTGCTCAAGCAATTGCTGACATCGTCCTGGAGGACAGCTTAGATGATAGTTCAGCAAGGTCAATCAAGTACCTAACGACAGGAGAGATTGGCAAACTCGTCAAAATTGACAGGGGTATCATAAGTAACAAGCAAGTTGATGTGCTTGAAATGTTCAAGTTCTCATATCTTTCATGTGGTCTCAGAATCAGTGACATTATTACATTAAGGTGGTATGACGTTGACTTAGAGAAGAAAGAATTGTGCAAGATACAGGTAAAGACTCGTGGCCGTAACATTATCCCGCTTACAAAAAAAGCAATAGAGATTCTTGAGAAGTGGAAGGGTCGTCACAATGTCTTCGTCTTCGGACTGCTGCCGGATGACTTTGATTTGAAAGAAGAGGAAAGGCTGAGAACAAGACGTAACTCTATCACAAGGTCAATCAACAAGACGCTCGATAGTATTTCGAAGAAAACACAACTTGACAAAAAGGTGACGTTTCATATGGCTCGTCACTCTTGGGCAGTTAATGCCTTAGAGCAAGGTATGCCAATAAGCATGATAAGCGAGTTGATGGGGCACGCCAACGTAGAAGTTACCGAGAAGGTGTACGCCCGCTGGACAGGGGACAATAAAGCTGAAGCCATCCGCAAGCTGAAGTACGACTTTGACATTGAATAATCATCTATTATTATCGTAAAAATATCATTATGGCATTAGCAAATCAACTTGGATTAACAAACAAGGTTGTAAGCGAACGACATTACATCGCTTCACAAACAAATTTAACGGCAGGACAAGCTGCCAAGTTTATAACCAAGGCTGTCAAAAAGAACATTTCAGCTAAAGAGGTAAGGCTGCTATACGAGATTTACTTTAAATGTGATATGGAGTGGCATCACAGCGGTTTTTGCAAGGGATCAACAGGCAACACCATGGGTAGGACTTATTTTATC
This sequence comes from Prevotella sp., assembly GCA_017459445.1. Lineage (GTDB taxonomy): Bacteria > Bacteroidota > Bacteroidia > Bacteroidales > Bacteroidaceae > Prevotella. Next base: position 58,934 of record JAFUDJ010000032.1, on the reverse strand, counting down.
TCTCCAGATGAAACGCAGGATATAATAGATAACTTCGACAAACTTTATCCTGTGTTGGAGGAACAAAAAAAATCCGCTGAAGAGAATATGTATGCTTTCTATTGGACATGGAAGAATCAAGGAAGTAAACGGAGACCACGTTGGGTAAAAGTCCTGAATACCTATGAAGGTAAAAGGGCCTATCAACCAAGAACTCTACAGTATGTGAAAGAAATGTTTATGAAGTGGCTAAGAAAGCAGAAGGTCGTATCTACACCGGATGGAGCGAGCCAAACATTTCAGAGTTCATAAATGACTCTTTTATTAATACTAGACCATCTTCTTAACAGGAACAAAGAGTTTCTGCTACACATTTAAACATTAACATAAGACATCAAGGCTATGAACAAGAAACATAATATCTACGAACTAGCTGAAAGACTTGGTTACAAAGTCTGGGAAAAAAATGGTTTGAAACGCATCTACGTCAATGAAGGATACAACACACGGAAGATGAGTACTACTACCTTTATCTGGCTGGATGAGGGCGGAGAGTTTAAAGTAAGTTGTCATATTGACTGCCCATCACAGTCATGGAATTGGATAAAATCTCAGAAGGAAAAGGTGGTTAGTTATGTCGAAAAGAAAATTTGCTATGCATTAGCAGACACTTTCTACTTACCTGTTCGTAAAGCTGACGGCATGGTTTTCGATAAAGGCTTAATGACAAGTCGTGAAAAATTCATGTTGCACCCAGAAGTTTATCTAAGTGAAGAGGATGCCATCAAAGATTTAAAGGAATATGATGAAATCCTTGAGGAATATGAAATCATACCTATCTGCCGTGAAGATACAAAAAAAAGAGAATAAAAGTGCATGGCATAGAAAATACCCCTTCAGAACTTGAAATCTAGTCCATCTACTACCTCTCCCAAAGTATCAGGCAGGAATTCCGCGTATATGCGCTCTGAAATGGCACTAGAGACATGACCTAGAAGTCTGCTTATCTTGTTTATCTCGACTCCCTTTTCTAGTGCAAGAACTGCCCAAGTGTGTCTGGCCCAATGGAAAGTTATCTCAAATTCGAAGTTAGCGAACTTCGACTGCCGCTTCAGTGAAGTATTGATAGTATTGGTTACAGAGTTGCGACGTCTACGCAACTCTTCATCGTTGTTCAAGTCGAACTTGTCCGGCAGCAGACCGAACACAAAGACCTTATATCTACCTTTCCAACGGTCAAGTATCTCGATTGCAGCTTCTCTTATTGGTATAACATTACGGTTACGTGTCTTAACTTGTACTTTCCTAATGACTTGCTTTTTGAAGTCAATGTCCACCCAGCGCAACGTCATCATATCAATCAGTCGAAGGCCACAGGCATAGAAACTGAACATAAACATATCGTGGAACTCCTTCATTCGGATATGCGGCAGTGTCTCACGGATGCTGGCGAACTCCTTTAATTGTTCTTCTGTAAGATACTTAACTCTGACTTCATCAGCATCAAGTGACTTATCAGACAGATGCAGGTCTTTGATGGCCAGCGTGACTTCAATCGGGACATATTTCATCTGGGAAGCATAACTGCATACCCCGGCGATAGCTTGTACTACTTTGTTTACGGTATCTACCTTCCTGTCATTACCAAGCTGCCAGTTCCGGAAGTCGAGTACAAGCTGTTCCGTTATCTCACCAAGATAGAGCAGTTCTTTATTCTCACCATGACTACCCCGATGCTCTTGTTTGAGGAACTTGCCGAACTGGTTGATATAGCTGATGCCATTCTCCCTGGAACTAACGCCAATCTTGCCAGAGTTATAACGGTCAATGAAACGCTGCTTAGCGAACTCGATGAAGTCTATACCGTTATCGGAACGTAAGACTTTATCATCACCAGAGACAAATGCCTCTATGGTATCGCCATCTATCTCACCATGCTGTTTGATATAATCCATTATCTTGGAATCGATATCGTGCATCAGTTCTCTCAGATAAGCATTACGTTCTTTATAGTTGGGACCGTATGACGGACGGAACTCGCCGGCTCCACCATTGGCATCTTGGTTCCAGTCCTTGAGGGCTACGGTTAAATCAACTGAGCGTCGAACTTGCTTACCTAGCCAATAATAATAGAGATAGACAGCGTATACTTGGCCGTTCTGAGACTTACGGGGAGTACGCAGAATGTACTTACCTTGAGGAAATAGTCGTTGTTGTCTTGCCATACTTTTCAGAATTATTTGCACCAAAAGAGGATTTTGCAAAGGTACCGATTATTGTGCAAATAATTCGTTTTCCTCCCCTAAATAAGCCTAATTTTGGCCGTTTGTGCCATTATTGAGCCACTAAAAACGGCACTTTTGGGCATAAAAACGAGGTGTGCAAAAAATAATATTTTGCACACCTCGTTGAATCTCAATTAGTTACGTTTAAAAAGACCGCCTAATATTCATCCTCGTTGAATAGGAAATCCTCCTTGGTGGGATAGTCGGGCCAGATGTCCTCAATGCTTTCGTAGACGTCGCCCTCGTCTTCTATCTCCTGTAAGTTTTCCAGCACCTCCAGTGGGGCGCCTGAGCGGATGGCATAATCTATGAGTTCGTCCTTGGTAGCGGGCCAAGGTGCATCTTCGAGTTTTGAAGCTAATTCAAGTGTCCAATACATAATAATTATTTACTATTTGACGATTTACAAATTACTTTTTGTTTAATTAGGCTGCAAAAGTAATATATTTTTTCTTATTTGCAAGCGTTCTGCCATGTTTTTTCACTCTTGCCTGCAATAAAATTCAACTTTTGGGCCAAAACAAAGAGATAATCGCTCAGGCGGTTGATATATTGCTGCACTTCGGGCGACACCTTGGCGACTTCCGATAAGGCAACGATACACCGCTCGGCTCTGCGGCAGACTGTGCGGCAGACATGGGCCTGGGCGGCAGCCTGTGTTCCTCCCGGCAAGATGAAGCCATGGCGTTCGGGTAACTCCTGCATGATGGTATCCACCTCTTTCTCCAATAGTTCCGTCTCTCCTTCCGGCAGATGTGCCGACGGGTATAGCGGTGTCTGCTCTTGGTCGGTAGCGAGATTGGTGCCAACATTGAAGAGGGTGTTCTGTATGCGCAGCACCAAATCCTGCTCATGGCCGTCAGGCAGCATGGCAGCCAACAGCCCTAAATGTGAACTCAACTCGTCGACGGTGCCATACGACTCCAGGCGGATGCTGGCTTTCGACACACGCTGTCCGCCGACCAGCGAGGTCTGGCCCTTGTCACCACCACGAGTGTAAACTTTTGTTATGTTCATGGTCTTGTCTTAGAAGTTAATATTATAGTTGTGCTTGTGACGTTTTTTGTCAAAGAATACGATACCGCAGTAAAACAGGTTGAAAGTCACTCCAGTGCGCTCATCGCCAACGATGGCATTCCACTGCTGCCAGTTGCGGTAGATGCCCTCAACAACGACTACCGACAACTCGTCACAACGGGCAGCAAGCTGCTCCCACCGGTCGCGGTCATCGACGTACAGATGGGCCAGCTCAACCGCTCCGTCGAGATGTACTATGCTGTCAACGATGCGTGCCGTCCTGCATCCTGCCGTCCAGTAGCGCTCGTATTGGTCGGCGACTATCTGCCGTGGCTGCCGCCAGTTGGCCAGCCGGAGATACAGCCGCCCCAGCTTTCCTCTGAGCCAGTCGTCCTCGTGCAGCGTCTCATAGGCATAATACGGCCAATGCTCGTTCACTACATAGCGAACGAAGGCATAGTCGGTAGGCGACTGAATGCCGAATCCCCGACAGTGGTGTATGCGACTCAGCCAAACGAGCCATCGCCCCATCTTGTTCATCACTGCAAAGGTACGCGAATTCTACTTAATAGCCAAAAAATCCATCACGTTTTTAAAATAAAAAAAGCAGCAAATTATACAAATGCCGGACGGGCTTCGTATAATTCGCCGCTCTGTTGATTTGCTGCTTTTTACAGCAGGTTCATGGTGTCGGTGGCTATCATCAGCTCCTCGTCGGTGGGAATGACGACAACCTTCACCTTCGAGTCGTCGGCAGAAAGGATGCACTCCTCGCCACGCTTGGTGTTCTTCGACTCGTCGAACTTGACGCCCAGGAACTCCAGGCCCTCGCAGACGGCAGAGCGCATGGACAGCTGGTTCTCGCCGACGCCGGCCGTGAAGACGATGACGTCGACACCGCCCATGGCAGCAGCGTAGGCACCGATATACTTCTTGATGCGGTAGAAGTACATGTCCTGAGCCAGCACGGCACGAGGCTCGCCAGCCTTGGCAGCGTTCTCCACGTCGCGCATGTCAGAGCTGCCGCCCGTGATACCAGCCACACCGCTCTTCTTGTTAAGCAGGTTCGACATGCCGTCGGCATCCAAGCCCAACTTCTTCTCTAAGAACGTCACGGCACCGCCGTCGATGTCGCCAGAGCGGGTGCCCATGACGAGACCTTCCAGCGGAGTGAGACCCATCGAGGTGTCTACGCACTTGCCATCGACAACAGCAGCGATACTGCCGCCGTTACCCACGTGGCAGGTGATGACTTTTGTGCCTTCGGGCTTCATGCCAAGGAACTCCAGGGCGCGGGCCGACACATAGCGGTGGCTCGTTCCGTGGAAGCCATAGCGGCGCACGCCGTACTTCTCGTACAGCTCGTAGGGAATGGCGTACATGTAAGCCTTGGCAGGCATGGTCTGATGGAAGGCGGTGTCGAACACACCCACCTGCGGCAGACCCGGCATCAGCTCCTTCACGGCGTTGACACCCTTCAGGTTGGCGGGATTGTGCAGGGGAGCGAGGTCAGAGCATTCCTCGAAAGCCTTCAGCACCTCGTCGGTCAGCACGACAGACTTGTTGAACTTCTCACCGCCGTGCACCATGCGGTGGCCCACGGCATCAATCTCGTCGAGGCTCTTGATAACGCCAATCTCAGGGTCAGTCAGCAGCGAGAATATGAACTTCACACCCTCGGTATGCTCGGGAATGTCGTGCATAATCTGTTTCTTCTCGCCGTTGGCCAGCTTCACCTTTACAAAGGCACCGTCCAAGCCTACACGCTCGGCACCACCACTGGTCATCACACTCTTGTCGTCCATGTTGTACAGTGCATACTTGATAGAGGACGAACCACAATTCAAAACTAATATCTTCATAAGATTCTGTTTTTTTGAAACAAATTGCAACAAATTGGCACTAATTTAATCCACAAATTATAACAAATTAATCCGTAATATACAGCTTGTAGTTGTCGTGGGTGATGAGTACGAAATCGTCGTCCTCAGGCAGATAAAGATAGCGTTCAGTATGAAGGTTTCTTTCGCCAAAATTAAAAAGAATGCCTCTTTCCTCACGTGCTATTCGCATATAGTTGAACAGCTGCGCACGATGGTCTGGGCACAATTCCTCGACATATTTAAACTCAATAATGATTCCTTTATAATAGAAATCTGCAATATAAGTTTTCTCCATCCACCTGTTTTTGTACTGCAACCTCAAAGTCTTCTCACGCTCTATCTGCATTCCGCGTAACTCCATCTCTATGGCAAAGGCTTCCTGGCATATTTGCTCTGCCATTCCGCGTCCCAATGTCGTATGGACTTCCATCGCCACGCCAACAGCATCGTACATATCCATATACTCTTGTCTTGTCATATAGAGTAAGTTACAATATGTGGTTTAAATTTGTTATAATTTGTGGATTAAATTTGTTATAATTTGTGGATTAAATTTGTGCCAATTAGTGCTAATTTGTTTCTTTAAATTTTTTATTTGTTAATTTACTTCTTGGCATCCATGGCCTGACAGGCCGTGATGGCTACCATATAGTAGATGTCGTCCACCGAACAGCCGCGCGACAGGTCGTTGACGGGACGGGCGATGCCCTGCAGGATGGGGCCGATAGCGATGGCGTCGCCGAGGCGCTGTACCAGCTTATAGCCGATGTTGCCTACTTCCAGGTTCGGGAATACGAGTACGTTGGCGTTGCCGGCAATCTCTGAGCCGGGAGCCTTCTTCTGGCCTACGCTGGGCACGAGGGCGGCGTCGGCCTGCAGCTCACCGTCAATCTTCAATGCCGGGTCGAGTTCCTTGGCCAGTCGGGTAGCCTCGACCACCTTGTCGACCACCTCGTGCTTGGCGCTGCCCTTGGTCGAGAAGCTCAGCATGGCCACACGCGGGTCGGCAAAACCAGCCACCGACTTGGCGGTCTGTGCCGTGCAGACGGCAATCTGAGCCAGCTCGTTGGCGTCGGGCATCGGCGTCACGGCCACATCGCCTACAACCAGCACACCGTTTTCGCCGTATTGCGGCTGCTTGGTGATGAGTAGCATGCCACCGCTGACACAGGTGATGCCGGGGGCACACTTGATAATCTGCAGGGCGGGGCGCAGCGTGTCGCCAGTCGTCGACAGTGCGCCGCTAATCTGGCCGTCGGCACCCTCCGTCTTGATAATCATACATCCTAAGTACAGCGGGTTCTTCACCAGTTCGCGGGCCTGCTCAATGGTCATGCCCTTCTTCTTGCGCAGCTCAGCCAGCAGAGCGGCATACTCCTCGCTCTTCTCGCAGTTCTCTGGGTCAATGAGTGTGGCCTTGTCGATGTGAGTCAGGCCTTTCTCCTTAGCCAGGGCGTGAACCTTCTCGGGGTTGCCAATCAGAATCAGGTTTGCAATGTCGTCAGCCAACACGCGGTCGGCTGCACACAGGGTGCGCTCCTCCTCAGCCTCGGGGAGCACGATGCGCTGCTTGTTAGCTTTGGCACGCGCAACGATTTGACTTAATAAATCCATAGTTTGTTTGTATTATAAATATGAAATGTACATACTTCGGCAAAGGTACGAATTTTAATGAAGAGTGAAGAGTGAAGAGTGAAGAATTTGCTGCCGCCTTGTTATTTTTTAACTTTTCACTCTTCACGCTTCTCTCTTATTCCTTTTCACTTCATTTCCTGTGTCAGGATGCTTTCCAGTTTTTCTGCGGTCAGTCGTAGCTGGAACTCGCTGCGAATAGCAACGCTGATGCCTCCCGTCTCTTCCGAGACGACGATGGCTATGCAGTCGCTCTCATGGGTGATGCCCAAGGCAGCCCGGTGGCGCAATCCCAATTCCTTTGGGATGTCAAGGTTGTGCGATACGGGCAGGATGCAGGCAGCGGCGCGGATGCGGCCGTCGGCAATGACTGTCGCACCATCGTGTAGCGGTGAGTTCTTGAAGAAAATGTTTTCTATCAGCCGCTGGCTGATGTTGGCATTGATGCTTTCCCCCGTGGCCACGATGTCGTCAAGCGGCGTAGCGCGCTGGATGACTATCAGTGCTCCCACCTTCTTCTTGCTCATCGACATACAGGACATGACAATGGGTATGATGACTTGCTTCAGGTTTTCCTTTTCGCCTCCCTTGTAACCGCTGGAGAACAGACGGCGCAGGGCCTGGATGCGCTGGTGTGCCCCCAGGTTGTAAAGAAACTTGCGGATGTCCTCCTGAAAAAGAATGATAAGTCCGATAACACCTACGCTGACCAGCTTGTCCATGATGCTGCCTAACAGCTTCATTTCCAGCACCTGCGACACCACGAGCCACAGCACGATGAACACCAGGATGCCCATGAACACATTCAGTGACCTCGACTCCTTCATCAGCCGGTACACATAGAACAACATCATGGCTACAAGCACGATGTCGATAATGTCTTTTATGCCAAATTCAAAAAACACAATGCTATTTACTATTTAACGATTGACTATTTACGCTTTGTTTGTCTATTTAAAATTGATTGCCTGAGGGCTACATGGCGCCACCAGACGTATGCACTCCACAGCCTCCCGCACATCGTGGACACGCAGGATGCTGGCACCCTTCATGAGTGCCACGGTGTTCAGCACCGTCGTTCCGTTGCCGGCCTCCGAGGGACTGCTGCCCAGCAACCGGTATATCATCGACTTCCGTGACAGGCCCACCAGCACCGGCAGCCCCATCATCTTCATGTGCTCTAAGTCCCTCAGCACGGCATAGTTCTCCTCCAGCGTCTTGCCGAAGCCTATTCCTGGGTCGAGCACGATGTCCTTCTGCCCCATAGAGCGCAGCGTGTCAACAGCTTCCGCACAGTCGAGCAGGATGTCCTTCATCGTGCTACGGGCCGACATATATATATAAGGTACACGCAGTCGGCTGACCATGCGGAACATGTTTTTTAATTGAGAATGGATAATGGATAATTGATAATGATAATTGGGGCCGACATCGTTGATGATGTCTACGCCGAACTCCTCCACAGCCATGCGTGCTATGTCGGGGCGGAAGGTGTCGACGCTGACCACGGCCTGTGGCACTTCACGGCGTACGATAGCCAGTGCCCAGCGCAGCCGCTCTTCTTCCTCGGCCTCGGTGGCCGGCGTGCTGCCGGGCCGTGTGGAGCAGGCTCCCACGTCAATCATGGTTCCACCCTCAGCCAGTATTTGCGTGACCCGTTCCGACACTTCGCGCTCACTCTGCACGCGGCTTGCGGCATAGAAAGAGTCGGGCGTCACGTTCACAATGCCCATGACCTGCGGTGTGCTGAGGTCCAGCAGTTGTCCGTTGCAATTAAGCGTGTACTCCATTGGCTTGTCCTCTTTCTCCCTGTTAGTCATTGGCCAGTGCGAAGTCCAGCTGTCGCTTCTCGATACTGGCCCGTGCCACCTTGATGCGGATGGGGTCGCCCAGCTGGTACTTGTTATGGTGGCGCCGGCCGACGAGGCAGTAGTTGCGCTCGTCGAAGTCATAGTAGTCATCGTCCAGGTCGCGCATCGGTACCATGCCCTCGCAGTGGTTCTCGTCAATCTCGCAGTAGATGCCGTACGACTGGATGCCGCTGATGTGGGCATCGTATTCGTTGCCAATCTTGTCTTCCATGAACTCCACCATCTTGTACTTGATGCTGTCGCGCTCAGCCTGCTGAGCCACCACCTCCATGTCGGAGCAGTGCTCGCAGAGCTCCTCGTACTTCTCCTGATTGGCCGAGCGTCCGCCGTCCTGATATTTCGTCAGCAGGCGGTGCACCATCGTGTCGGGATAGCGTCGGATGGGCGACGTAAAGTGCGTATAGTAGTCGAAGGCCAACCCATAGTGGCCGATGTTGTGCGTCGAGTACTTGGCTTTCATCATGGCGCGCAGGGCCACCGTCTCAATGAGTTTCTGTTCCTTCTTGCCCTGACAGCCGTCCATCAGCGCATTCAGTGAGCGCGATATGGCCCCCTTCGTGCCTGACGTCTTCATCTTATAGCCGAACTTGACCACGAATTCGCGCAGCGCCTCCAGCTTTGTGGGGTCGGGCTGGTCGTGGATGCGGTAGGGCAGTGTCTTGGCTTTGGTGCCTTTTTTTACACGGCCTATCGACTCGGCCACCGTCCGGTTGGCCAGCAGCATGAATTCCTCGATGAGCTGGGTGGCGTCGGTAGACTTCTTGAAGTACGCCCGTGTTGGCTTGCCGTCCTTGTCAATGTCGAAGTGCAGCTCCTCGCGGTCGAACTTCACGGCACCGCCCTTGAAGCGGCGCTCGCGCAGCTGCTGTGCCAGCAGGTGAAGCTTGAAGAGCGAAGCGTGGTAAGTCGTTTCATCGCCGGGTATGGCGGCAGTAAACTGTTCGCCGTTCACTTTTGCCTTCTCACTTTCCAGTATCTCCTGCACCTCCTCGTAGGCATAGCGTCGGTTGCTCTTGATGACGGTATGTACGATGCGGTAGTCCTTGACGTTGGCGTCTTCGTCCAAAACGAAGACCACGCTGAAGCACAGCTTCTCCTCGTCGGGGCGCAGCGAGCAGATGTAGTTACACAGCCGCTCGGGCAGCATCGGGATGGTGCGGTCGACCAGATAGACGCTGGTGGCGCGCTTCACGGCTTCCTTGTCAATGACGCTGCCCTCTTTGACGTAATGGCTCACGTCGGCAATGTGTACGCCGACCTCGAACAATTTACTATTTGACGATTTACTATTTACTATTTGACGAATCGACAGCGCGTCGTCGAAGTCCTTGGCGTCCTTGGGGTCGATGGTGCAGGTGAAGACGTCGCGGAAGTCCTCGCGGCGGCGTATCTCCTCCGGCGTAATGCCCGGCTCTATCTTCTTGGCGGCCTCCTCTACGTTCTTCGGATACTTATAGGGCAGCCCGTACTGCGCCAAGATGGCGTGCATCTCTACGTTGTTGTCACCTTCCTTGCCCAGGACGTCGATGACCTCGCCGACGATGTTCTTCGACTCCTTCGACGGCCACTGTGTGATGCGCACCACGGCCTTCTCGCCGTCCTTGCCGCCCTTCAGCTTCTTCTTCGGGATGAGGATGTCGTGAATGAAGATGTTACCCTCCGTCACGAGGAAGGCATAGTCGCGCTCCACCTTCAGCCGGCCCACGGCCTGGTCGACCTTATGCGACAGGATTTCCACCACCATGGCCTCCTTGATATGGTGCTCGCGGCGGGCCATCATGGCCACCCGCACGCGGTCGCCATTCATGGCAAACAGCGAGTTGCGCTCGCTGACAAAGATAGGCTTGCCTCCGTCGTCCGGCTGAAACGAGTTCTTGCCGTTGGCCTTGCGGATGAAGGTGCCCTCCTGCACTTGTGTCTTCAGGTTCAGGCGGTACGAGTTGTCCGACACCTTCGACAGGTAGTCGTCCCACGCCATCTCCTCCATCGTGTCCACTGCCATCATCTTGGCCGGGTGGGTCATCAGTTTCAGGTTCTTGAATATCTGCTTGAAAGAGAACGTCTCGTTCGGGTTCTGCTGAAACAGCGCCTGCAGCCGTTCCACCAAGGTCCGTTTGTTGAGGCGCTTTGTCCCGTTCTTTTTACTCATAGTATTCGTGTTTTATAGTTTCTGATGGCAAAGTTACGAAAAAACGAGTGAAATGCAAAAGAAAAGCTCGCTTTTCTTTTGCATTTCCGAGTGCTAAGTAAGTTCTGCGAAGCAAAAGTTACGGAAAAATTATGAATTCCGCATGAATAATTACAAATTATTTATTACCTTTGCGCCAAAGTAACCGTAATTTGCCATCTCATTGATAATGAAGATACTCATAACGGGAGCCAGCGGCTTCATAGGCTCCTTCATCGTAGAAGAGGCGCTCCGGAGGGGCTTTGACACCTGGGCGGCAGTGCGCAAGAGCAGCTCGCGCCAGTTCCTGACCGACGGGCGCATTCACTTCATCGAGCTGAACCTCTCGTCGGAAGAGCAACTGCGGCAGCAGCTTGGCACCCATCACTTCGACTACGTGGTGCATGCTGCCGGAGTCACCAAGTGTCTGCACAAGGAAGACTTCCACCGCATCAACACCGAGGGGACGAAGAACCTCGTCAATGCCCTGCTGGCCTTGCAGATGCCGCTCAGGCGCTTCGTCTATATCTCGTCGCTGAGCATCATGGGTGCCATTCGTGAGCAGCAGCCCTACACTGAGATTCTGGAGAGTGACCAGCCACGGCCCAATACCGCCTATGGTCGCAGCAAGCTGGAGGCGGAGCACTGGCTGGAAAGCAAAAAGCCCTTCCCTTACGTCGTGCTGCGGCCGACGGGGGTGTATGGTCCTCGTGAGCGCGACTACTTCATGATGGCCAAGAGCATCAAGGCACACACCGACTTCGCCGTGGGCTTTCGCCGGCAAGACATCACTTTCGTCTACGTCGCCGACGTCGTGCAGGCCGTCTTCCTCGCTTTGGAGAAGGGGCAGGCGGGTCGCTGCTACTTCCTCTCCGACGGCGAGGTCTACCAGTCAAGCACATTCAGCAACCTCATCCGCCGCGAGCTGGGAAACCCGTGGTGGCTCCGCATCACCGCCCCGCTGTGGGTGCTGCGCATCGTCACCTTCTGCGGCGAGTACATCGGGCGGCTGACGGGCAGGGTGACGGCACTGAACAACGACAAGTATTACATCATGCGGCAGCGCAACTGGCGCTGCGACATCACCCCTGCCCGCCGCGAACTGGGCTATGAGCCGCAGGTGCAACTGGAGGAGGGCGTGCGCCGCAGCATACAGTGGTACAAGGAGAACGGGTGGCTGTAGGAAAATTAAGGAATTGAAGACATGTATATTTACTATTTGACGATGTACTATTTACGATTGATTGACTATTTGATTATTTGGTTATTTTGCCCACCAGATGGTGCGCAATCAATCATCAAATTGCTAAATCGTAAATAAATAGTAAATAGTAAATCGTAAAATCGTAAATACATAGAGACTTGAGAAACTTGAATAAAGAATTGAGGTTGAGGATAGGGGAGTTGTTGATACGGGATGAGAGGCCGCAGCGCGGGTTGCTGGCCGTGGAGTGGATGGCGATGGGCTATCTGTTGCTGACGCTGTTGATGATGGCCGTGCTGTGGAGCCGTCTGCCTAACACCGCCGACATGCTGTGGCTGCGCGGCCGCTATGTGGTGGCCACGCTGGCCCTGTGGGGATTCTACCGCTGGCGGCCCTGCCGCCTGCTGATGCTCGCACGTATACTGATACAAATGCTGTTCCTTGGCGACTGGTACCCCGACACCTACGAGCTGAACCGCGTGCTGCCCAACCTCGACCATGTCTTTGCCGCCTGCGAGCAGGCCGTCTTCGGCTGCCAACCCGCCCTGCTGTTTGCCCAGCGCGTGCCGTGGGGCTGGTTCTCCGAGCTGATGTGTCTGAGCTATGTCAGTTATTTTCCGCTGATGCTCCTCGTCTACCTCTACTACTTCTTCCAGCGCTACCATGAGTTCCAGCGGGCGGCATTCGTCATCCTCGGCTCCTTCTTCGTCTATTACGTCATCTTCGTCTTCCTACCCGTCACGGGGCCGCAGTTCTACTATCTCGCCGCAGGCACAGAAAGCATCGCCGCCGGCGTCTTCCCCAACCTGGGCGACTGGTTCCTGACGCATAGCGAGCGCATGGCCGCCCCCGGCTGGCCGGACGGCTTCTGGTACCACATGCTCGACATCACCCACGATGCCGGCGAGCGCCCCACGGCCGCCTTCCCCAGCAGCCATGTCGGCATCACCACCGTCGTCATGCTGCTGGCGCTGCGCACCCGCAGTCGTGCCCTGGTGCTGACCATCCTGCCGTTCTACGTGCTCATGTGCTTCTCTACGGTGTACATCCTGGCGCACTATGCCGTCGATGCCCTGGCCGGACTCGTCACGGGCGCAGCCTTCTACCATCTCTTTTCCGTCCTCTACGAAAAAATGAAAAAACCTGCACCCTGCACCCCAAATGCCACTCAGCCCTCTGTACATCGGCATTCTACGGGGGTGTAACTTGGGTGCAGGTTTTTTCATTTTTTTGTGCGGCAGGGGAGAGCCTATCTGGTTCACACTGTTTTTATGTACCTGCATTACTCCTTATAAGGTCGATACGCGGATGGTCAATGACTGGTCGTCGAACGTGATGCCCGGCCGTTCTATGAAGTGCTTCAGCTCGCCTGAGCGGGAAAGTTCCTGAGGAGTGCCTATGCTCAGCCCTTCCGGCTGCATCAGCCAAATACGGTCGGCCAGTTGCAGTGCCAGTGCCACGTCGTGAGTCGACAGGAAAATGGTCTTCTGCTCGTCGTGCGCCAACCTGTAGAGCAGCTGCATCGTATCCACCTTGCTGGGGAAGTCGAGGAATGCCGTCGGCTCATCCAAGTAGACAACAGGCGTCTGTTGCGCCAGTGCCTTGGCTGTCATGACCTTCTGCCGCTCACCGTCGCTCAGCGTGTGAATCATGCGGCCCCGCAGGCTGTCGATGCCTATCAGGGCGATAGCCTCGTCGACCACCTGCCGGTCATCGGCTGTCAGCGTACCCCAGAAACCTGTATAGGGCGAGCGTCCCATGCCCACCATTTCCTCGGTTGTCATGTTACGCACGTCAGGCTTTTCCGTCAGCACGACACCTATCAGGCGGCTGCGCTCGCGGTCGCTATAGTCAGTGAGCGGCGTGGGGCGGGCAACAGCTGTCGTGTTCAGCAGGATGCTGCCCGACAAGGCGGGCAGAAACGCCGACAGAGTGCGCAGCAGGGTCGACTTGCCGATACCGTTCTGTCCTAACAGGCAGGTCAGCTCTCCGCTGTTGATGGCTCCGTTCAGATGGCTGGCTACGACTTTCTGGTTGCCCCGTGCCGTATATCCGATGCTCAAGTTCTGTATGATGACGCTTTCCATAACGGCACTGGGTTTAATGCAACCGAGGTGTTGCAGGCCGCATCCAGACGTGCAGCTGGTATAGGGCGGGCAACAATATGAGCATCGAGAAGCCGACTGCGGCCAGCACATGCTGCTGCGAGCCGCCAAAAAGGTCGATGAGTTTCAGGTCGGGGTCAGGATATACATTATAAATAACGTATGCGACGGAGTTGTTGGCCCAGTGGTATGCCATGCCCGGGAGAATGCTGCCTGTGCGCCAATACATCCATCCCAGCAGCATTCCCACCAGGAAGGCATGCGGCATTTGGGCTGGATTGAGGTGGACGGCGGCAAACAGCAGGGCCGATATGGCGATGGCAACCCACGGCAAGCGGAACGAGGCAAGCAGGGAGCGCAGCACGGCACCCCGGAAAACGACCTCCTCGGCCATCGGTGCCAACAGTCCGACGGCAAGATAGCCCCAGCGATTGGACAGCACTTGGCCAAACTGTTCCTCCACCAAGTTCGGCAGTTCCGGCATCTGTTCCTGCAGCCAGGTTGAGGGTATCACCAATCCGACAGAAGCGATGACGCTCCATGCCAGCACCATCCAGGGGCGTGTCCGCAGCCAGTTGGGCGAGACCTCTGCCCACCGAAGACCCAAGAAGAGGGCGAGGGCGAGGACGTTGGACAGGACGGATGCCGTAATGATAGCACCCACCGTCAAGTCTGGCACACCCGTCAGCAGCTTCCACACGACACGGACGGCCATGCTCACAATGGCCTGTATGCTCAGAAAGATAAAGACATGAGCTATTGATTTCTTCATGATGTTATTGGTTATTATTTGAATTCAACAACTGTTCGGCCTGCTCCCGGTCCTTCAGCAACTGTGCTTTCAACGACGCTGCATCAGCGAAGTGCTGCTCACCGCGCAGCCGCTCGACGAACGACACCGTCAGCCTGTGGCCATAGAGGTCGCCGTGATAGTCGAGCAGATGCACTTCCAGCGTCAGGTCGTGCTGGCCGAAAGTGGGCCGCATGCCGACGTTCATCATCCCTTTCACGGCAGGCTGGTCCGCACCAGTGTCCACCCATACGGCATAAACACCCTTGGCGGGTATGAGCTGCTGGGCACTCGTGGGCACGAGATTCGCCGTAGGGAATCCTAACTGCGTGCCAATATGCTCACCGTGTTCCACACGGCCTTCAAACTGATAAGGATAGCCCAATGCCGAGGATGCCTCAGCGACAGCCCCCGACATCAGCAGGCTGCGTATGAGAGACGAGCTGACCTGACCACCCGCTTCACCCAAGGGAGCCGGCGGCAGACAGCACACCTCGATGCCCAGGTCGCGGCCATAGCGCACATAGTCGTCGAAGCCTTCCTCGCGGTTTCTGCCGAAACGGTTGTCATAACCCGTCAATAGCAACTTGACATGCAGCTGACGCTGCAGCACCTGCTGCATGAACTGGAAAGCCGTCATCTGGCGCAGCGCGTCGGTAAAGGGAATCACCTCAACGCGGTCTATCCCCGTCTGCTTGATAAGAGCCAGCTTTTCGGCAAGCGGTGTCAGCACCGGCTCGCTGCGAAGCGTATGGTCGAACGTGACAGCCAACGACTGCAAGCCGCGCTGACGAGCCATGCCGACTACCCGGCGCAGCACAAACTGATGCCCCCGGTGTACGCCGTCAAACATTCCTATGGTCGCTACACTTCCCTCCATTTTCTTTTTTTTACCTTTTACTTTCTTACCTTTCTCCATATCTCTCCTATCCAAAGCACGGGCGACGTGCCGACGATGATGTACAGCCACGTCTGCCACGACAGCGGAACCGTGCGGAACATCTTGCCGCCAAAGGTGACGATGAGCCACTGTCCCACCAGTATCAAGACCAGCACCAGCAGGAATCCACGGCAGGCCCACAGACGGCGGAACGCCGAGAAGCCAGAGCCCAGCATACGGGCGTTGAACAGGTTCCACCACTGCAACATGACGAAGATGGTGAAGAAAATGGTCAGCTCCGTCGTATCAACACCTGCCACCCGCTCAAAATACCATAGCAGCAAGGCCATTATCATAAAGAAAAGGCCGCCGACAATGCCAATGCCCCACAACATCGGCCGGGAGATGATAAAGGCATCCCGGCTGCGGGGGCGTTCCTTCAGCACTTCCCGGCTTGGCGGCAGGGAGGCCAAAGCCATGGCGGCAAAGGTGTCCATGATGAGGTTCACCCACAGAATCTGGGTTATGGTCAGCGGCATTTCCGTACCTATGAAGGCCCCGCAGAGCACCAGCAGCAGGGCGGCCACGTTGACAATGAGTTGGAAGAAGATGAAGCGCTGGATGTTCTTATACAACGAGCGTCCCCACATGACAGCCTGCACGATGGAATGGAACGAGTCATCCAGGAGCGTGATGTCACTGGCCTGCTTGGCAACGCTGGTGCCCGAGCCTAACGACAGGCCCACATGGGCCCGGTTCAGGGCCGGTGCGTCATTGGTTCCATCACCCGTCACTGCCACCACCTCGCCTTGTCGTTGCAACAGGCTGACCAGTCGTTGCTTGTCGGAAGGACGGGCACGCGACATGACCTTCAGCATCTTCACGCGCTCCATGGCCTCATCGTCACTGAGTGCGGCAAACTCCGCGCCGGTAATGGCACCATTTGCCACCCCTCCATCGCCAAGCACCCCGGCCTGCCGTGCTATTTCCAAAGCGGTCTCTGCGGTGTCGCCTGTCACTATCTTGACGTCGATGCCCGCCTGTCGGCATTGATGGATAGCTGCCGGCACCTCTTTGCGCAATGGGTCGCTGATGGCAACAATAGCCAGCAGCGTCTCGTCCCGGGCTATGGCCAGCGTCCGCATGGCGTGTTTTTGCCATTCCAGCAGGCGCGCTTCCAGTTGCTGCCGCTGGCCTTCTGACAGTCGGCACATAGCCACCACGACCTCGGGCGCTCCTTTTATATATACCGTGTCCCCCACGGTTGTCGTCATGTATTTGCGCTCGGTCGAAAAGGGCAATCGGCCGGTGGGGGTATATGCTTCACGCAGCTGCTGGTAGTCAACGCCCTGCGCCATCAGCCATCTCAGCAACGCCTGTTCCGTAGGGTTGCCTACGGTGTCCGTGGCTGTCGTATTCAAGGCAATGGCTGTGTAGAGGGACTGGAAATCATCCGACACCACGTCGCTGACCGTCATACGGTTTTCCGTCAGCGTACCTGTCTTGTCGGTACAGATAACGGTGACGGCCCCCATCGTTTCCGAAGCCTGCAGCTTACGCACCAGATTGTTCGACTTGAGCATGCGGCGCATATTCAGCGCCAAGGCCAGCGTGACAGCCATGGGCAGGCCTTCCGGTACGGCCATGACGATTAGCGTGACGGCCATCATAAAATAGCGCAATACCACCTCTGTCATGCCCAGATAGTCGTCCGTATGCCAGAGACTATTCGTCAGCATATCGTGGATGAGGAATGCCAGGAAGCTGGCCATAGCCAATCCGCCACCGGCCTTGCTAATCATCTTGGCAAGACTGTCGAGCTGGATATTCAGCGGTGTTTTCACACCTGTCAGCTCCGTTGCCTGACGGGCCACATGGCCTATCTCCGTCTCGTCGCCCACAGCCGTGACGACATAGCGCCCCGTGCCAGCCATCACCATTGACGAGCGGAGCAGCAAGTCTGGCGGATAGGCAGTATCTTGGGAGGACTGGAGAGGATTGGATGCATGAGGATTACCGGGTGTTTGCAAGTCGACAACCCGCTTCGTTGCCAGCTGCTCGCCTGTCAGGCTCGACTCATCTACCTGCAGGTCGGTGGATTCCAGCAACTTACCATCGGCAGGAATCTCGTCGCCCGTCTCGACAATGACCACGTCGCCCACCACCACATCGCGGCGGGGAATCTCCTGGATGCGGCCTTCACGCAGCACCTTGACCGGCTGTTCTTCACCCATTTGGGTGAGCACATCGAACCGACGGGCTGCATCGCGCTCAAAATAGAAGCCGACTGTCGTCGCCAAGATGACGGCAACAATAATGCCCAGCGTCTCCACAAAGTCCTGCTTCACAAACGACAGCACCAACGATACAAGGGCGGCCACCAACAGAATGCGCACCATCGGGTCGTCATACTTCTCGATATACAGCCGCCACATCGACGGCCGACGAGGCGGGGTCAGCACGTTTTCCCCATGCTCACGCCTGCTCTGCCTGACCTCTGCGGCTGTCAATCCATGAATTTTCTTACTCATAACGTTGTGCAAAGGTAGTGCTTTTTTATTATTTTTGCAAAAATATTTGGATATTTGCGAAAATCTCCTTACCTTTGCACACGCTTTTCACGAAGAAAGCACTGGACTTGTAGCTCAGTTGGTTAGAGCAACAGACTCATAATCTGGAGGTCGAAGGTTCAAGCCCTTCCTGGTCCACCGCTGAAAATCAAGCACTTACGAGAAAATCGTAAGTGCTTTTTCTTTTGCCGGTGACCTTCAGGTGACCTTTTTAAGCCAAAAGTTTAGTATCATGACCTTCTGAATTCATGTGTAATTTCGAGAATGTTCATGAAACCTTTTCATTGTAATGATTGATTTGATTGTTATCTGGGACTATTCCCATTCTATCTAACGGAAAAGCCTTCCCATCAGACTTGCTGACGGGAAGGCCCATGACGTTATCCTAAATCAATACCTATATTTACTTTCTCATGACCTTTTATAATCGCGAAAACGAAATGTGCATTTTTTCAAAACGAAATGTGCATTTTTCACTGTTTTTTCGCAATCTCTCCAGTTCTTTCAAATTCATTCAAGACTGGAAAGAAAAAGAGCGTTTAACTGTCATTTGAACGGCAATTAAACGCTCTTTTATTAGCACTGAAAAATGTTGTGATTTCCCTTTATTTTTCGGGCTTTTTATTTGGTAGTCTCAACTTTTTTTCGTACCTTTGTACTCAAATTAGGAGCTTTGTTCGCGCTTGTCAAAAGTGGCATATTTTTCCACTTGTGGCACTCGTCTCTGAACTCCGTTTGCAAGGCTTCTCAAACATCGTTCAAGCGTTCTCAAAAGCGCAGGTAAAATGTCGTGCTCGTAGAACTCTCTCGGTTTCAGGTCATAGTCTATCTTTACTATTTCCTGTTCGCAGATGTCTCCTGTGTCAAAGCCTTTGTCTGCCCAGAACCAAGTCGCTGCCGTTATTGGTTCGTGTCGCTTGTAAGCCCATTTTATTGACGCTGCTCCTCTTCCGTAAGGCAAAGGCGAAGGATGGAAAATCAACGTGCCGAACAAAGGTTCCTGCAACTGCTCCTCTGGTATCTTCTCGGTCAGCAATGGTGCAATCGCCAGATCGTAGTCGTGGCTGTTTTCTGTGCAAACCTTGTGACCCAGCGAAAGCACAAGTTGTCTGGCTTCTCTGTATGCAGCAGTTTCGCTGCTGCCCAACAGTTTAACCCTCATTCGGCTCTCCTATGTATTTGAACGCTTGGACGGCTCTGAAATGGCCGCCAAAACCTGTTGTTGCCCTGTCTGACTTGCCCATCCGCTGTGCCGACCGTTTCATTGACGCTGCACTTCTACCCTTGTTTGCACCGTAAAGACTGCCTCCTGTCTGTTCCCACTTCCTTGAGTGGCGCAATGCCGCGCACAACTGAGGATGCGACGTGTGGAAGAACACTGGCAGCTTGTGGCCGCAGCGTCCTCGGCCTTGCAGGTGGTACTCGCAGACAGCTGCGAGGAACTTCGTGCCTACGCCGATGCCTTGCCACTCAGGAAGCACCACAAGGCGCGTCGCTCTGTAGGCGTTGGCCGTGAACAGCGGCGCAACACAGAGGTGACAGACAGGCTCGCCGTCGATGAAGCCAACGAAGCACTCGGCAGCAACGGGCATTGCCAGATCTAAATAGTAATGCTGCTTAAACAGTCTTGGGAACACAGTTCCCCTGACCTTATAAACCTGAAGTTGGAGCGACGGGCGGCGTTGAAGGCTGTCACGCTCGTAAAAGCGTGCCTCCGCTGTGTCGTACACCCAATCAGGCTGTAACCACTCAATGATGTCATAATGGCAAGACAGCAGCACAATCTGGCCGCTGCCACGCCGCCACGTCTTCGCAAAGGCCGCTGCACCAACCTTGGCTATCTGACGGTCAATGACAGACGTAAACTCGTCCACGACGGCACGTTCTGGCCGTTCACAGGCCAAACGCGCAAGGCCAGCACGGAACTTCTCGCCGTTGCTCAGCACGTGGAACGGACGCAGCCATGCAGGTACATCGCCCAGCCCGACGGCTGAAAGCATACCAGTGACCGTGTTGAAGTCACCGTCAGGCGCAATGCAGTCCACGATAGGCTTGTCATTGTCCCACCCCGAATAAAGGTCGTAGATGGGCTGTCCCTCAAAGATGCGGTTGCCGATGCTTGTCTTCCCACTCCCAGAAGGCCCTACAATCAGCCCTATTTTCCACTCCTTGTCCTCGATGGGCAGTTCCACGGTCTTTGCCCAATCACAGCCTTTCTCGGCGTTGAACAGGCTCTTTACACGCGCAGCGCGATAACTGTTATAGTCGCTGCAATGATGGCTCACCTCGATCTTCATACGTTCACGATTTTAAGGGTTAGACCTTCCTTGTTCAGACGGTCATAGACCGCCTTTTGCTCTCTCTCGTCTGCGCAGATGACAATCACGCCAAACTGCGGCTTGTAGGTATATTTTCCCATTCACATTGATATTAAGACAATGCAAAGGTAGTCGCTTTCAACGAGGGCAAAGAAGGAAAACACCCAATCACGCTGCACCGCTCTTGCACTCGCTCTGGAAGTGCTTTATCAGATAGAACACTTTGCGCTCACTTACCCCATAACGGTCTGCCAACACCGCCACGATATAGCTCACCTTGTCGCCCATGAGCCGCATGGACTCATAGTCACGATACAGGTCAAGGTAGGCACAATCTTCAAGTCTTGCACCCGCCTTTTTCAACTTTTCAAGCACTTCTCTGTTAAATTTTAATGCCTCATAGATGGTCATTCAATTATTTTTTGTACCTTTGCAGCGTCTCACTTATAATAACGAATAAAATAGCCTTACGTGTGGCAAAGGGTCTAAGCCCCCAGCCGCGCACGTAAGGCGTATTCGTTAAAAGTAAGTGAGACGACTATTTAACAGGCTGGGGGCGTTTTTTATCCCCCATCCGAGGCATTTACGTTGAAAAATGATGGTTCTGCATCAGTTTAATTCGTTTTTATTTGGTTATTACAGAATATTTGCGTACCTTTGTGGCGTTTATATGCTAAGGCGATGTTTCAGTCCCTGTACGAGGGACGGCCTGAAAAGGTTCGAGCGTTTACCCTGGGAATTTAGCGAACGGCTGAGATAGGGTTTTTCGTAGGATATGCAACCAGTCCCTTTGCACATTGTTTAATCTCCGTGGTAGCTAACGGCTCCCGAATATTTGGTTAGACATTGAAAGCATTTGAAAAAATCTTTAGGAACGGCACACATTGAGTTACGACCGCAGGGACTTGCAAGTGAGGACACACCCCACTTGCTTTTTTTTATGTCACTGCCCAAGCGTGATGTTCCGATAGTACACCCACGTCATCACGTAAATTGTCTGATGCGTTTGGGGGTCAACCATAGTGCGGCCTGTTCTGACGCGCTTGCGACGCAGCGCATAGCGCATATACACCATTTCGCCACCGCTCTCCTTCGTGGTCAGCTGCCCTTTCCTGTTCAGACGTGCCACCTGCACGGCAATAGGTACATAGCCGTGATGCTGGCAGTGCCGTCCGTTAGTGCATGTAATAATGTTGCGCACACCCTGCATCTTATAAACCTCATTTCCGTTTCTGTCATTGCTTACCTGCCTTACCAGTTCACGGCAGCACCCGTTTATCTCGCGGTTTATCATGTTGCCGTCCACCTGTGCATTGCTCACGCTGATGCAACGCGGCACATACCACTTGTTAGGCTCTCCCTTCGACAACACGATGCCCTTATAGTGGACGTACTGCGTCTTGGCGGCACGAGGCTCACGTTTGCCCCTGTTTTGAGAGTAGGCACTTGCGCCGCCAGTACGTCGGTATGCGCTGCGTCGTTTCTTACGCAACAGCACAATACTTGTGTCGGTGGGAAGCTCGCCGTGGCGAAGGTACACCGTTCCCTTGACAATCTTCACCTCGATATGCAGGTTCTCGTCCAACAGGAGCCAGGGCGACCAGTTACCGTTAGCGAAGGTTCTGGCATAAATCGAGCCACTCGGCACGGTGATTTCCTGTCGTACTATGTCGCCCATCAGCACGACCGACAGGTTATAGTTGGCAGCATTGGCCACCACCTTGATACTGTTCTTGCAATTGGCAACACACGGGGTCTTGATAGCATTCAGCTGGGCGACAGTCATACCCTCGATGGTCAGCAACGGCATCTTCTCGGCCAGAATGTCCTGAAGGTACTCCAGTACCACGTTAGGCATCTGCTTGATTTTCTCGGAAAGCGTCGTATTGCTCTCCAGCGTCGCAAACTTGCTCAACTCATAGCTCTCTGCCGCACCGTTGTTGGATGTGGAGAGGTAGGCCGTTCTGTAGCGGCGAGCCTCCGTGTAGGTGTCGCCGTCGGCATGAATGTCCTCGGTGGTTGTCCTGACAATAAGGTACTTCGTCGAGTTTGAAAGAGCGGGGGTGGCCGCAACGGTCAGAAGTTCGCCATCCAGATAGACAAGCCCTGTGTTAGTGCCGTCAGGGGCGCGTAGAATGTAACGCTTACCACCCACCAAGCCCAGCTGCTGAAGGTGCATTATCTGAGCCTGTATAAAGTCAAGCGTCTGTGTACTCAGCGGGTATCTTCCGCTGTTAGTTGTTGTATATCCTGCGGTCTGCATTGCTAATAATGTTATTACGTTCTTTTTTCAGTTCTTCGGATAGTTCCGCACTGACATAGCCATACTTGTAGGCTTCCAGCACGTCATCGAAAGTAATTGTAGTCGAAGTTGAACCGACTGTCTTGGCCGACTGCTGCACATAGACAGCGCGTTTCGTCACCAGCTTGTATTGGTCAACAAGCGTCTTGACAGCATCGAGGCGTGTCTGGAAAACATCATAGGGAACATAGACGACGAATGTGTTCTGCTCGGCATTGAGCATGATTTCGTCATAGACAATCGGCACATTCTCGTTTCCCTCAAGCCCCTCTGCGGTGGCCACTGGTATGTTCTCGCCATTCTCGCTGACTGCATAAAGCCATTCGCCCTGACGCTCCACCGTCATGAGACGGAAACGGCGCAGGGAGGGGTCAAAATGGTCATTTAGGGCAGCAGTCAGGTAGCACACCTGGCCATTATGGGTCAGACGGTAGATGTGGCCAGCCCGTCGGTCGAGAAATGCGCTATGCACCGACTCAACCGATACAAGCCCAGCGCGTAGCACACCGAATATGAGCGGCTGACGCAAGAATGTCGGCAGCAGCTGGATGGCAAGGCGTTTGAAGTCCACATTATACATAATCAACCCTCCAGCTGGTTATATTCCCTGTAGTCAATCACGATATCTGCGTCCTCAATGCTGTAGTATCCGCTATAGGGACGCTCATAGCCTGTCACGTCGTGCCACTCGGCAGCATCGTGCGCCTTGGCCTGTATCCGCACGATATCCACCACCTCAACAGCAGCCAGCGAGTTGATGGCGGCCAGCAGGTCAGTGTTACGATAGACACCGTTGAACGGAAGACTGGTGATGACACGTCGGATGGTGTCATTGACAATATGGCTGCCGTCAGTTGCATCCATACCGTTGCCATCCATCAGGATAGGGTTGTAGTACACTACCAGTTGCACCTTCATCCTGTCTGCGGACTCGTTGCGCAGTACCACTGCCACGCCAGCGTCCTTCACCGTGTTGATGTAGGAGTGCAAGGCCGAGAACTGGCTTTCGTTCAATTTGCACGGATTGCCGTCGGTGTTTGCGCCAGCCACCTTCAGGTAAACAACCGTGTTGCTCTCCGTCGCATTGGCGAACTTCACCACGCGGGCTTTCTCCAAGTCTGTCTCGCTCATGCCTGACGTGTCGTAATAGTCACTGTCGGCTATCAGCTTGTAACCGTACATGAAAGCCTTGGCCTTGTCAACATACCAGCGCAGCGTGTGAGGCTCCAGCAGACTGATGCGCACGTCCACCTCAGCAGCATGCTTGTCGAAAAGCGTCTCAAGCACCCACACGGCAAAGGCGAACACATAGAACAGGATGCTCTCAATGCTCACAGGCGAGAACTGCTGGTCAAACGACTTGGAAGGGTCGAGGCCATAAGCCGAGACGACAGCCCGTTCCTTGCAGAACGTGGCCGTCATCTCATTCTTGATTTCCTTGAGTGTGCGAGCCATACCCTAACGCTTTTTAGATGTTACGTGCAAGCAGCTCGTCAATGGCCGTCTTCACCGTCTGGCGGTTAGCCATGAACACGGCCTTCTCCTCGGCATGCTCGTTGGTATCGTCGCCGTTTGCAAGAATGGCAATCTGCTCGTCGATGTCATACTCCGTCCCAATCAGGCCGCTGATGAACTTCGAGCGGCGGTTTTCGTCCGTCACGTCCTCGGCCTCTATCAGAGTGCCGCCATCGTCCATCGTGCCTGTATAGGAATAGCCCTGCACCGTCTCGCCGCTCTCATCGTCGGTGATTTCGGCGGGCTGCTCGTTAAGATACAGCAGTACATGCTTTTCGTCGTACTTTACAAAGTTCTTTCTCTCTCGGTAGTTTACTGTTGTTCTTTTCATTGTTATTACTTGTTAGTCGGGGTCGACTAACTTGTAAAAACAACGTTTGCCGTCCCCGATGGGTTGTCTGATTATCTTGGCAGCGACAGGCTCCGTCAGTTCCACGTCGCGGAGCTGCTCAATGAGAGCCTTTGAACCCGTGAACGTGATGTGCTTCACCCACCCATAGACGGGCTTGCCCTCATCGTCCACCTGAAAACGTCCGTCGCTAGTCGGCAGTTGCTCCAGTATCTCATACTGAAGCGTCAGCATGTCGTCGCTGTTGATTTTGGACTTGCTAATCTCATAGGCTGTCAGGTGTATCTCGCGGTTCAGAACCGTGTCGATGTGGTACTTCGTCCCTGTCAGCTTGCCTTGATTTGGTTTAATGTCACTAAATTTCTTCATACCTAATTTATTTAATAGATGGATACTGTCGCAATGTACCATGAAGCCAGCGCGTGAGGCCGTCCGAAGACGTATCTCCTCGTCACTGAGGCCACGCTTGCGCAGCTTTGCAACCTCCCTGCACAACCCCTGCTTGTTGCGCTTACGCGCCAGACAGTGCGTGTGGTAGGTCACATAGCCCACGAAGTCGATGCCCCTGCTCTCCACGGGGAATATCTGCCAGTTCTCCTTCATACGCAGTTTGCGCTCCCGCGTCAGGTAGTCCAGAATGTACTCCTTCACCTCACGCAGACGCTCCTTACTCCCGCCCAGCACAACGATGTCATCGGCATAGCGGTAGTAGTAGGACACGCCCACCTGCTCCTTCAGCCTGTGGTCGAGTTCCGACAAATAGAGATTGGCAAAATATTGGGAAATGTAGTTGCCGATGGGAACACCCTCGGCACTGTCGATGATACCGTCCAGAAGCCACAGCAGCTCAGCGTCTTTAATCTTGCGCCTCACAACCTGCTTCAGCACGTCATGGTCGATGGACGGGTAATACTTCTTAACGTCCATCTTGAAGCAGTACCGCGTACCCTCTGCATCATCCTTCAGGTCACGCCTCAGACGCTTCAGCAGAGAGTGGATGCCCCTGCCCTTGATACAGGCGTAGGTGTCGCTCGTGAACTGGCTCACCCATACAGGCTCCACAACCTGCATGATAGCCCACTGCACCACCCTGTCCCTGAAGGGCAGCTTGTAGATCTCGCGGCGTTTAGGCTCGTACTTGATGAACACGTCATACCGCGATGTCCTGTAAGTGTGTCGCACCAGCTCCTCACGGATAGCCGTCAGGTTCGGCAGCAGCTCACTTTCAAAAGCCAGCACTTCACGGCGGCTACGCTTGCCCTTCGAGGCGTTAATCTCAGCCAGCAGAAGGTTGTCCATCGAGCAAATACGCTCGTACATGCCTCCAAATCGTTTCATAGGGTCTGCGGGTCATTGGGTCTTTAGGGTCTGCTTTGCATAGTCGGGAGCCGTCGGCTTTCACACCTACCAGCACCCTTTCTGACTTGTTGTCTTCTGCCAAGAGGCAAAGCCTCCTCCCTTAATCGCCTGTATTTTCCATTCTCGCAAAGTATAGGGGCGACGAGTAGTTCGCATTCGCATTCGAGGCCGTGTTATTCGCATTCGCATACGACGCGCCTGCATTCGTGCCATTGTTCGCGTTACCGCCAGCAAGACGAACACGAAGCCCACTACTGCGGGGAGGACAGCCCGTCAGGACGTTAGCCCTAACAGCCTGCAAAGGTACTACTTTTCCCACACATTCTCAAACACCAACCCAACCTTTCGAACAAAGTTAAACCCTTTTTAACCAAAAGGCTCAAAAACGCCCAAAAATTTTCTCGCCTTACGGCGAGATTTGTGGCCTTGCGGCATTCACACCACGCGGCCAAAATCTCGCTCCACCAAGACAAGACGGGAAGATGTCGAGTTCCTTCTATTTTCAATCAGGTATTTCAGAATGTCAAAGATCACTTCTTTCTGTCACTTCGCCTCGCAGAACCTCCACAAGGCTTTTTCGTTTTCGTTCTCGGCTCACGCCACAACAGGGTCTGCCTCAAAATAGCAGAGGGGCGACGAGTAGCCCGCATACGCATTCGAGGCCGCGTAAGACGCACACGCAAACGACGCGCCCGCATGCGCGCCAGAGTTCGCGTCACCGCCAGCAAGACGAACACGAAGCCCAGAGGCTGTAGCTCCGTCTGTGTAGAAATAGTCGGGATGATATGTCGAGGCACTGCCGCCCACCTCCGTCGGCATACAGCACAGCCTGTTATAGCTCTTGCGCTTGATGTACCCGTTAGTCTGGGGGCATTCGCAAGCCTTCAACATGCCTGTCACGCTCGACGGGTCAAAGGCTGCATACATCGACGGGGCGACATACACCTCAGTCTTTTCACCTGCTGTCTGGCTGACTGTCAAGCCGCGAACCAAACGGGACAGGTGGCCAAAGCCAGCGTTCACCAGACCGAAGAACACAGGCACATGGAACGTATGGTCAACACCGCCCTCGCCGTCTGGCAGGTCGTAGTCAACCAGGCACACGCCGTCGCCAGCCGCCAAGCCTACGCTCGTCGGGAGCAGAGGATAATGCCCGTTATATTTAGTCCAATGCGTGTCGCCCATGTCCGTCACGCCATCACCAAAACCGCCCTGATACAGGCCGTCGCTGTCCTTCTGCGCGTTAAACGCTGCCTGGCTGTTCTGCGTTCCCATGATGACCTCAAACAGGAATTCTACCACAAACCTTGCAACAAACCAGTTGGCCTCCCAGCCCTCGCCGCGCTTTCGCGCTTTCGTACCAAACGCCGTCGTGCTCAGGTTCGTTGCGGGCATACCCAGCATTGTCAGCTGCGGACTGCCAGCGGCTGGAGCCTGTTCGTAGTTACCCGCCACCAGTGCCGAACCGCTGCCACCACGGAACTGCTCGTCATCGCTGATGACAGAGCAAAGCTTGTCATTCGTTCTGTCCATCACCGCAGCGTCCATCCAACTGATGCCGCCTGCGGGAATCCAGCAGCTGTAACCGTTGCCGATGGGAGCGTTGAACGTCACGGCCTTCACCGTCTTGCCACCCTCGTTGAAGATGTTCGCGTAGAAGCCGTTCCAGCACCACATGCACTGACCCTGGCTGCCGTCCAAGGCGGCAGGGCTGCCGTCTGCATACCGTGTCGAGTCTGTCGGGTCAAGCTTGCGCTTCTGGCGGTCATCCGTCACCAGATAGCGGCCAAGACCCAACTTCGCGGGAAGCTCGCGCAACGCCTGAACGCTGCCGTACCAGCCACCAGCCCTCGGAGTGCTGTTGCCGTCTGTCCAGTAGCGGCCTGCTATCGGGTTAGCCGCCTGTTCCACTGCATCCTTCAGGTTCATGCGGCGGGTCTCCCCCGTCTCATCCTCCACCTCGAAGGACATGTCCTTTAGCGCACCCTGTGCCAGCTCAAGGTCACTGATGCGCTTGCCGTTCTGGAAGGCTGCCAGCATCGCCAGCACGCCTGCCTCTTGTTCTTGTGTAAATGCCATTTTAATACTCTTTTAATGGGTTGTTATATCTTGTTTAATACTCTGTTCCATAGACGTTATACTCCCTGTCCTGTAGTGCCGATATGCTGACAGGCTGGTAGTTACTCTCGGTTGCCTGAACTACAGAGAAATCAGTGATGACAATGCTGTCAATGTCAAACAGCTCGAGAAACTTTGACTGTACGGTGATGGCTTTCTTCTCGTCAAAGAACTTGCGCAACTGCGTTATACCCTCAGAGGGATATTCGTCCACTATCACGCCATCCTTGAGAGCCTGAACACCCACCATGATATTCAGCTGGTAGTCGCCGTCGCTGATATACTCCTTCACCGTGCCGTCCATCCCGACCATTGATGTGCTGACGATGTTGGCACGTCTGCTGACAGCCACGACCGCGTCATTCATGATAAGGGTCTCGCCGTCCTCTTTCTTGAACGCCAGTTCGCAAAGCTCGTAACGGTCAGCCCACGCGCTCTTGTCCGTGTATGGGCTTGCCACGTCCTGTGACTCCATCTGCGCCCCTTTGTTATCCCAAGAGGGAGCCTGCCCCGTGCGGGGAGGATTCATGCGGTAGAGGAAGCCCTTTAGCTGGTTGGCCGCACCAAGTGCAACGAATTTGAAGCTGATTGGTAACATATCAGTATGCCAGGTTTACATCATTGAGCGCAGAGAGCAATGCATTTGTCACCACCTCCTTTGTCCGCTCCGCGCTTTCGTGCAGGTTGGTGGTCTGTACCGTGAAGTGGTCAACGAGCTTTTCGATGTTCACGGTGATGTTCCTTATTTTGTCACTGCCAGACTTCTCGCCGCCCTTGGCCAATGTGCCAGCCGTCGGGTCTATCTTTGTGTTTGGAGCCTTTATCTCTGGAAGCCCTGCACCTCCTGAAGGGGACTTGGGGGACTTAGGGTCTTTCCTATCCTTGGGGTGGTCTTTTTCCCATGAGGCCGCTGCCCTTACTTGGCCTCGTGCCTTTATCTCAGACCATCCGAGAGCCTTTGCAATCTTATTGTATAAGTCAATGAACCAGCTCAGGACAGAATTGATTTTGTCCTCGATCCAAGTAAAAAGACTGTTGAAAATCTTCTTGATTCCATTGTACGCCTCACGACAGGCATCCACGACGGGCTTCAGGAACGTGGAAAGCTTCACCTTGATACGCTCAACGACCCCACTCACCTTTCCCCATATCTTACCAAGATAGGCAGTAATGGACGCATAGACACCGACAAAAGCACTTTTTACGGTTTCAACAACAGCGGAAACACGCTCCTTGATATTGTTGACAACAGACATGAAACTTTCCCACAAACTTGAGAAAAAAGTCACTACGCTGTTGTATGTCCCTGTCACCCATTCTACACATGAGTTCCAGAAGTCAGACAGCCACTGCCACGCCTTTTTGAGTTCGATGACTACAAGCTCGCCTATACGCTTGAACAGCTCCAGCGTCGTAAACACGGCCACACGGAAGCCCTTGCACTTATCCCACAGCTGCTGTATGATGACAATGACGGCGGTTATGCCAGCGGCTATCCAGCCGACTATAGGTATATTCATAATGGCAATGCCGACAGCCCTGCATGCTGACACGGCTGTTGCTCGGAATGCGGCAAAGCTGGCCGATGCGATAGCGGCAAAGCCTGTCGAAGCGGCTCCCGTTGTAATGAACGAGAGGGCAAGAGAGCCAAGCCCCTTTATGGCATTGAGGACACCAACGGTCGCAAAGCGTACAAGCTGAATGGTCATTCGCCCTATATTGCCCACAAAGCCCAAGGAAAGGCCGTTGTTTATGGCCTGTTGGGAGTTCATCAGGGCAATGGATATGGCGGCTTGTCTGCCCCATTTGACAAAAGTCTGTAGCAACGCTCCCCACTGGAGGGACTTTACCCACAGCATCATTTTCCCCAATCCCTCAATAAGCGGTATCATCTGCGAGACGGGGACAAGAGCCTCTGTAGTGAAGCCTATCCACATCGTCAAGCCCTGTGTAGCTTGGAAGATGGATATTTTGATGTCCTCGAACTTCTGGCGCATTCTCGCCTGACGCTCGGCATAGCTGTCCATGACAATTGCGGCCTGTTCCTCTGCCGATGACGTGCCAGTAACTGCCTCCGTGAAGTCTGCCAGCGCGTCAGTTCCCTGCACAAGCGCACGGGCGGCGTTGGCGTTCTCACGACCGAACAGCTTGCTGAAGAGGGCATCGTCATTCAGGACGGGCTTCAACATCTGGAGCCTGTCATGGAGGCTTTTGCTCTTGTCGCCAAGTGCAAGGACATTCACACCTGCCTTTTGCAGTTCCTCAATGGTGTCTTTCGGCAGGAAGCGGCCTTGCGAAAGAACGGACAGGGTATTGCGCAGGGCAACACCGCCCTCACTGCCTTTCCTACCAGCCTTGTCGAGTACCTGGATCGCGGCATTTGTTTCCTCAAAGCTCACGTTGGCGGCTTTCGATGCCATACCGCACTGCTCCAAGGCTACCTTGATGGCGGGCAGTTCTGCAGAGCCTTCCTGACTTGCTGCGGCCATCACGTTCATCATACGCGCCATTTCCTCGCTGGCCTTCATCGGGTCTTCGAGGCTCACGCCGTACTGGTTCATGGCCGTGGTCAGCACCTCGGCGGCGGCAACGCCATCGTTGCCCATCAGCTTGCTCGTGGTCTGGATTGAGTTGCCCATCTTCTGAAGGGCTTCGGGGTATTTACCCAGCACAGGCGACAGCTGGGAAAGCAGCAGCTTATAGCCTTCTACGGCAACACCCGCGTCTGTGCCGAATGCCTTGGCACTCGCACGGGCATAACGCTCTATCTCCTTCAAGCCCTCGCCAGTCACGCCAGCCACTGCCGAAAGGTCGTGCATTTGGCTGTC
This sequence comes from Prevotella sp., assembly GCA_017459445.1. Classification (GTDB taxonomy): domain Bacteria; phylum Bacteroidota; class Bacteroidia; order Bacteroidales; family Bacteroidaceae; genus Prevotella. The sequence goes on along the minus strand of JAFUDJ010000032.1, from coordinate 27,762 downwards.
AAGCTTGATGCCCGACTGACTAAGGCCGTCAAAAGTCTGGTTGAGCTTGCCGAAATAGTCAGACACAAAATTGATGGCTGCAAGCCTTGAAGCGAGGGTGTTCACGAACCCCTCCGTCTTCTGAACCTCAGCAGAAAACTTGCCAGTGGCCTCTGTCATGCCGTCAATTTTGGCCTTAAAGTTGCCACCGATGTTAAAAATGTAGTCCAGAACTTGCATATATCAATTTATTTCTTTATCTTTGCAGCCAAGAAAGCTATAACAGTTATGATTGTAACAGTATTGACATTCATCATCACGGTGCTGATAGCCGCTGTATTTATCGGTTTCTGCATCTTGCCCTTCTACCTGATAGGCTCATACTGCTATGCTTTCTACAAGGATATGAAAAGCTACGGTGCATCACTACGTGGAGAGAATAGCCCCACCAGCATTTCTGCCTGATTCCTTAACCTCCACTGTTCAAGCCACAACGCCTGTGCGTAGTTCGCAGCCCATTCCGCGTCGCTCCCTTTCAGCGGGTCGATGCCGAGGTTGGAGCGTATCAGCGCACAGCCCTTCAGGAAGGTGTCCTCGGTATCGTCCTCACTGAGCAGTTGCGACGCTACAAGTTTTTTAGGCTCGACAGGCAGCCGCCAAGGGCTTTGTTCAGCTGCTCCATCGTCGCCGTGAACAGCACACTGTCATTCAGCAGCTCGTCACTGCCGCCAAGCCAGCAGCCCTTGAAGAGTGTCTCAGCTCCGCGTATCTCGTTCTCCTTGCCAAGCTTCGACACGGCGGCAAGGGTCTCCATAGACGGGCGGTGAAAATAGCCCACATGAAGGTCTCCGTCATCCACCACGTCAATGCGGAACACCTTGCGGTGCTTGCGCTTCCACTCCTCGATGTTCTTCTCTGTCACCCCACCGTCGTAGGTATGGGCGCACAGGTTTTTCTTTTCTTCCATAGTCTTGTCTTTTAAATAGGTGTTTATAACTTGTTTTTGTTCTGTATGCTGCCGTAGCACGGCGGCTGGAGAGGTTCAGAGTGGGGAGCGGTTCTCCCGCTCCCTCCTCCGTCTAAGGCTACTTGCCCCAATCGATGTGCGACATAAGAAGGTCTATCTCCACCTCCTTGCCCTTGTCGCCTTCCTTCCACGGACGTGGATTGTTCTTGAACATGCAGTTGCGCAGCTTGTCAACATGCACAATGCCAGTGTCGGGGATATAGGACACGATGATGTCGAAGGGGGCAATATCCTGAATACGACCATTCAGGGTCTGCTTCTGGATGGCCTCCACTTCCTCCTGATACAGCGTAATTTTGCCGTCACAGGTGATGCGGCCTTTCGTGTAGCCCACAGGATAGCGGCCTGCGCCGTACTTCACCTCCATGTCCTGGTCATCTTTGTACTCGATGCCAGTGATGCCCGTGACGGGAACACCTGCTATCGTCACCACGATGTCAGCCCAGTCATAGAGCTTGCCATTCACATAGGGAATGCCGTTGTTGATTACTGATGCCATTCTACAGTTGTTTTACAAATCCAATCTTTACTTTGATTCTACGCATGACACCGACAGGAACATTCTTGATGACCACCTCAACGGTCGAGGTACTCAGCACGTCCTGATTGGGGTCTATCACTGCCTTATAGCCAGAAAGCTCGCCAGCTTTCTCCATGTCCTCCAGAGCCTTGTTTGCCACTGTCTCAAGATGCGAGACTGTATAGTTCTGCATCTTGCCCGTCTCAGGGTCAATATAGACGTTGCCGCCAAGTTCGGGAGCAAGGTAGATTCTGATGCCGCGCACGGCCTTGTCCATCGTCCTGACACGCTCGATGGCGTTGTAGTCGCCTGTCGGGTCGGTCATGTTGTGGCTGTCGTTCCAGTAGGAACCGACTACACCGACAATGGGAGTGAGTAACAAGTAACGCGCAGTGTCCAGCTGCTCAAGCACGGCCTTGTCGATATTGCGCACCAGCTTGCCGTCGCCCAATGCAGGAACACTGATGCCCGACGGGAACATCTTAGCCCAGCTGATGCTCTGGTGTACGCCAGCGCGTGAGAGCATACCAAGCGCGAGGCCGATACATGACACGGTGGCCTTGCCTGAGTTCTGGCTGCTGGAGTACAGGCCAGCACCCATCTCAATGTCATCCTTGTTCAGCGGGTCGATGCCAGCCTGTGCAATAACCACGCTGACGCGCTCGCAGCCTGTCGCAAGGTTCTGAGGCAGGGAGGCATGGTCAGCCACCTTCGCGGTATAGAGTACGGAGAGAGGCGCGTTGTCCTCGTCAAGGCTGTTGGCCTTGGCCTGAATCTTCGCAAGGTCTGAGGCGGCAAGTGCCACAGCACCGTTCCAGATAGCCATCTGGCGGATGCGTCCGTTGGCGTAGTGCTGCATCTCGCAAATCTCGTTGAACATGTTCGTCTCAGGTTGGGCATAAATGCCGACGTAGAGCGAGATGGCAGGATTCATGCGGAAAATCTCGCTGAGCTGGTAATAGACAAGCCTTACCGTCCACTGTTCGCTGTCGTGGGTAACGCCAAGTTCCTCAGCCTTGTCAATGGTTGACACGGCCTGTATCGGACTGTTTCTGAAACCTTCGGGAATGTTCACGTTAATTCGTGGATAGAAAGGTCTACGGCCTTTTATTACTACCTCTGAATGCTCCGTAATGTCAAGTTCTTCAGGAACTACAGGTGCACGGAACCGCAGCGGGATAGCCGCCGTTGGCAGATAGAAGATGATACCGCTCACGTGGTCTTCACCAGGCAGAGAAGCTGGAATGTTGCCGTTCTGCCGTTCAATGGTCAGTTTGTTCATTCTTATTTCCTTTTTATTTTAACAAGTACATAGATAAAAATGCAGGCTATTAACAACCCCGTGAAGGCTCCAAGCGTACCAAGCAACGCATCAGTCCATTTGCTCACGCTGGATGACTGCACCACGTTCTGCTCGCCCTCCCAATGCGTCTCACCCTCTCCCTTGTCGGTGAGTGTGAGGCTGGAGCTGTCCGTCTGCTCGACGCTCTCCTGAACCTGCTCAGCCTGTCGGGTGCTGCCCTTGGATTTCTGGTGCAGCGCAGCCTTCAGCGGCGGCAGGTGGGTGGTCGTGTCAGCGGGCTTCTCGGTGTCAAACAGCAGCAGCCGCGTGTCGGTCTCGGTGTCCTGCTCCGTGAGGCGCAGCAACTGACGCTCGATGCTCTGGCGAGCCAGACTGTCGAAGGTCACGCTCAGGTCATTTCTTGTCTGTGCCGTCAGCGTCGCGGCGGTCGTCGTTTTCGTACTTTTGCAGCTGACGAGAGACAGGACAACTGTCAGCATAAGCACAGCTGGGAATTTTCTCCACAGCCTTCCTGAATTTGTCAACATCACGTCTCAGATTATTGATTTCCTTCTTCAGCGGCGTTACGATGCTCTCCACCAGCAGGTCGTTGGCCTTGCGCACATTATCAAGTTCCGTGCTTTTCACGCCAGCCAGCTTCGAGTCGATGTCGGCTCGCATGGCGGCGATTTCGGCCTTGTACTTCTGGCGTTGCAGCACACTGCCCACCCACGCCCCTATCGGTGCGCTGATGGCCGCCACAAGCGTCGGCAGTATGATGTTGAGTAACTCGCTGTTCATTGCTACTGTATTATTCCGATTGATTTCAGCCAGCTCCCCACGTTGAACGAGGGGCAAGCCTTGGAGGGGTTCAGCTCACGGTGGCCGACGATGCGCACGGTAGGAAAGCGGCGGTGAAAGTCCAGCACATACTTTCGCAGTGCCTCCTTCTGAGCCTCGGTGCGCGTGTCCCTGGTCTTCTTACGGTCATTGGCATCAACGCCGCCAACATAGACGATGTGACGGCTCACGCTGTTGTAGCCTGCCGCACCGTTCGTCACCTCCCAAGGGTCAACGTTGGCATCCTCGTTGTTGTCAACCAGACGCTCCACATTGCCGTCAAGGTGTATCAGGTCAGTGTAGCCAACCTGTTTCCAGCCCCTGCCACCCTTCGAGACGGGGTCACAGTGCCAGTGACGTATGTCGGAGGCAGTGACCTCACGCCCCTCAGGGGTGGCCGTGCAGTGGATAACCAGATATTTCAGCCTGCTCATTCAGTATCTCGTTGTCAGGAGGTCGCACCGCTCAGGATGGCTCCACGGGTGCAGTTGGCCTTCAAAGGCAGACAGATGCCCCACTTGCGGAAGTTCACGAGGTTGCGGTGGTACAGAGGATCGTTCACAGCCTCCTGATGGTAGAACTGCACAGAACCATTGGCCTTCATCATCGAGCCGACATGGAAGAACACACTGGCCTGCTTGTCACCGCTCGCGGCAGCTGCACCAAACTGTTTCTTGTTCCCTGCGGATGTATAGCTTGGTGTACCATCATATTCATAGATGTCGAAGCCGTAGAGACGCGCAATCTTGCCCTCTGTCTGGTTGATGTTGTAGTGTTCGCGGAACTTCTGGTCTACAAGCAGCAGGTCGTTCACATGCTGAGTGGTCAGAACCAGGACGCGGTCGGTCGTGGGAACCTTCATAGCGTCGAAGGCAGCTTTTGCGGCAACGATGTCGGCAGGGCAGAAACGCTTTCGAGTACCGTCGGCCTCGCCTGTCGTACTCAGTATAGGGGTCGTGTTGGCGACGTGACTCTGAGGAGCAATGGCGTGGATGGCCTTCTGGCGAACCTTTTCCTTGATGGCCTCACGATGACGCTCCAGAACGCTTGCCATCTTGTCATAGCTGATAGCATGCAGCTCGTCATCCGTGACGGGGGTGGCCTCTGTGTCGAACTTGTCAAGGCTGATGGGCTTGTCTGCGTCCTGAAGGGCTGTGATGTTCAGGGGATAGGTCGTGTTGTTCACAAGCACGGCTGGGTCACCGCCAAGTTCCGTGAAATGGATAACGTCGTTGTCCACATACTGGTCAAAGGAACGGATGCGGTCATACCAGCCCAGCTGTTCGGGAGCTGTGCGGAATGCCTTGATAAGATAGCCTGTCCACAGCTCCGTGAACACACCTGCATGCAATGTGCCTGAAGGCAGGGCATTACCTGCAACCAAGGCCACAGCGTTCATGGCTATTGCACCCGCTGCGGGGGACGCACCGAAAAAGGTGGTGCTGATAGTCGCGCCCATAACGGCATTGACCATCAGTGCGCACACGGCGAGCATAAGCCCGCGCAAAATAGAAAAATGCTTCATTTAATAGGTGTTTAAGTGGTTATTGAAAACTGTTTAGATCTCGGCCAAGTCCAGACCCGTCTCAGCCTTGAACAGGCGGGCATACTCCTTCGGGTTGTCCTTCTTCAGCTGCTCGGCAGCGTCGGGGGTCAGGTCAGACAGTTTGGCAACTTCTTCCTGCTTGCCCTCATGATTCTCTGCCGTCGGGGTGATGACATCGGTGGGCTTACGCGCTGGCTGCATCAGCTTCAACGTCTCGTTCAGAGCCTCCAGACCTGCACTCTTGCCAAGCTGGATGAAGTGGTCGCGCTTGTCGGCGGTCACGCGCTTCTCGCTGATGGCGGTGTCTACGGCATGCTCGATGGCTGACAGATGAAGCTGCTCAGCACGGTCGGCACGCTCCTTCATGAGCTTCACCTTCTCGTGAATCTCCTGCTCGGTGGCGTTCTCGCCAAGGCCGAGCAATTCCAATGTTTCTTTCTTCATATTACTTTTATTAGGGTTTATATTGGCCGATTGCTCGGCGGTTTCCTTTTCCAGTTGCAACAGTGGCAGATGCTCGCAGTCGGATCCAGCCGAAAGCGTCAGAACCTTGCCGTCCGCAAACAGCTGTAGCGCGTCGTCATTGCCGCCTATGTCCACGATGCTGATTTCCTGAAGGCGGCAGCGGGTCACTGTCGGACGGGTCTGCCCTGACAGCAGCAGTGCCTTGTCGGTCGATTTCTCCAGCAGCTCCAGCGACGGGCTGCACATACGGAGGAAACCGCTCTCCCACTTGTCGGCTATCTGCTTCGCAAACGGGTCATTCATGTCAAACACTGGCGTTCCTATCAGTTTGTCACCCTCTAAGCGCAGATTCTCAACACGGCCTATGGGAAGAATGTCGCCACCCCTGCGGTGCATGTACAGCAGCACGGGGTTCCTCTGGTACTGTTCAATGTCGATGCCCTCTGTCAGGACGCGGTAGCCGTAGCAGTTCACGCGAGAGGTACTGATAACCATTTCTTTCATTACTTCTTTTTTCTTTAAGGCGGGGCGGCCTTGCATGTCTGGCCGCCACCGCCAAATACTAACCTAAAACCATTAACTAACTATGAAAAACACTCCACTTTCAAGCTGGTTGTTGCGGCGGCAGGACTCGAACCTGCGACCTTCGGGGAATGAGCCCGACGAGCTGGCCAGCTGCTCCACACCGCGATTTCCAATGCAAAGTTGCGGCCTTTCGCGCGACTACGCAAAAAGAGTGTAAAGTTTTGGCACTCTTTTTCCATAGCCCACGGAAAATACTCACCTTTGCACCAGATTAACAGCCATTCGTGGCACAAACAGTAATAAGTATGAATGTCTACAAGTAAACTCACAAAGCACCAGTTAGAGGAGAAAAAGGAATACGCACGTCTCCTCTACATGCAGGGAGAAAGCCAGAAAATGATTGCCGAAAAGACGGGCATATCTCCTCAGACCATCACCAGATGGGTCAGCGACGGGGGCTGGTCGGAACAACGCGCAGCTCAGAACATCACACGACCAGAACTGGTCAACAAACTGCTCCGAACCATCGACAAGATGATTGAGAGCGTCAACAGCTCGGAGGATCCTGACGCGGCGGCGGGTCTCGGCGACAAGCTCGCCAAGTTCTCAGCCACCATCGAGAGGCTCGACAAGCACACGTCCATCGTCGATGTAATAGAGGTGTTCATGGCCTTCTCAAAATGGTTACAGTTCCAGGCACAGTTCGACGAGGGCATCACACCCGAACTGCTCAGAACCATCAACAAGTATCACAACCAGTACATCAACTACCTGATGCAGAATAAACTGATAAAGTAATATATGCCAAGCAAGTACGACAAGCTATCGCCAAAGGAGGCTCTTGAGCTGTGGAAGCACCATTGCGAAACGGTGCAGGACGCTACCGTCGTGGCCAGCCATGAGACGCAGGCGCAGCGCACAAGGCGCATACGACACCTGCTCGCTGACTATGGCGCATTTGTCGATTACTATTTCCCACACTATACCGTCAACCCGCAGACGGGAAAACCGACACCCTGCGCTCCCTTCCAGATAAAGATGGCCAACACCGTCAAGGCCGACCGCAATTACAAAGGGGTGGCAAAGTGGCACAGAGGAGCGGCCAAGTCAACGCACATGGACGTGTTCCTTCCCATGTGGCTCAAGGCGCAGTCATGGGGCGGGGCTGCATTGCGCGAGTTCTGGGTCATGGTGCTGGTAGGCAAGTCTCAGGACAATGCCAACCAGCTGCTCGCCGACATTCAGGCAGAGCTACAATACAACCAGCGGTACATTGCCGACTTCGGAGAGCAATACAACAACGGATCGTGGCAGGACGGCTCATTCGTCACGAAGGACGGCACGGCATTCTTCGCACGTGGACGGGGACAGTCGCCTCGCGGACTGCGCTACCGCTCACACCGTCCTGACTATATCGTCATCGACGACCTCGACGATGACGAGCTGTGCGAGAATCCCGCACGTGTATCACGCCTCACCGATTGGGTCAAGGAGGCTCTTTTCGGCTCGCTCGACGGTGGACGCGGACGCTTTATCATGGTCGGCAACCTCATTGCGAAAAACAGTGTGCTTGCCAATATCTGCGCCATCAAGACCGTCAAGGTCACACAGGTCAATATCCTCGACGAACAAGGCAACGTCTCATGGGCAGCCAAATGGACACGGGCAGAGGTACAGGCCATCGAGGACTTCGTGGGCTACCGCTCCTTCCAGAAGGAATACATGAACAACCCCATCGTCGAGGGGGCGGTGTTCCGGCAGGACTGGATTCGGTGGGCAAAGCGACCCGCTTGGCGCGACTTCACGGAGATTGTCCTGTACATAGACCCCGCTTGGAAAAGCACCACAAAGAACGACTACAAGGCCGCGAAGCTATGGGGCAAGACCAAAAAGACGCAGCTCTGGCACTTACGCGCTTTCGTCCGTCAGGCCACCATTGCCGAAATGGTACGCTGGTGCTATGACCTCTACGAATGGGCGCAAGAGACGGGCATTGCCGTTAAGTTCTACATGGAGGCCAATTTCATGCAGGACAGCATACTCGAGGACTTCACTACCGAGGGGGTACTGAGGGGCTACCAGCTCCCCATCATCGGTGACAAGCGCAAAAAGCCCGACAAGTTCCTGCGTATCGAGAGCATTGCGCCCTTGTGGGAACGGGGCTTCACATTCTACGATGACAGCCAGAAGGATGACCCCGACACGCTCAGAGCCATCGACCACACGCTGGCGTTTCAGAAGGGTATGAGAGGACACGATGACGCACCCGATGCCGACGAGGGCGCACTATCGATATTACAAAAGCACTCACGAATAACCAGTTTCACACCGTCATTCGGCAAACGGAGAAACGCAAAGAATGTTGTATGGTAGATTTCAAGAAACTTTTCAAGGCATGGCTCTTTGACTGGAGGCTCAAACGTGCCATCAAGGAGGCAGACCGCAAGGCACAGACGCATCGGCGCAAATACCTCGTCATCATCTACAAGGAGAGGCCGCTGGTGCTCAGCATGCAGGGAATAAAACAGCAAATCAGGATGCACCGCTTCGGAAAGGGCTTCACGGCTGAAAAGGCTCGGAAGCTCGCAGCATACGAGGCCGTTCCTAAAAACAGATAGCACGATGTTTCTGACTGAGGACGATTACAAGAGTGTTTGCGACACATACGAGTTCGAGACGCTACAGGCCGACACCGCAGTAAGGTTGACGGCTGAAAGGGCGGCCATTGAGCAGGTGAAGGGCTACACCCGCCACCGCTACGACATGGAAAAGGCTTTCAGTGCCGAGGGATGCGACCGTAACCCCATGCTCGTGCAGGTCACGGTCAACATCGCGCTTTGGCTCATGATACACCGATTGCCGCAGCAGATGGGGCATGAACGGCGCGAGTGCCTCTACAAGGAAAGCATACAGTGGCTGAAAGACGTACAGGCAAGCAAGGCATCGCCAGACCTTCCCACATACGTCAGCGAAGACGGCGACACCGATGCGGCCAACCCCGTCAAATGGGGAAGCGAGAAGCCGTCACGGTGCAGCTGGTAGTTAAACGACGATTAAACACCGTTTAGACATGTATAGACTGAACTGTAAAATCACCATCAAGGGCAACCGACAGTGGGAGCTGGACTTCTGCACGGCGGTTGAGATTGAGCGCGACACCGACTCACTGACGGCGACGTGCAAGGTGACGCTACCCAAAAAACTGAGGTGGGACGGACAGTCGGAAATACCTGTCAGGCGGGGTGACCAGATAACGGTGCAGCTGGGCTACGACAATGACCTACAGACAGCCTTTCAGGGCTTTGTCCGCGACGTTGGTTTCAAGACCCCATGTGTGCTGACCTGCGAGGATGACATGTTCAAGCTCAAGCAGCTCAAGGCCGAGAAGAAAGCCTATAAGACCGTGACGCTGGAGCAGCTGCTGAAAGACCAGAACACAGGCTATGACGTGAAGGTGCTGGGTGAACAGGCTTTGGGGGCATATCGAGTGACTGCCGACACCGTGGCCGCACTACTCGGAGAGCTGAAGGAAAGCGGCATACGCTCTTTCTTCCGCTATGAGGACGGCAAGCCTGTACTCTATTGCGGCGTACTGTTTGAGCATGATACATCGGTTTCGCAGGTGTTCGCCACAGGAATGAACATCGTCACTGATTCGCAGTTGGAACAGCAGCATGCCGAGAACATGCACCTGAAGGTGAAGGTGGTCAGCCTACAGCCCAACAACAAAAAGAAGATAAAGGTGGAGGTGGGCGACGCAGACGGGGAACACAGAACGCTGCACTGCTACAACAAGACAGAGGCCGAGGCAAAGGCTTGGGGCGAACAGGAGCTGAAACGCCTCAAGCGTGACGGCCTGACTGGAAGCCTCACGACCTTCGGATATAAGCTGGCCGACGTGCTGGATGCAGTGGGCATCAAAATTGACGGTGAGAAAAAAGGCGTTTATCAGGTAAGGAAAAATGTCATTAAGTTTGGCACGGGCGGCTTCCGACAGGAGATTACACTTGGCCAGCGGGTAGGCGATTAAACTCTATGATATGGATATACGAGACATCATAAGACAGATAGCAAAAACAGGACAGCCGCTGGGCTGCCTCGTCTGCGAGGTGACAGCCGTCGACAAGGCGGCTCGGACGGTTGACTGCCAGCCTGTCAACGAGGACGCTCCCGTGCTGGGATGCAACCTACAGGCAGACCAGGAGGCTACTGTCGGCATCGTACAGTTCCCAAGGGTGGGAAGCTATGTCCTCGTCGCGTTCAGCACAGACGGCACGGCGGGATTCGTCACCCTCTGCGAGGACGTGGAGAGCGTAGAGGTGGTCATCAAGGACAAGCAGACGGCAAGCATCGTCATCGACGAGAACGGTATCGTCATGAATGACGGTACACTGGACGGACTCATTAAAATCAATGAGATGACCGACAAACTCAATAATCTGGTCAGTGAGGTGAACGACTTCATCAGCACCTTCAACAGCCATACGCATCAGGTCACCGTGGCACACCCTGGGGGAACATTTACCACCGTCGCACCTGCCAACACCGCCAGCGACGTGTCTGAATTCGACAAGGCCGATTACGAAAACGAAAAGGTAAAGCAATGAAGGGACTCATAACAAGCACCAAGACGGGCGACCTCCTCACAGAGGGAAAGGCTGCAGCCATTACGGACAATGCTGGAATGGTGGTAGAGACCGTGCTGCTCGCGCAACGGGGGGAGCTGAAGGAAGTGCCGCTCATCGGGGCAGAGGTGAGAATGCACCTCGGTGGAAGCTATGACCGCTTCTGGCCGCAGGAAACAAAGAAAATGATACGAGCCTGCGGGGTCGAGGTCGGAACGGTGGCCTACGACGCGGACAGCGGAGTGATAACAGTCAGATAGGAAAAAGCTATGGAGATAAGAGTGAAAGACCGACAGACGCTGCTGGACGTTGCCGTTCAGGTGCTGGGAAGTGCAGAAGGGGTGTTCGCGCTTTGCGAGCGCAACGGCCTGAACGTCACCGACAGGCTGCGCGACGGACAGCTGCTGGAGTGGAGCCTTGCCGACGTGGTCAACACACGGGTAAGGGAATGCTATTCGCTGTACGGCATTGCTCCCGCAACGGAGATTGTCGCAAGGGAGCAACAGGAACTGCTGACGGCAACGGCGGCATGGGGCAAAAACTGCGTCATACCTCCGTACATCAAGCCCGACGGCATCACGACAATAGGCGCAGACCGCGACAACCTCACCATGCGAAGCGAAAGGACGGTGGTCGTCGAGAACGTCGCTGACCAGACTTATAAGAGGGCTCGTAGGGCTGCTGCAACGGGCGAGAGCGCACCGAATGAGAGCGGAACAACACTGGCAAGAATATTCACGGATCAATTTAACGACGTATTTGCATAATGAATTTGACACCGAACACCATCGGGGAGGTTTACCCCGACAGACTGAGGGAACGGGCAGAGGCCATACGAAACGCGGTCACCGCGAAGACCGTCACAGCAGAAATGGTCGGAAGCCTGTTCGCTGACCTCATAGAGGCGGCTGGCAGCGTCCGCGACGCGCTGGCTCTGTTCCTTGAAGTGAACGTGGGCGAGATAGTCGCCGACATAGACAGCCGTCTGGCCGACGTGGACGCACAGGCTGACGCGGCACGGGCTGAGATTCAACGAAGCGAGGCCACACGACAGCTTGTGGCAGAACTGGCCGCAACGCTCAGCTCACAGAACATTGCAGCACCGACACGCATAGAGATTGACTATGCACCAACGGAGGTCACGCTGGCAGAAGGCGTGAAGCCCAAAATCCAGGCACGCGCACTCCCGCAGTTTGGATTCGGGGCGGTGCTGTTCATCAGCGACAACAAGGCACTGGCCGTCACACCCGACGGGGTGATTGAGCCGACAGACGTAGGCATTAGCCGTGTGCATGTGGTGGCAAGTGTGAAGACGAGCCTCTACAAGACACTGGAGATTGCCGTCGTGCCACCGAGGGCAAGGCTCACAGGAGGCGGTATGCGGCTGGACTGTAATGGTAACATCAGACTGACATAGAAAAGGAATGGAAACAAGACACATCAACTACAAAAGCGACTTCGTGCTGCGTGAGCGATTCAGGAACGCAGCAGGGGAAATAGTGCCACTGCCAGACGTGGACTTTGAGCTGCGCTATTGGGTGAAGCCTAACAAGGTGTTCACTGCCAAGCGGGAAAATGGAGTGATGACAAACTGTGTGGCCGACGGCGACGCGGTGCTGGTGATACTGAAAGACCATGCCCTCGGCGAGGGGGAGCTGAAACATGAGCTGCACCTGGCTCTCGACAATGCACTTTTCAGGGACGGCATACAGAATGTTTACTATCCCGAAAGCCTCCATGTGCTGCTTTGGGACAAGAGGGGCGACACGGAGGGGGTTGTTGAGTGCGACACTGTAGCGGCATACACGCGAGGCTACAAGTTCACTTTCGAGGACTTCACGCCTGCCGACATCGAGCAGCTCCAGCAGCCGGCAAGAGAAGCCACCGATGCTGCCAACGCTGCCGCTGGACGTGCCGAGCAAGCCACACTGGATGCAAATGCATCAAAAGATGCTGCCGATGAAGCTACACGCCAGACGCTGCTGGCAAAGGAACAGACAGAGACCGCCACACGTCAGGCAAATGCCTCAAAGGACGCTGCCGATGAAGCCACACGGCTGACACTGCTGGCAAAGGAACAGACAGAGACCGCCACGCGTCAGGCAAATGCATCAAAGGACGCTGCCGATGAAGCCACACGGCTGACATTGCTGGCAAAGGAACAGACAGAGACCGCCACACACAATGCAAGCGAGGCTGCTCAGAACGCGGACGGCTATCTGGAACGCCTCGCCGCAGCACAGGCCATGTTCGAGGACATGGCGGCAAGGGCAGAGGCGGCTTCGAAGGACGTGCCGACAGGACTGAGGCTGGTACTGCCCAAGACGGTGACGCTGGGCAATAACGTGGCACAGTACGTCAGGGCGACCGTGCTGCCTGTCAGCGCAAGGCAGAACGTCCTCTATCTGGGCGACGGTGGAGCCTGTGAGGTGGAGCCTGACGGACGGATCGTTGCGAAACAACCAGGAACAAGCCGCGTCCACATCGTACCGACGGGAGCGACGCAACACTACAAAACCATCTATATTGAAGTGACTGAGCCAAGCATACGCACGGCTGGAGCCACAATGCGCATTGACAGACAGGGGAACATTCGTTTAACGTAGCATTATGGAAATTCTCAACAGACTAAAGAACGCATACGCCACCATCACAGGCGGCGAGGTTTACACCAAATATGACATGCAGCGGCTCGCACGGTTCGTCAAGAGCAAGGAGGGGTTGCGACTCACTGCGCAGCTCATGCAGCAGACCGACAGTCTCACGAAGAAAGACGTGGGCATGTGGAGGCAGGCTTGGCAACAGGCCATCAGCGTCGATGACCCAAAACGCTCACTGCTCTATGACATCTATACGGACTGCATGGTGGACGGACACCTTATCGGTGCATGGGGACAGCGAAAGGGAATGGTGCTGTGTGCCGACTTCCGACTGGTGGGGAAGGATGGCAAGGAGAATGAACAGGCCACCGCACAGCTCCGCTCGCAGTGGTTCCTCGACTTCCTTGACCTCGCGCTCGACAGCCGCATCTTCGGACACTCACTCATACAGTTCGGCGATATCGTCAGGACTGCCAGCGGACTGGCCTTCGAGAACGTCGAACTGGTCAACCGCAAACACGTCTGCCCCGAACACGGGGTGCTGCTGCGCTATCCCTCCGACGACTGGCGCAGCGGCATCAGCTACCGCGAGGGCGACATTGCGGAATGGTGTATCGAGGTGGGAAAGCCGCACGACCTGGGACTACTCCTCGCATGTGCGCCGCAGTGTATCTCCAAAAAGAACATGCTCGGCTTCTGGGATATGTTCGGAGAGATATTCGGCGCACCCATGCGTATCGCCAAGGCTACCACTACCGATGACAAGGAAAGGCGAAAGATTGAGGACGCGCTGGAGAATATGGGCAGCGCGTTCTGGGGACTGTTCCCCGACGGCACGGACATAGAAATCAAGGAAAGCAGCCGTGGCGACGCATACAACGTCTATGACAAACGTGTTGACCGTTGCAACTCAGAAATATCCAAGTGCCTGCTCAACCAGACTATGACCATCGACAGCGGCTCCAGCCTATCACAGTCGGAAACGCACCTCGAGGTCTTCGAGAACGTGGTCAAGAATGACAAGACCATGCTCGAAAACGTGGTCAATGACAGACTGCTCCCATTCATGCAGATGCACGGATTCAAGGTCGACGGCACACGCTTCGAGTGGAACGACGCGGCGACATTCTCACCGTCAGAGCAGCGCGAGATTGAGCGTGTACTGCTCGAATACTACAAGATAGACCCCAAATACTTCATCGACAAATATAACATCGACATCACGGGGGAGCGCGAGGCCAAGACTCAGCCTGAGAGTTTTTTCGAGTAAGCCCCAAGCTGGGCAGGCTGATGCGCCGACAGTACGGGGCTTTCAACACGGCTCTGCAATCACTCTACGAGGACACCGACACGCTGACCCTCGCCGCTGATGGGCGGCCAGCGTTCGATGATAAGGTATTCGAGGAGGCTGCCGATATGGTGTACCATGAAGGGGGATTCAACCTCTCACAGATGGCAGACCCAAAGGTGCGCAAGGTCGTGGATGAAACACTTAACGCCATATCGACGGGCATAGAAACGGCTCTCCCGCACTCAGTGCCTGAGACACTGCGCTACGCGCTGGAGAACAATGCCTTTATCTTCTCTGGACTCAAAACATTCCACGCCCTCCGCGAAGTGGGGCTGTCTATGGTCAAAGAGGATGGCAGCATCAAGCCCTTCAATGAGTTCAAGGATGACGTGAGGAAGATTAACGCCACCTACAACACGAACTACCTCTATGCGGAATATAAACACGCGCTGGGGGCTTCACAGATGGCAGCCAAATGGAACGATTTGCAGAAGGATGGAGACCGCTACCTGTTGCAGTACCGCACAGCGGGCGATGACAAGGTAAGGGCAGACCACGCACTGCTCGACGGGACAACGCTCCCTGCCAGTGACCCCTTCTGGGATAAATACTACCCGCCCAACGGATGGGGATGCCGTTGCACTGCCGTTCAGGTCAGACGCGGGAAGTACCCCGAAAGCGACCCCGCACTGGCCATGACCAGGGGCGACAATGCCACAGAAGCGGCAAAGCAGCAAATCTTTCGATTTAACGCTGGAAAAAAGCTCGAACTATTCCCACCCAAGCACCCCTACTATAAAGCCCCACAAGAGGCCAAGAAAGCCGCAACAGGCTATGTGCCGCAGACATTCGAGGCCAAGACCATTGCCGAGGCGGAACAGCAGTTCAGCAGCAAACTCGGTGTGCAGTGCTGCTTCAAAGGCATCAAGAAAAAGGACATCGGGCAGGTCGAGGAGATTTTCAAGTGCATCGACGAGCATTTCCAGAAGTTCCCCGAACTGCGCAAGGTGCTGAAATTCGTCGGCTCAATAGCGGGACGCGCTCAACTGCTGACGGATGCCTACGTCAAGGAATGGGAGGCAAGAAACGGGATGACCGCACCTGACTACATTGTTGCACAGTTGCAGAAACGGGCAAAGTCCACATGTGCCTGTACGGGCTGCTATGCCTATTCAAGTCGCGGACTGACACAGTACGGACTGAACGGCCTCGCCTTCAATAACGCAATGGCTGGAGAAAAAGCTGTCAGATGCCTGACAAATGATGTCAAGCAGAAATGGCATCCTATCAATTGCGGAACTATCAAGGCAGTGTTTGACCATGAGGTGGGACACAAGCTCGACGAACTGCTGGCACTCTACACCGACAGGGACTTCCTCACCATCTTCAACGAGGCAAAGGCACAGGGGGTGGCATACATTAAAGACAACCTCTCGCAATATGCCTACAACCCCAAGAACGGAAAAACGACATACGGCAACTATACAGCCGAAAAGGAGTTTATCGCAGAGGCATGGAGCGAGTATCTGAACAACGAACCACCGCGACCGATTGCGGCGGCAGTGGGTATGCTGATAATGAAGAAATACAAGGCAATGAAGAAAAATCAGTCAAAGTCCTCAAGCACATAGGCTCGCATGGTGTCGCGCTCCTTGTCTGTCTCGAAAACAAAAGTGCCTTTCTGACCTTCCACAACGGACGTGTGGCTCTCGGCATTTTCCATAAAGCGGTCAGGGATGACATCAAAAGCGGCACAATTCATATTCCTGTCGCAGAAATGGCGGCAGTCCCAACAGGTAAAAGGCACATTGACTTCTTTGTCGACTAAATGCTGCATAGCTCAGATATTTGCCGCAAAGGTAGGCATAATTTTTCAAATAACAATGGATGAATGGCAGAAATTATTGACGGCGAACAGCTGAAACGGAATATCCTCAGTGATATGCGCGTCGAGCTTACAGAGGAATTCGACAAGAACTTCGAGCGCAAGGCGTTCTTTACTGAGGCATGGAAGAAACGGAAAGACCCCAACGCAAAGGGATCGCTCCTCGTGGTGACGGGACAGATGCGACGCTCCATCAAAAGCACCGTCGAGGGCGACGGGGTGCGCTTCTCGTCATCCGTACCCTATGCCACCGTACATAACGAAGGAGGCAGGGGTTATGTAAACGTCCGCGAACACCAGCGCAAGTCCAGAAAGGGAAAAACCTACACCGTACACGCACACCTCCGCAAGTTCAACATGCCGCAGCGACAGTTTATCGGCGACTCGCCACGGACACAGGAACTGATACGCGGTGTCATTGAAGACAATCTCAAACAGTTCAACCTATCACTCACAAAATTCATAAAGAAATGAGAAAACAACTATTCCTCGCCATCGTCAATCGACTCACTGAGAAAGTGCCAGAACTACAGTTCATCGACCTATGGAACGAGCAGCTCGCCACCATTCAGGGCAACACATGGCCGCTCCCTGCCGTGTTCATCGAGTTCGAGCAATACGATGTTCACCAACAGGCCAACCACGTCAGAACAGCAGAAATATCCGTCCGTCTGCACATCATTACTCGTGCGGTCAACTACAACGGAAGCAAGGATGAGCGCATGAACCAGGCACTCGCCATCTTCGACCTTATCGACAACATCAATGCGGCAATGCAGGGGCTGTGTGGCGACTGCTTCGCCTCATTCATGCTCACCGCGTCGGCCACCAACCACAACCATGCGGAACTGATAGAGAGCATCGAGCGGTGGACTACCCGCGTAACGGATGCATCGGCCATACGAAAAGGGCAGAGGGTGGAACTCAGCGATATCGACATTGTCAACAACGCATAAAAAAACACTCACCCTGCCTTTCAATAGACAGGGTGAGCGTCAAAAAAGTCAAATAGTGTCAGCTCTACTGCTGTGGGTTTCGGAGGCTCGGTCGGTATATCTAAATAGTTGAGGTATGTCCTATAACACATCGGGTAAATGGGATAGATATACTTCTTCCAAATCGCCTTGTAGCAGCGGCGGTTGTTCCCAGCCTCGTAGTAGCGTTCAGTGATGGCGCGAATCTTTTTTGTGCGCTCTAACGTACTTTTGTGGTGTTTTACTTTGCCCATTCGCCGATTTTTTGTACTTTTGCACCGTCCTTTTACATCGGGGGTGCGTGGAGTCGGCTGTGGGCGAAGCGCACCGTTTTTTATTCTACGTCAGTCACCGACAAAGGCACTATCTTCCAAGTTCCCTTATCGTCTTTATATTCCGCACGGATGAACTGCTTCGTCGTGGCGGGCTGGTAACTCTCCTCGATGATTTTCACACCTTCGATGAACTGCTCGTTGCCCGTCTCGTCGGCCATCTTGCGAAGCTGTAAAACTCGGCTGGCCTTGATGTTGCCCTGCTGGTCGCGGCTCAACAGGCGAAGCACGGTATTGACCAGGGCGCGGCTGTTGTCATCCACGGCAAGGCTCTGGATGTACTGCTTCACCATCGTAATGCCGTCTTCAACCGTGTCGCGGTAGCCGTCGATGGTGTTCACGCCAAGCGTCAGACGTAGGTTCCCGTTAGAGTGGGTGAAGGTGTGGCTGCGCTGGCCTTCTTGGGTCAGTCCCATCACTTCGGCCTTCATCTTCAGCACCTCCTCGAAGTTGCCGAACACCGTAGCTTTCACTTCTTTAATTTTGGCCGACAGCTCGCGCAGCTCTGGGATGGCGGCGGCTATCTGTTCGTCCACGATCTGAGCGTAGGCGGCGCGGTTCTCCTTGCGACGCTTGGCGGCGGCCTCTTTCTCCTGTTGCTTCTTGAAAGCCTCAAACTGTGCCTGCTCCTCGGCAGTCATCGTTACATTTACTTTTTCCATTGTCTTAACTGTTTAAAGGGTTTGTATTAGGGGTTGTTCTGTTGGGGCAGCGGTCACGTTCTGCTGCCGTGCAGATATTACGATAGCCGCAGGTCAGTGTTCCGCATTGCTTGGATGCCTCGCTGTCGGGATAGTCCACCTTGGGAGCGGCTCCTTTCTTGGCCACGCAGATATGATGGCCGCCAGCAAGTATCAGCTTGACGCAGTTTGTGCCAGCAGCATCATTCTTGCACGTTTCACACTTGGGCGAGTCGGTGCTGATTATTCTTGCACCAAGCAGCCCGCTCAGACTTCTAATTTCATGCTTCATCTTCTTTACTGTTTAAAGGGTTATTAAATACTGTTTAAATCACGCTTTCTAACTCAGTTTAGCCCGTAGGCTTTCAAGGGTCTCACGGTCACGCTGGAGCTGGTCAACCAGAGAAGGGCTTTCTGCCCTGCAGCGGCAGTAGCCGTTGTCATTCAGCTCATGGCTCACAGCCATACGCAACACGCGAGCCTCCTCATTGCTTAATATCAGTCTCATACGCTTAAAGCCTCTTTATTTCGCTCGTGGCGGTCTCAAATTCGCCAACCAAGCAGTAACCAATACTTTTCATCAAAATGCCCGTCACAAGGGCAACAAAGCCCGACAACAGGAAGGGGGAAAGGATGACCACTCTGGCCAGTGCCTTAAAATACGCTTTTGTTTTCATTGCTCTTTGGGAATAAGGGGTATTACTTTCGGGTTCTCTTTCGTCAGTTCTGCCACAGCCTCGGCATCCTTCACCTTGTTATTGAAGGCTCCTATCAGGTTGCGCAGACGCTCACGGGGTATCTTGTTAAACTCAGAATGGCCAGTGGCACGACAGGCAATGCCCTTGATGATGTCCGAATTGGCAAACTTGCCCTCGCTCTTGAGCCAGCTGCCTATTGCCGCCATCACGCGCTTGCGCAGCCTGTCCATGTCGTCAGTACCAGACTTCTTGTTGGCCTCCGCACTCAACTTCGCGCACAGGTCTATCAGGTCGTGGGTGTCAAGGTCGCGGCTGCTGTCCACACCGTAGGCAGACAGCGTGGCCTCCTTCTCAGCGTCGCTCATGCCAAGTACCCCGCAAAGGGTGTGGTACTTCTTCAGCAAATCCTTGTGGATTGCATCCATTGTTCGGTTCTCTTTTGCCATATCACTCAAAATTTAGTTCTGTATCAATCAATAATCTTGTCTGAATCGTTCTCGCACCATACAGAGATATTATGCTCACGGGCAAAGTCAAGTTCCTTTCTTGCACCAGGGCCGTCTGTCCAGTCGTTCAGCATGTAGATAGCATCACATTTCGCCAGCTCCTCAAGGTCAAGCTTCATAATTTCCGTGTAGAAGTCCGTGCCGTTCTGCCTGGCACGTTCCTCGGCCAGCTTGCCCAGACCGCTCGTCGTGGGATTGAACACGTCAAAGTCCCAGCTCCGCAGTTCAGCCTCTGCCCTTGCAAACTTCTCGCGAGTGGACTCACTAAGCACCTCCTCGCCAATCTTTCCACTGATATATACCTTCATACTCTTGGCATTTGATGTATTGCAAAATAACCTTCTCTTCCATCCTTACGCTCGTAGCTTGCGCATCTTGCGGTCAGTGGCAGTTCTGAACACTTCCCCTCTACATTATTCCACAATAGGCAATGGCGGCAAGTGTCAGTCCATCTGTTGGTTTTTGAGGGGAAAAACGTTAAAGTTCCCCATAGCATAGACGTGAAATAGTTCTCATCTACGGACATTCCAAATAGTTCAAGTTGTTTTGTGGACTCTTTCATTTGTCTTCCTCCCTTTTTATTCCAATCTTGAGCAATCTGTTTATTACAATCTTGGCAGACAGTTTAATAGCTGCCCTATTGTGCATAAAGTTGCCTGATGTCATTCTATCTGCATCCTCGATAATCGATTCCAGATGTGCGTAAATTTCATTCTCAATCGTGTACTTCATAAGTTCCGTTATTATTTGTTCATGTTTGCCCAGTACTCCCGTGCGCCCTGCTCCCATATCACGAAGTCAGCACCGCCCTCCTGACGCTCTGGTACTTCATAGCGGGTGGTCACAAATGCCTTGTAGCCCTCAACCCTGATTTTGATGTCTGAGTCGTAGCGCACGTTCTGAGCCATTGCGCCCTTGGGCTGGCCAGCCTTTTCGTGGCTTACCCAGATAAAGAGTTTTTCGGGAAACTCCTCACAGAAGCTTTGGTAGTCCGCATCGTAGAAGCGGCGCAGGTAGTGGAGGCTGTCTATCACGATGATGGTGGGGCTGTTCTTTTTCTTCAGACGGGTGCGAAGCTCCTTGATGCCCTCCTTGTTGAGGAGGATGATGCCTGTGCCTGCCTCGGCCATATCGACACGCTCCCAAGCCCTTTGCAGCGAAAGCGACAAGCCCTGCTCCAGACTGTCATACGCCACACGCCCGAAACGTGTCAGGTACTTGGCCAGCATCAGCAGAAAAGTGGTCTTGCCACTGCCTGAGCCGCCATATACTATCCATGAGCCACGCAGCTCTGGACGGCCAAAGCTTCTGAGCCATGCACCGTCAAACTCGGCAACCTCGAAACGAGCCTCCAACACGTTCTTATTACTGATAGCCCTTCCCATCGTTTTTTAGAGTTCCTTTATATCGGTTTTACATTCGTAGTGCTGCACCAGCCAGCTCAGCCAGTAGATGCCCCCTGGCTCCTTCTCAGGAACTGCGTCCACAATGAAGCATACCCAGCCCTTCGTCTTGGCACGGCGCACGGTCATGTCGCACGGGGCTTTCCTGTGCAGCCATTCCTCCATTGCACTGCCTGCGTCGGCGACCTTCATGCCCACCGTGAAACGGTGCTTTCTGCTGTAGTTCTTTATATCCATAGCTTAGTATCTGAAATCCGTGAAATGCAACACTACACCATTATACATTCCGCTGCCATGAGGGAAAAACCAGTCCAAAAAGTCTGGCAGGTCAAGACCGTCGTTTGCCGCCACCGTATAGATATCGGCATCACGTCCGTCAATGCAGGGCGTTGGCAGAGGAAACACGATATCGCACGACATGCTGATGCGCTGTGTTCCCAGCTTCGTAACCTGCATTATCTCCAGCTGCTTGCTACGGTATGGCCTACCTTCCCACACGCGAACCGACAGCACGGCCTCCCCAGCGTTTATCTCGGCGGCCACCTGTTCCCACCATTCAGCGTTGCCGCGTATGGTGTGACGCTTCTTACCCTCCTTCAGTTTCTTCGGGAAGCCAGTGCTTTCTCCTGAACGGTTGTGCGTACAGGGAAAGACCTGCGACATCATAAGCCTGTAGGTTCTCATGCCTTGCCTCCTTTCTTAGCTGCCCACACAGCCCTCTTAACGCGCCGTAAATCGCTGTCTGCGTCGGCAATGATACGACGTATAGTGTCACTGTCAGAAACGCCGTTAGCCTTGCACACGGCGGCAATGTCGGCCTCGTTGATTACGTCCAACTTGATGAAGCGGCGACCGAGGCGGCTGTGTATCTCCTCATAGCCCTTGCGACCAAAGCGAAGGCCACGCTCCACACGCTTCTGCAAATAGTCGGTGGCACACAGCATGATGCCGCACTGACCCTCTAACTGGTTGTAAAGGCTGATGAAAAAGTACAGCACGGGGTCTTTCAGCTTGTCGGCCTCGTCAAGCACTATCAGCGGCGTGTCGGCTCCTTGAAGGGCTTCGACTATCGCGTCCATCTGGTCGCTCGTTGTGCCGCCACACAGACCCATGCCGAGGCTCTGTTGGAGCTTCTGAATGAACGTGCGCATAGTCCAGTATTCAGAGCAGCACAAGTGATAAACGCCCTTGTGCGTCTGCGCGTAGGTCTTGATGGCCTCGGTCTTGCCACAGCCAGCAAAGCCCGTCACACCCACCACGAGGCTCTCCTGTTGCGCATTCTCCAACAGAAACGTCATGCGGTCGTAGGCACTCGTGCGAACAACCTGCCACTGTGTCGTATCGTGGCCTGTCCTCGCGGCAATGCCACGCCACATATCGTCGCTGATGGTGTCCCATTCGCCAGCAAGCACCTTGCTAACCGTCGCGCTGCTGACGTTCAAACTCTTGGCCGCCTTGTTCTGCGACCCCTTCTGTGTGCAGTAGTTTTTAAGGCTCTCTGCAATCAGCCTCTTCTCGTCTTGTGTCATAGTCCTTTTACGTTTTATGGGTTAGAATATCGAATAATCAGAGTGGGGAGCGGTTTCACCGCGACCGCACAGAGGCACGTCAACAGTCTGCACCTCCAAAGCCTCTATCTGCTTGCTCGTCAAACGTGCCTGTGCTTTCGGCAGCTTGTGCTGGCCACGGCTGTCTAACAGGCAGAAACGGTGTAGCACGTCCAGTTCGGGGTTACGCTCGGCCAGTTGCTCCAATGTGCGGCCATAACCTGCCAATCGGTCGGTTACATACTCCTCCAGCTGCTTGTCGAAGTTCCTCACGCGCTCCAGCTGCTGTGCGTCCCCTTCCTTGCGGTCGGCAAGTGCCATAGGCTGCACATACTTCTCTTCGAGCATGTAGCGCAAGGTTCCGCTCTGGTTGACGGCGAGGACGGTCTTTGTATCGTCGGGGTCATACATCACACTCCACTTCTCGCCAGCATGTTCGCGGAAACTGATGTCGAAGCAGTCATAGTCGCGCTTCACACCTAAAAGTGTCGGGTGGAGGCCGCTGCCCGTCAAAGCGTTAGTATAGCCTGTCATATTGCCAAAGGTCAACAGGTAGTTCTCACGGCTCAAGGGTAGCACCTTGTCGGCTGACAGCTTGCCGTACAGCTCCATCATCTGAGCGTGTTTCTTCTTACGCTCGGCAGCAATGATGGCCTCTATCTGGCGGCGTACACCTGCCTCATCGGGGAACGAGTGGCGCAGCAGGTTCAGTGCCTCGCTGTTAGGCTGTTTCTTCGGGTCGCTGGTAATGCCGTAGCCACTCCAGTTGTTGCAACGCTTACAATATCCGTCATTTAGTGAACGGAAATAACGCTCCACGGGCTTCGCCTTCGCGTTCTTCACCTTCGCAGGGGTCTGAAGCTTACCGATGGCCTCGTATATCGGGGTCATGGCCTTCAGCGCGTAATGGTCATATTGAAGTTGGTAAGCTCTCAGCATCTGACCCGTCAGTTCCTGACTGTGACGGGCAGCGTCACGAAGGGCGGCAGTAATCAGCTCTGGCGTCTCATGTGTGCCGATGGCATAGCCTATAGGATAGTCGCAGCATGGATCGAGAACGACTTCAACCGTCAGGCGGTTGTGGTAAGTGGTCACCTTGTGACCGTTCCTGTCCTCGACGGTCTGCTGATACAGCAGCTCAGCATCCCAACCGTCAAGGCTCCACATCAGGAACGCTGCCGTCGGGCGGCTACGCTTCACCTGCATGGTCTTCTCGTTGCGGAAGTTGGTAGCTCCACGTCGGCCAGCCGACGTAACAAGGTCAAGCTTGCTCCGCCACACAGCCGCTGTGCTGGCAGTTATCTCCTGCCAGCCCTGTGAACGTGCGGCATGGTTATAGTATTCAGCTATCATCACATTGTCAAGGTTATTATGGTGCGCAAGCAATGCGGCCATAACGGTCTCTTGCTCATCGGTCATCACCTTCGCGGCGTTCTTGTTCTGCCACTTCTTAGAGATAAAGCACACATACCCTTGTGCCTGGTACTCGTTGAACTTCTGGTGAAGTCGGCGGGCGTTCTGAGGCAGTGAGTTAGGCCAGCGGTCGGCCAAGCGGGGAAGTGCCTGAGCTGCCTGTCGCCAGAAGTCACACAGCTTCAGGCGAGGCTTCGACTGGCGCATCCTGTGACTGTTCGCACGGTCTATCACCACACGAAAGGCGTTCAGTATCGCACAGTTGTTGGCATACTCGCTCTGCTTCGCGGTAGTCAGGTGGCGGCCATCACTCAGCACATAGTCGGCAAACCATTGCATTGCCACACCGTCAGGCTCTATCGCTTCAACAAAGGGCTTGCTCTCGGCCTTCTCCACCAAGTCGGGATAACGCCTGTAAACCTCTGCCCTGTACTTCATCGGAAGGCTCTCCACCGAGTACAAAGCAACAGTGCCGTTACAAGCGCGTTGGAGCTGATGCACCTTGCCCTCTCGCACATAATAGGCGAGGTTGGACTTTGAAATGATGCCGCCAGTCACCAGCTCGTCGTAGCTGACACATGCTAAATTACCTCGTATCTCCATAGCCAGCCCTCCTTATAATGACTGTGCAAACGCACCAAGCTCCTCCAGCTCACTGATGAACACGCCATCCTTGTGCTTGCGCTTCACACCGTGACGGTCGTAGATGTCAACGGAACACGTCCGCTTGTTGGCCTCCAGAACTGCACCGTTGTCGAAATACTGGCGCATACAGCCGTCCGTCTCGCAGTGGTAGGTCTCACAGGCAAGCCCTACGCTCATAATCAGGCCGCCTTTCTGCAAGGCCGCCACGCGGATGCGCTTGCACTCGTCACTCTGACCCTCGAAGTTTAAGGCTCGCCACACGTTCATGCTCGAGCACTTGAAAATCTTCTTTAACTCCTTGCGTACCTCAGTGGTAACGTCGATAAATCTCTTAGCTTTCATTGTCCTTTTATTTTAATATGGTTATTATTATTGTCTGTTCCGTATGCTGCTGTAGCACGGCAGCTTTTTATTTCAGGTTCTTTTTAATGTACTCGCGGTCGCGCTCCCAGAGGGGCATGTCTGCGACCAGCTTCCTGCGTATCACCTCCGCATGACCCACCAATTCAATGGCCTTAATCAGCAGCTCTTCGTCACCGAACTTCTGAGCGCGTTCCAACAGGAAGTCCACCAAGCCACTTTCAAGCTGCTCTTGCTCCTTGATGCGCTCAGTGGCAACATCCAGCTTGACGTTCATCACGCGGATGGTGTTGTGCATCCCCTGAACAATTCGGTTTTCGGGATTCTTCTTCCACTCCTCGCAGAACGTATCCTTATCCACATAGTCACCAGCCTCCATGTAAGCCTTGTGAATCTCTTCAAAATACTCAGCACTGACCTGTAAGCCTGTGCACTGTTCAAACTCTTTCTGTGTCATTGTCCTTTTACTTTTATGTTAAACTTATGTTTTCTTGCTCTTTTCTCGGCTTTTTTTCGTATCTTTGCCGCGCTGTTATCATTAACAACGCTGCAAAGATATTGAATTATTTCAATACTGCCAAATATTTTATAGACTTTTTTCAATGTTATGGGTAAATTTATTGAAAGATTGCAAGTTTTCATGGAGCGACAGGGCATAAACGACAATCAAATGACTGTCAAAGCTGGTCTCTCTGTAGGTCTTTTAGGTAAGGCTAAAAAGAGTGGAAAAGACATGGCTGCCGAAAGTATTGAAAAAATTCTATGCTCATATCCAGAGTTATCTGCAGATTGGTTGTTAACGGGTAGGGGAGAAATGTTGGCAAATGTGCCAAAGTCAAGAGAAGAAACACCCGACACTATTCTCCAGTTAGTAGATACTATCAGAAAACAAGCAGAAGAAATTGGCCAACTGCGCGCACAGTTAGAGGATAGGGGGCAGTCTGCATCAAATGCCCACGATTCCCATACTGCCAAAACCGCATAAACATAATACGCATAGGAAAGAAAGCATGATAACACTAATAACGTTTGCCATAGTTTTTTGGATAGCATATTCTGTACTTAATAAATTTAAAAGAAGGGGAGGGGAAGGAATTAGTGGTAGCAAGACCATAGTTATGAATATAACACCACCAACATTTAAGTCAGAGGCTGAAAGAGAGCAATTTCTCACCCAGTATGAGAAAAAGCGAAAAAAACTACAAGTTAGGGACGAGAGGCGAAAAAGACAAAACCGAATATGGGCTGTTCTTTACTATCTCTCTTCTTATGAAAAAATAATGCAACCTGGATACCATACAAAAAAGCAAGAGCAACAATACGCAAATGCGCAGGAAACGCTAAAGGAATACAGACCGACAGCGCCTGACGTAGAAACAGCTATAAGATTCTGCAAGATTGAGAATGTAAGGGGTAAGTGCAACCATACCCTAACGAGTGGTGACATTGATAGCATTCGTAAGACCCTCATTACACACAATTAGGGGTATCACAACTTTTTTACGCACGTTTTTCAAGGCCAAACGGACGAAAAACGCCCTAATTACAGGCTTCTGAGCCACGTCCTCAACCTGTCATTTAATGGAATTAAAGGGGTGTTTACTCGCTCAAAAAGCCACTTTTCGGCCCCGATTTTGGCATTAAAGGGGTCTATTCATGCTTCAAAACTACACCCAAGACTATACCCAACACTATACCCAAAGGCAAAAAATGGGTCGAAATGTACAAAAACACACAGCCGTCTCGACCCTCAGAAGCGACAAGATCTGACCTCTCCCCCACCCTGCCATTTAACACCTCGCTAACTACGATTTAACACCCATTAAACGCTCATGCGTTCAGTGTGGAGAGCGGTTTTCCCGCGACCACCCAGTTGCCTACCTAAAACAACGCGCACTGCTTACCTAAAACAGCGGGAATCTCCCTAAAAACGGCTACAGACGGCCTTTCTGCGCCCTTCCAACCTCTCCCCTGCCCTACTCACCAGCACACACAGAAAAGCGGCCACACAGACGCACATTCACGTCCATGCAGCCGCCTACATCTTCAAGCAACTTCAACCACTATTCAACCTGCCTTAAACACCATTTAACGGCATCAGGCTCAAAATTCAAGCTGAATTCAAGCAAATTCAAGTAATTGTACATTTCGTTTTCCTCGCTGTCTCGACCCTCAATCCCTCACCCCCCCTGTATTTATCGGCCTTTCCGACCTTCTGACCTCTCAACTCACATTGTACATTTCGTTTTCATGCCCATACTTTGTGTTGCCCTCGATGACGATGCCGCGAGTGCTGGCCGTGGCGGGTGTGCCTTGCAGGGTGTAGGCGCGGGTGGCGGCGGGATGCTCCACGACCTGTGCCGAGCGGACGGCTGTGGGGTCGCCTTTCAGGGTCTTATACTCTTCGCGCGCCTTCTTCATCTGCTCCAGGAATCGCTCGCTGGTGTGCAGACGGGCGTAGGCCACTGAGGCTGCCAGACGGGCGGCGTCGGTGTCGCTCTGCCAGTGGGCACCCACCACGAGGCGGTTCTCGCCGTAGCGGTAGCCGCGGGCCATGATTTCAGTGGCGCGGTTGGGGTTGATTTCCATCATCAGCAGTGCCGAACTCCAGCCCAGCAG
>JAFUDJ010000031.1 GCA_017459445.1 Prevotella sp. | reverse complement strand
CTCAAATCTTGCAACATCAAAGTTGTCTATCAGCACATCGGGAAGGATGGCTCGCAGCAGTTGGGTATGATCCATGCTGCAAAGGTACAACTTTATTCTTAATTAGCCAAGCAATTACCAACCGGGTAAATCCGCTGAGCCTAAAATTGCCGAATCCGGGGTGTTAATAGGTAGATAGCTGTGCGGCTATAGAGAAAACATAATCATGATTCAAGTATTGATAGGGCGTGAATCAGTGAAAAACCGGCTGCAATTGTCAACAGGCAATAAGACGGAGCAGGTTGGTCCCTTGGGAGCAGTTCCTCAGAGTGTCAGTAAACAGCATTGCCTCTTGACGATAGATGGTAAGGTCATGACCATCACTAACAGGAATATAAAGAACGCCACTTATGTGAATGGTATTCAGGTAGAGTCAAGTAAGGTGACTCAGGCAGATGTTGTGGAGTTGGGATATGGTCATTATGTGTTAAACTGGAGTCTTGTGATGAATTTTATCGGGAAACTGCAAGACCCTGTTTCGCAGGAGGTTGATATTAGTGGTCTGGAGTCGGTATGGCAAAGCTATAAGCATCAGCAAGACCAGTTGCAACGTACCCAGACAATGACTAACGTATTGCGAGGCGGACTGCCCATTTTGACAATTGGGGGTGTTGCTTTGGGATTTATAATCAATAAGGATGGAAAGGGTACAGGTGCACACATGATTGTGATATATGCTGTGGCATTGATACTGATGGTGCTTCTCTTTGTTAAGAGTTTCATGGATGCCCGTCGTATTCCAAAGCAAAAAGAGGAGTTGAACAAACGAATGCTGCATCGCTATGCCTGTCCGAAGTGCCATTATTTTTTTGGCTTTCAGCCGTATGATGTCATCAGGACTAACCTTGATGCTTGTCCAAAGTGTAAAGTGAAATTAAAAAAATAGACGGTGATGAATACAAAGATGAAGATGCTGGCAGTCCTTGTACTGTCATGTCTGGTCAGTTCGGCAAGTGCCCAGCAGACCATTAAGAGAAAAGGTAACACTTCTAGTACTTCTGCGAAGTCCAAAACAGTTACGTCGAACCGAAGAAGAACTAGTGGGAATGCCCATAGTAGGGTTAACGATGATTACATAGTAGAAGACTCAGTTGCAGTCGAAGTTGATGATGAGCCGGCAGGCACTACTTATTTGATGGAGTTAAGTATGGCAAGCGGCTTTAAGCTCTATGGCCGCAAATATGCCGACTATGTTGATAATGCAGATGCCCAAAAAGATTTAGCGAAGGACCTACAGGAGTGCAAGAATGCAAAAACAGGTTGCCTTACGAATCATAAGGGAATTTATGTTTATGGTGGCAACGGTTATAATTCAAACGGTCTTAACTCGGATATGAAAGATGCTCTATCGTACTGCAATAAAAATAAGTTTACTGTCAACGACGTCGCTGTTACTGATGTCGGATGGTGGTGTGTAGTTTATGAGAACACTTTGTATAAGGGGAATGTTCCAGAAGACTGTAAGAAAGCATTAGACGGATTTGCCAAAAATAATGAGAAGATATTGTCAATCTCCATATCGGAAAATGGAAACTATGCCATTGTAACCGACTCTCACTACGAGGCTTCTAATAGTTTTGATAGCAAAATATTGGGACAAGCCATAGAGCGGTATGGCCGCATCCGCTCGGTGTGTATTACCAATCGTGGTATTTTAGTAACCTGCGCTAACGGTATCTATTTCTGGGACGTACCAAGCAATGTCATAGATAAATTGCAGAAAAGAAATGGAACACCAACCTTGGTGCGTTATACAGACAGCGGTACTTATATGGCTTTTGATGGTGATGGATTCCAGGCTTTTTATATGTAATCAATTATTAATAACTAAAAACATAGACGATTATGAAGACAAATGAGGAAACATTCTACGAGAATGTGGAAGAAAAGCAAGTAACGGCAAACGTTTTAAACGAAGAGAAGCAGGAAACTGCCAGTGACAGGGACAACATGATGAAGCGTGCTGTGATGCTTGGTGGTGCCATACTTGCCGGTGGCTCATTAGGTGGTGGAATAGCATACGCCACTGCGCAGTCCGTATCGGAGCCAGAGTCAGAAGAGGTGTTTAAAATTATTGATGAAGATGACGAGAAGTCTTTCCAGCAGGCTTTTAGTGATGCCCGCGAACAACTCGGACCGGGTGCGGTGTTCCATTGGCATGGTGGAGTCTATAGTACCTATACCAAGGAGGAGTGGGAAAGCATGACGGCAGAAGAGCGTGCAGCCTTCAACGATAAGGTGAATCCAATTTTGTCGGAGAGCGACCGCGACCCTGCCCATTACAGAGCAGCAGCTACTCATCATGAGCCAGAGCGGGTAACGACTGATAATAAGGACATAGTGGAAAACACACAAGAAACACCCAGTGAAGAAAGTACAGAGAAAGAGCCTCAGCCGACACCTTCAGCACCAAGAGACGAATACACGGTATTAGAGGAAGCCGAGACGGAAATAGAGGGGCAGCGAGTGATAGTTGCAAGAGCTGAACATAATGGCCAGCCTGCTGTATTGATAGACATTGACAGGGACGGTCGCTATGATGCTGCTATTGAAGATACAAATAATGATGGGGAGTTGACGCGTGAAGACTATCATGATATCTCGGCCAACAACATTCGTGTTCATGACCCGAACCTGATTGCTGCCGCCAACAGTGGTGAAGGTAATGACGAACCCGTTGTGGAAATAAATGCCGCTGCAGAAGAGGTGAGAGAAGGTGTGGTAATGACAACGGGAACCGTGGACGGGAAGAATGCAGTAATCGTTGACGTCAACCGTGACGGTACCTACGATGTGGCATACGTTGACCAAAATGAAAACAACGCCTTGGATGATGATGAAATGAATCCGGTCAACATTGTCAGTTCCAATGCCCATGTTCACAACACGGCATTGGTTGATACAGAATTGACAGACAATGGACTGAACGGCCAAGGCGATAACACACCAGACTACATGAACACGGTAGCTGTTAATAATAACGAGAATACAGAGACTGAGGTCACAGTAGAAGTGAATGCCGATAATGCTGAAGCCTACATGGCAAATACAGATTCTGACGGTCTTACTGACAGTACGACAGACAATGCGGCAACCTTACAGTATGACGACACGGCATTCAACGACCCCGCTGTGTCCGACACGATGACAGATATTACCGATGACTATGTGGCTTCGTAAATTTCTGTTATTTCTTTTAGTGCTCACAACCAGTGTAGGCAATGTTTTGGCTAAGACATACATTGTCTGCATTGGTATGCAGAATTATCCGCAGCGTGTCAATGATACTTATCTATGTGTTCGTGACGCCAAGACCATACAGTATCTGTTCAAGAAAAACGGTAATGCCGAGACGATGCTTGTCACTGACAAAACGGCAACGAGAAGTAACATTCTTCGTGCTATGAGACAACTCTTTAGCAAGGCCACCGAAAACGATGCCGTTGCTGTCTTTTACAGTGGTCACGGTGAGCGTGGGGCTATCTGTGCGTATGACGGCAATTTGAGCTATCTTGATATTTGGAACGTGTTCAAGTCGACGAAGGCCAAACGTCGTTTTGCCTTTATTAATGCTTGTTTCTCGGGAACGATGAGGGCAAAATACGACTTTTCGGCCTTACAAGATAAAAGTATGATGTTTTTCATGTCCTCCAGGTCTGGCGAGTATTCCCTTGAAATACCAAATATGAAGAATGGCTTGTTCACAGCCTATTTACAACAAGGGCTGAGAGGGTCGGCAGATGCGGATAGAAATAAGGTGATTACAGCGCGGGAATTGTTTGACTATGTTTCCAGAATGGTTGCCGAGGCATCTGAAAACAAGCAGCATCCTGTCATGTGGGGGCGGTTCAACAATAATATGCCAGTTATAGTATGGAAGTAATATAAGTAGAAAGCATTTATATCATCAGCAACTATGCAAGATAATAACACTATTCAGATAAAATGTCCTTCATGCCATCAGCCGATTGGCGTGAGGAATCAGCCAGGAGTGGACTCTCTCAAGGTAAAGTGTCCGTTTTGTTCCTTTGTCTTCACAGTAAAATTCAACAGACGGCCTGTTAGGCTTGATGGAGGACCGGCTGTGAATCAATCTTCAGTTCAACAAGCTGCTGCCAATGACGAGACGGAGTTTGGTAACGTATTGGCAAACACGGGTAGCCCAGTGCTATTGCTAAACGGAGTAAAGCATGCACTGAAACTGGGACGTAACACCGTAGGGCGCAAGAGTACTGAATCGTCGGCAACGTTACAATTGCCAGTAACAGACCGCTATATGAGCCGTGTCAATGCTGTCATAGAAGTCAACAAGGTAGCACAAGGCAAATGGTATGTCACTATCGGCAGTTGTAATGAGCGTAATCTTGTCAAGGTCAATGAACATGAGGTTCAGATGGGCGACAAGATGGTGCTGCAGTCAAATTATGTCATTCGGTTAGGACATACTAATTTAGTATTTACATTAGAGTAACAAAACGATTATGAAGTATGAATTATCACGTCCCTTGGCCATTTATGAGATAGGTAAAAGGGAGAATCAGGAAGACTGCATATATCCGGCAAAAGGGATGGCTACAGAGCTGGACCGTATGTTTGTTCTATGTGATGGCATGGGTGGACATCAGGCAGGAGAGGTGGCAAGCCAGACTGTTTGCAAGGCTGTCAGCGAATACATTGTGAATCATGCCGATGCTGCAACGCCCTTTACCGATGAGATGCTGTATGAAGCTGTAAATAAGGCTTACGACGCATTGGATGATATAGACACGATGGATTCCGGGAAAAAACCGGGAACTACCTTTGTTCTTCTCTATTTTCATGCCGGTGGCTTGATGGCAGCGCATTTAGGTGACAGCCGCTATTATCATATCCGGCCGCGTACTGCTGAGATTAGATACCGTTCAAGAGACCATTCGCTGGCAGCTACCAGTTTTGAAACGGGGGAAGTGTCACTTGAGGAAATGAAAACCATGAGTGGGCGGAATGTTGTCCTTCGTGCCATGTTGCCTCATCAGGAGGAGCGCGATTTGCCCGACATCGTCCATATCAAGGATATCAAGCCAGATGACTGGTTCTATATGTGTTCGGACGGGATGCTGGAGAACATGAACGATGGCGAACTGTTGAATATACTCAGTAACAAGGAACTCTCTAATGAGCAGAAATGCAACTGGCTGGTTACATCAACCGACGAGAACAAGGATAATCATTCGGCTTATCTGATACACGTAGTAGGCGTTATGTCTGAACTGATTGACGAAGGACAGCCTGATGACGAGGCTAAGGCAAGGGAGGCCAACAAGGTGTTTCTGGCAGAGCAAAATGTGGCGGCTGCGCCAGTAATAGAAAGACAAGAAAAACAGCAGGATGAAGTTCCGCTGGTGATAGTGGAGCCTGGAGTTCGGCCAAGTGCCATGCCCATGCCTCCTGCTTCAAATGCAAAGCCTATTCCTGCATGGAAGTGGGCCGTGCTGGCTGCTATTATAGTTGTCTTGGGATTATTGGCATGGCAGTGGCTGGGAACGAATCAACCGCGTGAGCCGGAGAACCCTACTATTATATATAAGGAGTACAATGCTCCAAAGACCTATAAGCCAAAAGCTGACGAGCAGCCAATAAGAAGCTCCAAGAGCAGTTCCGCAGAAGTCGCCTCCCAGTCATCCAGAGCAAGTGCGGCTTCATCAAAAATGAAAGGCCCCCAGAAAGCAGCAGCCAAGGCAGTTAAGGCTGTCAAGCCTGAGTCGGAAGAGAATCCAAAGCCTGAGTCGGAAGAGAATCCAAAGTCTGGGCAGGAAGAGCAGTCTGCAGGTAAGAACAAACCGGGGTTCCATATCGAATCTGTGAAACCGAGAGTAGATATGGATGGCGTCAAGAAGGCAATCAAGGAAAAAGAAGGCAAGAAGTCTGACAACTCGACAGAGAAGCCTAAGTCGAAAGGAAGAGAAACAGAAAGTACTAAAGATTTAAAAGAAGCATAACAATGATGGAAAAAAGATAATAGGTGCATTACCAATAGGTGCAACGCTGCAAGACGGTACTTACACGATAGATAGCGTGTTAGGACAGGGTGCTACAGGCATTACCTATCTGGCTAGTATGCAGCAACGGCTTACCGGCAACCTAAGCGAGTTTAGCGAAAAAGTACAGGTGGCTATTAAGGAGTTTTACTTCAAGGAGGAGTGCCGTCGTGAAGGAACTACGCAGAATGTCGTAATTGCCAATACAAACTACGATGCTAAGGTTGCACAGTTTAAGAAAAGCTTTATCAAGGAGGCCAAGCGTATAGCGGGGCTCAGCCATCCAAACATTGTGCATGTGTTGGGAATCTTCGAAGAGAATAACACGGTGTACTATGTCATGCAGTATATTCGAGGTGGGTCGCTCAAAGACTATATCGACGCGCATGGTGCCGTACCTTCCTATAAGGCTGTAAAATATGCGTTACAAGTAGCTTCTGCATTGGACTATATGCACAAGAAGAATATGTGTCACTATGACTTGAAGCCTGGAAATATCATGCTTTCGAGTGATGACAATGCCATGCTGATAGATTTTGGTATAGCCAAGAATTATGACAACAGCGGGCAAGAAACCAGTACGACCCCTCCAGGACTGACAAAAGGATATGCACCTCTTGAGCAATATACGTCGGTTACGGAGTTCTCGCCGCTTATTGATGTCTATAGTTTGGGGGCAACACTTTATGCCATGTTGACAGGACATACACCACCAGAGCCAATGAAATGGATAGGTGGAAACTTCACAGAGTGCCCTGCTGGAGTGTC
Source organism: Prevotella sp. (assembly GCA_017459445.1). Classification (GTDB taxonomy): domain Bacteria; phylum Bacteroidota; class Bacteroidia; order Bacteroidales; family Bacteroidaceae; genus Prevotella. Next base: position 134,033 of record JAFUDJ010000031.1, on the reverse strand, counting down.
TGCTTCTTTGTGGAATATAGTAAGAACGGCCATGGCCGTTGCCTCTAAAGACAGACCGACTATGGAGCAATTGCACCAGTTGTTATTAGCTCCCGATGAGCCTGTTGCAATGGCTGGTGAAGAAGAAACGGTATATGGAGAGGACTTGAAAGAAGATGTACCTAATAACTCAGAGACTATATATGATAACACTGTGGGAAAGCAGCAGAGCCATAACCAAGTTAGTGTGGATGCACCGCAGGAAATATCAATAGCCTCTATGGAAGATGAGGAACCGAAAAGCAACAAACTCTTTTATGTCCTGTTGGTGGTGATAGCCCTATTAGCCTGTATTGGTGGATACTGGCTGATGTCAGGACGTTCTGCGGAAAGCACGGCATCTGATGACGGGCAGGACACACTACAGGTTACCACCATTTATGACTCGCACGGACAGCCCATCATGACTTTCTCAGGAACTGTTTCGCACGGACAGCCACAAGGAAATGGTGTGTTGACCTATTTGACAGACAATGTAAAAGACCGATATGAAGGTGTCATTAAAGACGGACTACGCGAAGACAGTACAGCTGTCCTTTTTTTCAAGAACGGTGACGTTTTTCGTGGTGCGTTTGAAAAAGACCATTTTACTATTGGTGCCTATTATGTTAAGGAATCTGGAGAGTATTTCCAAGGCAAGTTTAAAAACGACCAGCCTTGGAATGGAGTTTGGTATGATGCTCAGCATAATGTAATTAGCAGAGTCGATAATGGAGTCGAAAAATAAATGGACGTATTATATGACATTATATAGGATATGTCTGGTATGTTTCTTTTTTGTCTTTACGACATCTTTTAGTTACGGACAGAATACCATTAGAAGACCTGGAGATAAGAAGGTTGTTAAAAAAACAACGAGGAGCAAGCCTGCTGTAAAGGGGAATACTCCTGCAAAACCAATGTCAACTAAGGCTGTTGTAAAGTTATCGCAGTATGCGCCGCAACGATACCCGTTTAGACACGTCAAGGATTGCCCATTGAAAGACATTCTTAACCCTATGGATGGGGGAATTATTCTTGGATGGACTACTGTTGATGAGGCTATTGCGGCAGGAGGCTATAGCAAACCACGTGACGACGGGCAACATACTGTTAACATTAATGAGCGCACTTACTGGGACCATGAAGGGGATGGGATTATTACTTCTTTGTATTTTACACATTCAAAAGAGCTTCCTGATTCGTGGCAACGTGCCGGGCTGAGCTTTTCTTTAAGTTATAAACAGTGGTATAGTTGGCTTGAGAATCATGGCTTTACGGTGTATGTTAAAAAAGCTCCCAGTAAATCCGGGTCTTTTACCGCAGAACTTGAAGCTATTAATTTAACAAGCAACCTTCGGATGGGACTTGATTTCAATTACAGTAACAATACCAGTGCTACTGACGTAAATACGCTGTATAGCATCACATTAAAGAGACCCCGTATTCATACCAGCAAGACCTCTTATGCTCCCTATTTTCCCATTGAAGGGGTTATGCTTGGAGTAACGACCATTGCCCAATTATCAGAAATGGGAATGGACATCAGTTCGTTTGGTGACAACAATGAGTTTAAGTATGGCAAGATGGGAGATATTCGTTTCTATAATGATAAGAATGGTGGGAATGTAGTTTGTTCTGTTGACATTGATAGCAATCTCTTGTTGCAGCAGTGGGCAAAGGCGGGAGAGTCTCGTTTTATGTCTTATAATAAATGGATGTCTTTTTTCAAGGAGCATGACTTTATCGTAATGAGAAACGATTTGCTGCAAGACACAAGTGCAAGGTATCCAAGGGTGAAAGCTATTCACCCGTACTTGGGACTATTGATAGAACTTGAGTTTAAAAAATCCTTTTCAATTTCAGAAGAAGGGGATTCCCTAACCGTGTTTGATGAATATTCTATAGAAATTTTATGATAAAACGTATTTCAATATGAAGAATACTTATTCCTTTTACTTTTTCATACTATTGGCGATAACAGTAGTATTCAGTTCATGCAACGGCAAAACAGATGCAGCACTAAAAGAACGTGACTCCGTTGCTTTGGAAAACCAACGGTTAAACGAATTTTTGGATATAGTGGCGTATAGTATGGATAGCATCAACGGGCGGGAACGCTATCTGTATATGACTAAAGATGGGACACCCATAACCAATAAGGAGCAAATCAGGAACAACATCAAGTTGTATCAGTATACATTAGATGAGCAGCGTTCTCGTATAGCTGACTTGGAGAAGCAGTTGGCTGCAGCCAAGGGCGACAAACAGACCATACAAAAGCTGCAGACTCTTATCAAGGGTCTGCAGGCTCAGATAGCGGAAAAGGATTTGTTCATTGCACAATTGAATGAAGAATTAGAGCAGAAGAACCTGAACATTGCCAGCTTGCAGACGCATGTGGAGGCCTTGTCTGGCCAAGTCAGCCAGTTGACTACTCAAGCCGGTATTGCTGAGGAGAATTTGGAGCATGCCACAAAGGAGGCTACAGAGATGAGTTATGGCTATGTGTTGATTGGAACCAAGAAACAGTTGTCATCATCTGGAGTGCTGAAAGGTGGTTTCCTGAAAAAATCAAAGGTGGATTTGAACAGTATTGACAATGATGGTTTTCAGCGAGTGGACATCCGCTCTTTTTCTGATGTCAGTATTCCTGGCAAGAAAGTCAAGGTTCTGACATCGCATCCTTCTTCTTCCTATTCCATTGAAGAAGGGTCTCCCTCCATGTTGCACATTACTAATGCTTCGCAGTTTTGGAACACTTCAAGATATTTGGTCATTCTATACAAAGATTAATAGGGTTATTGGATAAAACCTCCCATGATTCTTGGCGTATTTATCCTTCCATCCTTCCAACCTGCACCGCTGGGATGTATAAGGAATACCAAATACTGGGACGAGGAGTCCGGGTAGCCCGGACTCCTCGTCCCAAATATGTGTACTGATTTTTGGTACTTTAGTTAAATTTTCTAAAATCCGTTTCTGGTGCAGGATGGAGGGTTGGAAGGATAAAAACTAATTAGCTTTCCTCCGTTTCAGATAGTGCTTGACGGTGAACCAGAGGATGGCGATGATGACGAGGGCGATGATGACGAGCTTGATGTATTCGGCATATTCCTCGATTTTGTCGTTCAGTTGTTCCTCGGGTACGATGGCGTGGAGATACCAGCCAAGGGCGGCCAGGATGCCGTGCCAGGCGCCTGCACCGATGGTGGTGTAGAGCAGGAATTTCCAGTAGCTCATGCGTGCCAGGCCGGCGGGGATGCTGATAAGGTGGCGTATGCCGGGGATGAGGCGGCCTGTCAGGGTGGCCACGATGCCGTGGTCATAGAAGTATTTCTCGCTCTTCTCCACCTTCTCCTGGCTGAGCAGGCACATCTTGCCCCACCGGCTGTTGGCGAAGCGGTAGATGACGGGGCGCCCTACGTAGAGGGCTACGAAGTAGTTGATGCTGGCGCCGAGGTCGGCACCGATGGTGGCGAAGAGGATGACGAGCCACACGTCTAACTGTCCGGCGGCGGCATGGTAGGCTGCGGGGGTGACGACGAATTCGGACGGGACGGGGACGACGGTGCTTTCCAGCAGCATCAGGAAGAGGATGGTGCCGTAGTTGAGGTTTGAAAGCAGGGAGGTGATGATGTTCATAAGTTATGGTTTACGATTTTTCATTTGTGATTTTCCGCTCTACATAGCTGACATAGTCGCTGACTTTCGTTCCTTGTGGGAACAGGTTGCTGAGCACCAGCTGGGCCTCCTGCGGGTTGTGCTGCACGGCCAGACGGAGATAGTGCAGGAATTCCTTGACGCGTGCCGTTTCGTAGCAGCATAGTGCCATGTAGGCATAGCCGTCGTGGAAGTCGGGGTAGCACTGGCCGATGAGGTCGAAGAACTTCAGGAACATTTCGTAGCAGTCTTCGGTGTAGTGGTTGTCGAAGAGGGAAATGATGATGCGCAGCATGACGCCGGGGGCATAGTCCGACAGTTCAATGGCTTTGCTGAAAGCCTCTTCTGCCTCTTCGTTCCGGTAGTTCTCCATCAGGATGTGTCCCCTGATGACCAGCATGTCGATATGGTCGCACTCCAGCGCTTCCGTCTTGTCCAGGACTTGCAGCGCTGCCTCCGGCTCCTTGCGGGAGCTGTAGCACAAGGCCAGTTCCTGATAGATTTGTGGCAGATAGACGGAGTCGGCAGGACATAGTCTGGCGGCTTTCTGCAAGTGCTCAATGGCCTCTGTCGTCTGTCCCATGTTGACGTGGCACACCGCCTCGTTCAGCTGGGCCAGCTCGTCGTCGGGTTCCTTCTCCGCATAGCGCTGGTAATACTTCAGGGCTTCCGGGTAGTTGCCGAGCTTCAGCAGTCCGTTAGCCTTGCTGAACAGGGCGTCGGGGTCGTTGGGGTCGATGGCGATGGCATATTCCGAACTGGTGACGGCAGCGCTGGGGTCCTCGTTCATCAGCTGCGCCGATGCCAGTGCGTTCCAGTAGTGCTTGGAGTAGGGGTGCCGGTCGATGAGTTCATTGAAGAGCCGTTCCGAATCCTTGTATTTCCCCATGCTGAACAGGGTGCGTGCGGCCAGCTCCTTGAAGTCGTCGCTGTCGTCGTCCTTCGATTTCGCCATCCATTCGTAGGCCTTGCTGCTGACGTCATAGTCGACGAAGAGGTTGGCGCAGTCGCGGATAAAGTCCTCCCGCTCGTCGTCGTCCACCGTCGTGCCATACGCTTTCAGGTAGTTGTCGGCCTCGTCGATGCGCCCTTCGGCTATCATGATTTCCGCTACGAGGTAGTGGTAGTCAGGGTCTTCGCGGTTGGCGATGCTCTGGCAGAAGCTGCGGGCCTCCTCGTAGTTGCCGTCCATCAGAGCCTGCCGCGCCCTGTAGACGTTGGGCAGCGTGGCATCCGGGTATAGCTCAAGGGCGTGCTCAATGGCCTCGTCGGCCTGTTCGCCGTAGCCTTTCCAGTTGTAGTAGTCGGCAATGTCCACCAGGTCGTCAACATCCATGAAAGGGCTTTCGCCCTGGTTCATGGATGTCTCGTAGCTTTCCAGTATCTCCCGGAAGTCCTCGCTCTTGAAATATTCCTCGTCGAAAGACACGAATTCAAATCTTCAGTTTATTTCCGCCACGTATCCTTCAGGCCGACGGTCTTGTTGAACACCAGGTGCTCGGCTGTCGAGTCAAGGTCGGGTGTAAAGTAACCTATGCGCTGGAACTGCAGGAAGTCGCCGGCTTTCTTCTCCTTCAGGTAGGGCTCCACGACTGAATCGTGGAGCACGGTGAGGGAGTCGGGGTTCAGCAGCTCGCGGAAGTCACGCTCGTCGGCTCCGGGGTTCTCGATGGCAAACAGGCGGTCGTAGAGGCGTACCTCGGCCTTGACGGCATCCTGGCTGTTCACCCAGTGCAGCGTCTTTCCCTTGATTTTACGGTCGGCGCCGGGCTGTCCGCTGCGCGTCTCGGGGTCGTAGGTGGCGTAGACAGTTGTCACGCGGCCCTCGGCATCCTTGTCGCAGGGGTGCTCTTCGTCGCATTTGATGATGTAGGCGTTCTTCAGGCGCACCTCCTTGCCGGGGGCCAGGCGCTGGAACTTCTTCTCAGCCACCTCCATGAAGTCGTCGCGCTCTATCCACAGCTCGCGGCTGAAGGTGATGGTGTGTGTGCCGTCGGCCTCGTTTTCTGGATTGTTGACGGCAGTCAGCTCCTCGGTTTGTCCCTCGGGATAGTTGGTAATGACGAGTTTCACAGGGTCGAGCACGGCACTGACGCGCGTAGCCTTCTTGTTCAGGTCGTCGCGAACCGAGGCTTCCAGCAGGGCATAGTCGTTCAGGGCATCGAACTTCGTGTAGCCGATGGAGTCGATGAAGTTGCGGACGCTCTGCGACGAATAGCCACGGCGGCGCATGCCACAGACGGTCGGCATGCGCGGGTCGTCCCATCCGCTGACGAGTCCTTCGTCCACCAGTGCCTTCAGCTTGCGCTTCGACATGACGGTATAGGTCAGGTTCAGACGGTTGAACTCAATCTGGCGCGTGCCGTCGTATTTGTCTAGGATGTCAGGATTGTAGCCCTCGGCCTTGCCCTCGGCCTTCAGCTCCTCCACATATTCCCGCAGCAGGTCGACGAACTTGTCGTACAGCGGACGGTGAGGCACGAATTCCAGCGTGCAGATGCTGTGGGTGACGCCCTCGAAGTAGTCCGACTGGCCGTGGGCAAAGTCGTACATCGGATAGCAGTGCCACTTGCTGCCCGTGCGGTGGTGTGGTATCTGGATAATGCGATAGATGATGGGGTCACGGAAGTGCATGTTCGGGTTGGCCATGTCCAGTTTGGCGCGCAGCACCATCGAGCCCTCGACGGCCTCCGGCGTGTTCATCTGCTCAAACAGGCGCAGGTTCTCCTCCACGGGACGGTCGCGGAACGGGCTGGGGCGTCCCGGCTGTGTCGGGGTGCCCTTCTGCTCGGCTATCTGCTCCGACGTCTGCTCGTCGACGTAGGCCAGTCCCTTTTTGATGAGCCATACGGCAAAGTCCCACAGCTTCTCGAAGTAGTCGGAGGCATAGTAGACGTTCTCCCAGTGGAAGCCGAGCCATTTGATGTCGGCCATGATGTTCTCCACGTATTCCGTATTCTCCTTTGTGGGATTGGTATCGTCGAAGCGCAGGTTGCACACGCCGCCGAATTCCTCGGCTACGCCGAAGTCCATGCAGATGGCTTTGGCGTGTCCGATGTGGATGTATCCGTTAGGCTCTGGTGGAAAGCGCGTCTGTATGCGGCCTCCGTTCTTGCCTGCTTCCAGGTCTTCCTTTACAAACTGTTCTACGAAACTGAGGCTTTGAGAAGCCGTGCGCACGGTTCTCTTCTCCTCGCTCCCGGTAATGTTTTTTTCTTCCATAGCTTGTTGTTTATGCTGTTTTGGCCGCGAAATTACTAAAAAGTTGGCAAACAGCCAAATATTTCCCGCATTTTCGCTCATTAGCAACTTTTCCCCCTCCTGTTTTTTTCTTTTGCCAGCCCTTGCCCGTTCCAATTATTCTTTGTACTTTTGCATGCGATATGCTGACAGAGAAGACAATGGAGAAGTTGCGCGTGCTGGCCGAGTCGGCCAAGTACGACGTGTCGTGCTCGTCGAGTGGCACCGTGCGCCGGGGTAAGCAGGGCATGGTAGGCTCGACGGTAGGCGGTGTGGGCATCTGCCACTCGTTTGCCGACGACGGCCGTTGCATCTCACTGCTGAAGGTGATGCTGACCAACCACTGCATGTACGACTGTGCCTACTGCGTCAACCGCCGCTCCAACGACATCCGTCGGGCCACGCTCAGCGTCTCGGAGCTGGAGGAAATCACCATGGAGTTCTACCGCCGCAACTACATTGAGGGGCTGTTCCTGTCGAGTGGTGTGGTGCGCAACCCCGACTATACCATGGAGCGGCTGACGGCCATTGTGCGCGACCTGCGTACCCTGCACCGCTTCAACGGCTACATCCACCTGAAGGCCATTCCCGGCGCCTCGCAGGAACTGCTCAACGAGGCAGGCCGCTGGGCCGACCGCATGAGTGTCAACATTGAGATTCCCAAGGAAACGTCGCTCAAGGCACTGGCTCCCGAGAAAGACCATCAGAGCGTGTTCCAGCCCATGCGACTCATCCAGACGGGCGTCATGCAGAACAAGGAGGAGCGCAAGAAGTTCCGCTATGCACCGCGCTTTGTGCCTGCCGGGCAGTCGACGCAGATGATAGTCGGTGCCACGGGTGAGTCAGACAAGGATATTCTGCAGATGTCGTCGTCGCTCTACCAACAGCCCTCCATGCGCCGCGTCTATTATTCGGGCTATATCAGCGTCAACACCTACGACAAGCGGCTGCCCGTCCTGAAGCAGCCGCCGCTGGTGCGCGAGAACCGCCTTTATCAGGCCGACTGGCTGCTGCGCTTCTACCAGTTCAAGGTCGACGAGATAGTGGACGATGCCCACAGTCACCTTGACCTTGACATCGACCCCAAGCTGGGATGGGCCCTGCGCCACCCGGAGTATTTCCCCGTCGACATCAACCGCGACGACTACGAGCGCATCCTGCGCGTGCCCGGCATCGGCACCAAGTCGGCGTGGCTCATCGTCAACTCGCGCCGCTTCAACCGCATCACCAGCTACCATCTCAAGAAGATGGGCGTGGTGATGAAGAAGGCCAAGTATTTCATCACCTGCGGCGAGCTGACCAGCTCGTTCTCACAGCCCATCGTCGGCATCAACGAGCTGCATCCCGAGCGACTGCGCCCCATGCTCGTCTCCAAGTCCCAACAGAAGCGGGCGGCTGCCGAGCAACAGCTGTCGCTGGATTTCAAGGAGGAATAGCGCAGCATGTTAGTCTATACCTTCGACCGGACCCTGGACGGCGTGCTGAGTGCCGTCTTCGATGCCTACTTCCGCCATCAGCAGCCTGAGGTGCTGGCGGCAGAGGGAGAGCAGTTGCCGTTGTTCTGCGATGAGGTATGGAGGGTCGTGACGACAGAGGAAAAGGCACAGCGGGTATGGGCAGGACTGGAGAAACGGCTGTCGCGCGAGGCTGTCAGGCTGATTAGCGTCAGTTGGCTCTCGGAGGAACGGAAGCTGAATACGCCGCTGTTCCATTATATATATAAGGTGTTTACCCCACCCCTGACCCCTCCCCTGCGAGGGGAGGGGAGTGCCTGCGGGGCGAGTATAGAGCGGAACTTCTCCGACCCCGATGTGCTGTATGTGACGCAGACGGCTCGGCGGGTGATGCACGAACAGCTGCGCATGAAGCAGTTCATCCGCTTCCAGAAAGCCAAGGACGGCACATACCTCGCCGTGGTGTCGCCCGACCACAATGTGCTGCCGCTCATCACCGACCACTTCCAGGACCGCTTCAACGACCAGCCGTGGCTCATCTATGACGCCCGCCGTCACTACGGATACTACTATGCCCCACAGCAATCCTCTGTCCCCGGAGGGAAGGGAAGTGCGGGCGGGGTTACCCGCGTGACCTTTGAAGATGAGTCACGGGTGCCCTTCTCGCTGGAAGACGGCAAGCTGCGCGACGACGTGCTGAGCGACAACGACCGGCTGCTGCAAGACCTCTGGCGCACCTACTTCAAGGCCATCTGCATCAAGGAGCGCATGAATCCGCGCAAGCAGCTGAACGACATGCCTCGCCGCTACTGGAAATACATGACTGAGAAACAATTATAGTAACAACCTAAATATAAAGAGAAAAGAATGACACAGGAAAAGAAAGACTCGGTACTGATATTGAGCGGTGGCCTGGACTCGGTCACCCTGCTATATGACGAGCAGGAGCGCATAGCCCTGGCCATATCCTTCGACTACGGCAGCAACCACAACGCCCGCGAGATAGCCTTTGCCCGCCTGCATTGCGACCGGCTGGGCATCCGCCACGTGGAGATTCCCTTGGAGTTTATGGCGCAATATTTCAAGAGTTCACTGTTGGAAGGCGATGCCGCCATCCCCGAGGGACACTATGAAGACGAGAACATGCGGTCAACGGTAGTGCCCTTCCGCAACGGCATCATGCTCTCAATAGCCGTGGGAATGGCCGAGTCGAACGGTCTGCAATATGTCATGATGGCCAACCACGGGGGCGACCATACCATCTATCCCGACTGTACGCCGGCCTTCGTGGCTGCCTTCGACGCCGCTGCCCATGCGGGCACCTTTGCCGGGGTAGGGCTGCGCTCGCCCTATACCCACCTGACGAAAGCCGACATTGCACGCCGGGGCAAGGCGCTGGGCATAGACTACAGCGAGACATGGTCGTGCTATCGTGGCGGCCAGCGCCACTGCGGCCGCTGCGGCACGTGTGTGGAGCGGCGCGAGGCGCTGGCTGCGGCGGGCATTGACGACCCGACGGAGTATGAATAGGCTTTGGAAGAAAGCGGGTGCTGCGAACTGCTATGAGTGCAGGTCGAGCACGAAGCGCGTTCCCTTGGTGTATTGCGGGTCAATGTCAAGGTCGCCATTCATCTTGAGTGCCATCTGCTTACAGATGGGCAGCCCGAGACCGTCACCCTTGGTCAGGTCCTTGATTTCAAGGAACGGCTTAAACAAGTCCTCACGCTTCTCTTCCGGTATCACTTCGCCCGTGTCCGACACAAGGAACTGGTGCGCCCGGGCGCCGCGCTTCTTGTAGTCGAGGCTGATTTTGCCGCCTTCCGGCGTATACTCTGCTGCATTGTCAAGCAGGTGCAGCAGAATGTGCGACACGTATTCGCGGTTGATGCTGGCGCTCATCTTCGGGGCGTTCACCGTCAGCGTCACGTCGTTTCTTACCTTGCCGCGAATCTGTTCCATCAGGCTTTCGCAGAATGCCGGTATCTGTGTGTCCTCCAGTTCCACGGGCTCGGTGGAGTTTTCTATCTGCGACAGCGTCTTGACGTGGTCGGAGAAATCGAGCAGAGCCTTCACCTCCGGCGTGCGGCTGTCCAGTTTCTTCAGCGTAGGCTCCATCTGTGCGGAGATGTTATTGATGAACTTCGCCTTCAGAGCGTTGCTTTCGTTGGCCAGCAGAATGGTCTTTTTCTGCTTGCGTGTCAGCAGGATATAGCGCATCAGTACGACGGCGCCCAGCAGCAGTGCGGCAGCCAGTGCGGCAACGAGGATGCACAGTCCGATGATTATCATCTGGCGTGTCGACAGCGAGCTGTCCTTGTCGGCTATGGTAGCCTCGTTTTCGGCTATCTGCTTCTTCAGCGCTCCCGTCTCGTCGGCCAGCCGCAGGGCGTTGACCGAGTCTTTCCACAGCATGTAGCTATAGTACGACTGTGCCAGCAGGCTGGGGCTGTTCGACTGCTTGCCGCTGGCTATCAGCGTCTGGTACACTTCGTCCACCTTGTCGTACTCCTTCTGTGCCGTCAGCTTGGTGGCCATCTCCTTGAAGACGGCATTGCCTTGGGCGTTCTGGCCGAAGGTGTAGTAATAGATGGCTTTGTTGTACAGCAGGTCGTTGTTGATGGCGTCGTCGCCTGCCAGGTTGGCGTGGCCCTCCATGGCCTTAAGCTGCTCCTGGGCGTTGGCGCTGCGCCTCATCTTGATATACATCTGCAGGCGCTCCTTGGTCGTCTGGTAGCGCAGGGCAGCCTGTGCGGTGGCCCCTTGTGCCTTTGCGGCGATGGTCTGGTCGATGCGTCGCAGCAGTTCAAAAGCCTCGTGGTAGAGGTTTTCGTTATAGTATAGGGCCACGGCCTTCACGCCGCATGCCACGCCCTCCTTCACCTGCCCCTTGCCGCTATAGTCCTCAAAGGCGCGGATGTACAGCGAGCGGGCATTCGGTACGTTATGCTTGGCGTTTTCAGCCTCGGCATGTTCCTGTAGTTCGCTCTTCTTGGCTTCCTGGGCACTGATGACGGTGCAGCTGAAAAGCAGACTGAAAAAAAGAATCAATAGCTTTCTGTTCATGATTGGATGTTTATTTGGTGATGCAAAAGTAAGCAATAATATGGTATTATGCAAATATATTACTGGTTTTTTGTGCCTTTAGGCCGTTTATCCGAACAAGGCGCGCAGGGCTTCCTCGACCTTTCGGACGGCCACCAGCTCGATTTTGTATTTCTTCTGGTTTAGTCCTGTGAGGTTATACTTCGGTATGATGATGTGCTGGAAGCCCAGTTTCTCGGCTTCGGCAATGCGCTGCTCGATGCGCGCCACGGGGCGGACCTCGCCCGACAGGCCCACCTCGCCGGCCATGCACCAGCCGTCGTCAATGGGGGTGTCGACATTCGACGACAGCACGGCGGCGATGACAGAGAGGTCCATGGCCATGTCCGTCACGCGCAGCCCGCCGGCAATGTTCAGGAACACGTCCTTCTGCATCAGTTTGAAGCCGACGCGTTTCTCCAGCACGGCCAGCAGCATGTTCAGTCGGCGCTGGTCGAAGCCTGTGGCCGACCGCTGCGGAGTGCCGTAGGCTGCCGACGACACCAGGGCCTGCGTCTCGACGAGGAAAGGGCGGACGCCCTCGATGGCGCTCGATATGGCTACGCCTGACAGTCCGTCGTGGTCTTCGGTCAGCAGCAGCTCCGACGGGTTTGAAACCTGCCGCAGACCGGTCTGCTGCATCTCGTAGATGCCCAGCTCCGACGTGGAGCCGAAGCGGTTCTTGATGCTGCGCAGGATGCGGTACATGTAGTGCTGGTCGCCCTCAAACTGGATGACCGTGTCGACGATGTGCTCCAGAATTTTCGGGCCGGCCAGCGTCCCCTCCTTGGTGATGTGGCCGATGAGAATGACGGGCACGCCGCTGGTCTTGGCAAAGCGCAGCAGGGCGGCGGCGCATTCGCGCACTTGGGCGATGCTGCCGGCCGAGGATTCGACGTCTTCCGTCGCAATGGTCTGGATGGAGTCGACGACGACCAGCTCTGGCTGCACCTCTTTGATATGGTCGAAGATGGCCTCTAAGGAGTTCTCGCAGAGGATGAGGAAACTGTTGTCGGCAGCCGAACTGCCGACCAATCTCTCTGCCCGCATCTTCAGCTGGTGGGCGCTCTCCTCGCCGCTGACGTAGAGCACGCGCTTGTCCGTCAGGTTGAGCATCGTCTGCAGCGACAGCGTGGACTTGCCGATGCCCGGCTCGCCGCCCAGCAGCACAATGCTGCCCGGCACCAGACCGCCGCCCAGGACGCGGTTCAGCTCCTCGTCATGCATGTCGATGCGCGGGTCGTCGTGAGCAGCAATGTCGCTAAGCCGCTGCACCTTGTTCTGCCGCAGCTGCCGACCGGCCGAGGCTGCCGCCGTGGTGGCCGCCAGCTGCTTGCGGGTGTCGGCCACCTTGATTTCCTTGAACGTGTTCCACTGCCCGCAGCTGGGGCACTTGCCTATCCATTTTGTCGACTCCTGTCCGCAGTTTGAGCAGACGTACATTGTCTTGTCTTTGTTGGCCATATCGCTTGTTTTCGTGAGTCTGTTTGCTTGCAAAGGTACGAATAATATTCTGAATGGGCGCATTTGACAGGCTTAAACTATCATAAATATTAAGGTGTAAATGGCGGAAAGTCTTCCGTAATTCGGCAAAAATGATTATCTTTGCGGCAATATCTTCATCCATCAAGGAACAACAGGACTAAAACACGGAGACGACTGGAACTACTTGGTGCTGAACATGGTGGCATGGCAGAAAGGCAGGGCAGTGGTCCGCGAGTTTTAGCTGCTTTGCGCGGATTAATCCTTAGTCTCTTACACAGCTGATGGGAACCACAAACACGCCGTCAGGCCGTTGGTAGGCATATTGGCCAACGGCGGTGAGTACCATCATGAACGAAGGCTTGGGCATACGGGTGGTATCTCTGTGTCTTCGTCGAGTGTCTGTGAATCGTTCGACAGCATATCGCTCTTAATGGTTCCATAGGATACCTGTTGCGAAATGTTTCTGGCATACGAACGCATCAGGAGCCGGGTGCGCTCCGGACTTCGTCTTACGCCATCTACCCGCAGAATATCACGCTCCACTACAGCATCTACATAGTCGAAGGCTTGGTCAAGTGCAATGTCACCACTGAGGAAGGTGGCCATAGGCCAGCCGCCACGGCAGGTGAGATAGGCTATTTGATGAAGGTCTGTCTGGCACGTCAATGGCTCTATCGTTTTGCCGTTGAACAGTTCTCGCAAACTGACTTTCCCCGATGAGTCGCCCGATTCAAACAGCGACATAGGGCGCATCTTGATTCTTGCAAAACGGCCCGTTCCGCTGTGGATAGTCTCGTCTGCCTGCGGAAGTACCGACGAACCTGTCAAGATGAATTGTGAGAAATCACTGCGCTTGTCGATTTCGTCCCGGATGCTGTCCCATAGTGGGGGAATTGTCTGCCACTCGTCTATCAAACGTGGAGTTTCGCCCTGTAGCAATGTTTTAGGACTGATTTCCATCATCTGTTGGCTTTGCCTTAATACGCCACTATCGCCAAGGTCAAGCATACTCTTGGCTTGCTGTTTGGCGGTCGTTGTTTTGCCACACCATTTAGGACCTTCTATCAATACGGCCCCCTTGCCCGCTAACTTACGTGCCAATAACCCATCGGCAATTCTTGGTTTATAATCAGTCTTCATCTTACAATCGTCACAGTCTTGCTTATCTGGCGACAAAGTTACTGATTATTATTGAATTACGCAAGCGTTTTGATGAATTTTCGGTCGTTTGTGGTAATTTTGTTCGGTCATTTGTGCTAATTTTGTTCGGTCGTTTGTGATAAGAATAGGCGCTATAGCGCTGTACTTCCGCAAATCACTCTCTTTTTACATCTGTAGTTTGGTGAAAGCAGATTCCTGCTATCATCATTCCACTTGCTTGAAATTCCCGCAAGGGGGTGTAAGTAGGGTGCAGGTTTTTCGGGCAAGTTACACCCCCTTGAAACACCGATATGCAGAGGGCTGAGCGGCATTTGGGGTGCAGGGTGCAGGTTTTTTTATTTTTTTCACCAGTCGTCAGCTGTGTGGTATAAGGCATGGACGACGCAGTTCATGGCTTTGCACTCTACTACGCCGGTCCATGCGGTGATGGCTGTTGTCTGCGTCTATTGCTACCGAACCGTCTTGCGCACCGTTCCGTTGCTCATCCTTACGATGTTGATGCCATGGTGTGCCTGGTTGCCGTTGACGGAGCGACCGCCAAGGTCATAGGTCGCAGTCTTGATGGCAGACTTGTCCGCCGGTGTCTTGACATCAGTCGCGATGCCATAGAAGAGGCACCATCCGTTGCAAGCCTTGTACAATGACTCTGTTCCATCAGGCACGTAGAGGGTCGCCGTGTCGTAGTGGTAGAAGGTGTTGTCGTAGATGTCGAACGGATTGGTCATCAGGGCCTTCACCGACTTCAAACTACCCAGTTTGCTGTCTTCATCATACACGTATTCGTTGCAGTAGAAAGCTCCGCCGCCGATGCTCGTCAGGGTGGACGGCAGGGTGACGGTCTCTAAGTCGTAGCAGTCAAGGAAAGCATCCGGTCCAATCTCAGTCACGCCCTCGGGAATGACCACCGAGCGCAAGCCGTCGCATCCCCAAAAGGCGCTATAGCCGATGGCTGTTATCGTCGTGGGGAATACGGTGTTCTTGCAACCAAGGAGTAGTGTGTTGCTGGCCGACTCGATGATGGCGTTGCAGTCTTCGCGTGAGTCATACGTCACGTTGTCTGCATCGACGGTAATCTGCTCAAGTGGCAGGTCGAATACAGCCCGTTGGTCAAGATACTCCACATTCCTCGGCAGGTGGAGGGCTGTTAGGCCTGTGCCGCTGAACACGTCACTATAGATGTACTGCACACTCTCCGGTATCCGGATGGCAGTCAGCTTCTTGCAGCCGGCGAAAATTCCTTCGCTCAGGTAGGTCAGGCTCTCCGAGAGTTTTACGTCGGCCAGATTCTCACACCAGCCGAAGGCTCTGCCTCCCAGCTCTGTTACGCTGTTGGGAATGCTGACGGCGGTCAGGTTGTTACATTGGGTGAAGGCACCGTAGCCGATTGAGGTCAGCGTGCTGGGCAGTATGAGTTCGGCGAGGACTGTTCGTTCAAAGGCGTAGTCGCCGATAGTCGTCAGCCCCTCGGGCAGGTTGATGGCGGCCAGCTCGCTGCAAGCCAGGAAAGCATTTGAGCCAATCTCTGTCACACCATTAGGCAGCGATACGCTTTTCAGGTTATAGCAGCTCTGGAAGGCAGCATCGCCGATACTGGTGATATTGGCGGGGATGGTGACATTGACCATATTCTGACATTCATAGAAGCATTGATAGGGAATGGTGCTCATGCCGTCCATGGCGGGCACGTCGGTAAGCGGTGTCCCACCGAAGACCTCAGAGTCCATCTCGGTCACACTGGCGGGAATGGTGACGGCGGCTAATGAAGAGCAGCGGGCAAATGCGGCGCCTCCGATGCGTGTTACACCGTCGGGGATGTTGATGGCCGTCAGGTTGTAGCAACTGTAGAAAGCATAGTCCCCGATGGCCGTCAGGCCCTCAGGCAGCGTTACCTCCGTGAGGGGGCAGTAGCTGAACGCATCGGAGGGTATTGTGCCGATGCTGGCAGGCACCGTGATGGCCGTCAGGCCCGCATTGTAGAATGCCGATGCCCCTAACTCCGTTACCGACGAGGGAATGTTGATGGATGTGAGGTTGTAACATGAATTGAATGCGTAGTTGCCGATGCGTGTCACCGTTGTGGGAATGTTGACCGATGCCAAGGACTGGCAGTCGTTGAAGGCACCGTCTGGAATCTCGCTGATGCTGACGGGGATGTCGATGGCTGTCAGCCCTGTGCTGGAAAAGACGCTTGGCCCCAGCTCCGTCACCGTCGTGGGGATGGTGAACTGAGTCAGCTGCTCGCAGGAACTCAGAGCTCCCTCGCCAAGGCGCGTCAGCGTGGAGGGCAGCGTGACTGACGTTAGCGCCGGACAGCCACAGAGTGCATAGTAGCCTAACTCGGTCATGCCCTCGGGCAGCGTGATGGCCGTCAGCCCGGAACCGCTGAAAGCATACTCGTCAATCTGCCGCAAGGTGGACGGCAGCTCGATGGCCTTCAGCTCCCGCTGGTCGTCAAAGGCATACCGGTTGATGGCCGTCACCCCCTCAGGAATGTTGACGCTGGTCACATTGAGGTCGCCGCTGCCATACCAGTAATAGTTGTAAAACGCATAGCTGCCAATGGCGGTCACGGCATAGCCATTGGCCGTCTGCGGAATGGTGACGCTGCCGGTGTATGCCTGCTCAATGCAGTTCCGTTCGCCGTCGCCCACCTGACATGTCTTGTCCGTTTCACTCAGCACCATCATGGTCATGGCCTGCCCTTCGGCAGTTGTCACGGTGAATGTGTCACCGTCTGCACACCAGCCGGCTACGGGAATCCCCAGTGCCAGCAGCAATGAAAGTAAACTCTTTCTCATAATCATTCTTTTTTTGTAAAAACGTTATTTGTAATACATTGATGTGTACACACAAAAAAGGCATGGACGCATTTGTACATTATCTGTCCTGAGGTCGTGGAATGAACCCTTGTAGCCTAATGATACAATAGTCCACGCCTCAAGGTATTACTATCCTTATAGAATAAGGAATCATGCGCCTAAAGACGTGAACGCTGATTGCTCATTCGCCCGCTACTTGAAATTTTCCACGTTTCAGAACAGGGACAATATGCGCTTAACGCTCGTTGATATGTAGAGCACTCCGTAGCGACAGCCCACTCTTAGGTCATCTGGTAACTCAGCCACAAAGGTACGAACTATATTTGAGACGGCAAAGAAAAACTCGAATTTTATTTGGTTTTTCATTCGGTTTGCACTAACTTTGCAGTCAATTATGAAGTATATCGTCACGATGATAGCCGCTTTGCTGCTGATGGCAGCCTGCGGACAGAGTTATGAGGAGACTAAGCGCATCAATCGCGAGAACCGTCGCGAGGCTATGCGCAGGGACTCGGCGGCACTGAAGATTGCCGTGATGCCGACGCTGGATTGCCTGCCGCTGTATGTCGCGCGGCACCATCGGCTGCTCGACACACTGGAGGGCGGGGTGCGCCTGAAGTACTATACGGCCCAGATGGACTGCGACACCGCCTTGGAGCGGGGCAGGGTAGAGGGCGCCGTCAGCGACCTGGTGAGGGCTTCGCGCATGGTACGGCGCGGCACGAAGTTGCGTTATGCCACCACGACCAACGCCTATTGGCAGTTGGTAAGCAGCCGCTCAGCCCGCATCCGCCAACTGAAACAGCTTGACGACAAGATGATAGCCATGACGCGCTATTCGGCTACCGACCTGCTCACCGACCGCGTCGTCGACTCTGTGAAGCTCGACGGCGACCGTGTGTTCAAGGTGCAGGTGAACGATGTGCTTGTGCGCCTGCTGATGCTGCAGAACGGCGAGGCGGATGCCTTCTGGATGACTGAGCCGCAGGCTACCGCTGCGCGGACGCAGAAGAACCCCGTCATTGCCGACTCACGGTCGATGGGCGTGCAGCTGGGCGTCATCGTGTTCCGCGAACAGGAGATGCGCCGGCAGGCCCGTGGCAAGCAGCTGGCTCTGCTGATGAAAGCCTACGACCAGGCCTGCGACTCCATCAACAAATACGGCATCGGCCATTACCGCCGGCTTATCAGCGAGTGTTGCAAGATGAGCGAGGCACTGGCCGACTCGCTGCCGCGCACCCTTCGCTTCCACCATGCCGAAGGTCCCCGCGAGCAGGACCTTGCCGCCGTGGAGCAATGGATAAAGAAAGGAGGCATGTGACGCTATGGGAACTACTGACATAGCACTGGAGCGGATATTCCGCCAGCTGATTGCGGGCAATGCCGGTGTGGCCATGGCCGAGGTGAACACCTACCTGGGGGCATGGCCTAATCCGCAGACGCAGGAGAAACTGGACGCCATCAGGGCCGACTACCGGCGGATGGAAAACTACTGGCGGCAGGGCTTTGACGACCCGCAGCGCGAGGCACAGTACCTGTTGCTGCTGCAACGGGTGTATGTGCTCAGTGCCAACATTGCCATACACCGTCACATCGTGGCGTCGTCGTACCTGCAGTCGCTCTATGCGGGGGTACGGCAGCGGGGCCGCAGCTGGTCGCTCGACGTCGTGCGCCGCGAAATGGAGAACTTCGTCAGCGAGGTGGCCATGCTCTCGTTGGAGCCTGAGCATACGCGCGGCGAGAAGAGCCTGACGCTCTACAAGGAGCATCAGCAGCAGATGAACCAGTTGTTCAACTTCGTGCTGACCTCTAACATGTGGACCGATGGCGTGGGGCATGCGATGGAGGAAATCCTGCTCTCGCCGACCATCGACAGCAACGACCAGCAGCTGCTGACGTCGGCTATCATGCTGTCGCTGATGAACCGTTTCGACATGGTGAAGTTCCGGCTGCTGCTCAACGTGTACCGCGCCGCTACTGACGAGGCCGTGCGCCAGCGGGCCTTGGTGGGATGGGTGATGGGCATCGACGACGACTTCCTGACCGTCTATCCCGGGCAGCTTCGCCTGGTGGCTGACCTGCTGAAGTCGAAGCGGGCCGTCCAGGAGCTGACGGAGCTGCAGATACAGCTCGTCTACACGCTGAATGCCGACAAGGACACGGCAACGATGGAGCGGGAAATCATGCCCGACCTGCTGAAGAACAATGCGATGCGCATCACGAAGAACGGCATCGAGGAAATTGAGGACGACCCGTTGGAGGACGTGCTGCACCCCGATGCCGCCGAGGAGCGCATGGAAAAGCTGGAGGCGGCGTTCCAGCGCATGATGGACATGCAGCGGCAGGGAGCCGACATCTATTTCGGCGGCTTCTCGCAGATGAAGCGCCTGCCGTTCTTCTATGAGTGCAGCAACTGGTTTGTGCCGTTTTACATGCAGCATCCCGACATAGCCTCGTTCGTCAAGCGCATGGAAGGCAACCGCTTCCTCGACGTCGTGATGAAGCGAGGACCGTTCTGCAACAGCGACAAGTACTCGTTCATCATGGCCTTCCAGAAAGTGATGGACTATCTGCCCGACAACCTGCGCCAGATGATGCACAAGGGCGAGGTGGCCGCCGATGAGCTGGGCGAGGAGACGCAGCAGTCGCCGGCCTTCATCCGCCGCAGCTACCTGATGGACTTGTACCGCTTCTTCCGCCTCTTCCCCAACCGGTCGGCACTCTGCAACCCCTTCGACACGTCGAAGCAGCCGACGGGTATGTGCCTCTTCTTTGGCTCAGCCCTGTTCCGTGGAACACCGTTGGAGCAGAAAAAGCCTGAAATCGTCTCCGTGCTGATGAAGCAGAAGCTGGGCGATGCCGCCCTCGAATTGTTAGATACCTTCCCGGAATCGCTGCACGACGTGCAGTACTACCTCTGGACGGGCAACTACGAACAGGCGCTGGCTCTGGACGGCAGCAACGAACGGGCGCTGGCCGGCCATGCCCGCGAGGCCTATCAGGCGGGGCGCTTAGACGATGCTGCCGACGATTATGAGCGCCTGCTGCTATTGCATCCCGGCAAGTCAGGCTATATGCTGAACCGTGCCGTCTGTCTGGCGGAGCTGGAGGAGTATGAGGGAGCCTTGAAACTGCTCTATCAGCTTAACTACGAACAGCCCGACAACCAGCGTGTGACGCGTGTGCTGGCCTGGACGCTGATGAGCGATGGCAAATTGGAGCAGGCCGACCGGTTGTATCAGCAGCTGGCGGACAGTGACAAACTGTCGGACGAGGACTTCCTGAACCGGGGCTATTGTCTCTGGCTGATGGGACGCATTGACGAAGCCGCCGACAGCATCAGGAAATATATCGAGGAAACGGAGGCGTCGGAGTATGACACGCTGTTCGATGCCGCATGGCTGCAACGCCATGGCATCGGCGACATGGACATGAAGATGATGGAGGGGCTGGTGGCTGACGTCAGATGAACAGCTGCAGCCAGTGGCCCAGCCAGCCACGGAACCGCTGCCATCCGGTACGAATCTTGCGCCAGTGCTCGTCGGTTAGCTCGATGCTGTCCAGCTTGTCGCGGGCAAACATACGGTCCAGTTCCGCCGTCGTGGCGGGGTCGATAATCACGGCGTTCTCCTCAAAGTCACACTTCAGGCTGCGGGCATCAAGGTTGGTGCTGCCCACGGTGCAGAAGCGGCCGTCAACCATCATAATCTTGGAATGATGAAATCCGGGCTGGTAGAGCCAGAAGCGCACGCCGCGCTTCATGAGCTTACGGGCCTGATAGAGGGCGACATCGGGCGTCAGCGGGATGTCGCTCTTGGCCGACAGCATGACCTCTACCTTCACGCCACGGCGGGCGGCGCGCGACAGTGCGCGGGTCACGGTGGGAATGAGCGTGAAGTAGGGGTTGATGATATGGATGGAGTCGCGGGCTTGGTCGATGGCGTTGATATAGAAGGTACGCATGATGTCAGGCGTCACGCCCGGTTCGCGGTTGATGATGCCCACCATCTTATGGCCCGCCGACCATGTAGTGTCGGGCTTCAAGCCCTCGAAGCGTGTCAGCGTGCCGCCCCGGTAGTACTTCATGCCGCTGACGTTTTGCCCGGTCGTGCGGTTCCAGATACGCAGGAAGATGGCCTGCAGGTCGTTCACCGCCTGTCCTTCGATGCGGCAGTGCATGTCGCGCCATGAGCCAACCTGTTCCGTGCCTTTTATATAGTAGTCGGCAACGTTCATGCCGCCGGTGTAGGCTATCTGGCCGTCGATGACGACAATCTTGCGGTGGTCGCGGCCGTAGATGTGGTTCAGCCACGGAAAGCGGATGGGCGAATACTCCACGATGTCGATGCCGTCCTGTCGCAGCGGCTCCAAGTGGTACTTCCTCAGCGGCTGGTTGTTGGAGTCGTTGCCGAAGCCGTCGAACATAGCCCTCACCTCCACGCCCTCGCGGCTCTTTTCGCGCAGCAGCTCGAACAACAGCATGGCGATGGAGTCGTTGCGGAAGTTGAAGTATTCCAGGTGTACACTGCTCTTGGCCTGACGGATGGCCTCGAACATGTCGTCGAACTTCTGTTGCCCGGACATCAGCAGCGTCACGCTGTTGTCATGCGAGAAGCGGATATGCTTGCCGCGCAAGGTGTTGACAATCAGCGAGTCGGAACTTTGCGCCCCGGCACTGAAAGGTAAAAAGGTAAAAAGGGAAAAAAGTAAAAAACGTATTCTGTGACTTAATACCCCTTGTCCGCTCCTAAATATATTGTGTTCCATTCTTGTGCCTTTTTACTTTTTTTACCTTTTTCCCTTATTTACTTTTTCCCCTATTCCCTTTTTTTACCGCTTGTTCTTCAGCCGGTACTCCAACGGAGTCATGCCAAACTTCTCCTTGAAGATGTTGATGAAGTTCTCGGCCGTCAGGAAACCGACGTTGATGGCCAACTCGCTCATGTTGATATTCGTGTTGATAAGCAGCGTGCAGGCATGCTTCAGGCGCAGTTCGCGCACTACCTCGGCGGGCGTCTTCGTGGTGATGCTGCGTATCTTGTGGAAGAAAGGCACGCGTCCCATGCCCATGGCTGAGGCCATTTCCTCTAAGCTGATTTGTCCACGGCTCATGTTCTGGAGCACGAACTGCTCCACGTTGCGCATGAGTTGCTGGTCCATGAGGTTGTTCATCGAGTAGTCGCCGATGGTGTTGTCGCCGTAGTACTGGCGCATGAGCGAGGTGGTAGGCTCATTGGGCTTATTAGGCTCATGGGCCTCATGGGCTTTATGGGTCTCATAGGCCTCGTGGGCCTCATGAGTCTCATACGACTGGTGGTCGTCTGATGATTCCTGGCTTTGCTGTTCGCCGTTGAGCATATCGTTGTCGTAGCTCATGGTGGCCGTGGTCATGCTGGCGTTCTGGCCTTCCAGCATGCGGGTTTCCTTGCCTTCGATGACGTTCTGGTCGATAGAGATGGGCGCCAGTCCCATCAGCTTGTTGAAGCGCAGCACGGCTTCCTGCACGTTGAAGGGCTTGGCCAGATAGTCGTCGGCAGCCATCGTGATGTTCTGGTCGGCCATGTCGTGCTCGCTCAGCACGCCGTCGGTCATCAGCACAAACTTCGTATGGCTGCGGCGCGGGTCGCTTTTGAACTGGTTGCACAGCTCGCTGCCGGTGATGCTGTTGCCCATGTCCTGACGGCACACCACGATGTCGGCATTCAGTGTTTCGATGTCGGGCAGCGCCTCCTTGATGTTGTCGTAGACGTGGAAGTCGTAGACCTTGTGCAGGTGGGCGTTGATGAAGCGCAGGAAGTCGCGGTTGGTGTCGATGAAGACAATGCTGAACTTGCGCGACTGCTGGTCGAACTGGATGGGCTTGATGTCGATGTCGTCGGTGTGTCGGCTGTTGCTCAGTATCACTTCGCCACGGTCGTTCAGCTCCATCTTGTCCTTGGCGCTGGCCACGGCCTTCTGCTCCGGATGCTCCAGCGTAGTCTGCATCTCGGCGATGCGGGTGATGACCTGTAGCATCTGGAAGTGCAGCGAGTTGAGTTGCTCGCGCCCTTCGACGGTTGTCACGCGCTCCGCCATGTTGCTGATGATGGATGTCATGCGGGCCATTGGCTGCCGCAGGTCCTCGCTGGTGAGCTTGATTTCCTCGCGCTGGCGCAGCAGCTCGTCGATGACGGCATGCTTGCGCAGCTTGATGCGCTGGAACTTCTTGAAACCATAGCGCCAAATGAGGATGATGGCGATGATGATGGCGACGTAGAGCGTCAGCATCCACCACGACAGCCACCACGGGCGGTCGATGACGATTTCCAGCGTGCGCTCCTGGTTGCTCGACGAGCCGTCGGCGCTGACGGCCTTCACGTGCAGCGTATAGGTGCCGCTGCCCAGGTTGCGGAACTTCACGCCGTGCAGCAGGGCGTCGCCGTTGTGCCAGCGGTTGTCCAGCCCGTCCATGCTGTACATGAACTGCAGGCGCTCGCCTTGGTTGTAATTGCCGGCGGCAAACTTGATGGTGAAGGTGTTCTGGCTGTTCTTCAGCTCTATGCGGCCGCTCTCGTTCAGAGCCTGCTGCAGGATGACATGGCCGTCGTAGGACACGCCAATCTGGACTTCTTCCTCGCCGATGAACAGCTGCGTCAGCATCACCTTTGGCAGCGAGGCAGCGTCTTCCTTGCCGCCTTGGCGCACCCAGTTGACACCATACAGTCCGCCGAACATCACCGTGCCGTCCTGACGGGTCAGGATGGCGCCGGTGTTGAACTCGTTGCTCTGCAAGCCGTCGCTCGTATTGTAGTTGTACAGGCCGTAGTTGAACGTGCCGTCCTCGTGGTTGCGCTGCACGACGATGCGGCAGATGCCGTTGCTCGTGGTCACCCAGATGCTGTGGTTCTTGTCTTCGGCAATGCCGCAGATGGAGTTGTTGCACAATCCCTCCTTCTCCGTCAGGTGGCTCAACTCGTCGTTGGTAAGGTTCAGGATGTTGATACCCTCGCGCGTACCTATCCATAATAATCCGCGCGAGTCTTCCAATATCTGCGTGATATAGTTGTTGGTGAACGTGGTCAGGTTGGTGGTGTTGCCCGTCAGTACCGACTTCTTGCGGGTGGACAGGTTCAGGATGACCAGTCCCTCGGCCGTACCGATAAGCAGGTTGTTGTTCGTGCCGTAGTGCAGGGAGGTGACGTAGTTCGTGTTGAGCATGCCGTTTTCGCGCGTATAGCTCGAGAAGGTGTTCATCTTCGGGTTATACACCTGCAGCCCCGTATTGGTGGCTATCCACAGGTTGCCCGTCTTGTCGGTACAGAGGGCGTTGATATGGTCGTCTATCAGCGTCCTGCCGCCGTCGCGCGAGGCAGAGTAGATGGTGCTCGTCCCGTTCTTGATGCGCGTCAGTCCGTTCTGCTTCGAGCCTACCCAGAGGCTGCCGTCGGGTGTCGTCGTCATGGCCGACACCTTATGGCTGGCCAGCAGGCCGTCGTAGCCGATGACGCCACGGTCCTGCGTGCCGTACCAGATGGTGCCCTCCTTGTCCTGTGCCAGGGCGGTGATGTCGCCGTTCAGCTCCGACTGGAACTTGTAGATGTTCTCGCCATAGTAGGCCAGTCCCGACTTCTCCGTGCCCACCCACAGCAGGTCGGTGTCGTCAATGTAGAGGCTTTGTATGCCGATGACTTCCTGTACTGGCTTGTTGGAGTTGATGTTGCGGGGCTGTACCATCTCCAGCTCGTGGTTGCTGATGTTGGTACGCACCAGCCCTGAGCGGTCGGTGCCTATCCAGATGTTGCCTTTGCGGTCGCCGGCCATGCCGTTTACGCTGTGGTCCACGCTGACGCCCGTCAGCCCTAACTGGTTGCCAACGGTGGTGTCCCACTGGTTAGCGTTCTTGTTGTATTTCATCAGCGTGCCCTGTCCGTACAGCCAGATGTTGTCCATCTGGTCGGCAAAGACGCGCAGCGTGCTGGTCTTGCGCAGCTGTTGCTGGGCCACGAGGTTCGTCTGCCATACGGTATGCTGCTGGTGCATGATGTCGCAGCACACCAGCCGGCCGTCGTCGTAGACCATGATGGCACCGTCGCGGCATTCGCCGATGGAGCAGATGTTGCCCTGCGGCACGCCGTGCGCATCGTCCGTGTAGCCAAACTCGTAGCTCGTCTGCTGCTGCATGTTGTAGGCCACGACGCCTTTGTTGGGTATCGACGCCCATACGTTCTTGTGGCTGTCTATGTAGACGACGTCGGGGCGCCCCTCAATACCCATGCGGGTGTAGATGGGCTTCATGTCGCGCTCGAAGGTCTCCGACTGGGGGTGGTACACGCAAAAGCCTGCCGCCGTCTGTACCCACAGCGTACCCTCCAGCGTCTCCTGAATGTTGATGATGTAGCTGTCGGGCAACGATGAGCCGTCGTGCGAGTTACACTGGAAGTTGTGGAACGTGTAGCCGTCGTAGCGGTACAGGCCTGCCGGAGTACCTAACCATACGTACCCGCGCGAATCCTTTAATATACAATTAATCTGACTGATGGTAAGTCCGTTGCTGGCATCCAGCGTCTTGAACATATAGATGCCGGCGGCCGTCAGGGGCAGCACAACGAACAGGACGGTCAATATCTTTTTCAGTGTCTTCATCTTGTAGTCTTTCTAAAAGAGCCTGATAGGGCTTAAAAACTCTGCAAAGTTACTCATTTTATTGAAATAAACCATGATTTTAATCAATTTTTTAGGCGATATGCAAAAAAATACAAAAAAAGTTTGGGAAAAATTTGGAGGTATCATAGTTTTTTTCTTATCTTTGCACCGTCAAAACCTCAAAATAGGTTAAGATTAACAAAAAGAACATTAATTTTTAAATTCATTCATTAATTAAACAATTACAATTATGAAGAAAATTTTCATGACTCTCGCAGCAGTCGCAGTAGCTGCCACAATGAATGCACAGGTTTACCTCGGTGGTGCTCTCGGTCTCGGTTTTGAGAACAAGCTTTTGAAGCAGGATGGTAGTGGCGATGCTACAGGTATGACATTCGCTATTAAGCCTGAGATTGGTTACAACCTCAACGAGAAGTCTGCAGTTGGTATCGTGCTCGGTTTCGGTGTTACGAACAACTCTAACGAGATGATTTCTCGTGGTGACTCATTTGCTGATTTGGTTGCAGGTAACATCAAGACTGAAAAGAGTGCTATCCAGTTCGAGGTTGCTCCTTACTTCCGCTACAAGTTCCTGCAGTTTGAGAAGGTTGACCTCTTCATTGATGCTCAGGTCGGTTTCACCTACACTAAGTTAGACAATTGGAACAACACCACATTCGGAATTGGTGTTCGTCCGGGCATAGCTTACACTCCGACTGAAAAGATTAGCCTTGTTGCTAAGCTGGGTAATGGTCTCTTCTTCCAGTCTTCAAAGAACAAGGGTCAGGACGCTCGTTCTAAGTTCGGTTTGGAGGGCAACACCCTCGGTGCTCTGGAGTTCGGTATGTACTACAACTTCTAATCGTGAAGCAAGTATTAAAAGTTTAATAGTCAAGTCCGCCCGACTACCGCAAGGTAGCCGGGCGGCTTGTATATCTGTCATCTGTACCTGTGTACGTCTTACGTCTGTTAAGTGTGCACTTATCATGGTTTGAAGCCTCCAAACGTAGCGCAACGAGCCGTGTGTTTTTTTTATGTGGATGTCTGTACTCATGCATTTTTTTGCTATAATTCTTGTGCGTTAGAAAAAAAAGAAGTAATTTTGCATTATGAATGTAAAAGAAGAATATGGCAAATGGTTTATGGATGTGGCGAAGTATGTGCTGACAGCAATGCTTTTGACAACCATGATAGAAGGTATGAGCCAAGTCTGGATAACCGTCACTACGGCAGTTATTGTTCTTCTGTCTTTAGTGTTTGGTACAATATTGTTGCGGAAAGGCAAGGAAGAAGAGGAACGTAGGGAGCGGAATCGCGAGAGAAATAGGAACAAAAATAAGAAGAGTAAAGTATAAGGAGGTTGAATTATGGGTGCTATTTTAGCTTTGATTATTATTGCCGTCTTCGGCACAAGTCTGTTGGTTTATTTTCATATAACCGACAAGAACAATGCTGGTATTGAGTTAACTCAATAAGAGATATTCGTTGTTTTATATGAGCAGAGAGGGTGTACAATGCCCTCTCTGCTCATATTGGTATCAGGATTTTTCCACGAGGATGCGGGCATCGACGGCGACGACATTGTCGGTGTCGGCCAAGAGGGGATTGATGTCCATTTCCTTGATTTCGGTGGCGAAGCGCAGGAGGGTGGACAGGCGGACGATGATTTCGGCATAACGGCGCTCGTTGATGCCCGCTTGTCCGCGCGTACCCTTGATGATTTTGTAGCCGCGCAGCGACTGTATCATGGAGTGTGCTTCCTCATAGGTGAGCGGTGCAAGTCCGCTGGAGACATCTTTTAGCACCTCTACGAAGATGCCGCCCAGTCCGCAGAGCACGACATGTCCGAAGCGGGGCTCGTATTTGGCGCCGATGAACAGCTCCGTGCCTTTTATCATCTTCTGCACCATGACCGCCGTGGCGCCCTCAATCTGCATCATGCGGTCGAACTCAGCCGCCAGCACCTCCTTGGAGCGGATGTTCAGCGCCACGCCGCCGACGTCGCTTTTGTGTACGGGGCCTACCACCTTGGCCACGACGGGGTAGCCGCAGCGTTCGGCAAAGGCCGTCAACTCGTCGCGGTCAGCGCTGACAAACTCCGGCACGGTGGGTATTCCGGCGCTCTCTAACAGCTCATGGACGTATTCCGGTGCAATGTAGCCGCCTTTCTCTCCGTTCGGTGCCGGTGGCAGGCTGTCGATGATGCGGCGTATGCGCGGCACGTCGACACCTTGTATGATGACGTTCTGTTCGGCGGGAGCCGGCGTCTTCATAATCTGCGTCAGCGCCGTGGCCAGCGTCACCTCGTCGCTGAAGTTGACGTGTCCCCGGCTGAGGAATTCCTGCACTTCCGGTCCGGCGGTGTTGACGCTGGGCAGCACGGGGAAGATAGGTTTCTTGCACGTCAGTATTTTCTTGTGCAGCACGTCGTAGGCTTCGTAGAGCTGCACCAGTCCTGGCGTGCCGAAGATGACCATGATGGCGTCGATGTCCTTGAATTTCTTCTCACAGTAGTCGATGGCGATGCCGAGGTGTTCCGGTGTTCCCGTGGCCAGGATGTCGATGGGGTTGGCCACGCTGCTGCCGGGGAACAGCTGCGCCTTCAGCTCTTCGGCCACCGGACCGCTGAGCGGCGGCACCTGCATGCCGCCCTTCGACAGGGCGTCGGTCAGCATGACGCCGGGCCCTCCGGCATGTGTGACGATGGCGAAGTTCTTGCCGTTGAAGCGCGGCAGCGTGAAGATGCAGCCTACGGTGGTCAGCTCTTCACGCGAGAAACAGCGCACGATGCCGGCCTTGCGGAACAGAGCCTCCACGGCGGCGTCGCTGCTGGCGATGGCGCCTGTGTGACTGCTGGCCGCCCTGCTGCCTGCCGACGACGAGCCGGCCTTGATGGCGGCAATGCGGCATCCCTTCTTGATGAGCGACGTGGCGTGGTAGAGCAGCTTGTCGGGGTCGCTGATATTCTCGATATACAGCAGCTTCACCAGCGAGTCGTGCTGCGGGTCGAAGTGCTCGTCCATGTATTCCAGCACCGTCTCGATGCCTATGCGCTTGCCGTTGCCGATGCTCCAGACGCTGTTGAAGGGCAGTCCCTTCGTGACGGCACTCTCCAGGATGAAGACCGCCGTGGCTCCTGAGCCGGAGATGAAGTCGACGCCCTTCGGGTCGAGGTTGGGGATAGGTTTGGTGAATACGGAGTGATGCCAGCGCGTCAGCAGGCCGATGCAGTTCGGCCCGATGAGCGAGCAGTGGTATTGCTCGCAGATGTCCAGAATCTGTTCCTCGAGCAGTGCCCCCTCGTGCGTCTCCTCGCCGAAGCCTGCCGACAGGATGATGAAGGCGCGCGTCTGCTTCTCCTTGGCCAGCAGTTCCACATACTGCGGGCAGAATTTGGCCGCCACTACGAGGATGGCCAGCTCCGTGGGCGGCAGCTCCTTGGCATCGTGGAATGCCTTGATGCCCTGCACCTCGTCCTCCTTGGGGTTGACGATGCGCAGCGTACCTTTGTAGCCGCCCTGTTGCAGGTTGCGCACGACGGCGCCTCCCGGTTTGTGTACATTGTTACTTCCGCCGATGACGACGATTGATTTAGGTTCTAATAGTTCTCGGTTAATCATACGTTATAATATAAGGTGTACATTGAGTTCTCGGTTAATCAAGCGTTATAATATAAGGTGTACATTGTTTGATGTCGACAGGCAGCAGCCGGCTGTCGGCCCCGTCGGCGGTGACGGTCAGCACCACCACACCGCCCCGCCGGTTCACGTCGCGCTGCGGGTCGAAGATGAAGTTGCCGATGCCGTAGTAGACAGGCTTCCCCCGGTATTGCTCATGTCCTTGCAGCGTGTGCGTGTGGTGCCCGACGATGCAGTCGGCCCCTGCTGCGACGAGCTGGCGCGCCTCCTGCCGCTGCTGCGGCACCACCTCCGTGTGGTTCTCCCATCCCCAGTGCAGGCATGCAATGATGTAGCACTGCGGGTCGTCGCGCCTGAGGTCGCTGATGCGCAGGCAGAGGCTGTCGATGCTCTCCTGGCTGACGCAGGGCCTGTGGGGCAGGAAGGCGTAGTTCTCCAGCGCCAGCTGTAGCGATGCCACGAGCCATACGCGGCGCGGCTTGTCCGCCAGCAGCACGGGTTTGACGGCTTCCTGCATGTTGCGTCCCGCGCCGATGGGCACGATTCCCGCCCGCAGGATGTTTTCGCGGGTGTCCGTCAGTCCGTTGCGCCCTTGGTCTATCGAGTGGTTGTTAGCCAGGTTGAGGTGCGTGATGCCATGCCGCCTCAGGTCGCCCAGCCATTCCGGCTCGCCCCGGAAGATGTATTGCTTATAGACGGGTGCCTCGATGTGCGTGGCCGGGCACTCCAGGTTGCCCACCACCACGTCACATGCCGTGAACAGCGAGTCGACGCCGGGGGAGAAAAGCGCGTCCATGCCTTCGCGGCTGATGACGCGGCGCACGCCCCGGTCGAGCAGGATGTCGCCCGTCAGCGCTATGTGCAGCGTGTCGCCGTCCGCCGGTGTTGCCGTTCCGGCCGGTGCCTCCATGGCCGCTGCCGCCGTCAGCGCCAGCAGCAGGAGCCTGCTAACAGCCCGTGCTGTAGAAGTATTTCTCATTCGCCTTAGGTGCCTCTTTCATCCGCAGCAGCACGTCGTCCATCCATGCGGGGCGCCCTTCGTCGGGGTTCTCCTCCAGATTCTTGTGCCACTCCTCGTCGGTCATGCGCTGCATGCCGGTGGGTCGCTGCACCTCGCGGTACGACAGCACGCCTCCGCGCATCAGGTAGAGGTAGCCCTCCACCTCGACGACGACGTATATCTCGTCGGCCATGCCCACGGCGGCATAGAGGATGTTCTTGTCGGGGTTGTTGAAGGCGTTGGCCGTGTAGACGTCGGCAATGAGGGCCACCTTGCGGTCGGTGCCCTGCACGTCGTCCCATCCGAAGAGTTCCATGTTGGGCTCACGCACCAGTCCGAGAGAGATGTCCTCGAACGTGGCGCCGATATATTCCAGTTGCGAGTATTCCTCGTCCGACAGGCGCTTGCCAGCCAGCTCCTTCTGGCTGGCGGCCAGCAGGAACTCTGCCTCGTCGCGCATGCGCCCGGTGGCGTCCTCGCCCTTCTCCGTCATGAAGTCGTACTGTTTCAGCACCCGCTCCGTGGCGTCGAGCAAGTCGATGGCTTTCTGCCAAAAGGCCACGTTAGGCTCCACGTAGCCCTTGACGATGGGGGCGGGGGGACCGCCACCGCCGCATTCGGCTCCGAAGGGCTGCTTGGCATAGAGAATGGCGTCGTGCTTCAGCTCGGCCCACGAGGCCAGGGCGGCGTTCAGGTTCTTCTTCTGCCATTCCGGCGACTGCATGAAGAAGGGCAGGTTCTGCTGCGGCAGTTCGTTGACCGTCTTCAGCGCGGCAATCCAGCGCGTGCCGATGCTCTGTTCCCAGTTGGTCGCCTGCATGAGTTCCTTCATCTGGCTGAGCATGCCGGTGAAGCCCTCCCACTGCCGGGCCTGCCCCAGCTCGTCGACAAGGATGTGCTCGGCGGCCCCTACGCCCATGGCAGCCATGATGTCCAGACCGCTGGGCATGGCGCGCTTGGTGGGCTCGTTGTCGTAGTCCACCATCTCCTGCAGCACCTCGGCGTCCGGCATGTAGCGCTGCGGCATGAGGTTGATTTTGTAGCGGCTGGTGGTCTCGAACTTCGGGCGGATGCGTGTCTGCTTCTCGGCTGTTGCCTCTATCCGTTGCCGCAACTGCTTCATGGCCTTGCCGCTGCTGATGAGCTGGCGGGCCGTCTTGCCGCTCTCCTGCATCAGCTGGTACACCTGCATGATGGTGATGTTGTCAGGCGTGCCGAACAGGTAGGTCATGGGTTCGAAGAGCCTGTCGTACAGCTGCTTCATCGTGGCGTCGCCGCCCGTCAGCTCTGCCAGCACCACTGCGGCGTTGAGCTGTTCCGGTTTGTCGGTGCCGAAGGGCACGGTCTGCAGCCACATCATGGCTCGGAAGTATCGGCTCAGCGTCTCGTTGCGGGTATAGTGTCCCCGGGGCCTGAACAGGGAGTAGGGGAATTCGGCGTCCATATATCCCAGGTACTCCGAGTTGCGGTTGGTGGAGCTGTTCACCGCCTCGACCTCTTCCTGTACGGTGCCCGTTCCCTTGCCGCCGCTCAGCAGCTGGCGCGCCACGTCGAAGTATATGTGCAGGCGCTGCTCTTCCGGGCTGTTGCCGGTGGTCAGCTGGTAGCCTCGCTCGCAGAGTTGGCTCACGGCGTCGTACAGCTTGTGCTGCTCCACGTCGCGCAACAGGCAGTCAAAGTACAGGTGGTAGAGCTGCAGGTATAGGTCGGTGGTCACGAAACTGGGGAAGTTGCAGTAGTCGTTCTTCTCGTAGACATGGAACAGCTGCTCCTCCTTGGCGGGCACGATGGCGAAGCCCTTGTCGGCCAGCCGCCGTTCCAGCTTTGCGTCGAAGTCCTCCAGCTGCATGGTGTTGACGACGTTCTGCATGTTGATGCGCCAGCCGCTGCCCTGTGGCGTGAAGTTATCCTTGAGCAGTTCCTTCTCGCGGGCGCTCAGCCTTTGCGTGAAGGCCTGCTCGGCGGCGGTCAGCGTCACCGTCGGCCCCTCGTCGCTGTCGTCGTAGGCGTTCCACATCAGCTCGCCGTACCACGACGTGTTCTGGTACACGCCGCGCAGGAAGGCGTCGCGGAAGGCATACCCCTTGCGGGCCCAGAAGCTGTTGCGCAGGATGCGCAGCTCGGTGATTCCCAGCTGCGAGACGTCCATGTCAAGGTTGAACGGCTTGTTAAGCTGTTCCACGTCGATGCCCCCCTTGCCGGGCACCATGACGCGCTGTGCCGCTGCCGTCAGTACGGCCATGCACAACATCATTAGGATAATGGTCTTTTTCATAATCATGGTTTTTGTTGCTCAAAGATGTTGATAGCCTGCTGGCGGTCCGTGCCCTTGGCAAGGTATCGCTCGAAAGCCAGGCCGAAGCCGCTCCATCGGTATTCCGCCACCACGTAGCGGCCGTCGTCGGTCGTCTCCAGGCTACGCACCCGCCCGCCGGTGCAGCGGAAATCCTCCAGTCTTCCTCCCAGCTTCGACCCTAACCACAGCGGGCGGACCAGTCCGTGGTAGTTCTTGAAGATGAACAGTCGCCGAGCCTTCTCGGGGTGGAAGCGGGTCGGCTTCACGACGCCCACCAGGGCATCCGTGCTGCCGTCGCCGTTGACGTCGCCAGTCTCCATGCGGTAGACGGGGTAGGGCAGTGTCCAGCGGTCGCTGGTGGAGTCGGTCGTCAGCGTCAGCACGTACAGGTTGTCGTGCTGTTGCTCCAAGGCGAATGTGGCCTGTTGTGCGTGTGCCGCCATCACCCAGCACCCCATAACCATCATCCGGCACCTGCCGCCCATCGCCCGTTTCCTCATGCCAGCACGATGGATTTCACGGGGTGCGGCGCCAGCGTGGAGTCGGGGAAGTAGTAGCCCAGCTTCAGAACGAAGCTGATGGGCGTGCCGTCCTTCAGCTCCAGGCCCGTCGGCTCTTCGTCCAGCTTGCCGTCGAACGTGCCGCCGACGGCTCCGCGCACGCAGTCGCCGAAGGTCAGCCCGTCGGTGCTGACGGTGCTCAGGCTGGCGTTGATAAACGGCAGCTGCATGGTCTGGAAGTGCTCGATGGCCTCGGCCAGCTGCCGCAGTTCGTCGTCGGCACCGTCCAGTGCGGGGCGCTGCCCGCCTGTTGCCAGCCACAGGATGAGCGGCTGCAGCTGCTGGCGGTGGCGGCGCAGTTCGTAGATGCGCTCGTTGATGGTCAGGAAGTGGCTCACGGCCTCGTTATACACCATCATCTGCTCCGCCGACAGCTGGCTCCTGCCCTCGTTGTACTCCTCGCGTTCGCGGCGCTTCTTGCGCATTTTCACGATGGCGGTGGCTCCTGCCGCTACGGCGGTTACGCCCAGCGTGGCCAGTGCGGCCCATGCCGACTTGTTGTTCTTCAGTTCCATGCTCTTGTGTTTTTAGTCGTCTTATTTGCTTGCAAAGATACGAATAAGTCTGCAAAAAACAAAATAAAAGTGACAAGTATGCGGAATTATTTGCCAAAAAGTTTGCGCGTTCGGAAAAAAGCCGTACCTTTGTGGTAGCCGGTTCAGCATCGCATCGGACAGCCCTTGATGGCATGTCGTGCAGCTTTTCGTCACGGACGGCGCGGACTTTTATGTCATTTCGTGCGGACTTTTATGTCAAACAGCGCGCACTTTTATGTCAAAAGTCCGGAACTTCCGGGATAAAAGTCTGCACTGTTTGACATAAAAGTGCGCGCTGTTTGGCATAAAAGTGCGGAGCCGGCGCCACGGAACCCGTCGGCAACCGCCGTCGGGGAGGGCGAAAAGCAAGACAATGACAGGGACAGACCGCGACATATTGAAGATAGCGCTGCCGGCCATCGTGACCAACATCACGGTGCCGCTGCTGGGACTGGTCGACACGGCCATCGTCGGACACATGGGGTCGGCCACCTATATGGCGGCGATTGCCGTGGGTTCGATGATGTTCAACCTCGTGTACTGGGTGTTCGGCTTCCTCCGCATGGGCACCAGTGGCATGACGGCACAGGCCTGCGGGCGGCGCGACTACGGCGAGGCTGCCGCCCTGCTGAGGCAGTCGGCCCGCGTCGCCCTGACGGTAGCCCTGCTCATTGTGCTGCTGCAAGTGCCGCTGCGCGAGCTGCTGCTGTGGTTCATCGGCCCTACTGCCGACGTCCGGCCGCATGTTGTCAGCTACTATTCCGTCGTCGTATGGGGCGCTCCTGCCATGCTGCTGCTGTTCGGCCTCACCGGCTGGTTCATCGGCATGCAGGACACGCGGCTGCCCATGGCCGTCTCCGTCATGCAGAATGTGGTCAACATCCTGGCCTCCCTGCTCTTTGTCTATGGCTTTGGCATGAAGGTAGAGGGCGTGGCCCTTGGCACGGTGGTGGCGCAGTATGCCGGTCTGGCGGCGGCCTTGGCGCTGCTGTGGCGCTACTACCGCCGGCTGTTCGGCCGTCCGCGCAAGCCACTGGCGCAGAAGACGGTGCAGTTTCTCCGCGTCAACCGCGACATTTTCCTCCGCACCCTCTGCTTAGTGGGCGTCAACCTCTATTTCACGGCGGTGGGAGCGCGGCAGGGAGCCACCATTCTGGCCGTCAATGCCCTGCTGATGCAGCTCTACCTGCTCTTCTCCTACGTGCTCGACGGCTTCGCATACGCCGGCGAGGCCCTGGGCGGGCGCTACTGGGGGGCGGGCGACGCGGGCGCCTACCGTGCCACCGTGAGGCGCCTCTTCGGGTGGGGAGCCGTCGTCACGCTGCTGTTTACTGCCGTCTACGTCGCAGGCGGCATGCCCTTTCTGCACCTGCTGACCGACGAGCCGCAGGTGGTCAGTGCCGCCCGCGCCTACGTCTGGTGGGCCTGGCTCATACCGGCGGCAGGCGTGGCGGCCTTCATCTGGGACGGCATCTTCATCGGCACCACGCAGACGCGCGGCATGCTCCTGTCGTCGGCCCTGGCCGCCGTGGTGTTCTTTGCCGGCGCCGTGCTGCTGACGGGCCCCATGGGCAACCACGGCCTGTGGCTCTCCATGCTGCTTTACCTGCTGGTGCGCGGCGTGGTACAGACGGTGCTCCACCGCCGCACACGGCCCTGACGGCGCGGCGTTTTTTACTGAAATGTAACGAAAATAGCGAAAAACCTGTTAAATAGCTTGGCTGTTTGACAATTTTATTCTATATTTGCAAGTAATAATCTAAAATCAGTAAGTATGAGGCGCTATAAGTTAGTCATTACAGTGCTCTTGGCGTGTCTGTCCATGAGCGTTCAAGCACAAGATATGGAAGAAGCGTGGGGGCAGGTAGCGATAGCCCGACAGAAGGATTTGCCGCAGACGGCCATCGAGCATCTGCAGCAGATAGAGGAACAGGCAGCGCGCAGCAATGCCTACGGCGAGCTGCTGAAGGCCACCCTGCTGCATGCCCGGCTGCAGACAGAGGTGTCGCCCGACTCGCTGCGGCCCGCCGTCGACAGATTGGAGCAGCGCGCCAAGGCCACGACCGACGTGGCGCTGCGGGCTGTCTACGACGCCGTGCTGTCGGTGATATACTCGTCGAACCACATGCTGGACGAGAAGTGGGAGACCATTGCCGCCCGCTACCGGCAGCAGGCCATGGCCCATCCCGACGTGCTGGCGCAGACGAAGGCCGGCATCTACAAGCCGTTTGTCGTGGAGAAGAGCGACAGCCATGTGTTCGGCGGCGACCTGCTGAGCGTCATCGGTGCCGAGTTGGGTGTCTGGCAGTGGCTGAGCGAGTGCTACAGCCGGCAGGGCAACCGCCTCGCCGCCTGCCTGTCAGCCGTGAACTATGCCAAGACGGTGGAGCAGTGCGACTCGCTGATAGCCCTCTACGGCGACTTGCCCGAGGCCTGCGAGCTGGCCGTCATCCGCTACGACGCCATGCGTGCTCCGCAGTTTACCACCGCGCAGCGCTACGAATGGCTGAAGCAGTCGCTGGAACGGTGGGGCAGCTGGCGGCGCTCCGACATGTTGCGCAACCGCCTCTCGGACCTGACCAATCCCACCTACCAGGCCAGCGCGGGGCAGGAGGTGACGGAACCCATGAAGCCCCAGACGGTGAAGCTGTCGCAGATGCGCAGCCTGGAGAGCCTGACCATGCGCGTCTTCAGGACGACGCTGGACGGCGACACGCAGCTGAGGCCGTATAACACGGAAGACCTGGAGAAAATACGGAAGGATATGCGCGAGCTGCCCGACATGCAGCGCACGCTGACCTTCAGCGGACGTGCCGAGCACGAGCTGTTTGACGACTCGTTGCAGCTGGCCGGCCTGCAGCCGGGCGTCTACCTGCTGGAGTTTTCCAGCCAGCCGTCGACCAGCGTGTCGCGGTCGCTGTATTTCGTGTCGGGCGTGCGCCTGCTGTCACAGCCCCTGCCCGAAAACCGGATACGCTACGTGGTCGTCGACGCCACGACGGGCCAGCCCCTCGCCGGTGCCAAGGTGCGGGTGGCTTACAACATGGGCTGGAACCAGCCGAAGGATACCAAGACGCTGACGTGCGACAAGCAGGGCGAGTGCACGCTGGAGGGCAACGTGCCCGACGAAGCCTATGCCTATACCGCTGCCGACCGCTACTGTCCGCAGCAGAACGGCTACGGGCGCTACAGCTACTATGAATACAAATACAACGCCGAGCATACCAACCTATTCACCGACAGGGCCATCTACAGGCCCGGACAGACCGTTCACGTGACGGCTATCCTGTGGCGCGAGGTGTCGGCACTGCAGAATGAGGCCGTGGCGGAGCGCCAGGTGAACATCGAACTGCACGACACGAACTACAAGCTGGTGGCTGAGCAGCGGGTCGTCACCGACCGCTTCGGCAAGTGCTCGGCTGACCTGACGCTGCCTACCGGCCTGCTGAACGGACGCTTCACCATCCGCGCCGCCAACGGCACCAAGACCATCCGCGTGGAAGAGTACAAGCGCCCCACCTTTCAGGTGGAGTTTGCCGACTATGAGGCTCCCTACCAGCAGGGCGACACGGTGCATGTACAGGGTAAGGCCGTCACCTATAGCGGCGTGCCGGTGCAGGGCGCACGGGTGAAGTACACGGTCCGGCGGCGCGTGGCCTGGTGGTGGATGGCCTATTCGGACTACTGGGGAGCAGGAGTCGTAGGGAAAAGCGCTGAGACCGACGTGCTGAACGAGGGCGAGGCCGTGACCGGCGACGACGGAACCTTCGTCGCCGACATGCCGATGCTGCTGCCCAAGGGCCTGCGGCACTCCATGTACTACCATATTGTGGTGGAGGCCGACGTCACGGATGTGGCCGGAGAGACGCACAACGGCACCATGGAGCTCCCGCTGGGGACGAAGTCTACGGCGCTGGCCTGCTACCTGCCGCAGCAGCTCCGCGCCGACGAATTGCCCGAGGTGACCTTCAGCCGCCGCAATGCTGCCGGCAACGAGATAGCCGGAACGGTCAGATACCGCCTCGACGGGGGCCGGTGGAAGGAGTGCGCTGCCAATGTTCCATGCGACATTCTCAACGCACAGCTAAAGTCGGGCAGCCACCGCTTGGAGGCCGTCTGTGAGGGCGACTCGCTGGAGCGGCAGTTTGTCGTGTTCAGCCTGAGCGACAGGCGACCGGCTACGACGACCCATGACTGGTTCTACGTGTCGCACCGTGAATTCCCCGCCGACGGCAAGCCGGTCACCATACAGGTGGGCGCCTCCGACCCCGCCGTGCACATCGTGTACAGCATCTACTCCAAGAACCGCGTGGTGGAGGCCGGTGCCGTGGAGCGCAACGGCGAACTGCTGAACCGCCAGCTGACCTATAAGGATGAATACGAGGACGGCCTGCTGCTGACCTTTGCCTGGGTGAAGGACGGCACGTGCCATACCCACCAGTGCGCCATCAAGCGCCCCATGCCCGACAAGCGCCTGACGGTGCAGTGGGAAACCTTCCGCGACCGGCTGACTCCCGGACAGCAGGAGGAGTGGCGCCTGAAGATAACGCCGCCCGCCGCAACGGGCGGAAAGCAGGCTGCGGAGCAGGATGCACGCGTCGATGCCACGCTCATGGCCGTGCTCTACGACAAGAGCCTGGACGCCATCACGCCGCACCGCTGGTCGTTTGCACCCTATACCATCGTGCACCAGCCGTCAACGGCATGGCAGTGGACCACGTGGGGCAGCATCAGCTGCAGCGGAGCCAAGCGCTATAAGCAGCTCAAGGTGCCATACGCCTACGAGTACAGCCACTTCGACCAGAGCGTCTATCCGGAGTATTTCTCCGGCTACCGCTTCCGGAACGTGCGCTTGCTGGAGAGCAGGGCAGCCACGGTTGACGGCGTCATGCCAGTGCCGATGGTGGCCAACGAGCCGGTGATGGCCAAGGCGAAGGTCAACGAGGAGGTCGTTGCCAGCACGATGGATGTCAGAAGCGAGGAACAGGACGATAGCGCCGACGCCGACGAGGCAGGCGCCGGGGAGGTGAAGGTGCGCGAGAACTTGGACGAGACGGCATTCTTCTACCCCGCCATGGAAGCCGACAAGGACGGCACGGTGACGCTGCGCTTTACGCTGCCGGAGAGTCTGACGACGTGGCGCTTCATGGGTATTGCCCATACGCCCGACATGCTGTATGGCTCGATAACAGGGGAGAGCGTGGCAAAGAAAGACGTGATGGTCCAGCCCAACGTGCCGCGCTTCATCCGTACAGGCGACGAGGCACAGGTGAGCGCCCGCATCATCAACAGCAGCGAACGGACCGTCAGCGGACAGGCAAGGCTGCTGCTGATTGACCCGGCAACGGAGCAGACGGTCTATGAACAGTCGGTGCCGTTCACCGTGGAGGCAGGAAAGACGGGGCAGGCTACGTTCCAGATACAGCCCGCCGCCTTCCGCACTTCTCTGCTCGTCTGCAAGGTGGTGGCCGCCGGCGAGGGATTCTCTGACGGCGAACAGCACTATCTTCCCATTCTGCCCAACAGTGAGTTCGTGACGCGGACAGTGCCCTATACGCAGCATGAGCCGGGCGTGAAGACCATCGACCTGACCGGCCTCTTCCCCGCAGGGACGACGCAGCAGAAGCTGACGGTGGAGTACACCAACAACCCCGCATGGCTGATGGTGCAGTCGCTGAGCACGCTGGGGCAGCCGTATGAGCTGAGTGCCATCGACCAGGCTGCATCCTACTACAGCAACCTCCTGGCGAAGACGCTTATCAGGCAGAACCCGGTCGTCAAGACGGTGTTTGAACAGTGGAAGCGCGAGGCCGGACAGGAGACGTCGCTGATGAGTGCCTTGCAGAAGAACCAGGAACTGAAGGACATCGTACTGGCGGAGACGCCATGGGTCGATGATGCCGACCGTGAGGCCGAGCAGAAGCAGCGGCTGGCCGGCTTCTTCGACGAGAACGGCATCAACAACAGGCTTGAGCGGGCCGTGGAGCAGCTGAAGAAGCTGCAGAACCGCGACGGCTCCTTCTCGTGGTACCCCGGCATGGACGGCAGTATCGTGATAACTGAGGCCGTGGAGGAGATGCTGACGCGCCTGGCGGTGATGACCGGTGAACAGAGCGACACGAAGAGCCTGCGTAAGAAGGCGAGGGACTTCGTGGACCATGAGATGGTGGAGCTGGTGAAGGAGATGAAGAAGGCGGAAAAGAAAGGCATACGCCCCGTGTTCCCGTCGTTCACCGCCCTGCGCTGGATGTATATCTGCGCCATCGACAACAAGACCATGAAGGGCGACGTGAAAGCCGCCAACGACTATCTGCTCAAGCTGCTCAAGAAGGAAATCAAGCACCAGACCATCTACGAAAAAGCCCTGACGGCTATTATCCTGAACAAGAACAAGGATACGAAGAAGGCTGCCGAGTACGTGAAGAGCCTGAAGGAATACACGGTGTACACGGAGGAGATGGGCCGATACTACGACACGCGCCGCGCCTCCTATTCGTGGTACGACTACAAGATACCTACGGAGGTGGCTGCCATCGAGGCCATACAGGCCGTGACGCCGGACGACAAACGGACGGTTGAGGAGATGCGCCGCTGGCTGTTGCAGGAGAAACGGACGCAGGCATGGGACACGCCCATCAGCAGCGTCAACGCCATCTGGGCCTTTATGGCCGGCAACGGACAGCAGCTGGCAACGGACCGCCCGGCAACGGTGCTCGCAGTGGACGGCGTAGCACTCGACGTGCCCGCTGCCACGGCAGGTATCGGCTATGTGAAGACAGCCGTCAGCGAGCCGAAGGGACAGACGTTCACGGCCACCAAGACCTCGGAAGGAACGTCGTGGGGGGCCGTCTATGCACAGTTCCTACAGCCCATGAGCGACATCACCGCCTCGCAGAGCGGCATCACCGTGAAGCGCGAAGTCATTGCCGTCAACAACCAGGCGCCGTCATCCGACGGCAGCTTGAAGCTGGCGGTGGGCGACCGCATCCGCATCCGTATCACCATCGAGACGACCCGCGACATTGACTTCGTACAGGTGGCCGACCGACGGGCGGCCTGCATGGAGCCGATACGCCAGCTGTCGGGCTATCACCAGGGAGCCTACTGCTCGCCGAAGGATTATGCCACGCACTATTTCTATGGCGGACTGGCCAAAGGCAAGCATATCATCGAGACGGAAT
Organism: Prevotella sp.; assembly: GCA_017459445.1. Taxonomy (GTDB): domain Bacteria; phylum Bacteroidota; class Bacteroidia; order Bacteroidales; family Bacteroidaceae; genus Prevotella. The sequence continues at coordinate 93,279 of JAFUDJ010000031.1, read as the reverse complement.
ACTACATTGACCGGGCAGGAAGCTACGAGACGGGAACGTGTACCGTAGGCTGTGCCTATTCGCCGGAATACCGCGCCACGGCACCGTCGATGATGATGGAGGTGACACGGTAGACGATAATAATAAATAAGGTAGATAAGCTGAAAAGACCCAAAATGCAATGAGAATACTAATCTTCCTCTTGACCTTTTTGCCTTTGAATGTGATGGCACAGAGGCTGACGCTGGAGAATCCGGTCGTCAACGTGGGACGTACTGGCTATGAGCAGCCTGTCACGGCAGTCTTTGAATTCCGTAACAAAGGGGGCCGGAAGGTGAAGATAACCGACGTCAGACCCGACTGTAGCTGCACCGTTGTTGACTATCCTACGGGCGAGCTGGGCGACAGGTTCCAGATACGTATGACCTACGACGCCCGCCAACTGGGACACTTCGACAAGCAGGCTGCCGTGATGACCACGGCAACAGGCAAGCCGCTGTATATCCGGATGAAGGGCGTGGTGCTGACGGAGCTGCAGAACTTCACTGGCACCTATCCCGTGGAGATGGGCGACCTGCGCCTGGATAAGGCGGAACTGGAGTTTGACGACATCAACAAGGGGGCGCTGCAGGTGCAGGAGCTGCATATCTTCAACGGCGGTACGACCGCCTGCCAGCCCAACCTCATGCACCTGCCGTCGTACCTCCAGGCCACGACCACCCCGGAACGGCTGATGCCCGGCCATGCCGGCAAGATTACCGTGACGCTGAACTCTGCCCAGCTGCGTAACTATGGGCTGACGCAGAGCGCGGTGTATCTGGCTGCCAATCCCGGCGACAAGGTGCGTGCCGAAAGGGAAATCCTCGTCTCGGCCGTGCTGCTGCCGCCCTATGAGGGACTGACGGAGGCGCAGAAGTTGGAGGCGCCGCGCATACAGCTGTCGAAGGACAGCGTGGACTTTGCCTTTGAGGGCAAGTCGAAGAAGAGCGAGGCGATTACCATTACCAATGTGGGGCGCAGCGATTTGAACATATCGTCGCTGCAGATGTTTACCGGCGGGCTGAAGGTGTCGCTCGACAAGCGCAGCCTGCGCCCCTCTGAGTCGGCCCGCCTGAAGATTACCGCAATGCGCGACGACCTGAAGAACGTGCGCCGCCAGCCCCGCATCCTCATGATTACCAACGACCCGCAAAAGCCGAAAATAGTCATCAACATCAATGCCAAATAGCAACCTCGTAACCTCGAAATCTCGTAATCTCGAAATCTCGAAATCTCGAAACTTCGAAATTCCGAAACCTCGAAATTCCGAAATTCCGAAACATCGAAATGTCGCCCCCCCCCCCGAAAAACCCCCGAAAAAAACAATATGGAACACCCAGAAAATAGTGCAGAATATGCCGGGCTGCAGGTGAACAGCGGCGTAGCCCAGCCAGCCATTATCAATCCCTACCTGAAGCGTAACCGCTTCCACCGCCGCGAGCTGACCGCTGCAGAGATGGTGGAAGGCATCGTGAAAGGCAACGTCACCGTCCTGTCGCAGGCCGTCACACTGGTGGAGAGTGTCAATCCCGCCCATCAGCAGAAGGCGCAGGAAGTCATCAACAAATGCCTGCCCTACAGCGGAAACAGCATCCGGGTGGGCATCAGCGGCGTGCCAGGAGCCGGCAAGTCGACCAGTATCGACGAGTTTGGCATACATGTGCTGAAGGAAAAGGGCGGAAAACTGGCCGTGCTGGCCATCGACCCCAGCTCGGAGCGCTCCAAGGGCAGCATCCTGGGCGACAAGACGCGCATGGAAAAGCTCAGCGTGCATCCCGATTCCTTCATCCGTCCCAGCCCCACGGCAGGCTCCTTAGGCGGCGTGGCGCGCAAGACGCGTGAGACCATCATCCTTTGTGAGGCTGCTGGTTTTGACAAGATTTTCGTCGAGACCGTCGGCGTGGGACAGAGCGAGACGGCCTGTCACTCCATGGTCGACTTCTTCCTGCTCATCCAACTGGCCGGCACGGGCGACGAGCTGCAGGGCATCAAGCGCGGCATCATGGAAATCAGCGACGGCATCGTCATCAACAAGTGCGACGGCGAGAACGTGGACAAGTGCCAGATGGCAGCCACCAACTTCCGCAACGCGCTCCACTTCTTCCCCATGCCCGAGAGCGGGTGGCAGCCGAAAGTGCTCTGCTACAGCGGCTTCTATGGGTACGGCATCAAGGAGGTGTGGGACATGATATACCAATATATCGACTTTGTCAAGCATAACGGATACTTCGACTACCGGCGCAACGAACAGTCGAAATACTGGATGTACGAGAGCATCAACGAACACCTGCGCCTCCACTTCTACAACAACCCGCTCATACAGCAGCGCCTGCAGGAGGCTGAGCACTCGGTGCTCTCAGGGCAGCAGACGTCGTTCTCCGCCGCCCAGCAGTTGCTGGATGCCTATTATGATAATCTGTGAAATCCCCATGAACCTGCAAATTGAAATAGACGACGGCAGCGGTTTCTGCTTTGGCGTGACCACTGCCATCCAGAAAGCCGAGGAAGAACTGTCGAAGGGCAACCGTCTGTACTGCCTGGGCGACATTGTCCATAACGGCATGGAGTGTGAACGACTGCGCATGATGGGGCTCATTACCATCAACCATGAGGAGATGGGACGGCTGCATGATGCCAAGGTGTTGCTGCGTGCCCATGGCGAACCGCCGGAGACGTACGAGATGGCCCGCCGCAACAACATCGAGATTATCGACGCCACGTGCCCCGTGGTGCTGCAGTTGCAGAAGCGTATCAAGCGGCAATACGAGGCACATTCCGGACAGATAGTCATCTTCGGCAAGAAAGGACACGCCGAAGTGCTGGGACTGGTAGGGCAGACGGAGGGGAACGCCATCGTCATCGAGCATGTCGACGACGTGGTACACCTCGACTTCTCACGCGACATCTACCTCTATTCGCAGACCACGAAGTCGCTGGACGAGTTCCATCATATCATCGACTACATCCAGTCGCACATCTCGCCGTCGGCCACCTTCCGCAGCTTCGACACCATCTGCCGCTCGGTGGCTAACCGCATGCCCAACATCTCGGAGTTTGCCAAGCGCCACGACCTGATTCTTTTTGTCTGCGGGCGGAAAAGCTCCAATGGCAAGGTGCTGTTCAACGAGTGCCTGCGCGTCAACGCCAACACCCATCTCATAGAAGGCCCCGAGGAAATCGACCTGTCGTGGCTGAAGGGCATCCGCTCCGTCGGCATCTGCGGCGCCACCAGCACGCCCAAATGGCTCATGGAGCAATGCCGCGACGCGCTGCAGCAGTTGTAGGCAATGCTGATGGAATAAGAATATAGACTAAAAAATACAGACATGAAAATATGAATAGTAGTATCTGCAATCTTGACTTGTTAAATAGGGGAATTTATTGGATTCCGTGCGCGTGTGTGCTGATTTCGTTAGCCATCGTTATCTGGCGGCTGGTTTGTATGAAATGGTATTGCTTCCCTGAGAACCGGAGGATAAAGCATCTTTGGCTTTATGCGAGTATCATGCTCTTTGTCTGGTCGGTAGGTTTTGGGCTTTACATGTATGCGATAGACCAAAACTCAACGCTGTGCCGGCGGTGCGACTGTACAGAGCTAAGCTGGCTTGAGTTGTGTTTCAGGTCAGCAGTGGCGTCGCTGGGCATGTTTGCTTTTGACATTGACAGCAATATATTTGATAACATCAGTCGTCTTCCCCATATAAAGGGAGCTATTTCGGTGTGTTCTTTCGTCGCGGGATTCCTGACAATCGGGATTGTGCTGGAATTGTTTGGCGCGCGTCTGTGGGCGTCAGTGAAGGCATGGTGGAGCTCCATCGTGACAAGCAAAAAGGAACTGTGCGTCTTCTTCGGTATCAACGAGGCGACCATGCTGTTGGCTGGCAGCATCAACAACAGGACCGCAAAGCTGTTGGCTGACAGCATTGACAACAAGGCCAAAGATAGGGAATTCCGATTGGTGTTTGTGGAATTTCCTATTGTTGACGATGAGGATTTCAGCACGGGATTGGGCAGCATCATGAAGTCGGTTACCCATCGGAGTGATACTTTTAGGGTAACCAGGAAGTATAACGCTCATTTGTCAATAGCCAACGCACGTCCCAATAGTATTGCAGTGGCCGCACAAACGAAAGCAGAAAGAATCTTGCAGCGCATAGGATTGAAGGACGTGGCACGAATGATTCGCCATACGGACAACAAGGTTCATTTGTTCTTCTTGTCTGACGATGAGGCTTTTAACATCGAGTCTGTTGCCGTCTTGAAACATGATGCTACCATCCAGGGAAAATCTGATAAGCATGAGTGCGTCTTCTATTGCCATACCCGTAATAACAGCATTCACCGTGTGGTAGAAAACGAAATGCAGAAAAGTAAGCTTACGGTGAAAGTGGTTGACGGCTCACGCCTGTGTGTTGACATACTGAAATGTAACGAGGAACTGCAGCCCGTTAATTTTGTAGACATCCAGGATGACGCTACCGTTTCCTCTCCATTCAATGCCCTTGTGGTCGGTTTTGGCGAAGTAGGTCTTGACGCTGTACGCTTCTTGTATGAATTCGGTGCCTTTGTCAAGACCGGCAGTACGGCCCAAAAAGTTGAACGCTCGGAATTCCATTGCGATGTAGTGGACAAGAACATGGCAGATTTGGCAGGGACGTTTATTGCCAATGCCCCCGCTATTAAGCCCCAGATGTCTTTTACGGAAGACGGTATGAAGGGAGATTCGCTCATCACCTTGCATCAGATGGATTGCCGGAGTGTGGATTTCTATCAGCATCTTGAGAAATGGATTCCGCAAATGAACTATGTTGTGATAGCGACGAACGACGACGAACTGAACATATCGCTTGCCGTGAGAATGCTTAGGTTGGCAATCAGGCATAATACAAATTTTGAACATTTCAGGATTCTGGTGCGAATCAAGCATGACGAGAACGGACATTTCAAGCATATTGCGCATTATTACAACCGGCTTTGGATGGCTGATATGAAGAAAGACGAGACGGACAAGTGGAAACGTCAGAACATCGTCCGGTCAGTTGAAGAGATTGAAAGCCCGATTAGGCCCTTTGGCTCCTATGAGGAAATTTTCAAGTATGAGTATGTTATTAACGACGATTTGCTTGATAAAGCCAAGAAGTTCAAGGACCGATACGACGCTTCCATCAAGGCGCTGCAAATACAGTCCAAGGATAAGGTAGACCCGACAATGACGTGGGACGAGGAAATCGAAAGGTATATGCAGCTTGAAGAAGCGTATAACGGCTACAGTCCTACCTATTCCAACGTGATGAAGCTACGTAGGATGCAGAGCCAGAACTTTGAAAACTGTTACCATGTGTACACTAAACAGCGATTGGCCAAGTGTGCCCTTGGCGCGGACGAATACAAGGCTTTGACAAGTCATCAGCTGTTCCGGAAGAATAATGAGACCGTCTATAAATGGAAAACGGGAGTGAGGCCCAAGGGCAAGTTGACTAACGTGTTGGATACGCTTGCCAGGACGGAGCATCTTAGGTGGAATGCCTCTCATGAAATCCTTGGCTATCAGGGCAAGGGCTATGAAAAAGACAAGGACGAGGCGCGACTCTGTCATGGCTGCCTAAAGGAATGGGAGAACTTGACGGAAAGCACTAAGAGCTATGATTACAATATTGTCGATGTATCCTTGGATATGATTGAAATCAAACAAGAGGGGCAAAATAGCAATAACTGAATGCGCGGAATATGGAACAGCAGGCGTTTAAGTATTTTGCATTTATCAGCTACAACTCCCGCGACACGGAGTGGGGCAAGAAGATACAGAAGAAACTGGAGCACTACCGCATGCCGGCAACGCTGTGCAGCCAGCATGGATGGGAACGGACGCCCATCAAGCCGGTGTTCTTCGCACCGACCGACATCCAGCCGGGCGGACTCTCCGAAGAGCTGCAAGAGCGCCTTCGGGCTTCGCGCAACCTCATCGTCGTCTGCTCACCCAACTCGGCACAGTCAGAATGGGTGGGCAAGGAAATCGCCTTCTTCCACCAGTTAGGGCGCACCAAGCAGATACACTTCTTTATCGTGGACGGCCAGCCGCACAGTGGCAACCCTGACACGGAGTGCTTCAACCCCATCGTCGATACGCTCGGCCTGCCGGAAATCCTGGGCGCCAACATCCATGAGCGTATCTATCGCTGGCCGTGGCTGAACAAGGAACGAGCCTACGTGCAGCTCATCTCCAAGCTGTTAGGTGTCGAGTTCGATGCCATCTGGCAGCGCCATCGGCGGTTGCTCGTTCAGAAAATGATAGCATGGGCGATAGGGGCCTTGGTGGTCGTCGCTGCCTTGGTGGGCGTGTGGCTGACTAATCAGCCCGTTGACGTGGAAGTACGCCTCGACGAGACTTCTGTGCACAACAAGAAACTGCCGCCGCTCCGGGACGCCGTCGTCACCATGACGCTTGACAACGAGACGAAGACGGACACCATCCGCTCCCTTGACAGCCGCATCGTTTTCTCCAACATCCCGCATCGCTATATGGATAAAAAGGTACGCGTGCGTGTGAGCTGCCCGGATTTCCTCGATGTTGACACCGTTTTGGTTCTTGCCCGACGGGTTGCCTTAGGCATCCGCCGTAACCCTCACGTCTATGGCGATGTGCGGTTCCGCCTTTGGAATCCTGACATAGAAAAGCCTTTGCCTCACACCAAGGTTCAGGTAGCCGGCCGCGATGCCGTCTCTGACGACAGCGGCCGCGTAGCACTTTTCATACCCTTGGAGCATCAGCAGAAGGCCTATCATGTTAGTGGCAATTCCCCGGCAATAGCTGACAGTATTTACATGCCATGCGGCGAAAACGACGCTGTTATCGTGCACAACTAAGGAAAATACCATCGTTTCAAGCAAAAAACTTTCTCCAGAGAAATTTTGCAAACCAAACTACATAACTACATAGCGTAACTTATCGTACTGTCATTCAACGATATACGCTATGTAGTTTAACTACACGAAACTACATGAAACTACATAAAACGGCCCAAAACGCCCCTTTTAACCCCCTCGGCCGTTCGCCCATACAAGTTACATTGACATTTCTTTGATGCCCCATACAAGTTGTTTTCATAGGAAAAACAACTTGTTTTTCCCGTAAAAACAATTTGTTTTTTCATTTTGAACATACAAAAAACAAACTGAATATCACTAAGTTACAGCGATTTTACAAGCATTTTCTACACGTTTTCCCTCGTTTTATGTAGTTTCGTGTAGTTTCATGTAGTTAAACTACATTGTCTATTCGCTTATTAACCAAGATGTTACAAGCTTTATGTAGTTATGTAGTTATTTTTGCAATTTTTGAATTAACTTTTAAAATTGCAATGTATTCCTTTGCTGTCTCCAAGCAGAAAATGGCGCTTAATTCCCTCCTCTTTCAACTTTTTCAGCGCAAAAATCACTCGTTTTGCAAATTTTTTCGTATTTTTGCGGACAGAAACTTAAAACATCTTGATAGAATATAGAAAATGAACCGAATTAGACTATTTAGCATTTCAATTGCATTTGGGGTTACGATTATATCCATTGCTCAAAGCGGAAATAGCAAGGCATATTACGATATAAGCGAAATGCCAGATTTGACCAAAATGTCGTTCTGCCCTCCTGATGAAGGGTCGGATGCCTTTCAGTATGATATTAGTCGATATTACTGGGGCAAAAGCCAACGAACAGACTCGCTCCGAGCATCAATAGCCGTCCGTGATGCTGTTTACGGACTTGAAACTATTGCTCATGAGTTTTCTGTGCCGTTTGGTATGTTAATATCTAAAGAAAACACTCCAAAGATTTTTACGTTGTTACAGGACGCCTTAGCTACATGTGACAACATTTGCACACGACCTAAAGCATATTGGCATAGGACTCGTCCATTTGTGTATTTTAATGAGCCGACTCTCACTCCTAAGGATGAATCATTCTTACGGCATAACGGCAGCTACCCAAGTGGGCATACTATTTTGGGATATAGTGCAGCCTTACTCTTATCTGAGATTAATCCCAATAGAGCCGATACGATAATGTATCGTGGAATGATGTATGGTGATAGTCGTATCATAGTAGGTGCTCACTGGCAAAGTGATGTTGATGCAGGTCGCTTGGCTGCATCAATCGCCTATGCTAAACTTCATACGAGCAATAGATTCTTAAAACAGATGAAGAAGGCCCGAAGGGAGTTTGCAAAAAAGTACAACCTTAAAAAAAAGAATGAAAGATAGCCCCCAAAAGCAGATAAAATGAAGAAAATAAAAATTTTTGTAGCTGGTTCTAAGAATCTCGTCCAAGAACGGAATTATATCAAAATTCTTGCGAACGACTTAAATTCTGTATATAATTCGAGTGATGTCATGATAACGATTCACTCTTATGAACATTTTAATGACAAGCAAGATGAGTATAATAGATTTATAGAGAATGATGCGGACATGGTAATTTTCATCTTAGATGGACGTATAGGAGAAAAAACGAAAGAGGAATTCCTTAAAGCGACAGAAGCCCTGAATCGGGAAAGCCGGCCGGAAGTCATCGTTTTCCTACATGATTTTACAGAAGAGACCGCTGACATTGGGCGAATTCAAGGATTGATACATGGCAGGTTAGGTGACAAGTATTATGTGGATTATTCCAATCTTGAAGATTTAAGGACGAAAGCTCGTGAGAGAATTGTACGATTTATAGATAAAAGTAAGAATACTAAAGACACTCTTTCTGCAGAACAAAAGCCAGGAGACCATAAAATAAAAGAACATCACTCACGGCTAAAAGCTTTAATTCTCCTTATGTCTATTGCCATTGTTGCTCTTTGCATAGGTCTTTGTTGGAACCTTTCAAAATCCTCGGATTTGTTGATTTTTGCAGGTGGAGGTTCTGTCAAGAACTATATAGAGTCAACAAAAGGTATTGATATTGCAGAGTATCCGCATTCAGTGTATGCCAACTTGGCATCTGGCAGTGCATGGGCTCTGCTTACAGAAGAAGCCAACAGATATCAAGAAGACGGAGGAAAAGGGCAAGAGCACTTCTCGTCTATATGCTTGTCTGCCGATAATATTGACTCAACATTCATCAATGAAAAGACAAAGGGTGTATTCGCCAATGCTAGAATTATAAGATACAACTTGGGAAGTGACCCGTTAGTGGTATATGTCCATAACAAAATTTTGCAAGAAAAGCACATCCCGATGGAATCAGTATCCATTAGTGTTGATTCCTTGAGGTCGCTAATCAAATTTGCGCTAACTGAAAAGAATCGGGTAAGGCTCTTTACGACGTCTAAAACGAGTGGCACATTAAGACTATATCAATCCTGCTTTAATACTACAGATTCAATAAATTTTGAACAACTGTTGGATTCAAGTCGCTCATACCTGTTCTATAAGAAGTCTACATCTGCCTACATCAATGCATTGGACATTCCCAATGACAATCAGCCCTATATAATTCTTGGCAGTCAATACTATTATCCACAAACAATAGACACAGAGAAAGAAAAGCAGTATCGTGCTTTGTATGTAAAAAATGGTGAAGAAAACGTGTCAAAGCCAATGAATATTTATTTTGTAGGAAAGTACAACGCTGCAGAGGCTGATTTCTGTACTATTAAGAAACCTGTTATTCAATTTCTCAAAGATATTCATGCAGATGAGAATATCGACAAGGATACGTGGCGTGAATTGATTAAGGGAAGGAAAAAAACTGAAGGTGGCGATTTGATATTAAAACTGAATTGAAGATACCTTTAATGTCTGTCAACATATCGAAAAATAAACGATGAAAAGAACGCTTATGTACATACCACCATTTGACATAACACCCAAGATGCTGGATTTAATCTCTGGCGTTTCAGAGCTGATTGGCATTATGACCATACAGTTGGGGGATAACGCACCCTCTCCACAACTACGCAAGAAAAACCGGATAAAGACCATTCATTCCTCCCTGGCCATAGAACATAACAGTCTTTCGCTGAAACAGGTCACGGACATCATTGATGGCAAACGAATCTTAGGTGCACCAGACGAGATACAGGAAGTAAAGAACGCTATAGAGACTTATCGTCTGATGTCAGAACTGGATGCTTTCAAGGAAGAGGACTTATTGCGAGCACATGGCCTGATGATGAAGGACTTGGTGAAAGATGCTGGCCGTTATCGGCAAGATGGGGTTGGGGTGTTCAATGGTGAGCAACTGCTGCACATGGCTCCTCCAGCCAGTCAGGTGCCACGACTGATGAGCGACCTCTTCCTGTGGGTCAGCACCACAGATGTTCATCCGCTGATACATTCTTGTGTGTTTCACTATGAGTTTGAGTTCATTCATCCCTTTAGCGATGGTAATGGGCGCATGGGGCGTTATTGGCAGACTATGTTGCTGTCTCGTTGGAAAGGCATCTTTGCGTGGCTCCCTGTTGAAACGATTGTCAAGGAACATCAGCAGGACTACTACAATGCGATTGCCAGAAGTGATGCGGCTGGAAACAGTACACCGTTTGTGGAATTTATGCTAACCTGTTTGCTTGATACGATGCAGGCTTATCAGCCAGATGACAACGAAATGCAAGTGCAGGATAAAGTGCAGGATAAAGTGCAGGATAAATTCCCGGAAGTATCTAAACCGGCATGGGAGGTGTTTGGGGTGATACGCCAACGGCCTAAGGTAACAGTTCATGACATCTGTGAATTGCTGAAATTGAAGGAACGGCAGGTATATAAGCATATATCTCTATTGAAGTCGTTAGGGCTTCTGGTACGGGTTGGCAGTAATAAAACTGGCTATTGGAAGATAACAGTAAAAGAGTAGAATGTCATAAAACACTATAATGCGAGCAATTTGTTTTCTGATTTCAATATTGATGGTAACGCTTGGGACGGCACAGACGCAGCGGGGCTATGTGAAGACGAAGGGACGGTTGGGCAGTAACGGCCTGGTGATGGCTGGTACGCGGCTGTCGGGTGCCACAGTGACGGTGCGTGGTGGCAATGCCGTAGTCAGTAGTGGCAATGGTCAGTTCTTACTGACTATTCCAAGCAGTAACTACTATTTGCAGAATGTGCAGAAGCAGGGTTATGTACTGACAGACCCTGACGTGCTGTCGAAACAGTATGCACAGTCGAAGAATCCGCTGGTGCTGGTGATGGAGACGCCAAGCCAGCAGGCGGATGACAAGTTGGCCGCAGAACGGAAAATCCGGCGCACGCTGCAACGGCAGCTGCAGGACCGTGAGGACGAAATAGAAGCCCTCAAGGCACAGCAAAAGTTGACGGAAGAAGAATACCGCCGGCAGCTTCAGGAACTTTACAGCCAGCAGGAGAGCAACGAACGGCTGATTAGCGAGATGGCAGAACGCTACTCAAAGACGGACTTCGACGAGGTGGATGCCTTCAATCGGCAGATAAGCAGCCTGATTCTGGAGGGCAGGCTGACAGAAGCCGACTCGCTGCTGCGGACGAAAGGCGACATCCGCAGCCGAACGGCTGACCTGCGGCAGCTGCAGGAACAGAACGCCACGGAGGAAAGGGAACTGGACAGGCGCGGCCGGAAACTGGAGAAGAACAAGGCGCTGGCACAGCGGGCGCTGACGGATATTGCCCAAGACTGCTACAGTCGCTTCGAGATATTCCGCATGCAGCATCGGAACGACTCGGCGGCCTACTATGTCGACCTGCGTGCCGGTCTTGACACCGCGAACATTGCGTGGCAGTCGGATGCCGGTGAGTTCCATGTCTATGTGGCGGCATACGACGAGGCCATCGGCTATTTCCGTCGCGCCCTGCTGCTGTCGTCACGGATAGCAGGGATGGAGCGGGCTGTTGCCGAGTGTTACAACAATCTGGGTTCCATCTATGGATACAAGGCTGACTATGAGCAGGCGATGGCATGCCATCAGCAGGCGCTGCAAATCAGGCAGGACATGCAGCCGACAGACACGCTGGCCCTTGCCGACAGCTATTACGGCATAGGCGGCGTCTACCGTTCGCTGGGCGACTATCCGAAGGCTTTGGAGAATATGCAGCATGCCCTCCGGCTGATGGAGTCGGCCAATGGCAACCGCTCGCGGATAGCCAACGTCCACAATGCCATAGCCTCGATATACAACGACACAGACAAGGACTTGGAGGGCGCCCTTCGCAACTACCTCGAGGCATACGCCATTCTGAAGGAAATCCATGGCGAGCGTAGCGCCGAGGCCGCCCTGGTGTATTCCAACGTGGCCAATGTCTACAGCAAGCAGGAGAAGTTTGCGGAGGCTATCGACATTTACGAGAAGGTGCTGGACGTCTATAAGGAACTGTACGGCAAGCGCCATCCGCTGATAGGCAGGGCCTACCTCAGCCTGGGCGTCACCAATCTGCGGAAGCCCGACTATGCTGAGGCGGAGCGGTACCTGAAGCTGTCGCTCGACATGCTTACTGGCATTCTTGGCCCTACTCATCCCGACATTGCCAACATCTACCTGAACCTTGCTGGCTCGTATGGCGAGCAGGGCAAGTATCCCGCTTCGCTGGACTATTACGAGAAGGCCCTGTCGATATACAGGCAGCGGGTAGGGGACAGCCACCCCAATGTCGGTATGATTTACCTGGGCATGGGAGCCACCTATCATGCCATGGGCGACTATCGCCATTCGCTGGACTCCCTGCAGCGCGCACTGCCCATCTTGGAGGGAGCCCTTGGCGCAGAACATCCCTATGTCACCATGACTAAGAACGACATTGAGGAACTGAAGGCCAAACTACGGCAGGAGTAATTCCTTGGGTGGTATTGGCCGTATTCATTTCCCGCCAATTGAAATTTCTTATCTCCCCTCATATTTTTATCATCAAATGCATGTTTTTTGAAAAAATTTATGTACTTTTGTGGCATAGAACCTAAAATTACTCAAAATGAGCAGGCGCTTTAACACGAAAAAGTTCATCAAGGATGTGCTCAATGACCGCTATGCACTGGTCATTGGTAATGAGATTATCCTTGATAGCAAAATAGAGCCTACGGGCGATGTCCATCAGTATTTTCTGAGGAAGGTGAACGAGAACTCAAATGTGCAATATGAGAACTATAACGAGATAGCACTGGATAAGAACGAACGCATTAACCCCGTAAGGCGACTTATTGAGGATGATGAAATCAAGTTTCGTGCAGAAGATGTGTCCAAAGATTTGATGGCTCTGCTGGAGACGCGACTCTTCACAACTGTATTAACCACAACCACTGACGAATATTTGGAATCAGCTATGCGGAAAGTATGGGGTAATGAGCTACGTGTGGTGAATATCTATGATAAAGAGACTGTAGATGAACTACAGACGGCTTTGAAGGCTTGCCGAAGAGGAAAGAAATACAATCAGCCAACACTGATTTATGTGTTTGGCAAATTGGATGTCGACGACTTAGCCAAGAAATATATCAAGACCGATGCTGATGCCATATTGCTCATTGAAAAGTGGATGCGTATGGATGTGGAATCTAATAATGAGATGCTCGATTTCATCCGTAGCAAGCGACTCCTGGCATTGGGGTGTAAATACGACAACTGGTACTTCCGTTTCTTCTGGTATGTATTGACGGGCGTTAACAAGAGTAGCGAGGAGAATAACTACGACGGTATGGGCGAGGTTGCATTTTCTCTTGATGAGAATGATAAGACTGACGGAAAATTGCTACAGTTTCTTAAACGAACAGATATCTGCATACTTGGCGATGCAACGTCTTTCATTACCAGTATCACCAAAACGCTGACCGAAGACTCCGAAAACGCACCTTTCCGTCAACAAATTGTGGAGAGCCGCAGGCGTGGCGGTATCTTCATCTCCTATTGCAGCAAGGATGCGTTGGCTGCCTGTCAGCTGTTTTTCCGACTCAGTGATGAAAAATATGATGTGTGGCTTGATAATGCCCGCCTCTTTGGAGGCGACAACTACGAAGGCGAGATAGCCGACGCCATCAGTGCTGCCAAGGTTGTCATTACAGTCCTTTCTCCTCATGTAGCCGACGACCTTAAACGTGGCGACACTGAGCATTATTATAATAAGGAATGGCGTATGGCCCAACAGTTCAACGACAAGACCATCATCCCATTGGCTATTAATGGCTACAACTTGCGTTCCGACTATCATCAGTTCTATGAAACCATCATCAATCAACAGCCTTCCGGCATTGACCTAATGGATTCTGACGGTTTCCTCAAACTCATCACTTCTATTAACGAAAATCAGTAAGTCATGAACGATATATTCAAACGTTTGTTCTCCCACTTCAAGGAACAGAACATCGATGACAGCCAGAACCCATGGGCCGGCCTTGCCTCTTACGAAGACCCAGAGATTGCCGAACGGAAACTGAAGTTCTGCGGACGAGATGATGACAGCTATGATTTGGTCCGTCTCATTATGGGCAATGTCTTTGTGACGCTCTATGGCAAAAGTGGCATTGGTAAAACCTCTCTGCTCAATGCCGGTGTGTTCCCAGAACTCCGCGAAGAGCAATATACACCTATGAGTATTCGTTTGGGAATACGCGACGAAGAACAAAGCTATCAGACTATAATTGTTGAGACTGTTGAACGTATTGTTAATAGGACAGAAACCGTCAACGTTATTGATGAGCAGCAAGACCAACAATCCGTTGACTACCTTTGGAACTACTTCGCCCGTCATCGCTTCTATGACAAATACGATAAACCAACCACTCCCGTTATTGTCTTCGACCAGTTTGAGGAAGTCTTTCGTGGACATCGTGATAAAGCAGAAGTGCTTCTACGGCAGCTGGACTATCTCAACGACAAAGACCACACCCTCGACAGTTGCGAGGTTGATAGTCACCCCTATCGCTACGAACAGAACTTCCGCTTCGTAGTGTCCATCCGTGAAGACGACCTTTACCATTTTGAGGACAGTATAGACAACTGCTATTTGCCCGCCCTGAAACGTTGCCGCTATCGTCTACGTAGTCTCTTGGAAGAAGGCGCCCGTGATGTCATTCTGATACCTGGCGAAGGATTGTTCAATGTAGGCGAAAAGGATGCCATAGCCCATGCCATTATAAGCAAATCGCGTAATGATGATGGCAGTATCAGTACCAATATCATTTCTCTGCTTTGTAGTCGCATTTATGTGGACTTCCAGAAGTTAAGTGTCGACCATATATCTCCCGCTCTTGTTGATGACTTTATTAAGGGTAATCCCTTTGAGCGTTTCTATAACGAGGCCACACGTGGCTTTTCTAACATAGAAAAATCGTATATCGAGGATAATCTCGTAGATAGCACAGGAAGGCGAAACTCCAATCCCGAAAGCGACTTCCTCTTGCATGTAAAAAATGGAGCAAAACTATTAGAAGGAAAGAATCGAATTCTTCAACGCATTAGCACCTCCTCCGATGGTAGGAATAATCGTGTTGAGTTGATTCATGATTCGTTCTGTGAACCGTTGGCAGTATTAAAAGAAAAGAGAGAAAAGCGGAGAAGGCTTAAATGGATGGCAATAGCAGCAGGAATAGTTCTGCTTTGTGGGGTTATTACAGCCTATATCCTAAGTATGGCAAGCAAGAACCTCCAATTAGAGGGAACTAACCAGAAACTTGTTGACAGTCTTACGCAAACACTGGCCAAAGTGGAACAGGAACGAGATGCTGCCAGACTTGCCAATCGACAAAAAGATAGTGCTAATACTTTGTTGGCCTTTTCAAATATGCAATTAGATTCTTCCATTACACAATTGTCTCTAAGGAAACAACAATTGTCTGTCGCCAATCAAGGATTCCAAACTAATCTCTCTCGTATTCTTGCCGAAAAGGCTCTTGCATTGGTTGATGAAGGTGATTCATATTTGGGCCGGCTCATTGCACTACAGGCTTTACCTCCTTTTATGCCCTACACAAGAGAAGCTGAGATTGCGCTACGAAAAACTTGTGTGGTAGATGAAGCCATTCTACGAGGTCATCATGATGAAGTATACACTACTTGCTTTAGTCCTAATGGAAATTATATTGTTTCAGGGTCAAGGGATCAAACGATAAGAATTTGGGATGCTAAAACAGGGGGACAATTGGGAACGATAAGAGATACTAATTCTGTGCGTTCTATTGCTTTCAGTCCTGACTCTAAAAAAATAGTTTCATGTAGTGGTCATACAATAAGAATATTGGATGTTGTTACAGGAGAACAGGTGGGAAACACTTTGGCCGGTCATAATAGTGTCATTAATTTTGTTGCCTTCAGTCCAAATGGGAAATACATTATTTCTGCGTCGGGAGTATATAATGAACGACATATGGTAAAACGTTATGGTTATGACAATAGTATTAGAATATGGGATTCTAAATCAGGTAGACAGATAGGGAATCCATTGAAAGGTCATACAGGCAGAGTAAACTCAGCCTCATTCAGTCCTGACGGAAAACTCGTTGTATCGGCATCTGATGATAATACAATAAGATTATGGGATTTTAAAACAGGTAGACAGATAGGGAATCCATTGAAAGGTCATACAGGCAGAGTAAACTCAGCCTCATTCAGTCCTGATGGAAAGCACATCGTATCATCATCTAATGATAGCACAATAAGAATATGGGATTCAAAATCAGGAAAACAAATAGGGAATCCATTGAAGGGGCATACAGGCAGAGTAAACTCCGCCTTATTCAGTCCTGATGGAAAACACGTCGTCTCAGCATCTGATGATAACACAATAAGAATATGGGGCTCTAAATTAGGTAAACAGTTAGGGAATCCTTTAGTAGGACATACAAATTCTGTTAGGTCAGTCTCGTTTAGTCCTGATGGGAAATCTGTTTTGTCAGCATCTTTAGATAATACCATTAGGATATGGGATGCTACATCAAGAAATCTATTTCCATATCAGAGACCGACGCAATTGGTAAAAGATTGTCAAGGGTATGCAATCTGCGCCGATGGGAATTACGCTCTTTATCTTACAGGCGAGAATACAATAAAAAAATGGGATGTTTTAAAAACGGACTTTGTAGGAGATTCGATGAAAATACACACAGATTTTTCTTGCGCTTCATTAAGTCGAAATGGACAATATGCAGTTCTTGCTTATAAAGACAACACTATTGAAACGTGGGACATTAACACGAAAACCCGAATGAAAAAATCATGGAAAGTGCATTCAAATATTGTTAACTGCCTTTCAATAAGTCCTGATGGGAAAAAAGTCATCTCCGTTGCAGATAAAAATGTTACAATTTGGGATGCTCAATTAGGATTACAGGTCGGGGATCCTCTATTACATACACAAGATGTTACATCTGCTTCATTTAGCCCAGACGGAGAAAGAATCATCTCAACGTCAGGTGGAATCATTTGGATTTGGGATGTTAGGACAGGAAAACTTACTGAAAAATTTTTGGATGGAAATACCTATTTGTTTTCGGCTTTATTGAGTCCTAATGGTAATTATATTGCTAGTGTAGCTTTTAATTCTATAAGTATATGGGATGTGAATAAGAAAGAGATTATAGGGAGGTCTCTTATAGGAAGGAACGGACCAGGGGCTATTATATCCTTCAGCCCTGACAGCAAATATCTTTTTTCGTCAGACTATTCTTTTGTAAAAATATGGGATGTTAATACTGGGCTTCTTGTAGAACAACCAATAGGGCTGTTCGGGAGGTATTATGTTTTATACAACCCTATAGGGAAAATAGTAATGTTGGATGATGTCCATAATAGTATCTGGACATATGATTTCCCTTCCCTAAAAGACCTTATAGAACAAACCCGCGAACGATTCAAAAACCGCCAGTTGACACCAGAGGAACGGCGGAAGTACTATTTGGAGTAATAGAGACAAACTGAAAGAATAAAACAAAAGACCTGTTAGGGCAAATATAGTAATGTACAACGAATATACACCAGAGTTCATCAGGGAACTAAAAGAGAACGAGATTTTTGTGTTTGGCAGCAATCTCGGAGGTTACCATGGAGGTGGTGCTGCCCGTGTTGCACTGGAGAAGTTCGGTGCAGTTTGGGGGCAAGGCGTAGGCCTACAGGGGCAGAGCTATGCAATACCAACTATGCAAGGCGGAGCGGAAACCATCAAGCCCTACGTGGATGAGTTTTATCGTTTCGCACTTGAGCATCCAGAGTACAAATTCTTGGTCACGCGTATTGGCTGTGGCATAGCAGGCTTCACGCCAGAGGAGATTGCTCCGCTTTTCATCAGTGCCATCGAGTTGAATAACGTGGTTCTGCCCCAAGACTTCGTAGAAGTCATCCAAGAAAAGAATAGTTGGATGGGCGGCTTCGACTCGCTGGCCGACAGAAACTCAGAAAATTTCTAGTGAAAAGGTGATTTTGATTATAAAGTGTCCTTTCCTTTCAAATGATAGAATAAAATAAGAACAAGAAACAAAACTTTAATGCAATATGGCCAACGAGATAGAGAAGAACAACGGCGAGATTATCATTTACCGCTCGGAAGACGGGAAGATAAAGCTCGACGTCAGACTGGAGAACAAGACGGTCTGGCTGACGCAGGAACAAATAGCGGCGTTATATGGAAAAGGAAGGTCAACGATAACAGAGCATATATCGAACATCTTCAAAGAGGGAGAGCTGAAGAAAGAAAAGGTATGTCGGAAATTCCGACATACCACTCAGCATGGTGCCGTAGAGGGAAAAACGCAGAGTCAGGAGGTTACGCTCTACAACCTCGATGTCATTATCTCTGTTGGCTATCGCGTGAAGTCCATCGTCGGTACACGCTTCCGCCAATGGGCTACGGAGCGACTGGCAGAGTATATCATCAAGGGATTTACCATGGATGACGAGCGACTGAAGAACCTTGGCGGTGGCGGCTACTGGAAGGAACTCTTGGACCGCATCCGTGACATCCGCTCGTCGGAGAAGGTGATGTACCGACAAGTGCTCGACCTCTATGCCACCAGCGTTGACTATGATCCTCGAACGGATACCTCCAGGCTGTTCTTCAAAATGGTTCAGAACAAGTTGCACTATGCAGCCCATGGGCACACGGCAGCGGAAGTTATCTACGACCGTGCAGATGCAGAGAAGCCCTTTATGGGGCTGACATCATTTAAAGGGGAACTGCCCTGTATCAACGACATCAAGATAGCCAAGAACTATCTTACCGCAGTTACGGACACGATGCGAATGCGCCGCTCATTGAGAAGATAAAAGTGTATCTCTCGAAGGATGCGGAAAGGAACCTCAAGCATGAGGTTTGGATTAAATCAACTGACGATGGTACCTTTCCCCTTTTGCATCATAGGCTATAAACACGTGTGTTGACCTGCCGAAGGCTATTCGGCCAATCTGAAAATTATAACGAGCACTAATGGAAACGTATTCTAAACCTATTGTTTTGATATTAATTTCTTTTGTCATTTTAGCAGTTTTTTATAAAATATATAGCAAAAAAATAGACACTGCTGATAATAAAGAAATGTCAGTTAGTATAAGAAAAAAATATTCTTATATTCGATTTTGTGTTGGGATATTGACATTAGCACTTATATTTATTTTATTATATTTTTTTGTAGATCCTCTTTATGTCTTTGGGGGGTCCACTACAAGATATTCCATGCCGCCGGCTTTGCGGCGGCTGTCGAACTTGTATTCCGGGCGGTTCATGAAGTTGCCGAGTTTGCGGATGGTGCTGGCATCGTCGGTGTAGCCGCTGCGGAAGGCTTGCTTCATGCGGGCCGAGATGGCTTTCAGCGGCAGCCACTGGCCTTCTTCGCTGCTTTCGGGCTTGCGGTATAGCGACAGCAGCATCTCGCCGAGGCCGTTCAGCTGCTGGTATTGGCGGTTGTGCTGCATCAGCGCCTCTTCTTCGTCGGGTGTCATCCAGTAGCGTTCGCCGTCCTGTATCTCTTGTTTCAGCTGGGCGTAGAGCTGCTGGTATTCTACAGGGGTGTGGAAGTCGATGTCGCCGTCGACGCTGACGCAGACGAATCGGCGGCTTCCCGTGGGGTCGGTCAGCGGCGTTGCCTCGTTGGTGGTGCCGATGAACGAGGCGTAGCGGCGGTGGCTCTGGTAGGCCTTGCCGTAGGGTGGGCGGTATTTCAGGTCGGCGGTCGACACGAGGTATTTCAGCACTATCTGCTGGCGCTGGGTGACGCGGTCGAACTCGTCGAGGTTGATGAGTGCGAACGAGGTGAGGCCGAGGTTTAGGTCCTGCTCGTTCTTGAAGTTGATGCGGTCGTTGTAGTAGTCGCGCAGCTCGCGGGGCAGCAGGATGCGGCAGAACGATGACTTGCCGCAGCCCTGCCGTCCTATTAGTAATGGTACGAGGGCGTTGCCGGTGAGCTGTCCCTTGCCTTGCCACATGGCCACCATGGAGCGCATCCAGAGGCGGAACAGGTGCGGCCACTCCTTGTAGGCGGTATGCACCCGCAGGGCCAGCGGCGTGACGCGGTCCTTGCCGTCCCACGGTGCCAGTCGCTCCAGCCAGTCGTTGATGGGGTCGTAGGGTTCTATGTCGTCCGAGTTGACATATCGGCGTATGTCCTTGTCCCAGCACTTGATGCCCTGCTCCAGTGCCCTCAGCGTGATGCTGTTGCGGGCCTGCTCCGTCAGGTCCTGGAAGTCGAAGCCCATTCCCGTGCGCTGCCGGTATTCGGTCACGCCGCGCATCACGTTCATGCGCAGCTCGTAGTTCTCGCGCAGGAAGATGCCGGTCTTTATCGTCAGCAGCGTCTCGGGCGGTACGTTCTTCAGCGGCAGCGTCCTGTTCTTGCGGCCGAGGTATCTGCGCTCGTTGTCCTGACGGTAGGCGTTGCCGAAGGTCAGCCGCACCAGTTGCCGGTGTTCGCGGAACGGCCATCGGTATTCGCTCATCCGCAGGGCAATGCCCATGGGGATGCCCGTCTCGCGGCAGTGGTCGGCCAGACAGGTTGCCAGCTGGTGGACAAACTCCTCCCCGTCCTTGCCGCCCTCCACGTCTGACTCTTCCACGTCGTCGTATGCCTTGTTCAGGTTGAACTCATAGATGTGGTGCATCGACAGGTAGTGGTTCAGCCCCGGCGCTGTCTCGCGCGGCTCGATGGTCGACGGTGCGACGGCCTTCTGCGTTGCCGACGGGTCAATATAGAATGGTATGGCCTCCGGCTGGTATACGGCATCGGCGTCGGCACTCACGTAGCAGCTGCGCTCCAGGTGGGGCTCCAGCTTCTCTATCATCACGCCCAGCTGTACGTTATAGGCCATGCGCGACTTCTCGTAGAGGTTCAGGTGGAAGCGGTGCACGTCCTCTTCCGCCGTCGGCATCTCCCTGCCTTCTATCGCCTCGCCGCGACATACTATCTTCACGCTGCGACCGCTGGCGCCCACAAAGGCCAGCAGCGTCTGCGGCATTTGGCCGGCGCCCTGCCTCACTGCCGCCGCCTCCTCGTAGCTGCGCAGGTTGTTCACCTCCAGGAGCACCAGGCCCGTGTACCTGCGGTTCAGCCGCTGGCGGTGGCGGTTCTCCAGCTCCGAGGCGAAGCAGACGCGTGGGATTTTTCGCGTAAAGTTCTCGGCACCGCTGACGCTGCCGTCGTCCTGCCGCTCCAGTTTCAGCACGGGGTAGAGCACCCGCACCTCGTTCACCTCCTTCTCGTACTCCCTTGTCCTGATGCTTGCTGCCAGCGTCGGCAGGTCAGTGAGCCGCAGCGTCTCCGTCTGGCGGCTGTTCTTCAGCAGTGTAACCTTCAGCATATCGTTTTCTCCTTATTCTTTTGCGTGTTTGTCAGATGCTTCTGCAAAGGTACAAAACATTCCTCACTCCGCAAAAATATTTCCTGAGAAAAAAATCGTAAAACTAACTACATAACTACACAGCGCGACTTATCACGTTGCTAATCAGCAGTTTACATCATGTAGTTTAACTACACGAAACTACATGAAACTACATAAAACGGCCCAAAACGCCCCTTTTTACCCCCTCGGCCGTTCGCCCATACAAGTCACATTGACAATTCTTTGATGCCCCATACAAGTTGTTTTCATAGGAAAAACAACTTGTTTTTCCCGTAAAAACAATTTGTTTTTTCATTTTGAACATTCAAAAAACAAACTGAATATCACTAAGTTACAGCGATTTTACAAGCATTTTCTACGCGTTTTAGCCAATTTTGTGTAGTTACATGTAGTTTCGTGTAGTTAAACTACATAGTCTATTCGTCTATTAAACAACGAGTTGCAAGCCTCATGTAGTTATGTAGTTATATTTTATGATTTTTGTTTGGTAATTAAAATTATAATGACTACCTTTGCAACATCAAACCCAGAAACGACGTATGCAAGACAAAGAAACCCTGTTCCGCCAGAAGGCCGATGGCTACCTCTGCTGCTTCAGAGCCGACTGCCCCCGCCGCGAGCATTGCCTGCGATGGGAAGTCGGCCAGTACATAGCCCCTGACAGGCACCTCGCCACCTGCGTCAGCCCCCATTACCAGAAGGCTGCCGACGGTGCGTGCGACCTGTTCCGCGACAACCAGCCCGTCGCCATGCCCGTCGGCATGAAGACCCGCTTCTACCGCGACATGCCCTATTCCGTGCAGCGGTTCATCAAGGACAGCCTCATCGCCCACAACTGCCGCTCCACCTACTACCAATACCACAACGGCCAGCGCCCCATCACCCCCGACTACCTCGCCGTCATCCGCTCCGTCTGCCGGCAAGCCGGCTGGCAAGGCCCCCTGGAGTTCGACGGCGAAACGACTGACTATGCGTGGTGAGCCGGAGGGATGCCTTTGTTTCCAAATAGGAGATTATGGACTTTAAATTAATACCTTTGCAGTGGCATAAACATCTGGTGTGTGACTTTTGCAGTAAGGAACGAGGTTGTGATTTGCTAAAAAATTAGTACCTTTGCAGTGGCATAAACATCCAACCGAGTTACCATCAAATTGAGCAGGCTGTTGTGATTTGCTAAAAAATTAGTACCTTTGCAGTGGCATAAACATCAAACTGAACATAACATTGGTAAAGAAGCGAGTTGTGATTTGCTAAAAAATTAGTACCTTTGCAGTGGCATAAACATCATTTGACCCCATCTTTTTAATATCCATAAGGTTGTGATTTGCTAAAAAATTAGTACCTTTGCAGTGGCATAAACATCAATATCTTTAACTATCGAACCAACGGCCTGTTGTGATTTGCTAAAAAATTAGTACCTTTGCAGTGGCATAAACATCTGGATTGGAGAAAGATGCTGATAATCAGATGCTTGCAAAGAAATTTAGAAAAGAAAAAATGCTGCAAGGAAAAAGGGGAGTTTCATCGCTAAGATGAGATTCTCCTTTTCTAAAACAGTTCCAGCTGTTGTCCTGGGGCATTGGGCTGCTGTGGCTTGGTGCCATAAAACAGCTCAATGTTGCCGAATTGCTTGTCGGTGATGCACATAATGCCAACCTTGCCAAACTCCGGCAAGATAGCCTTGACCCGCTTCTTGTGAACTTCCGCATTCTCCATACTGGCACAATGGCGGACATAGATGGAGAACTGAAACATCGTGAAGCCGTCCTGTATCAGCCGCTTGCGAAACAGCGTATATTCGCGGATGTCCTTCTTCGTATCCGTCGGCAGGTCGAACAATACTAACAGCCACATAACCCTGTATTCGCTAAAACGTTCCGAATGGCTCATAACTCAGGATAGGCGATTTTACGGAGTTCACCACTGAAACACTTGTAGAGCGAGGCCGTCGTCTGGGAAGCAGCCACCATGAGCGGGCTGCGTTTTCCGCCAATGACCACATCGAGTGTCGGAATGGATAACAGCTCTGCCTTGATGTCCTTTGACAGTTCTACGTCTACACCGTATTGCTCCGTGATGTCATAAACCAATCGGTCAACATACGGGCGATACGGCTCCATGATGTCGTCAGCCAGACAGTAGGCATTGTAGCGATTGTGATGATGGATGCCAAGGGTAGGGAGGAGACCGCTGGCCACCAACGAGCGGGCTACGACGGCACGAAGAATGGCATAGCCGTAGTTCAACAGGTTGTTAGGAGCAACACCCTCACGTTCTCGGATAAATCCTGGGATATGGCCAAACAGGCTTTTCCAATAGTAGACGGCAGCGCGTGCCTCCAAATTGTCGGGGTCGCCACTGCGGACATCGTTGGCCCATATCTGCATACACTTCGTCTCTGCATCAGAGCACTGGGCGAGCACAGCCGCTTGATTCCTGATTTTATACTGCATGGTCTGTTGCCACAACTGCTTTCGCAAAGGCTGTGAGGCATCCAATTGCTCACGGAACCGCTCGTTCTGTGTCGTATTGCCAACCAGGGGCAGCAGCAGTCCGACGGGCAGATGGTTGGAGTCGCAGGTGATGACGGCGCAGTTGTTTTCCAGCAGGGCCTCCAGTGCACCTTGCGTGATGGTGATTTGCTTATGGTCGAGCACCACGACGCCAATATCCTCAATAGGCCGCGTCACCTCATTTGCCTTCTTGAACTCCTCCGTCAGGTTCGCTGCCTTTTCCACTTCAGGCAGCTTGATAACAAGTTGGGCATCCCGTAGGGACAGGTAGGCAGGGTTGCTGAAACAAAGGGTTTTCTTAATCATAGGCTGTTTAGAGCAGTTTCTTTAGTTCTTCTATGTCGGGCAGCGTACGGCGCAGCTCTTCTGGCATGTCGGTAGTTGTTTTGTAAGTTGCAACGATTGCCAACGAAGGTGAAGTCACGGCCAAAGGTCATGATGAATTGCTTGATGTTCTGTACTATCTGTTGCTCAACCTCTCGCTCGTCCACATCAATGGTCTCTCGTTCCCCAATCTGTTCTACGTTGATAAAGTCCAGCAGATAGGAGTCCTTGAACATCATCACAGCCTTGCGAGCCAGTGCTGCGTCAGGAATGTTTTGAGAAAAGTTGCTTGGCATCGTGTGGCGCTGGCCGTAAGCGTTGGCTTTTATAAGTTGTATGATTCCTTTTTCTGTAAGGTTCTCTTCCGCTACACGATGGATATAATAGTATTGAGCATCTAAATCTTTTACCCCTTCGATTATGCGTATATGCTGAGTGAATGGAACTCTAAAGAAATCTTCAACAGGAAACTCCTTGGTTTCTGGAATTCGTATAGATTGGTAGATGTCGATTTCGTGGTTTTGTAAATCGACAATTGCACTTGTCGATTTATTGGATTCCAATTCGGCAAGTACACTTGCCGAATTATAATCATCGGCTATGACTGACGAATTAGGGTCAAGCATTAGCCAATTCTCGTAGAACTTCCGCATATTTTTCATACTTGATGCAGAATATCCTCGCAATCCAGGCAGTTCTTCGTGCAAAATCTGGCTGATAGCCTCCAAGGCTCCCGTTCCCCACTTGCCATTACGGGTGTTCAGCGAGATATACTTGCCTATGCCGAAATAGACAGCAAGCTGAATGCGGTTCACCCCTTTTGCTGCCTCATATTGTCCTTGGAGGATGGCCAGTTTGATAGGATTCTTCAACAGACACTTTTGGTTTATTAACAGGGTGTGACTTATAGTCTTTGACTTATTGGCAACAATCAAGTAATTTTGTACCCAAATTACGAAAAATACATATGATTATGGACATAAAAGAGAGAATAGGTCAGCGCATCAAGGCAATAAGGGAGGAGAAAGAACTCTCGCAGAAGGATATTGCCTATGCTGCTGATTTGGATAGAAGTTATATAGCAAGTGTTGAAAATGGCAAACGCAACGTTTCTATTGTGAATATTGAAAAGATTGCCCATGCACTTAAAGTGTCTGTGCGCATGTTCTTTAACGACGAATCATTTTGCTGATTATGAAAAAGAAAACCACCTTGTTTACACCCGTTCAAACAAAGATTTACAAGACCAGTCAAACGAGAGGTGCTGATGACGATGTGATATATCAGAACCGTGTCTTACGAAATGGCACAGTATTGATTCCTTATGCGGATTATGAGGTTTGCAATACAGCACCATCCTTAAACGGTAAATACGAACATGGTTTTATCGTACTGATTAAGCCAGAAGACTATTTTGCGCCAGGAGCAGAAACAATTCTCAAGATGCAAGGTTTGAAACTTGGAAAGAACCTGTTGGTGTTCTATGAAACGCGATGGCAGTGGAATACCTATGGCATAAAGAAAGGATGGAAACCAGCGTCGTCAAGAAAAGCTCCTCTTGGGGGTGAATATGTTGCGCGTGTTCCTGCTACCACATCGGCAGGCCAAGAGAAAATAGTCGAGGGATATAACACCTCGAAGATGAAAGGCGCAGGCATACGGGTTTATGAATACGCTGACACGAAAACTATCAGCTTGTGCAAACTTCAGCTGGAATATCTGTTTTGGTCATGCTATGACATTGAGACATTCCTTGAAACAAGCGGCGACCAAAAAGCATATTTAGAAAAGCGCAGAGACACCATATTGAAGGAAGCGCACGAAAATGGAGTGGATGATACCGACTGGCTTAAACAGGAACGCATCATCGACAATGATGGAAATACTATTTGTCCACTTTGCTTGGAAAAGATGTCTGCAATGGGGTTTTCCTCAAAGATGATACAAGCAGAAGGCCGCGAAGTTCCAGACCTCACAATTACGAATACCAGTCTGTTCCATATTCACGAACTGAGGTCTGGGCAGTTTAACCATCGCTTATATAATCTTGGCTGGGGACACCACCATTGCAACGTCACCGTAGCCGACAAAGGTGTGGAAGGAACGCTTGACTGGATGAAACGGATTCTGAAAAAGAATAATTGGATTTGAGGTATAGCATCAGAAGAAGGAGGCCATTTGAACGGTCTCTTTCTTCTTTCTTCTTGTTGCAGTTCCTTTCATGAGTTTATAGCCCTCCAACTGCTTGAAGTCCATATCACCGACTATTTCCAAACGGTCTTTGATAGCCTTGCACCAGTTCTCGTCTATTTCGACACCTACAGCATATCGACCGGTTTTCAGAGCTGCAATCAATGTACTGCCAGAGCCAGCAAAGCAATCAAGAACAATGTCGTTTTCGAATGTACTGGCCATAATGCAATGCTCCAGCATATCAATTGGCTTTTCTGCAGGATGCTTTCCTTCGTATTGCTTAACTGAGGGGAATGTCCAAACGTCGGTAAACTCTACATCTGCACTCACTTCAAAGGGACGTATAGCATCTTCGTAACATGGCATAGGTTCTTCAAGACCATTCTCAGACAAGGCATTACAAATTTTTTCGTATTGCTCACGACTCGGAATATTTCTGCCCGACTCCCAATTAGAAACGGCTCCACCATGATTAACCTTCCCATGAGCCCCTATTATGGCGGTCAGTTCGTGCATTGACATTCCGCATTTTGAACGGGCTTCTTTGAGCATGTTGCCAAAGCCAGAGCGTTTGAGGTTTCCTTCAGTCGCTGGTTCAAAAAAAATAATCCTTTCCGATTGTGGATACCATTGGCGTAATGCTTCTTTTTTCATCTTGCCTTTCCATCCATCATAGCCAGGCTCATTTGGCTTGGTCCATACGATATGAGAGAGAACATTAAAGTATTTGGAAAGCATATGCTCCAATTTTGCCTCCATTGCAGACGAACAAAACATAAAGCCTGAGCCATTCGGCCGCAATATACGCTTCCATTCTTTAGCAAATACTTCCATCCATGCCAGAAAATCCTCGTCGGAATCAAAGGCTTTGTCATTGATAATATTCTCTTTCTTTGTGCTATGATAAGGCGGGTCTGTCAGAATCAGCGAAACAGAATGGTCGGGTATTTGTTGAAGCACTTTTTGAGAATCGCCATTAGCGACAACAGAATGATTGTTGTCGTAATAGACACTCCCTGCAATGCACTCTTTTATGTGGGAGAAATCAGCGGCTCTGTTTGTATGTTGAATCATTATGATGACGTATCTTTACAATTGTGAGTGCAAAGTTACAACAAAAAAACGAAAAAAAAACTCTGCAAGCAACATTATTTGTTTTTTCTGTTTATTCCTGCACTAATTTTTAGCAAATCACAATAAGGATTATTCCGTTGTGAAAACATTAGGTCCCGGTCCATCGTCCTTAAACGGTGGACTTTTTATTTGGTGTTATTTTTGTTTTTATTTT
Source organism: Prevotella sp. (assembly GCA_017459445.1). Taxonomy (GTDB): domain Bacteria; phylum Bacteroidota; class Bacteroidia; order Bacteroidales; family Bacteroidaceae; genus Prevotella. The sequence goes on along the minus strand of JAFUDJ010000031.1, from coordinate 65,189 downwards.
GCGAAAAGGGGCGTTATATCAGAAATTTTGCCTAATTTTGTAGCCGTAAAACAAAAGAGGACCATGAGAAGATACATCGTGATAACACTTTCGCTGCTGCTAGCGCTGACGGCAGTGGCAGGCAAAAGACTGACGCTGACGGATGTGACGGGGGGTGCGCTTCGGGCGGAAGGCATGAGAGCCGTGACGGCGATGCCCGACGGCGAGACGTATGCACAGATAAGCGACGACGGCAGGCGCATCGTGCTCTACTCGTTCAAGACGGGTAGGGAAGTGGGCGTGCTGTTCGATGCCGCCACGGTGAAGGGCAGCACCATCGGTACCGTGGAGGGCTACCAGTTGAGTGCCGACGGTCGGCGGCTGCTTATCGAGACGGATGTGAAGCGCATTTACCGCCGCTCGTACACTGCAAGCTATTATCTGTATGATGTGCGCAACAACCGCGCCACGCCGCTGTCGGACGGCGGGCCGCAGCAGGCGCCCCTGTTTTCGCCCGACGGGCTGCAGGTTGCTTTCGTACGCGCGAACAATATCTATATAGTGAAGTTGCTTTACGACAATGCTGAGGTGCAGGTGACGAAGGACGGCGAGGCCAACGCCGTCATCAATGGCATTCCCGACTGGGTGAACGAGGAGGAGTTCGGCGTGGAGCGTGCCATGGTGTTCACCGCCGACAGCCGGCAGCTGGTGTGGGTGCGCTACGACGAGCGTCATGTCAAGGAGTACTCCATGCCGCTGTTCAAGGGGCTGAGGCCCGAGCGCAGCGAGTTCGCCGACTATCCCGGCTTCTACACCTACAAGTATCCGATAGCGGGTGGGCAGAATGCTGCCGTCAGCGTGTGGAGCTACGACATAGAGAGTCGCCGCACGCGGCAGTTGGAGGTGCCTATGGACGCCGACGGCTACATACCGCGCATTGTGGCGACTGACGATGCCAGCCGTGTAGCGGTGTGTACGCTGAACCGGCATCAAGACTGCCTGCGCGTCTATATGGTAAATCCACTGAGCACCGTCAGCAAGCTGGCTGTCGAGGACCGGTCGGACAAGTATATCCGCGAAGAGGCCGTGAGTGGCTTGCGCATCAGCGGCCAGCACATCCTGCTGCCCAGCGACCGCGACGGCAATATGCACCTGTATCTCTACAACCTGAACGGACAGCTGCTGCGGCAAATAGAACGTGGCGACTACGAAGTCAGCGCCGTCTATGGCTATGACGAGAAGAGCGGCAATGCCTACTATGCCTCGCATGAGAACGGGGCTACCGACCAGCGTGTGTGGGTGGCCCGCAAGGACGGCAGGCGGGAGTGCCTGACGCCGAAGGCAGGGTGGAGCACGGCCGTCTTCAGCAGCAACTGGCAGTACTTCATCCATACATGGAGTAATCTGGACACCCCGTTCGTATATACAGTATGCAACCATAGCGGTAAGCCGCTGGCAACGCTCGTCGACAACCAGGCACTGCGCGATGCGCTGAAGGAATACGACATGGGCGAGCGGAGCCTCTTCTGCTTCACCACCTCGGAAGGCGTGACGCTGAACGGCTGGCTTGTGAAACCTGCCGGCTTCGATGCCTCTAAGCGCTATCCAGTCGTCATGTACCAGTATGGCGGTCCCGGCAGCCAGCAGGTGAAAGACGCATGGAGCAACGGCATGTGCGGACAAGGGGCACTGCTGGAACAGTATCTCTGCCAGCAAGGGTTCGTCTGCGTCTGTGTGGATAACAGGGGAACGGGCGGCCGGGGAGCCGAGTTTGAGAAATGCACCTACCGGCAGCTTGGCGTGCTGGAAGCTCGCGACCAGGTGGAGGCGGCCCTGTGGTTAGGCAGCCTGCCCTATGTCGACAAGGAGCGTATCGGCATCTGGGGCTGGAGCTACGGCGGCTTCAACACGCTGATGTCCATGTCGGAAGGCAGGGCGGTGTTCCGCGCCGGTATTGCCATAGCACCTCCTACGTCGTGGCGCTACTACGACACCATCTATACGGAGCGTTTCATGCGTACACCGCAGGAGAACCCCACGGGTTACGACGACTGTCCGATAGCCCGCGTTGGCAGTCTGCACGGCGCCTTGCTGCTCTGTCATGGCATGGCCGACGATAATGTGCACTACCGCAACACGGCAGAGTACACCGAAGCACTGGTGCAGGCCGACAAGGACTTCCGCCAGCTGGTGTATACCAACCGCAACCACAGCATCTACGGCGGCAACACGCGCAACCATCTGTTCCGCCAGTGCTGTGACTTCTTTGAGAAAGAACTTAAAAACTAATTACAAATAAGAAAAGAGCTATGAAGAAAGTAATGATGAGTCTGCTGCTGGCACTGACGGTGATGACGGCTGGTGCCCAGCAAGTTACCGTACAAGTGAAGAACAACACCGCCCAGCAGCGGCAGGAGGTGGTGGAAGTGGACGCGCAGGCCGTATACCAGCGGCTGGGAGTTGCCGCCGGAAGGAATTTCCGCGTCATCAATGCTGTCCGGCAGGAAGTCATCTACCAGATTACCCATGACGGCAAGATTCTCATTGATGCCAGCGTGCGCCCCCATGGGACGGCGACCTACACCATCGTCAAGGGACAGCCGCGCGACGTGAAAGTGTTTGTCTGTGGCCGGCAGTATCCTGAGCGTGTCGACGATATTGCCTGGGAAAACGACCGAGGTGCCTACCGGCTCTATGGTCCCGCCCTGCAGAAGAGCGGCGAGCGTGCCTTCGGCAACGACGTCTGGGTGAAGAACACCCCAGATTTGGAAGTGGAGAAGCGCTACAAGGTGGAACTGGACAACCATCCCGCCATCCAGAAGCTGAAGAAGCAGGGCAAGGAAGAAGAGGCGCTGGCTCTGGAGGAGCTGACCACTTACCACTTCGACCATGGCTACGGGCTGGACTGCTATAAGGTAGGCCCCTCGTTAGGATGTGGCGCACCGGCCCTGATGAACGGCAACGAGATACTTTTCCCCTATTGCTACAAGGACTATCGCATACTGGATAACGGACCGCTGCGCTTCACCGTCGACCTGACCTACCACCCCACGGACTATCAGGGGCAACAGCTGACGGAGCATCGCCAGCTCTCGTTAGACAAGGGGTCTAACTTCAACCGCCAGACCGTATGGTACGAAGGAGCCGTGAAGTCAATTGACGTGGCATCAGGCGTTGTCATCCACAACGAGGACACGCAGAGCGTACGCATCGGCAAGGACTTTGTGCAGTATGCCGACCCGACTGATAATCCTAACGGGCAGAACTTCCAAATCTACGTAGGCGTCATCTTCCCCGACGGTGCCACAGAAACCAAACTGGTGGAGAACGAAGGTCACCAGAACGGCATCTTCGGCCATGCGCTCTGCATCCGCCGCAGTGTCCAGCCCGGCGAAAAGCTGACCTACTACTGGGGTTCGGCATGGAGCAAGTTCGACTGTCGTACACAGGATGAATGGCAGCTGCGCATGGATGGCTTCAAACAAGCCCTGCAGCAGCCCCTGACCGTAGAAGTGCAGCCTTGACGGCATGCACTTCTCTCCATATCCTCGGACGCGAGGCGAACAGGAAAAAACAATGGTCTGCGACATATGATTTCGTCGCAGACCATTGTTATAAGTAGTAGGAGCACGCCCTTTACTCTATCACAACCAAGGCGTCGTCTTCCATGACGCTCTGGCCGGGCTTGACGCAGATGGCCGTTACCTTGCCGTCCTTCTCTGCCTCGATGTTGTTGGCCATCTTCATGGCTTCCAGCACCAGCAGCGTGTCGCCGGCCTTCACCTCGTCGCCCACGCTGACTTCGATGCTGGTGATGACACCAGGCAGCGGAGCCTTCACGGCGTTGTTGGCATTGACGGGAGCTGCAGCGCCATCGGCAGAACCGCTGTCAGCGCTCTCGGCAGCAGCGGGCTTGTGCACCACGGCTTTCTTCTCAAGCTCCGGCTCGGCCTCCATCTCCACCTTGTATTCTTCACCGTTGACGGTGACGACAACCTCATTCTCTACAATGTCACCGATGGCAACCTCATACTTGTTGCCGTTGATGGTATACTTATATTCTTTTTTCATGATGATTACGTTTTAAGGGTGTGCAGTCATTGTCTGGGCGTAGCCGTTCCACTGGGTCTGCTTCTCGGCAATAGTGATGATGCCAGGCTCCTTGTCGTGTACGTTGTTGCCCTTGAACTCATAAAGTGCCAATGCAATGGCGGCATATACTTCGTTCTTCATACGCATTCGATATTTCGTTATTTCGATATTTCGTTATTTCGAAACATTACATCGGAATGTTGCCATGCTTCTTGGCGGGCAGAGCGTCGCGCTTGGTAGCCAGCTGAGCCAGTGCGCGGCAGATGCGGAAACGCGTGTTGCGCGGCTCGATGACGTCATCGATGTAGCCGTACTTGGCAGCCTGATAGGGGTTGGCAAAGAGTTCGTTATACTCTTCCTCCTTTTCGGCAATGAATGCCTTCACGTCCTCGCCGGCTTCCTTCTTGGCCTTGGCCTCCTTGGCATAGAGCACAGCAGCGGCACCGCTGGCGCCCATCACGGCAATCTCAGCTGAGGGCCATGCGTAGTTCAAGTCGGTGTGCAGCTGCTTGGAACCCATCACGATGTGCGAACCGCCGTACGACTTGCGCAGCGTGACCGTAATCTTGGGAACGGTAGCCTCGCCGTAAGCATACAGCAGCTGGGCGCCGTGCAGGATGACGGCATTGTACTCCTGACCTGTGCCGGGCAGGAAGCCGGGAACGTCGACCAGCGACACAATGGGAATATTGAAAGCGTCGCAGAAGCGAACGAAGCGGGCACCTTTGCGCGAGGCGTTCACATCCAGTACACCGGCGTAGCACGACGGCTGGTTAGCCACGATACCTACGCTCTGGCCGTTGAAGCGGGCGAAGCCTACGATGATGTTACGGGCAAACTTGGGCTGTACCTCAAAGAACTCGTTGTCATCGGTGATGGCGGTGATGACCTTGTACATGTCGTATGCCTCGTTGGGGTTCTCGGGAATAATCTCGTTCAGTGAATCCTCCAGACGGTCGATGGGGTCGTCGCACTTCTTGCGCGGAGCCAGCTCCATGTTGTTGGAAGGAATATAGCTGAGCAGCGTCTTCAGCATCTCGACAGCCTCTTCCTCGGTCTTGGCGGTGAAGTGGGTCACACCCGACTTGGAAGCGTGTACCGAAGCACCACCGAGATGCTCCTGGTCGATGTCCTCGCCCGTGACGGTCTTCACCACCTTCGGACCAGTGAGGAACATGTACGACGTGCCTTCCATCATCAGCGTGAAGTCAGTCAGGGCAGGGCTGTACACAGCACCACCGGCGCAGGGGCCGAAGATGCCGGAAATCTGCGGAATAACACCAGATGCCAGGATGTTACGCTCGAAAATCTCGGCGTAGCCGGCCAGAGCGTTGATACCCTCCTGGATACGTGCACCGCCCGAGTCGTTGATGCCGATGACGGGAGCACCCATCTTCATGGCCATATCCATGACCTTGCAAATCTTCTGCGACATGGTCTCCGACAGCGAACCGGCATGTACGGTGAAGTCCTGTGCGAAGATGAATACCAGACGCCCGTCGATGGTACCGCTACCGGCCACCACGCCGTCGCCCAGGAACTGCTTCTTCTCCATGCCGAAGTTGTGGCAGCGGTGCTCCTTGAACATGTCGTACTCCTCGAACGAGCCTTTGTCCAGTAGCATTTCAATGCGCTCACGGGCTGTATACTTACCTTTGTCGTGCTGCTTCTGTATGGCTTTTTCACCACCACCGAGACGGGCCTGTTCGCGCTTCTCGATGAGCTGTTTGATTTTCTCTAATTGCTTGCTCATTGTTTTTATTCTTTTTTCTTGCGATTTTTTCGTTATGTCGATTTTTCGTTATGTCGATTTTTCGATATTCCGATGTTCCGATGTTCCGATATTTCGATGTTCCGATAATTCGATGTTCCGATGTTCCGATGTTTCGATGTTTCGATGTTTCGATGTTCCGATATTTCGAGGCTACTCAGGGTGCTCGCACAGCTCGGTCAGCACGCCTGCGGTGGATTTCGGGTGCAGGAAGGCGATGTTCAGCCCCTCGGCGCCCTTGCGGGGAGCCTGGTCAATGAGGCGTACGCCCTTCTCCGATACCTCTGCCAAGGCATTGGCCACACCGTCTTCGATGCAGAAGGCTACGTGGTGCACACCCTTGTTGCCCTTGTCGAGCCATTTCTGGATGGTGCTCTCGGGTGATGTGGGCTCTAAGAGCTCCAGCTTCACCTCGCCGCAGCGCAGGAAGGCTGTCTTCACCTTCTGGTCTTCTACTACCTCGGTTGCATAACACTCCAAGCCCAGCACGTCGGTGAAGAACGGCAGGCTCTCTTCGATGCTCTGGACTGCTATGCCCAGATGCTCAATGTGTGAAATCTTCATATTAATAGATATTGGTTTGTTAAATATTTCTGCAAAGTTACAAAAGATATATGAAATAACGGCTTTTTTTTGCCTTTTTTAAGGAAAAGGAAAAGGATTGCCGCCGATAACGTGCGACAATCCCTTGATGGTGGTGCGATTCGTGTCGTCATGTTCTATTTCCCGAACAGGCTGGGGAATATCTTGTCTGACGGCCATGTATTTGGGCAGACTCTTCAGGTAGGCAGCTTCCTGTTCGTCGTCCATGCCAGCTACATCGGCGGGGTTGTAGTAATAAAGGAGTACGTTTAATAGAATCCTACAGAATTAGGACTGTTTAACAAAAGACAGCAGTTTTTATGTTAAAACTCCACTAAGACCCTGCCGTTGATTTGTCGGCCAGTCAAGTAGTTAGGAACGGCATATTGGAAGCTGTTGACGTCGGTCACCCAGTAGTACGAGTTGACGTTGGAGATGCCGAAAATGTTCAGACCGTCCACGCCCACCCAGATGCGGGGCTTGCGGAACGACGGCTTCTGGTCGGCTTTCCCTAATGCCAGGAAGCTCATGCCGATGTCGGCACGCTTATAGGCCGGTGCACGGAACTGCTGGTACTCCAGTCCCCGGTGGGGTGCGCCGAAGGGCAGTCCGTCGGCGTATGCCAGTCGCAGCGTCATCTTCCAGCGCTCTGAGCCGGGGAAGTAGTCGGTGAAGTGGAGGTTGATGCCGTAGCGCTGGTCGGTGGGCAGGGGCACGCTGATGCCGTTAATCTTCTGCCGTGTCGACATGACGCTGAATGTCAGCCACGAGTCGGTGCCGGGCACGAATTCGCCATACAGCTTCAAGTCAACGCCGAAGGCGTGTCCCTTGGCCATGTTCTCGCCGTAGTATACCACCTTCATGTTCTGTACATTGTAAGGCACGAGGTTCGACATGAGCTTATAGTAGGCTTCGGCCGTGAAGCGGAAGGGGCGGTCAATCATGCGGAACCGGTAGTCGAAGGCACCTACGAAGTGGATGCTCTGCTGGCTTTTGATGCGTTGGTTCAGCGTGACGATGGTCTGCCCGTTGACGGTCGACGTGTCGCGCAGCTCCTTGTAGAAGGGGGCTTGGTAATAAAGACCCGTCGAGAAGCGGAAGGTCATGTCTTCGTTGAATGACGGGATGGCTGCTATCGACGCCCGTGGCGACACGATGGTCTCCTTGTTGTAGCTCCAGTTGGCTATGCGTACGCCGTAGTTGAGCGTCAGATGCCATGGCTTCTCTCCCTTGGTGGAGAACCGGTAGGTGTCCTGTGCGTAGCCCTCGATGCGTGTCGACGACATCGAGTTTTTGGAGGCCAGCGAGTATATGAGGTCCAGGCGCTCGGCTGAGTGGGGGATGCTGTATCCGCTGGAGTCGCGCATCTCGTATTCCCTGGCCCGCTCCTCTATTTTTTCAAACTTCATGGTGACGCCGGCTTCCAGCTCGTGGCGCTTCATTTTGTGGTTAGCCATGAGCTTCACGCTCTGCACGTCGGCGGTCAGGTAGTTGCGGGCATGCTCCATGTAGGTGCCAACGCCCAGGCTCTCCTGTGTCTGTGTGTCGTCCAGCCAGTACTGTCCCTGAATGTCGTACGTCTCTTGCTCCTTGGTGTGGAAGGCTGAGGCCAGCAGGCTTATTTTCGTGTTCTGTCCGAAGTTGCGGCTTATTCGCAGCATGCCGAACAGCGTGCGGAAGATGTCGCGCTCCTGTCCGTCGAAGTACACTTTGAACGACTTGACGTTCTCCATGGTGCCGAACGACGTCTCACGGTCGGAGGGCTTGAAGTTGTAGTGGTTCTCCGAGATGTTGCCGATGATGTCGATGTCCCACCGCTCATTGGGCTGGTAGGTGAGGTATGCCTGATAGTCGAGGAAGTTGGGGCGGTACTCGCCTTTCGTCTCTAACGAGCCTAACAGGTAGCGGTTGGTCTTGTAGCGCAGGCCGTGGCTCATGGTGAACTTCTTGTTCTTCGTGGCATAGCCGACGTAGGCGCTTCCGCCTAACAGCGATGCTTGCAGGTTGGCCTCCAGTTGTGTCGGCTTGCGGTACTGGATGTCGAGCACGCTCGACATCTTGTCGCCGTACTTGGCTTCAAAGCCGCCGCTGGAGAATCCGATTTTCTCCACCAGGTCGGAATTGATGATGCTCAGTCCTTCCTGCTGGCCGGAGCGGATGAGCAGCGGTCGGTAGACTTCCACATTATTGATATATACGGAGTTCTCGTCGAAAGAACCGCCACGGACATTGTATTGGCTCGACAGCTCGTTATGTGTCGACACGCCGGCCTGCTGCTGTACCAGTTCCTCGACGGCATTGCCTGTCGTCGACGGTGCCTGCCGAATGTTCTCCACGTCTAACTGGTCGGTGCCTGTTGTCTGTCGGCGGCGTTCCGTCACCACCACTTCGTCCAAGTCCTGCATGGGCGGCAGCGTGACGAGTAGTCGCTGGTTGCTGCGAGGCTTGCGGAGCACCCGTGTCCGCGTCTGGTAGCCCACCATGGAGAACTTGATGACCACGGAGTCAGCCGATTGCAGTTTCAGCGAGTATTCTCCTTTCAGGTTGGCCATGGTCACGGCTCCCTGTTCCAGACACGATACCGTGGCGAGTTCTATGGGGTTTCCGTCCTGGTCGCTTACCTTTCCTGACAGGGTGAAAGACTGTGCGCTGACGGTCATTGCAACCGTGAGCAGCACGAATATAGCTATGTATTTCTTTGCGTTCATTGTTAATAATAACGCCGTGCTGTCGATTTTATTGTATCAGGCCTATTCCCGCCACAGCCACGATGCCAGGGCGTTGACCCACCGGATGCTGATGCGGAACCAGCGGAAGGTGCTCACCTCCTTGCCGCCGAAGCTGAGGATGAAGTCGCGGTAGGGATTGCGGCGGAAGGGCAGTCCCACGTCCATGAAGCGGATGTGGCGCCGGCCGTTGCGGTGGGCCCTGCAGATGGTTTCCCAGAAGGTGACGGCGTTGGGGTGCAGGGCGGCATACGTCTTTCTTCTTGATGCAGAGTACCAAAGGTAGGCGTCGTCTCCAGAAAACACCACGACGGTCGTGCCGATGGTCTTCCCGTGCGTCTTGGTGAGCAGAATCTCGCAGCGTCCGGCTTCCATCATGCCTCGGAAGAAGCGGTTGTCGGGGATGTAGCGGCGTGGCTTCAGCCAGTTATGCCGCCGCAGCAGTCGGGAGAATTCCTGAAAGTCTTCGTCTGTGGTGGCCACAACGGTAGTCAGCCCTCGCTGCTTGGCATTGTTGATACGCTTCAGCTGGCGTTCGCTGATGCGCTCCTCCGGTGTCCGCGAGTGCAGCGAGTTGTGTATGCTCATCCATTTCACGGGGAAGAATCCTGCCGCCCTCAGCTGCCGGTAGCCGAACATCTTCTGCGACAGGTTGCTGAACTCGATATACAAAGCCTTGTGCTGCATCCGTGCGGTCAGTGCGTTGACCATCATGCCGAACAGCTGCTGGTCGGCATCTGCCGTGTAGCACCCTTCTCCCAGCACCCGCACATGCTTGTATAGATAGGGTGGAAGCCACGAGCGCCGCCGGCGCTCCACGGCTAACAGGTATGCACGGACGCCCCCAGCATCGTCGCTTGCCACCACCATGTATGGCTTTTGGCGTGGCGTCAGCTCGCACAGCTCCATCAGCTCGCGGCTGTGGAAGTAGTTGCTGCCCGTCAGTGGCGGCAGTTCGCTGGCGTGTTCGTATATCGTGACGTTCATTGTTTACAACGGCAAAGGTACATAAAAAATGTGAGATAGCAAACTTTTGAGTCTTTTTGGTGAATATTTCATAGATAAATGCTTGCTGGTTGACGCTATAAGTGGTTAAATAGAGACAAACATTTAACCTCATGTCCTAGATTTTCCCGTCATTTTCTTTGCCGTCTCAGAAATATGTTGTATCTTTGCAAAACAAAAAGGCATTTTGAAATGACACGTCAGCAAATGATAGCTAAACATGCCCCTCTGTTCTGGTACACACCAGAAGAGAAGAAGCAGGACATCAGCGATAGTCTGTTGGTGGAGACCATTCTAAACGAAGGCACTCTGGATGACTATCGGGAGTTGGTGGACACTTTGGGGGGAAAGCGTGTTGCTGAGGTGTTTTTCTCCGCAAAAGGGCGGCAGAGGGATAACTACTACCCAGAGATATACCACTTTTTCTCTTTAGTTCTGAAAAAATATGCATAAAGAAGTTTTGAACGAACGGCAATTGGAGCTTCTGCCTGTCATGTCTCAGTTCAGACGTGAGTATTATTTGGTAGGTGGTACTGCTATCGCATTGTACATCGGCCATAGACGCTCTATTGACTTTGACTTGTTCAAACTTTCTGGCATAAACCATAAAAAGAACCTTGACAAATTGAGTGCGTCAGGTTTTGGGCTCACGGTGACACGTCGTGTCATGGAACAGATGAATCTGATAGTCAATGACGTGAAGGTGACTTTTTTTCAATATCCTTTTGCTGTTGAACCAACTAACAGATTTGAGACATATTTCCGCATGCCTTCTTTACTCCAGTTAGCCGCCATGAAAGCTTATGCTTTGGGACGCCGTTCGAAATGGAAGGACTACGTGGATTTGTATTTTTTGCTGAGTGAACATTTTGGGTTAACCGACATCTCCACTTGTGCAACAGAACTATTCGGAGAGTTGTATTCGGAGAAAATGTTTCGCTCACAACTCTGTTATTTTGATGATATTGATTATACGGAACAAGTAGACTACATCATACCAAATCCTCCGACAGATAAGGTTATCAAGGAGGCATTAACGATGTTTTCCGTAAAAGATTTATAAAAAGTATTCATTTAAAACCGCAAGCAGTAAGAAACAGACAGTACACAATGACAATGGGGAGACGTAGCCACGCCCAGCGAGGCACTCCCAACAGGGAAACGAGACAAACATTTTAAAGTTACTAACAAAAACGAAATGCGCGTCGCACTCCCGTTCGTACTTTCGATGGATAAATGAGCTTTTAGCTCTTGCCCTCTCTTCCAAGAATACCGGCAAATATTCACTGTGAGAGCAAGATGCATAAAGGTTCACGTTTAGGCGTGAACTATATGTACTTGTATACAGTGATGGCCACTTGCCGGTAGCCTTTGGAAGGATGCAAGTAACAACGGTTGCACGCCTTTTTCGTTTCGACTGCCAAGAACAATGAAACATATACAATTAATCAAGAACAGAATAGTATGGACATTTGTGGCAATGCTAATATCTTTGCCTATAAAATCTATGAATACGTATGAATACGATGGAGGAAACTATACAATTGGGGTTGGCGAAACAATCTATTTAGAAATAGGAAGTGGTTATGAGTATGTATTAGATACTCCAATTCACAACTTTATCTGGATATTAGATTCAGATGATAATGATAAAATAGAGATGATTAGCGACAACCAGTCTGTAGGAAGATGCGCTTTTAAAGGTCTGAAAACTACTACAACTCCAGTTAAGGTAACTTGTAAAATTCTCTATAAGATTGTTGACGATACTTTTATAGGTTATACTGCGGAAGTGGTTGGAACATATTATATTTCGGTTATACCTCCTTCTAATACCTTTGAGTCCTATTCTATAGAAGGCATCAGAATGAAATTTCAGGTGATTAATGCTGCGCAAAAAACATGTCAAGTGGGTGTTGATTACACTTACCCTGCTATTGACTCCACTACTGCGGGCAGAATAACAATCCCAGAAACCGTAGATGGATATACCGTAGTAAGAATTGGAGATGATGCATTTAAGTTTTGTAGAAGATTGTATGATATTGAAATTCCCAACACAGTAACATCTATTGGCAGCGGTGCTTTTTCAGTTTGCGAAGGTTTAGAAAAAATTGTCGTTCCCAATTCTGTGATAGAAATTGAAAGGAATGCGTTTGCTGAGTGTCGTAATCTGAAAGAAATTGATTTGTCAAGTTCTTTGCTTGCCATAGGGATAAGGGCATTTGTGCTATGTGTAAACTTGGAGAGTATCGTGATTCCCAATTCGGTTGTCAGCATAGATACATGGGCATTCTCTAATTGCGAAAAACTGACAGAGATTACTATTCCAGAATCCACTGTCAATATCAGTTCAGGTGGTGCATTTGCCAGCTGCTCCAACCTGTCAAAAATCGAAGTAGATAGAAACAACAAGAAATATGATTCACGAGACGGCTGCAATGCCATTTTCGAAACAGCAACTCAAACATTGATAGCTGGATGTAAAAACACAACAATCCCCTATGGGACAACTTCGATTGGTAATCTCGCATTTTTAGGACATGAGGCATTAACCGAAATTACAATTCCTAACACAGTGGTCTCTATTGGGATGCGTGCCTTTGAGGGTTGCAGCGGACTTGAAATGGTGAAGATGTCTGAAAACATTAATACAATTAACACTTCGGCTTTTGAGAGATGTACAAATCTGAAAGAAATCACAATACCAAACTCTGTAAATAGCATCGGAATCTGGAGTTTTAGAGAATGCACAGGATTAATTAACATATACTCAAAAATAGAGAAACCGTTCCAAATTAGTAGTGATGTTTTTAGCTATCGCATCAATGACCATTCTGAAACATTAAAGGCTGCACTTTATGTTCCTATTGGCACAAAAGCAAAGTATGAATCCATTGCAGGATGGAAAGAATTTAAGGGGCGTATTGTTGAAACTGAGTATGAGGATGACATCATGGTTAGTAGTATATCGCTTAGCAGTTCGTCTTTGTCACTGTCCCAAGGCAAAACACAGCAACTCAACGTGAGGGTTCTACCTGATGATGCTACAGACAAAAGTGTCACATGGAGTACAAATAACGAGAGTGTGGCCATCGTTAGTAACACAGGACTGGTGACCGCTATAGCAGAAGGCTGGGCAACTATTACATGTACAGCCAACGACGGTAGCGGTGTAAATGCCACATGTGAAGTAATAGTGAAGAACACATATCAAGGCGACGTCAACCAAGATGATGCAGTCAATGGAACTGACCTCGTGGCGTTGTCGAATATTATTTTAGGCAGAAAAGAACAGACATCGGCAGCAGATGTAAATGGTGATGGTAGCGTAAACGGAACGGACATCGTGGCCTTGTCGAACATCATCCTTGGCAGGAACAAAGCTCCACGCAGAGCAGTTGCAACGGGGAATGGGCTTTCGATTGAGCCGTTCGACATCAATGCTGGTGAAACCAAGGAGATGCTGATAGACCTGACGAACCCGAACGACGAAGTGACGCTGGTGCAGTTCGACTTGCATCTGCCCGAGGAACTGACCATCAAGAAGAATGGCAGCGACTTAGACTTCGACATGGCTGACAGGACTTCTTGGCGCAAACATACGCTGGATGCCAACGAGGTGGATGGTGCCTACCGCTTCCTGCTCTACAGCAGCAGTAACACGCTGATAGAGGGCACCGAGGGAGCCATCATCAAAGTGACGGTAGTTGCTGATGCATCGTTCACGGGTGGCAAGATAGTCATTGACAACATCCTGCTGGTCAGCCCCGATGAGCAAGAGACGAAGCCTGACGCATACGAACTGATGATAGGCAGTCCGACATCCGACGACGGCAGTGCCAAACTCTCGATAGATGAGGCTGTCAAGGACATCAAGGCCGGTGAAACCAAGGAGATGCTGATAGACCTGACGAATCCGAACGACGAAGTGACGTTGGTACAATTCGACCTGCATCTGCCAGAAGGTCTGTCTATCAAAAAGAATGGCAGCGACTTAGACTTCGACATGGCTGACAGGACTTCTTGGCGTAAGCACACGCTGGATGCCAACGAGGTGGATGGTGCCTACCGCTTCCTGCTCTACAGCAGCAGTAACACGCTGATAGAGGGTACCGAGGGAGCCATCATCAAAGTGACGGTAGTCGCTGATGCATCGTTCACGGGTGGTAAGATAGTCATCGACAACATCCTGCTGGTCAGCCCCGACGAGCAAGAGACGAAGCCCGACGCATACGAATACGTGCTACCCGACCCTTCAGGCATCAGTACTATCCTGATGGACCGTGACAAGAATGCTCCCGTCTATAACCTGCGTGGCCAGCGGTTGTCCGCTCCGCAAAAGGGCATTAACATCGTTGGCGGGCGGAAGGTGGTGGTGAAGTAAGTGCCACGCGCGTACCTTAAATTTTATAAATCCGTGGCGTCGTCTTCACGTCACGGATTTTTTTAATGAGTTCCTTTTCTTTATCGGTATTTACATATCTTCCATTGACAAACCAATCTGTGTGACGGTGTATTTCGATAACTCCTTGTTCAGCGTAGCCGCCTTCTCAGCCAGTTCGGTGGGGCTGAATTTCCTGCTCTGGCGCTTGATTTCCGCCACTGTGGCAGTCTTGTCAATATCGTTAAGCGCTATCATGTCTATTTCGTACTGTCCCTTACGGTCCCAGTAGCTGCCAACCAGTGTTACCCGTTCTTCTTCCATCCATTTCTGGCGGAAATACTGTTCGAGCACAAGACCTGTGTATTGTTCATAGCCTTTCTCGACGATTTCGAGTAGCAGGTCGTTGCGTTCCATTTCGACGAGGGCTTGGTTGCGTATGATGAAACGGAACCAGAAACGCAGGAAGCAGTCGTCCAACTGCCAGCGGGAATTCCTTCCACCCGGTTTGCTGAACATGGGCTGCCTGCGGTGGATGTAGCTATAGTCCTCTTCCAGATTGTCAAGGTAAGCCCCCGTATTCTTGCCGATGGCGCCGTCTATCTCGCTCTGTGTGGTCATGCCGGATGCGATTAATTGTAGAATGCTCAGATAGTTGGTGTAGTCCTTGCCGAACTCGGACATGATGAGTTCTGTACCCTCCGAGAGATAGGGGGAGCCTGTCTGGGTGACCCACTTGAGCATTTTCTTTTTTGTGGTCGCCTTGGCGTCCATCAGCCATGCTACGTATTTGGCCACGCCGCCTGTCAGGGTGTAAAGACAGAGCAAGTCTTCAGGGGTGTATCTGGGGTTGTGGTCGTGAAGGATTTGTTTCAATACGCTGATACGGAACGGCAACATGTTCAGTCGACAATCCTGACGGCCATAGAGCGGTTCGTCCTCATTGTCGAAAATCTTGTGCATCATATTATAGATGCTGCCACAGGCCACCATGTCGACTTTTGACTTCTCATGATAGCAATCCCACAGGTCTTGTATGTGGCTGGGGATGGCAGGGTTCACTTTCAGAAAATTCTGGAACTCGTCGAACACCAGCGTAAAGTGATTCTGCTCGCCGTAGCGTAACAGTTGCTCAAAGAATTGGGCAAACGTCTCCATACGACCGTATATCTGAAGGCCAAGGGCCTGTTCTGCCGCTTCCTGAAACTTTCCTGTCAACACCCGTTCGTTATCTTTGGAGACATAGAGATAAAGCAATGGTTGTCCGCCATTGTCTGCACTCTTGGTCAATAGCGTAGTCTTGCCGATGCGCCTCCGGCCTATCAGAACAGTCATTCGCCCCCGCTCTGCCGTCTGTTCCCAATTTGTCTGGAGTATGCCCAGTTCCTTTTCTCTGTCGTAGAATCTCATATTTAATACCAGTTAATTTAATGCGCATTAAGTTAATGCCGGTTGCAAAGGTAGTGATAAAATGTAAAAATACCAATGGATTTGGATAAAAATCGCTCTTGGCCATTCGTAATTTGTATTTTTTTCCTACCTTTGCAGCAAATTAGCAAAAACAAAGCGTCATGGATTTTAAGGATTTGGTACAGATGCGCCGCTCGCACCGTAAGTTCACGGAGCAGGAGATTGACGGCGACGATGTGAAGAGCATACTGCGCGCCGGGCTGATGTCGCCGACGTCGAAGGGGCAGCGTGCCTGGCAGTTTGTGGTGGTTGACAACAAGGGCGACTTGGAGAAACTGGCCGACGCCAAGGACTTGGGCGGACAGTTCCTGAAGGATGCCCCGCTGGCTATCGTCGTGCTGGGCGACCCTGTGCAGAACGACTGCTGGGTGGAGGACGGTTCCATTGCCGCCATTTCCATGCAGTATCAGGCCGAGGAGCTGGGCTTGGGCTCATGCTGGATACAGATGCGTGGACGCGGCTTGAGCGACGGCACGCTGGCCGACACGGTGATACAGGGTGTACTGGGCATTCCGGAGAACCTGTCGTGCCTGTGCATCCTTGCCATTGGCTATAAGGCTGACGAGCGCAAGCCTCAGAACGAGGAGCGGCTGAAGTGGGAGAATGTCCACGTGGAGCGGTTTTGAGAATTTATTCAACTTTCTGAGGTCTCTATGTATTTACGATTCGACGATTTACGATTTGCTATTTATTTACGATTTAGCGATTTGATGATTGCGCATCATCTGGGTGGGCGAAATAGACTAATAATCCAATAGTCAATCAATCGTAAATAGTACATCGTCAAATAGTAAATAAACATGCGAACTTGATTAATTGATAATTGATAATTCTGACGGATGCGGATAGTATTGGTAGGTGCCGGAAGGCTGGCCACAAATCTGGGCAAGGCATTACGCCGTGCCGGTCATGAGGTGGTGGCGGTGTGGAGCCGTACGATGGAGAGCGCCGAAGCCCTTTCCCGTGTGGTTGGTGGTTTCCCCACCAACAGCATCGACGCCTTGCCTGCCGATGCCGACGCCTTCATGCTTAGTGTCAAGGATGCTGCCTTGCCGGCACTCATCCCGCAAGTGACCAAGGGCAGGGAAGGGTGCCTCTTCCTGCATACGGCAGGCTCTATGCCGCTGTCGCTCTTCGAGGGACATGTCAGGCGCTACGGCGTGTTCTATCCCATGCAGACCTTTTCAAAGGAGCGCGAGGTGGACTTTTCCGATATACCTATATTTATAGAGGGTGGCGACCCGCTCATCCGGGAACTGGCCGGAAGCATCAGCCGCAGCGTCTATGACCTGTCTACCGATGCGCGGAAGCATCTGCACCTGGCCGCTGTCTTTGCCTGCAACTTTGTTAACCACTGCTATGCACTGTCAGCCGAGGTCCTGGAGCGCCATGGGTTGCCTTTCGACGTCATGCTGCCGCTCATTGACGAGACGGCACGCAAGGTGCATGAGCTGCATCCGCTTGACGCACAGACGGGGCCTGCCGTGCGCTACGACCAGAATGTCATTGGTATGCAGGCACAGCTGTTGGCCGATACCCCGCTGTTGCAGGAAGTCTACAGGCTGCTGTCACGCAGCATTCATGAAAAATCGAGCAACTATGATAAGCTACGACTTACAGAAGATACGTGCCATCGTGTTTGACCTGGACGGGGTGCTCTCGGCTGAGACCATTGCCCTCGACCTGGACGGAACGCCCTTGCGCACGGTAAACATCAAGGACGGCTATGCCATTCAGCTGGCTATGAAGATGGGGCTGCGCATTGCCATCATCAGCGGCTGCCGCATTGAGGCCGTGCGTACTCGCTACGAGGGCTTGGGCATGCACGACATCTACTTAGGTGCTGCCGTGAAAGTGAAGGTCTACGAGGACTTCAAGGCGAAATATCAGCTCTCCGACGAGGAGCTGATGTTCATGGGCGACGACATTCCCGACCTGGAGGTCATGCGGCGGGTGGGCTGCCCCGTCTGTCCGCAGGACGCCTGTCCCGAGGTCAAGGAGGCGAGCCTTTATGTCAGCCGGTATCGCGGCGGCTATGGTTGTGCCCGCGATGTCATTGAGCAGACGCTGCGTGCCCAGGGTCTGTGGTTAAAAGACGAGAAAGCATTCGGATGGTAAACTATCACATTATATTAGCCAGCAATTCGCCCCGTCGAAGGGAGCTGCTGGCAGGGCTGGACCTCGACTTTGAGGTCCGCGTCATTGACGGCATTGACGAAAGCTACCCCGCCGACCTGCCTACCAAGCAGATAGCCGAGTATATTTCGCGTAGGAAAGCCGATGCCTACCGGCAGACCTTGGCTGCCGACGAGCTGGTCATCACCGCCGACACGGTTGTCATTCTGGGCGACGAGGTGATGGGGAAACCCCGCGATGAGGCCGATGCGTGCCGCATGCTGCGCAGGCTCAGCGGGCACACCCATCAGGTCATTACCGGCGTGACGCTGACCACGCAGGAGCGACAGCAAAGCTTTTCCGTTGAGACCGACGTCACCTTCAAGGCCCTCACCGACGAGGAAATCGGCTACTACGTTCAGACCTACCGGCCCTTCGACAAGGCCGGTGCCTATGGCATACAGGAGTGGATAGGGTATATCGGCGTCACCAGCCTGCGCGGCAGCTACTTCAACGTCATGGGACTGCCCGTGCAGCGCATCTATGAAGCCCTGAAGGCGTTTCGCTAAGAACTAATACAGGAATCCCAGTAGCCAGAGGGGTATTTGGTTGTCCTTGCCTATCTCCGTGTTGTATCGGGCGTAGATGGTGTCAGGGGCGCATCTGATTTTCTGGTGCGCCGTGGCGTCGCAGATGCGGAACTTCAGGTGCCCGTCGACGGTATAGAACTGGTCGTGCCCCTGCTGGTTGACGTGGTGGTCTTTCCATAGGGAGTTGACGAAGAAGGTCTCCATGGCCGTCTGCTTGTCTACGTGGATGGGGTAGATGGCGTAGAGCAGGTTGGAGTTGTGGAGCATGATTTTCGACGGTTTCTTGGGAAATCCCTCGCCGATGGGGTATATCATGTTGAGCAGGCGGGCGTCAGCCAGGTATTTGATGTAGTTCATCACGGTGGCGCGGCTGGTCTCGATGTTCTTGGCGAGCTGGCTGACGTTGGGAGCCTTGGGGCCTTCCTCGGCCAGCTGGTAGAAGAGCTTCTTGATTTTCGTGAGGTACTTCAGCTCAATCTGCTTCACGAGCAGGATGTCCACCTCGGTCATCATGTTCATCGTCTTCAGCAGGTTCTCGCTGTAGTTGCGGTGTTCCTGGAAGAAGGGGTAGAAGCCGTGGTGTATGTAGTCCTGGAAGTAGTTGCGCGGCGACGCCTTGGGCAGTATCTGCTTGATGATACGCTCATGGTCGTGTAGAATCTCGTCGAGCGTATAGGGTCGGAAGTCGTTGCCCGTGAGCAGGTTGAGGAATTCGCGGAATGAGAAGCCTCGCAGGTTGTAGGACTTGACGATGCCGTTCAGCTCCGGGTTCTCGTCCTTCAGCCTCATGACGCTGCTGCCCGTGAAGACTATCTTTAGGTAGGGGTATCGGTCGTAGCAGCGTCGCAGCTCGGCGCTCCAATCCGGCTGTTTGAACACCTGGTCGATGAGCAGCACGCGGCCGCCCTTGCGGCAGAACTCTCCCGCGAAGTCGGCAATGCCGCGCCCCTGGAAGTAGAAGTTGTTCATGTTGACATAGAGGCACTGGCGGTCGACCGTGTCGAATTTCTCCTTGGCGTATTGCAGGAGGAATGTCGTCTTTCCCACGCCGCGTGTGCCCTTGATGCCTATCATGCGGTCGTTCCAGTCAATTTCGTCCATCAGGGTGCGACGGACCGGAGCGTTGACGTGCTCTATAAGATAGCGGTGTGTGCGGTAGAAAGCCTCCATGTCGGTAAAAGGTATAACAACATTAAAACGTTTGCAAAGATAATATATTTCCACCAAATTGCAAAGCGGAGATAGCAAAATCTTGCAAAAAAAGTGCTTTTATATATGATTCTTGTTTTTTTTGCTTATCTTTGCATGCACAAAATGAGAACACTGCATATCTTCAATCCGGAGCACGACATAGCCCTGGCCGCCCATCTGGCTAATTTCACGGCGCCGCATGCCGCCCGCCAGCTGCGCGGCGACCTGGGGTTCCTGCCCGTGCTATGGGCTTCCGAAGGCGATGTGGTGATGGTCGACGACGTTGACTACGCCATGAAGTGTTGGGAGCGCTTCCGCCGGTATTACGGCAGGAGGTTGCAGGTGCCGTGCTTGAAGCCTTCAAACACGGTGTTTGCTGCCTTCAAACGCCCCGTTTCAAGCCTTCAAACGCAATGCTTGCAGCCGTGGGGATGGGACTTGGCGCTGAAAAGCCTGCTGCTGCGGAGCGGCGTGGACGCTGCGCTGATGCCTTCCGACGCGCAGCTGGAGCACATCCGCCAGCTGTCGCACCGCAGAACCGCCGCCCGTCTGCTGCCTGAGCTGCAGATGGCGGGTACCGTCGGCGAGGTCTTCGAGTGTGCTACTGCCGAGGAGGTGCGCGAGCATCTGGAGTGCTACGGGCAGGTAGTCTTGAAAGCCCCTTGGTCGTCGAGTGGGCGAGGGGTGCGCTTTGTGTCGGCGGACACCGGGCAAGCCACCATCCTTAATTGGCTGCGCAACGTCATCGCCGCGCAGGGGTCGGTGATGGTGGAACCCCAGTACCGGAAGATTAGGGACTTCGGCATGGAGTTCACTGCCGACGGACGGGGCGGCATCCGCTACTGCGGCCTGTCGCTGTTCCATACGCAGAACGGTGCCTATACGGGCAATATCCTTGCTGCGGAGCATGTGAAGCGCGAGATGATAGGCCGCTATCTGCCTGTCGGCTTGCTGGATGCCGTCAGGAAGAGGGTGCAGGCCTCGCTGCGGCTGGGCGACTACGAGGGAGCGTTTGGCATCGACATGATGGTGGTGGCCGGCGACGGCGGCTTCCTGCTGCATCCCTGTGTGGAAATCAACCTGCGGCGGACGATGGGACATGTGGCGCTGGCCGTCTCGCCCGCCGACGAGGAGACGGTGCAGGTCATGCGCATCGTATATAACGGAAACAATTATCAATTAAAAATACAACGACTATGAGAAAACTACTCTTCCTACTGGCTTGTCTGCCGATGCTGGCTCAGGCACAGTACAAATCGCAGGTGTGGAGCCCCGATAATGGCGACGGCACCTACACCAACCCCGTCATCAATGCCGACTACTCCGACCCTGATGTCTGCGTAGGGCCTTCCGGCGAAGACTACTATATGACGGCCTCGTCGTTCCAGTGCACCCCCGGCCTGCCTATCCTCCATTCCCGCGACCTGGTGAACTGGGAGATTGTGGGCTATGCCCTGCGCAACCTCTACGAGGGCGACCGGCAGATGCTGGAGCACTTTGCTGCTCCGCAGCATGGCGCTGGCGTGTGGGCACCCTCCATCCGTTATCATGAAGGGCAGTACTACATCTATTGGGGCGACCCTGACTACGGCGCCTATATGGTGAAGACGAAGAATGGCGACCCGGCCGGCGAATGGGAGAATCCCGTCTGTGTCATTCCGGGCGAAGGCATCATCGACACCACGCCGCTGTGGGACGACGACGGGCGTTGCTACCTCGTCAACGGCTGGGCAAACTCGCGCTCGAAATTCGCCTCGGTGCTTTGCGTGCGCGAATTAAATAAGGAAGGCACCAAGGCCATCGGCGAACCCGTCATCGTCTTCGACGGCAACGGCACGGAGAACCGCACCTGCGAAGGCCCGAAGTTCTATAAGCGCGACGGATGGTACTGGATAATGTGTCCTGCCGGCGGCGTGCCAACAGGCTTCCAGCTGGCCATGCGCAGCAAGTCGCCCTACGGCCCCTACGAGCATAAAATCGTACTGGCACAGGGCAAAACCAATATCAACGGCCCTCATCAGGGCGGGTGGGTGCATACGAAGTACGGCGAAGACTGGTTCCTGCACTTCCAGGACAAGGAAGCCTACGGTCGCGTGGTACACCTCAATCCTGTCGACTGGTCGACCGGATGGCCCGTCATGGGCAAGAAGGGAGAGCCGGTCACGACTTACCAGAAGCCCAAAGCCTCCGCTACAGCTGTTGTCAATCCCGTGGAGAGCGACGAGTTCGACGCCCCCGTCTTAGGCAAGCAGTGGCAGTGGCATGCCAACTACCACCAGTTCTTCGGCATGCCTACCGCTTTCGGCACCATGCGTGTCTACACCCATAAGCTGTCGGAGGGATGGAAGAACTTCTGGGAAGTGCCCAACATGCTGTTGCAGAAGACACCCGCCGATGCCTTCACCGTGACGACCAAGCTGCGCTTTACGTCGAAAGCCGAAGGACAGATGGGCGGCCTTATCATGATGGGCCTGAACTATCAGGCACTGCTGCTGAAGCGCGTGGGTCGCGAGTTCCAGCTGCTGCTGGTCACCTGCAACCAGGCCGACAAGGGAAAGCCCCAGCAGGAGGAGCTCATTGCCACGCTGAAGCCTACTGCCGAGGATAAGATTGACTATAAGCCCGGCATCCACGAGGACATCTTCCTGCGACTGACGGTACAGGACTCCAAGGTGCGTTTTGCCTACAGCCAGAACGGCAAGAAGTATCAGGATGCCGGCGACTGGCTGCCCATGAAGGAAGGCAAGTGGATAGGTGCCAAGTTCGGCTATGTGGCTGCCGATACCAACCCCAAGACCGACAAGGGCTGGGTGGAGGCCGACTGGATTCGAGTAACCAAATAATGCCCGAAAATGAGTACTAATTGCTCATAAAAATCACAATTATCCGCTTATCCTACACCCAGCGCTGATAACCAGTGTTGGGTGTGGTTTTTTAAGCCGGCATAGCCTTGATAGGAACTTTTCCGTCTATTTCTTTGGCTGGTTCGATTTAATTGTTTACCTTTGTATCGGAGTTCCTATAGAAGATGAGGACAGACATCAAAACGGAATTAAGCTACTGTATATGTATAAAGAGAATGACGAGCCAGTACTGACGGTTCAAGAGACAGAAACGATGGACCTTGAGACAGCACGTGAGTTACTCCACCAAATGGTTAGGGAGGTCTACTCACGACCATGATTCAGTATCGGTACAAGATTTAATTTCCAAAACGGCAAAGGAAAAGGGCTGAAAACTTACGGGGGCGGCTGGTTGACTCTATAGAGACTCGTTCTCACTTTTTTTATTCCTGCTTTGTTGCGGTAACAGCCAGCCGTCATACGGGTGAACGGTTCCCCGGAGGAGGGGCAGGGTAACAGGGTCAGATGACCTCGATACCCTGCTCCTCACATAGCTTCAGGCTCATCTCCTTCAGCTTGTATTTCTGTATTTTCCCTGAGCCCGTCAGGGGGAATTCCTTGATGAAGAAGACGTATTTCGGCGTCTTGTAGCGTGCTATCTTGCCACGGCAGAACTCGCGGACGTCCTCTGTTGTCATCGTCACGCCTTCGTACAGGATGATGAAGGCGCCCACCTCCTCGCCGTATTTCTTCGAGGGCACGGCAGCCACCTGTACGTCCTTGATGCCCGGCATCTTGTAAAGGAACTCCTCAATCTCGCGCGGATAGACATTCTCGCCGCCACGGATAATCATGTCCTTGATGCGCCCCGTGATGCGGTAGTAGCCCTGTTCGTCTTTCACGCCCAGGTCGCCGGAGTGCAGGAAGCCGTTCTTGTCGATGACC
Organism: Prevotella sp.; assembly: GCA_017459445.1. Classification (GTDB taxonomy): domain Bacteria; phylum Bacteroidota; class Bacteroidia; order Bacteroidales; family Bacteroidaceae; genus Prevotella. Next base: position 41,496 of record JAFUDJ010000031.1, on the reverse strand, counting down.
TCGGCCGTGGCCTCCGGGTTCTTGTAGTAGCCTTTCATCACGTTAAAGCCCCGGCAGCACATCTCGCCCTGCACGCCGACGGGGCACTCCTCGCCCGTCTCCGGGTCGATGACCTTCACTTCCACGAACGGATAGTCGCGGCCTACGGTGGTGCAGCGCTGCTCGAACGTGTCGCTGAGACAGGTCTGCGTCATGCCCGGCGACGATTCCGTCAGACCGTAGACGGAGGTGATGGTCATAAACATTTTCTCCGACACCTGCTTCATCAGTTCCACAGGGCAGAGGCTGCCGGCCATGATGCCGGTGCGCAGGCTGGACATGTCGAACATGGAGAACATGGGATGGTTGAGTTCGGCAATGAACATCGTGGGTACGCCGTAGAGGGCTGTACACCGCTCCTTGTGCACCGATGCCAGCACCAGCAGAGGGTCGAACTTCTCCACCATGACCTGTGTGCACCCGTGGGTCAGGCAGTTCATGGTGGCCAGCACGACGCCGAAGCAGTGGAACAGGGGCACGCAGACGCAAAGCTTGTCGTTACTGGTGAAGCCCATGTTCTCGCCGGTGAAGAATCCGTCGTTGGCTATGTTGTAGTGAGTCAGCATGACGCCCTTGGGAAAGCCGGTCGTGCCGCTGGTGTATTGCATGTTCACCACGTCGTGGCACGTCACGTTGCTCTTTGCCTCGGCCAGCGTCTCGTCCTCGATGTTCTGCCCTAAGAGCAGCAGTTCGGCGGTGTTGTACATGCCACGGAATTTCTCCATGCCGATGTAAACCACGTTCTTCAGGCAGGGGAAGCGCTCGCTGTTCAGGTGGCCGCGCTCACACTGGCGCAGCTCAGGCAGCATCTTGTAGGTCATGTCCACGTAGTCGCATTCCCACGTTCCGTCGGTGATGCAGAGCGTGTGCATGTCGGAGTTCTCGCAGAGATACTCCAGCTCAGCCTGTTTGTAGTTCGTGTTGACCGTCACCAGTACGGCACCGATTTTGGCGGTGGCGTAGAGGAAGGTCAGCCAGTCGGGCACATTGGTGGCCCAGATGCCGACGTTGGAGCCTTTCTTCACGCCGATGGCCAGGAGTCCCTTGGCCAGGTTGTCCACACGCTCGTTGAACTTCGACCAGGTAAAGCGGAGGTCGCGGTCGGAATATACCAGGTATTCCTTGTCGGGCGTTGTCTCGGCCCAGTGCTCTAACCACTGTCCGAGAGTCCTTTCTGATAGTTGCTGCTGCATGGCTTCTGATTAAAACGGGATGTAAATGACGGCCAGAATCTGGGCGGCTTCGCCCGGGAATCCGTGTACATGGTGCTTGATGATGGAGTCGTAGTAGATGCTGTCGCCTGCGCTTAGCACGTAGGTGTCCTTGCCGTAGGCTATCTCCAGCTTTCCCTTCATGACGTAGATGAACTCCTCGCCTTCGTGGGCTGACAGCGTGAAGTCTTTCTCCTCCTCTGGCTGAATGTCGATGATGAACGGCTCCATGTGCCGGCCGGCTTTCTGGCTTGCCAGCGAGTGGTATTCCATATACTTGCGGGCATCGGCGGCGCCGTTTGAGAAACTGATGCTGCTGACGCGCTCTTCGGCGCGGCACACGACGGGTCCCAGCGCGTCGTTGTCGTCGAGGAAGGTGCCTAACCTGACCCCCAGCGCCCGGGCAACCTTGATGAGCGGGCCTAACGACGGCAGGTTCTCGTCGTTCTCTATGGACGCTATCTGTTCTGCCGACAGGCCGCTACGTTCTGCGATTTCGTCGATGGTGAGATTCTTCGACTCTCTGAGTCCCTTGATTTTTGCTCCTACAATATTCTTGTTCGTGGACATAATAAAATATTGATTTAGTTAATGGGTTGTTTTCCTTCTGATGATAAAGTGCCCCAGACGGTGGCTGTGGCCGCGCCGGTTGACCGCCGTCAGCAGATACATGCCTTCAGGCAGCGTGCTGATGTCGACGTTCTGGCAGTAGGGGTTGCTTTGTACGGCTCTGCCTTGCAGGTCGCTGACGACCAGGCGCTGCGCGTCGAGCAGTCGGCTGACGGGCGGCAGTGCCAGTGTCCGTCCGTCGTTCGTCAGCAGTGCCGTCCTGTAGGGCTGCCCTTCGTGCTTCACTTCGTGCGACCGGATGGGCGCGCTCTCGTTGCCATAGCGGTCAAGTGCCGTTACGGCATAGTGCAGCAGCGGCTTGTCGGCGGTTCGGCGCAGGGTGATGTGGTGCTGCCGATAGCGCGTGGCTATGAGGTTCTCCGCCTTGCTGACGTCCACCGGCTCGCCGGTCGATGCATATATATTATATAATAGGTATGGCCCGTTGCTGTTGTCGCGCGCTCCGCTCCAGCTGACATGGTCGCCCTGCGTGCTCCGCTTCACGTCTATCGTGGCGGGAGGCGTGGGGGGTATGCTGCTTGCCCATGTCATAGGCGGTATGAGAGCGGGGTGGTTGTCGAAGTGCCGCATGTAGTCGTAGATGCCCTTCACGTTGTCCAACAGGAATTTCGCGCGGAAGTAGCAGTGCCCCATGCCGAGGCTGCGGCTGACGTTCAGCTGGCGTTTTACCTCGCCTAACTGCCAGTTGCGCTCCTTGGGATGCAGCTGGTAGATGCCAAGTCCGGCGGCGACGCTGCGCCCTTCGGCATGCTCGGCCCAGTCGATGGCAAACGGAAAGAACTGGTTGCCGGCGAAATACATCATGGGATAGAGCTGGTCCATCAGCCCGTCGCGCAGCCAATTCTGCGCTTCCTGGCTGACGCGTGTGTAGGCCGTCCAACCCTTGGCGCTGTAGCGGCTCAGGTCGTCGTATTTCCCTACCGGCGAACAGCTGAGCTTCACCCACGGCTTCAGGCGCTTCACCTCGTTGTGGATGCGCTCCACGATGCGGGTGATGTGGCGTCGGCGGACGGCGCGCTCCTGGCTGCTTTTGGCTAACGGCCACTGCTCTGGGTAGCGGATGTAGTCGAGGTGGATGCCGTCGATGTCGTAGCGGCGCGTTATCTCGCCGCAGATATTGGCAAGATAGTCGGCTGTCTGGGGCTGTTCAGGATTCATAAACCCTTCTTCCCCTATGCGCCGCAGCATCGAAGGATGGTGCCTGCGCAGCTGCTGACAGCCTGTCTCGTTCCATTTCCCGATGGGTATCGTCACCACCCAGGCGTGCAGCTCCATGCCCCGGCGGTGACATTCGTCGATGGCAAACTGCAGGACGTCGTATCCCGGCCACACTCCCGGCTGGCCGGAATAGCAGGCGGCCCAAGGCTCTATGTCGGACGGGTAGCTGGTTGTGGCCCGTATGCGCGTATGGAAAAGCACGGTGTTGACGTTGATGGCCTGCAGACGGTCCAGCATCTGGCATAATTCCTGCTGCTGCCGGCTGATGCCCATGCCGTCGTGTGCATAGGTGCTGGGGAAGTCGAGACCTCCGATGGTGGTCAGCCACACGGCCCGCAACTCGTGCTTAGGCTGGGCGCAGAGGCTCATCACCGTGGCAAAAACTATGAAAAATGACCAGATTCGCTTCATTTCGGCTGCAAAGGTACGAAATAATTCATAATTTATAATTCATAATTCATAATTATTTCATACCTTTGCACGTACATATCAAATAAATTTATCGCAAAAAATGGTTTCTTTTACCCTGAGCCTTATTGCTCTTGTCGCAGGCTATCTGCTCTATGGCCGCTTTGTGGAGCGCGTCTTCGCTCCCGACGACCGCACGACACCCGCCGTCTCCAAGGCTGACGGTCTTGACTATGTCGTGCTTCCTAACTGGAAGGTTTTCATGATTCAGTTCCTGAACATTGCAGGCACGGGCCCCATCTTCGGCGCCATCATGGGTGCCAAGTTCGGCCCGGCGGCCTACCTGTGGATTGTCTTCGGCTGCATCTTCGCCGGTGCCACCCACGACTACCTGTCGGGCATGCTGTCCATGCGCCACGACGGTGCCAACCAGCCGGAGATTATCGGCCGCTATCTTGGCGACACCACCAAGCGCGTCATGCTCATCTTCTCCGTCTTCCTGCTGGTCATGGTGGGCGTAGTGTTTGTGTATAGCCCCGCCAAGATACTGGGCGACATGACTGGTGCCGATGCCGTTGCTGCCCAGCAAGGCCAGTTGCAGATGGAATATGTCTACTGGTCGGTAGCTATCTTCATCTATTACATCATCGCCACCATGCTGCCGGTCGACAAGATTATCGGTAAGATTTACCCGCTCTTTGCCTTCTCCCTGCTGTTCATGGCTGCCGCGCTGATGGTGATGTTGTTCGTCAAGATGCCCGACCTGCCCGAAATATGGGAGGGACTGTCCGTTGAGCCGCTGACGGCACAGGCTATTTTCCCGGCATTGTTTATCACCATCGCCTGTGGAGCCATCAGTGGCTTCCATGCCACGCAGAGTCCGCTTATGGCCCGCTGCCTGAAGAGCGAGCACATGGGGCGTCCCATTTTCTATGGCGCCATGATTACCGAGGGCATCGTCGCCTTAATCTGGGCCACGGTAGCCATGTATTTCTTCTACGACCAGCCTACACCCGGCTACGAACAGATAGCCGGCGGTGCCGCTGCCGTGAACGACGCTCCCTCGATTGTCAACAAGATGTGCAACGAGTGGCTGGGTGTTGCCGGTGGCATTCTGGCCCTGTTAGGTGTTGTTGCCGCTCCTATCACCAGCGGCGACACGGCTTTCCGTTCGGCCCGCCTCGTCATTGCCGACTTCATCCATCTGGAGCAGCGCCTCATCCGCAACCGTCTGCTGGTATGCATCCCCATGTTCGCCGGTGCCATTGCCCTGCTGGCATGGCAGATGTCCGACGCCAAGGGCTTTGAAACCATCTGGGGATGGTTCGGATGGTCTAACCAGACGCTGGCCGTCTTCATGCTATGGGCGCTGACCGTCTACTTGGTGCGTCACCGCAAGCCGTACATTATCACCCTTGTCCCGGCCCTGTTCATGACGGCAGTCTGCTCGTCCTACCTGTTCTGCGTCAAGCTGTTCACGCTGGGTCCAGAGTTTGTATGGGGCATCGCCGCAGCCTCTCTGGTGCTGTCGCTTGTCTGGTTTGCGCTGTGGCTTCGGAAGGAAAAGGAGAGAATGAAATAAGATTATCAACTTTAAATATTCATGACTATGAAGAAAATCGCATTTGTTCTTGTGGCCCTGCTCATGTCAGTGGCCGCCAACGCACAGTTTGAGAAGGGGAAGGGTTATCTTGGTGCCTCGCTCTCAGGTATTGACCTTAGCTCTCAGGCTAAGCAATTCCACTTTGGCCTCGATGCCAAGGCCGGCTATCTGTTTGCTGACAACCTGATGGCTACCGCACAAATCGGCTACAACCATTTGGAGGATAGCAAGGACACGTATATGTTTGGCGTCGGTGCCCGTTATTACATTATTCAGAATGGTCTCTACCTCGGTGCCTCTGCCAAGTTCAAGCATGCCTATAAGTACAACGACTTCCTGCCCGGCGTACAGATTGGCTATGCCTTCTTCCTCAGCCGTACCGTCACCATCGAGCCTGAGCTTTACATGGATTTCTCGACGAAGAAGTTCGACTATTCCTGCTATGGTCTTGGCATTGGCATTGGCGTCTATCTGTTCAAGGACCAGTATAAGATTAAGAGATAAAAAGGTAAGACAGTAAAAAGGTAAAAACGATAAGCCTTATGTTAAGCGTAGAAGAACTTGTAGACCGGCTGATAGACCTGTCGTTTGCAGAGGACATCGGCGACGGCGACCATACCACCCTGTGTTGCATTCCTGAAGATGCCATGGGCAAGTCGCACTTGTTAATCAAGGAAGACGGCATCCTGGCCGGCGTAGAAGTGGCCAAGGAAGTGTTCCACCGCTTCGACCCCGACATGCAGGTCGAGGTGCTGATGGGTGACGGAACCCGTGTCAAGAAGGGCGACATCGCCATGGTGGTGACGGGCCGCGTGCGCTCGCTGCTGCAGACGGAGCGCCTGATGCTCAACATCATGCAGCGCATGAGTGGCATCGCCACCATGACCGACCGCTATGTGCAACGCCTGAAAGGCACCAAGACCCGCGTGCTTGACACCCGCAAGACGACTCCCGGCATGCGCATGCTGGAGAAACAGGCCGTGAAAATTGGCGGCGGCTGCAACCACCGCATCGGACTCTTCGACATGATTCTGCTCAAGGACAACCACGTCGACTTCTCCGGCGGCATCGTGAATGCCATCGACCGCTGCCACGCCTATCTGAAAGAGAAGGGCCTTGACCTGAAGATAGAGATTGAAGTGCGCTCGTTCGACGAGCTGCAGCAGGTGCTCGACCACGGCGGCGTAGACCGTATCATGCTCGACAACTTCTCCGTGCCCGACACGAAGAAGGCCGTCGACCTGATTGCCGGGCGCTATGAGACGGAGTCCAGCGGCGGCATCACGTTCGATACCATCCGCGACTATGCCGAGCAGGGCGTCGACTTCATCTCCGTAGGCGCGCTGACTCATTCCGTGAAAGGTCTCGACATGAGCTTCAAGGCATGCTGAGACGATACTTCTTGTATGTGATAGGGGCTATGTCTTGCATAGCCCTTACTTCGTGTGCTGACGACTCGCAGGAGTCCGCTTCTCAAAATATGTCGGTCGATTACCGGCCACCTGTCGACTACGAAATCGTCCTTGCGGGCAATTTCGGCGAGCCGCGCCCTTATCATTTCCATGGCGGCCTTGACATCAAGACGGAGAATGTGGAAGGCAAGAGAATCTATGCCGTTGCCGACGGCTATGTCAGTCGTCTCACCGTCAATTTGTATGGCTTTGGCAATGCCGTCTACGTGGCCCATCCTGACGGTCTGACGAGCGCCTACTGTCACTTGCAGCGCTTTGCCGATTGCTACGAGGAGCAGTTGCAGCGCACGGGCCGCGACACGCTCTCGCTGTCGTTCCCTGCTGGGCGTTTCCCCGTCAAGGCGGGCGACTTAATCGCCATCAGCGGCAACACCGGCCACAGCACCGGTCCGCATCTGCATCTGGAACTGCACGACACGAAGACGTGGCAACTCCTTGACCCGATGGAGAAAATGGCACCGTTCATTGCCGACACCGTGGCGCCGCAGGCCCACTCCCTGATGGCCATTCCCATGAAGGGCGAGGGACTCTTCAACGGCGGCAGCGGCAAGCAGACGTTCGGTATAGGACAGAGCGACCTCAAGGTACGCAGCTCCGAGCATACCGTCGGGCAGCATTTTACGGCGTGGGGCAGGGTAGGCTTCGCCCTCTGGGCCGACGATTATAGCGAAAAGACCTATAATCACTATGGCATCCGCCATACCCGTTTGCTGGTCGACGGGCGCGAGGTGTTCCGCAGCGACGTGGGCGCCGTCCCTGTCAGTTGCCACAGCGAAGTCAACCGCTGGGGCGACTATCAGCACTGGCTCCATCACAGGACGTGGTACATGAAGTCCTATCGTGAGCCCGGCATGCGGCTGCCCGTCATTCATACCAACTTTGAACAGGGCATCGTCACCTTCGACGAAGAGCGCCCCTACCGGCTGACCTATGAGTTGCGCGACTATCAAGGCAACAGCTCCCTTTATCACTTCACCGTCCATGGCCGTCGCGATGCACGGGTAACGCCGCGCGTGCTCCGCACCGTCCTGAATCCTTATCGTCTTTACGGGGAATGCCTTTGGCCCCGCCACTCGCTGCGGCAGCCCAGTGTCCGGTCGTCCCGTTAGACTGTCCGGTTCCCATGGCGCGGTACTTATTTGTACCGCAAGCCCATGTTGTACAGGATGAAGCTGTAGATGTCGGCCTGTTCCTCCAGCACCTTGGCCAGCGGCTTGCCGCCGCCATGGCCTGCCTTGGTGTCGATGCGGATAAGGACGGGATTCGTCCCCGTGTGGCATTCCTGTAGCGTGGCGGCAAACTTGAACGAGTGGGCGGGCACTACGCGGTCGTCGTGGTCGGCGGTGGTGACCAGCGTGGCGGGGTAGTGCGTGCCGGGCTTCAGGTTGTGCAGGGGCGAATAGGCGCGCAGGTATTCAAACATCTCAGGCGAGTCTTCGCTGGTGCCGTAGTCGGGTGCCCAGTTCCAGCCGATGGTGAAACGGTGGTAGCGCAGCATGTCCATGACACCCACCTGCGGTATGGCAACCCGGAAGAGGTCAGGACGCTGCGTCATGCAGGCGCCGACCAGCAGTCCGCCGTTGCTGCCGCCCACGATGGCGATGCGTTCCTTGGACGTATAGCCCTCGCTGATGAGCCATTCCGCTGCACCGATGAAGTCGTCGAACACGTTCTGCTTCTTCATCTTCGTGCCAGCCTGGTGCCATTCCTCGCCATATTCGCTGCCGCCGCGCAGCGTAGCCTGTGCATAGATGCCGCCTTGTTCGAGGAACGGGATGCGCATGGCCGAGAATGACGGGCCTAACGAGATGTTGAAACCGCCGTAGCCATAGAGGTAGACGGGGTTGCTGCCGTTCAGCTTCAGCCCCTTCTTATAGGTCAGGAACATGGGGATTCGCGTGCCGTCCTTGCTGGGGAAGAACACTTGCACGGTCTGATAGTCGCCCTGCCGGAACTTCACTGTGGGCTGGGCGTACAGCACCGACTGCCCCGTCTGCATGTCGTAGCGGTAGATGGTGCCCGGCACGGTGAACGACGTAAACGTATAGAAACACTCTGGCTCCCGCTCATTGCCCGTGAAGCCTACGCTGCCCACGCCGGGCAGCTGCACATCGCGTATCAGTTTGCCGTCCAGTCCGTACAGGCTGGCGCGGTCGGCGGCGTCCTTCTGGTAGGTCAGCACCAGTTGCCGGTTGATGACACTGGCGCCGCTCAGCACGTCGCCCTGTTCGCCGATGAGCTCCGTCCAGTCGCCGATGCCCGGCCTGTGCAGGTCGGCAGTCATGATGCGTCCTTTCGGTGCCCCGTAGTTGGTAAAGATATACAGGCGCCCGTTCTCGTCGTAAATGGGCTGGTACTGGTAGTCCATGTCCGCCGTCATCTGCATGAACTGGGCCTCCTTCTGCCGCATGTCGCGCACATAGAGCGTGTTGCCGGCCCCGGCGCCGTCCTCATACAGGTACATCACCGTCTCCGCCTCGTTCGTCTCTACCCAATAGAAACGCTTCGGATAGGCCGGGTTCTGGTAGAACAGCACATCCTCCGACTGCGGTGTCCCTATCTTGTGATAGTATATCTTATGACCCGCATTGACGTTGGAAAACTCCTTGCCCTGCGTGGGGGCGTCGTAGGCTGAATAGTAGAAGCCGTCGCCATGCCATGCTGCCCCGGAGAATTTGGCCCATAGGATGTGGTCGTTCGTGAGCTGTCCTGTCTGCAGGTCGATGACATAGAACTCCTGCCAGTCGCTGCCAGAGCGTGACACGGCATAGGCGGCCCACCGTCCGTTGTGCGAGAAATAGGTGCCCTTCAGCGCCACCGTGCCGTCCGTACTCAGCTGATTGGGGTCCAGGAATACGCGCGGCTCGCCGCCCAGCTCGTCCGTCTGGTAGAGCACGCTCTGGTTCTGCAGGCCGTCGTGGCGGTAGAAGTACCACTTGCCGTGGTGCTTGCGCGGTGCCCCCACCTTGTCGTAGTTGGCCAGCTCCGTCAGTCGCTTCAGCAGTTTCTGGCGGAAGGGAATCTTGTTCAGGTATTCGTTCGTAATCTTGTTCTCTGCCTCCACCCATGCGGCAGTCTGTGCCGAGGTGTCGTTCTCCAGCCAGCGGTAGGGGTCTTCTACGCGCGTGCCGAAATAGATGTCTGCCGTGTTGCCCTTTTCGGCCTTCGGATACTGGATGCCCTGTGCTTGGGTCAGCAGGGTAGCGGCTGTTGCCATGGTCATTAGAAATGTTTTTTTCATGTTGTTATGGTGGTGCGTGTGTGTGTTGTCTATGATGCGGCTAATGTCAAAACGGTGTCCTTGCCGGGCTCGATGCGCAGCCGCTGGCCGTCCACGCAGAGCCAGCCGCTGTCGGCTGTCGACGACACCCTGACCTCCTGTCGGTTCATGGATACGCGGATGAGGCCCTGCGGTGTGGGCACCGTGCCCTCCATCCATGCCAGTCCGCCCAGCCGGGGGCGCACTTCAAAGTCGGCATAGCCGGGCTTCGTGGGCTGCACGCCCAAGTAGTAGCGCCCTAACAGGTACACGGGCGAGGCTCCCCAGGCGTGGCAGAGCGACTTGCCGTAGGGGCGTCCGTACATGGCCAGATGCTCTGTGCCGCTCTCCGACGGCACGTATTTCTCCCAGAACGAGGTGGCGCCCTCGCGCAGCATGCCGCCCCAGTAGTCGCGTATCTCCTGCAAAACCTGTTCGTGCCGGCCGTCTATGCAGAGTGTCTCAAGCTCGTAGAAGCGCATATAGGGTGTGGTGATGGGGTCGATGTCGGGGTTGAGCATCACGCTCTGCATAATCTCGCGGCGCTCTTCCTCGTAGGCTAACCCATAGAGGATGGCGAACATGTTGGGGAACTTGGTGAGCTGCCGGTTCATCTGGCCCTCCTCGATGGCGTGATAGTATGCTTTCTGCTCGTAGCTCCAGAAGGTCTGCTTAATCTTGTTGCGCAACTCTTCGGACTTGACGCGGTAGTTGCTTTTTATTCCCAGGAGCTTGGCACAGACAGCCATCGTCTCCATGGCCTTCATGAGCAGGATTTGCTCGAAGCACAGCGTGCCCCGCTTGTGCATGGGGAAGTCTACCCAGTCGACGAAAATCCAGTCGTCGGGCTGTCCCTCGGCCATGCCGTCGGCATTGGTACGGCTGAGCACGTAGTCCATCAGTGTCACCATGCGCGGCCACATCTCGCGGACGAATGCCGTGTCGCCGGTGTATAGGTAGTAGTCGTATACCGACTTGAACCAATAGAACGTGTAGTCCAGGATGGTATTGACGTGGGCTGTCACGGGGTCTTTGCCGCGCAGCTGCCGGATGGTGCGCTTCACGCATTCGGAATCGAAGCGCAGGTAGTAGTTCATCAGGTACGACTGGATGGCGTCGCCCGACCATGTCCAGCGGTCGCGCTTGATGCCGTCCATGAAAAATTCGCGCGTGGTCAGGTCCATCGTGTAGGCCGCAACGTCCCAGATGCGGTTCAGCTCCTCGTCGGAACAGCGGAACGAGCCGCTGTGCTGCGGGTCGTGGGGAGCGTATTCATAGTCCATGAGCACGTCATCGTAGCTGGCTCCGGCCTCTTTCTCAATGCAGACGTAGCGGAAAGCCTTGCTTCCTGCCGGAGCATCGGACGTCAGCACGTCGAGCGTTTCACAGTGCGCTTTGTCCAAGGCTTCCTCGCGGCTCTCGCCGTAGTAGGCGCGGACGGTGCCCTGCAGCCCCTTGACCTTCAGGTAGCCGAAGGTCTCACGGCCGAAGTCGTAGAGTGTCCTGTCTGTTGCAATGGCGTCGCAACGGACGGGGCGTTGTTCCTCACGCTCCAAGCGGTAGTGGGAGGGCGGCGCGTCAATGTCGTCGAAGTGCCAGGAGGCAGCAGGCACGTAGATGCCGGAACCGTGCGCCACGCCGTTCTCGTCTATCCACAGCTTGTCCTCGTAGGTGGCCAGCCAAGTGGAGTCGGTGCTTACGCGCGTACCTTTAATATATAGGGCGGGCGGCGTCGCCTGGTTCCATATCTTCAGGTTCAGCTTGTGCTCTCCGGCGGGAACGGTGAACAGGTAGCGGTCGTCTGCGCCTGCGTCGCGGCGTATAGTGCCTTGGGCGACAGACTGCAGCTTGCCGTCGAGGGACAGGTTGAATTGTCCCTCGACGGCAAGCATGACCGTCTCTTCGCACTCAAGGGTGACCGACTTGCTGAATTCCACCGTCACATAGTGCGAGTCCTGCTTCCAGAATGGCGGGAACATGGCGCCGCGCTCTGTGCGGCGGTTATTGAAGATGTTGCCCAGCCATACCTCGAAGTCACCAGGATACCATATCCATGTTGCTCTTGTTGCTTTCATCTTATATACATTTATTTATATATAAGACGCGTGGCAGGGCGTTTTGTCATCCCCAAACCGAATCCCGCGACGATTTACAGCGGGTAGTCCTCGAAGGCGTAGAGCACGGTGGAGAGGTAGCGTTCGCCCGTGTCGGGCAGCAGCACCACTATCTTCTTGCCCTTGTTTTCAGGGCGGCGGGCCACCTCGGCAGCGGCATACAGCGCTGCACCTGCGGAGATACCTACCAGCAGACCTTCCTGCTGTGCCACCTTGCGACCCGTGCGGATGGCGGCGTCGTTCTCCACGTCGAACACCTCGTCAACCAAGGTTCCGTCGTAGGTCTTGGGTATGAAGCCGGCGCCGATGCCCTGAATCTTGTGCGGGCCGCTCTGTCCGCCGTTCAGCACGGGGCTGGACTTCGGCTCCACGGCAACAATCTTCACGCCGGGTTTCTGCTCCTTCAGGTATTTGGCCACTCCCGACACGGTGCCGCCCGTGCCTACGCCGGCAACGAAGATGTCCACTTCTCCGTCGGTCTGCGACCATACCTCCGGGCCGGTAGTGGCATAGTGCTTGGCCGGATTGGCAGCATTCTCAAACTGTTGCAGGATGATGGAGCCGGGCGTGTTGTCGCGCAGTTCCTCGGCAGCCTTGATGGCGCCCGGCATGCCGTCCTTTCCAGGGGTCAGGCGTACCTCGGCGCCGTAGGCTTTCACCAGGTTGCGGCGCTCTACGCTCATCGTCTCGGGCATGGTGAGAATCAGGTGGTAGCCCTTGACGGCTGACACCAGTGCCAGACCGACGCCTGTGTTTCCGCTCGTCGGCTCGATGATGGTGGCGCCGGGCTTCAGTATTCCCTTCTTCTCGGCGTCCTCAATCATAGCCAGCGCTATGCGGTCCTTCACACTGCCTCCGGGGTTGAAGTACTCTATCTTGGCAATGATGGGTGTTTCAATGCCTTCCGCCTGCGAAAACTTGTTCAGTTCCAGCAGTGGGGTGTTGCCGATAAGCTCGGTCAGCTGTTTTGCAATCTTAGCCATATTGTCAGTATTTGTGATTGATGGATTCTTGATTTATGATTTGCGGATTGTCGATTCCGATTAACGGATTGTTGATTCCCGATTTAGATTTTCTCCAGCGCCTGTGCGAGGTCTTCCAGAATGTCGTCGATATGCTCTGTTCCGATGCTCAGGCGGATGGTCGACGGCGTGATGTGCTGCTCGGCCAGCTCCTGCTCGCTCAGCTGTGAGTGCGTGGTCGTGTAGGGGTGAATCACCAGGCTCTTCACGTCGGCCACGTTGGCCAACAGGGAGAATATCTCCAGCGAGTCGATGAAGCGCCATGCCTCTTCCTGGCCGCCCTTGATTTCAAAGGTGAAGATGCTGGCAGCCCCCTGCGGGAAGTACTGCTGGTAGAGGGCGTGGTCAGGATGGCTTTCCACTGCCGGATGGTTCACCTTGGCCACCTTCGGGTGCTTCTGCAGGAAGTCGACCACTTTCAAGGCGTTCTGCACATGGCGCTCCACGCGCAGGCTGAGCGTCTCAAGGCCCTGCAATAATATAAACGCATTGAAGGGTGAAATTGTTGCGCCGGTGTCACGTAAAATCACGGCACGGATGCGGGTGGCGAAGGCTGCGGCCCCTGCTACGTCGGCAAAGACGGCCCCGTGGTACGACGGGTCGGGCTTGGCCAGCGTGGGGAACTTGTCGGCATTGGCCTTCCAGTCGAACGTTCCGCCGTCGACGATGACACCGCCTAACGACGAGCCGTGTCCGCCGATGAACTTGGTGGCAGAGTGAACCACGACGTCTGCGCCGTGCTCTATGGGGCGAATCAGGTACGGTGTGCCGAACGTATTGTCGACGATGAGGGGGATGTTATGGCGATGAGCCACTGCTGCGACGCCCTCAATGTTCAGCACGTCGGAGTTGGGGTTGCCGAACGTCTCGGCATAGACGGCCTTGGTGTTGGGCTGGATGGCAGCCTCCAGGGCCTGCAGGTCGTTGACGTTGACGATGGTGTTGCTGATGCCCTGCGTGGACAGCGTGTGGGTGATGAGGTTATAGGAACCGCCATAGAGGTTGTCGGCGGCTACGATATGGTCGCCGGCCTGGGCGATGTTCTGCAGGGCGTAGGTCACGGCGGCGGCACCGGAGGCCACGGCCAGTCCTGCCACGCCTCCCTCAAGGGCGGCTACGCGCTCCTCGAAGACACCCTGCGTCGAGTTGGTCAGTCGTCCGTAGATGTTGCCGGCATCGCGCAGGCCGAAGCGGTCGGCGGCATGCTGCGAGTTGCGGAATACGTACGAGGTGGTCTGATATATGGGCACGGCTCGTGCGTCCGTTGCGGGGTCGGCCTGTTCCTGGCCTACATGGAGTTGCAATGTCTCAAAGCGGTAGTTCTTCTTGCTCATGATTCTTTTCCTTTCTTCTTTTTAGTTCCCTCGCCCGGTGGCTTGCCGGAGCTTCGGGAAGGTTTGACATTCTTCTTGTTGTTTTAATTTTCTGGGTGCAAAGTTACGGTATTTGGAAATATCTGCCAAATTATTTGCTTATTTCAGAAAATATCACTATTTTTGCAATCTGAACAGAATAAACCTCTAAATTGGGCGTTAAAACGCCCGCTTAACAGAAAAATATTCCAAACGCCATGGCAGAAGTATTAGACGACATTGACTTACAGATACTTAGGACGCTTCAGAAGAACGGCAAGCTGACTACGAAAGAGCTGGCCGATGCGGTGCATCTGACGCCGACTCCCGTCTTTGAGCGCCAGAAACGATTAGAGCGCAAGGGCTATATCAAGAAATATGTGGCCGTGCTCGACCCGGAAAAGCTGAACCAGGGGCTGCTGGTGTTCTGCAAAGTGAAGCTCAAGCAAATCAACCACGAGCTGGCCGACGCCTTTGCCCGCCGGATACAACGCATGCCGGAAGTGCTGGCCTGCTACAACACGTCAGGCCAGTACGACTATCTGCTGGAAGTCCGTGCCTCCGACATGAAGCAGTATCAGGCGTTCGTTCTGAACCAGTTGGGCGACATCGACAACCTGGCCTCGCTGGAGAGTACCTTCGTCATGAGCGAGGTCAAGCAGCAGTATGGCATCAATCTGAAGTGACGCCAGCCGCCTGCTTGATGGCATCGGCAACCTGCGGGCCATTGTTTTCCCACACGTTGCCGGGGCCGTTGGCGTTCTTGAGGAACTTTTCTTCCGGTGTCCAGTTGTCGCGGAGGGTGATGTTGCTGGAGCCCTCGTCGGTGTAGAGGTAGAACCAGTGGTTCGGGTCGTGGACGTAGGACGGGGTGGCGATGTCGCGCACCACATTCTCCGAAACGACGGTGCCGGGCTGGTTGCCGAGTGTGTAGATGCCGGCACAGTCGTACATGTGCTGTGCGTAATTATATATAAGGTTCGCGCGTACCTTATTATCTTTCATGCAAACCAGGTCGCGGTTCCATCCCCAGCCGAGCGAAATGCCCGTATAGCTGACGTCATGGATGGTGTTGTGCTCGATGGTGATGCCGCTGACGTAGCCCGCACAGACGGCCACACAGCCCCAGTCTTCGTTGGTGACGTCGCAGAACTCCGACTGGCTGACGGTCTGTCCCGTGCACACCTCGCGGAAGTCGGTGGGCTGGTAGGGCCTGTGCGTCTCCTGTCCCTCAGGTGAGAATGAGCCGCAGACGTAGCCGTTCATGGCAATATCGGTGAACGTACAGCGTGTCGTGGTTCCGCCGCGACACCCCACGACGTAGTCGAGGCCGGAGCCGCCCAAGTGCTCAAAGCGGCAGCCCCGGAAGCCGATGGCCTCCGCATGGTGCAGCTCCACGGCGGCATGGGCGCGGCCCAGCCATCCCTGGTTGTCTAACTTGTGGTTGTTCGGGCGGTCTATCTGCGGGCGCAGCTTGTAGGCTTCCGTCAGGAACATGCCGGCTTGCAGGGGCACATGGCCCTGTTCCGAGGGGCGCATCCACGTGGTATGGCTGAAGGTGACGCCCTTGACGGTGATGTTGCGCACGGGGTGTTCGGCGCTGCCGATGAACTCCACGAGCGTCTCTAATACGGGAACGACGGCACTGAGCGTTGACGATTTGCCATTGGCCATTGGGGCTTCGCCGTTGCGCGGCATGTAGTAAAGCTTGTGCGTGCGGATGTCGTGGTACCACTCGCCGGGCTCGTCGAGCAGTTCCAGGGCGTTGGTCAGGTAGAAGGGCGAGGGGTGTCCCGTGTCAGGTGTCATGGGCGACGGCCACGGATGCTCGAACTGTAGCCTGGCCTCCGGGTCGTGGAAGCGTACGGCCACAGAGTCGCCTTGCGGCGTCAGGCTCTTGATGCGCAGGTTCGAGGTGCACCACATCTCGTGCAGCACCATCTCCAAGTATGGAGCGTTGGCGGATTTTCCGCTGACTATTTTGTTGACCGCAGCCTTGGGAATCCAGAGCACGCGGTTCTTCTTGTCGTAGGTCAGGATGCGGTGCATCTGCTCGAAGTCGCTGACGTCGCGGGCGCGGACGGCCTTCCGACCGTTCACCCACAGCTGGCGGAAGTCAACGGGGCGGCCGTTGAAATCGGGCACGTCGGCCACCAGCAGCTTGCCCTGCCTCTTCCAATCCGTGATGCGGAGGCCGCCGCTGATGACGGCGAGGTCCGCCGGAGACGCTGTTGCTGCGGCGGGTTGAGGCCCTTCGATGGTCAGGCCGCTGTCCTCCGGGCGCAGCCGCAGCGGTTCGTAGAGGTAATAGGTGCCGGGCGCCAGGTGTATCGTAACCTTGGTGGCCTGTCCTATGCGCCGCATCTCGCGGGCCTTCCGCACGGCATCGGCCAGCGACGAGTCGGGGGTGATGAAGATGTCGGCGGCAGCCGTGGGCAGCACAGCCAGCAGGAGGGCCGCCAGCAGTGCGGTCGCCATCCTCCGTCCAGTTGTATTCTGTTTCATGTTCTCTTTGTTTTTTGTGGTTTCAGGGGGTTCGTGCATGGGCTTTATTGTTGCAAAGGTAAAGGAAAATTTCATAATCGCCAAACAATCCTTTTAAAACCTTCCGACTTTTATGCCAAATCGAGCGGACTTTTATGTCAAACGGTGCGGACTTTTATGTCAAACGGTGCGGACTTTTGACATAAAACTTGGAGCTAAATGACATAAAAGTCCGCTCAAAGTGCCATAAAAGCGTGCACAAAGTGGCATAAAAGCCGGCACAAAGTGCCGTCAAACCGTGCCCGAAGCGGTATGCGACCGTGGACGGAGGGTGATAAAGAGGAGGAAGAAATCAGCGAGTGCTGAGGCGCGCATAGGCTTGACCCATCAGCAGCAGGTCGCCCGTGTGGACGAGCCTGACATCAACGCCGCGCTGGAAGATGAGCACGACGTCGGAGCCGCCAAACTGGAAGAAGCCCATCTCGTCGCCCCTGTGCAGCTGTTGGCCTACATGCAGGGAGGGAAGCCAGTTGACGCTGCATATCTGTGACATGCCGACGGGCAGCATGGCCACCAGACCGTACCGGCCGGTGTCGATAATGGCGCAGGCCCGCGTCTCGAGCATCTGGAAACCGATATTGTTTTGGTAGTAATACAGCTTCTGCTCGTCGTCCCACAGCGTGTAGCCGCCGCCCGCCGCCACGCCGGGAATGGTGCGCAGCTCCATTAGCTCGCCGTCGACGGGCGAATGGTAGCGGTGATAGCAGTTCACGTCGAGGAAGGTATGGGTGAGGGTGCCGCCGGCAAAGGCGTCCTTGTAGCGCGAGTCGCTGCCTATCAGCTGGCCGATGTCGCTAATCTTGGCCGTCTTTATCTGCAAGTCGTCGTACACCAGCTGATTGTTGTCGTCAATGGTCCACGTCTGCTTCGGCCACGAGTCGACCGGGGCCACCACCTCTGCGTCGGCAATGGGGCGCACGTCGGGCGACACCAGGCGGCGGGCAAAGAAGTCGTTGAACGAGTTCCACTGGTTGCCTTCGCCGTACCAGCCCTCGGTGAGCCCCCAGTCAGGGTCGTTGGCCACCAGGTTATAGTAGTTGTCGTTCCAGCTTTCCTTGGTCGACAGCCACTCGCCCCACGCCTGGCTGTAGGTCGTCAGCCACGAGGCGAAGGGCTCGACGTACTCTACTGTCGGGTAGTAGTAGCCACGGTCGCGCAGCTCGTCAAGCGGCTGCTGCACGACGAACCAGAAGTAGCCGATGCCCTGGTCGACGCGCCCGTAGAGCGATACGCCGTAATCGGTGGGCGAGGGTATCAGCATGACATCCCACGGCAGGCTGCGGATGTTGCGGTCGACGAAGAGGAAAAACTCCGGCAGCGTCTGCGCCGGGTTGTAGTCCCGGTCGGGATTGACTTCCGCTGCCTGCCTGACCGACTGCTCCAGCAGCCGTCTTACCTCGTCGTTGGCGTTGCAGATGCGGATGAGGGCCTGCACGGCCTCCGTGTGTCCTTTCTCAGAATAGCCGCCGTTGATGATTCCCCAGTCTTCGTTGGCACAGGAATGGAAGAGGCCGCAGAGGGCGACGACCAAGACGGCTGTCTTTAAGAATCGGTTCGTTCGTGTCATGGCTATGCGGTGTTTCGTTAGCGGGCCAGCGGCAGCCAGAGCGACATGTCCTGAATGCCACGGTTGTCCCAGGCGTAGTAGGGGATAAGACGTATCTTCACCTTCTGCTCTTTGGCGGGGCGCAGCTCACGGTAGAGCGTCCGGTTGTCCCACGGCTCGTGGTTGACGAGCACGGCTTCGCCCTCCAAGGCAACCATTTCGTGACCGGCCATCGTGATGGTCTTCTCCGTCAGCTGCATGTCGGCGGGCAGGGCGATGTCGTTGATGCGGTAGCCGCCCTCGATGTCTTCACCCTCCAGGCAGTAGACGATGGGGCCGCGCATGACGGCCACCTGGTTCTTGGCTTCCTCGACCAGCGGGTTGGCCTCCACGAGGCGGGGGCGCATGTCGAAGCGGATTTCAACGGTGTCGCCCTTCTTCCAGCGGCGGGTGATGTCAAGGCCGGCCGTCTCTCCGTTCACGGTCACGGTGTATGAGGAGCACCAGTCGGGCTTGTGCAGGTGGATGGTCTGGAGGTTCTTGGCCTTCTTGATGGTCAGTGTGACGTGGCCGTCCCACGGATAGTTGGTGGTCTGCTCCACTTCCAAGTCGTTGGTCTTGAGCGCGTTCTGGCCGTAGAGGTTGACGTAGAGGGCGGACCCGGCGGCCGAACCGCCGGGCGCAGTGACGCTGTAGGCATATTCCTGGGCTTCGCAGAGCGTGCGCAGCGTGTTCGGCGGGCAGCAGAAGCAGGAGATATAGCGCTGGCGGTGCTTGGGCCATCGCATCACATAGGGGAACTCCTTGGTGCGGCGCAGGGCCTCGGTATAGAAGAAATCCTTGCCGTCGAGGGAGATGCCGGAGAGGATGCCGTTGTACAACTCATTCTCGATGTTGTCGATATACTTCGGGTCGGCGGTCGTCTGGAACAGGCGCCATGAGAACAGCAGCATGCCGATTTGGGCACAAATCTCGTTGTGGGCAGCCTCCTGAGGCAGCTGGAACTGACGGCCATAGGCCTGGTGAATCTGCTGGATGGAGGGCTGGTCGTAGGTGGTTCCGTCGGGTGACACACCGTCGTAGAGGGCGCCGCAGCCGCCCATGATGTAGATTTTGTGCTGAATGATGTCGTCCCAGATAGCTGACAGGTTCTTCATCAGCTGCTCTTCGCCGGTCTCGGCGTACAGGTCGGCGACGCCGGCATACAGGTAGTTGGCACGGACGGCATGGCCCATGGCCTCGTACTGGTCGCGGAACTTATGGCGGTCCTGGTTGTGGTCCTCGCCGTTGGTGACGCTGTCGCGGATGGCGATGAGCCCTTTGGCCAGCGTCAGGTAGCGCTCGTCGCCCGTCTCACGGTACATTTCGGCAGCTCCCATGTAGTGGGAGGGGCAGATGGCGTTGCGCGACAGCTCGGCAGCGTCGCCCATCAGGAAGTTGTAAAGGAAGTCGGCGGCCTTGCGCCCGCACTCGAAAAGGGTGGTCTTGCCCGTGGCACGCTTGTGGATAATGCCTGCCGTCATGAGGTGGCCGAGGTTATAGGTCTCGAAGTTCAGGCGCGAGGCGAAGGCGTGGCCTTGGTCCTTGCCTATCTCGATGCCTGCCGCATTGTCCGTGTTGGCGTGCGAGTCGATGCCTTGGTTGCGCTCGCTGATGACGACCGGGGTATGGATATAGCCGTCGGCGCGCTGGGCCAGCGCCACCTGCTCAACGAACCGGTCCATCAGGGCGTCGAGCTTCGGGTCCTTGGTCACGGCATAGACGGCGGCGCAGGCTTCTAACCACTTGTACATATCGCCGTCGTGGAAGGGAGGACCGTGGTGTTTTCCCTGCACGGTGCCGGCGGCAACCTCGAAGTTACGGAAGCCATGGCTGCCGTGCTTGCCGTCCTTGTCGAGGGTTTCGTAAGGCGTGTTCCACGTGTCCCACATGGACCATACGCCCGTGGTGGACATGACCTGGAAGCGGTCGCCCCAGAAACCGCCCGTCCAGCGGGTAGCACCCATGGGCAGGTTCTGCATCTTGGCTTGGTGACTATGGCTCATGTCCGTCAGACCCTGAGCCTGCGCGCCAGTAGCGACGGCGCAGCATAAGAGACATGCAATGGCTGTTTTCTTCATACGTACATATTTATATATAAGTAAGACGCACAGCCGCCCAATATGTCACCAAAGCCTTTCCCGCCGTAAAATAAAAAGGAATAAATTTGGCTGTTTGAGCGGTAATTCGTACCTTTGCAGGAAATCAAAGGACTATGCACATAGCTGTAGCAGGAAACATAGGCAGCGGGAAGACGACGCTGACGCGGCTGCTGGCACGCCACTACGGATGGGAGGCGCGCTTCGAGGCCGTCGACCATAACCCTTACCTGGAGGACTATTACCGCGACATCCACCGCTGGTCGTTCAATCTGGAGGTGTTCTTCCTGAAAGAGCGCTTCCGCGACCTGTTGAACATTGCCAAGTCGCAGCGAACCGTCATCCAGGACCGCACCATCTATGAGGGCGTCTACGTGTTTATGCAGAACAACAAGGCCATGGGGCACCTCAGCGAGCGCGACTATGAGACCTATATGGAGCTGTTCGGACAGATGATGTCGCTGGTGAAGCTGCCCGACCTGATGATTTACCTGCGGGCGTCAGTGCCCCACTTGGTAGGGAACATCCAGAAGCGGGGGCGCGACTATGAGCAGGCGATACAGCTGGAATACCTGCAAAACCTGAATCGGCGCTACGACGACTTCATCTACAACAAGTATCCGGGCAAGGTGATGACCATCGAGAAAGACGGGCTCGACTACCAGAACAACCCCAAGGACCTGGCGCAGATTATCGACCGCATTGACGGCAACCTGTTCGGCCTGTTCCCGGAATAAAGCAAACTTTTCACACATCGTTTATCACTTATCACTTTTCGTTTATCACTTTTCACTTAAAACTATGCATATAGCAGTAGCAGGAAACATTGGCAGTGGCAAGACCACGCTGACAAAAATGCTGGCCCACCGGTATGGATGGACGCCGCGCTTTGAACCCGTTGACAACAATCCCTACCTGGAAGATTTCTATGCCGACATGCCGCGCTGGTCGTTTAACCTGCAGGTGTACTTCCTGAACAAGCGTTTCAAGGAGGTCGTCGAGATTGCCAAGTCGCAGGATACCATCATACAGGACCGCACCATCTTCGAGGATGCCCGCATCTTTGCCCCTAACCTGCACGGACAGGGCATGATGTCGGACCGCGACTTCCAGAACTATACGGACCTGTTCGACCTGATGATGTCGTTGGTGAAGCTGCCCGACCTGATGATTTACATCCGCTCCAGCATCCCCACGCTGGTGGCCCAGATACAGAAGCGCGGCCGCGAGTACGAGCAGACCATGCGACTGGACTATCTGGAGGGCCTGTCGAAACGCTATGAGGAATGGATAGGGGGCTACAAAGGACAGCTTATCGTCATTGACGGCGACACGTGTAAGTTTGGCGACAGGCCGGAAGACTTCAAGAAGGTGACGGACATGATTGACGCCAAGCTCTACGGCCTGTTCCCCATGGAGTGATGAAATGAGAATAAAAAAGTGAGGATGGAGGTTCAACGGCGGCGCCGCCTCGTCGCCTTACGACTGCGCTTGGCGGGGCGCTTGGCCCGCCGGACGATGGTTTTCTTGCCCGACCGCACCACTTTTCTGGCCGGAGCCACGGCCTTTCCCTTCCATGTTACCTGCTGCTGGGCGGTGAGGAAAGGAACGGTGCCCACGGGATTGCGCTCGCAGCATTTCAGAATGGCATAGTAGTCGATGTTGCGCACGGAGTGATTGTCGTAGAACCACACTTCTACCGAGGGCTGTGCCGTGGCTATCAGGACGATGTCGTGGTCGAAGTCGACCCACCAGCGGGCAAAGGAATGGCCCCGCACCGTCGACTCCCAGGTAGGAGCGCCGTAGTGATGGTGCATCCACTTCATCAAGGCTTTGTAGTCGTCGCGCAGCGTCCGCCCCTGCTGCTCCTGCGTAGTGACAAGGATGCTGTTGATGACGGGCATGGTGTCGCCCGAGCAGTTCAGCTGAATCCAGACGTCAAGGCCGGAGATGCGCCCCGACAGGCATAGGGAATCCTCCTGATAGAGGCCCCGGTTCTGCAGCTCCTCCATCATCGCGTCGGGCGCCATGCTGAGCGGCAGGCCGACGAAGTTGGTATGAACGGGCCCGGCTTCCTGCGCCCTGACGGCGAGGACTGCCAGTACACCTATTATTATATAGAACAGTCGTTTCTGCATAATCGGCGGCAAAGGTACGAAATAATTTGTAATTCGGCGGCTATAATTGCCTATGATTATTATCTTTTAACGGTGTTTCCGCAGTCGGTTCAAGAATATTTCTTATCTTTGCACTGTTTTTCTACATCAACGATTCATGAGACTGCCGCGACTGTTCAAACGCACACACACCATTGCCAACCGCCTGACCTGGCGCGTGGTGGTGACTATGACCCTTGTCTTCACCGTCATCTCGGCCTTTATCTTCGGCATTATCTGGATAGCGGGCAGCTTCATCCTGTCGGCATTCTACCGCGCGACGATGGAAATATCGAACGAGCGCATCAACAATGTCTTCTCCAACGTGGAGGTGGCCGTCACCAACAACGTGACGGAGGTTGAGGAAAACATCTTTAACGAGAAACTGCAATACTACGCAGTAGAGCACCTGTTGCAGCTGAACCCCGTCATTGTAGGGGCCGCCGTGGCCTACAACCCTGACTACGAACCCCGGAAAGGCGAACCCTTTGCGCCCTATGCCTACCGCGACAGTACCGGCACGCTCTCGGTCAAACAGCTGGCCACCCGGGAGTATGACTACCTGCATCGGGAGTGGTATACGAAGCCCATTGAGACGGGAACGGCCTGCTGGAGCGAGCCATATATAGACGACGGGGGCGGCGATATACCGATGATAACCTTCTCGTCGCCGGTCGTCAACAGCCGGGGAGAGCTCTATGCAGTGCAGACAGCGGACATTGCGCTGCAAGCCATTGCCGACCTGCGGGAAAAGATGGACAGCACTATCAATGCCGACAACTGGATGCTGGAAACTGATTCCGTGGGCCATACCTATAGCTTTATCGTTACACGGCAGGGTACTTTCATCGCTCATCCCGACAAGCAGGTGGTGCTCAAGGAGAACCTGTACGACTTCTTCCAGAAACGGCCTCACGGCCCAGCGGCCGACTCGCTGGTGGCCCGGAAGATACTGTCCAAGGAGAACGACGGCTATGCCATCTTCAAAGACATGGACAATAGCGTGAAAGTTGTCTTCTACGATGACATCGAGCGCACCGGATGGGTGATGGCCGTCGTCGTGCCGCTGAGGGAAATCGTACAGCCCGTTGCCTATTTCATTATGCCATTCTTCATTACGATGCTCGTGGGACTGGCCATCGTGGGACTGGTATGCCGCTATACCATACGCCGCGTCACCAAGCCGCTGCGCCGATTTGCACAGTCGGCTGACGAGATAGCCAAGGGAAATATCGAGGCGGAACTGCCTAAAATCAAGACCAAGGACGAGATGCTGCGGCTGCGCTACTCGTTCGAGACGATGCAGCAATCACTGGTACGGCAGATAGAGGAGACCAAGACGGTGAACGAACAGAAGGGTAGGATAGAGAGCGAGCTGCACATTGCATGCAGCATTCAGATGGCTATGCTGCCCAAGACTTTCCCGCCTTTCCCGGAGCGTAACGACATCGACATCTACGGCATGCTGACACCGGCAAGGGAAGTCGGCGGCGACCTCTTCGACTTCCACATCCGCGACGAGAAGCTCTTCTTCTACATCGGCGACGTCGCAGGCAAGGGCGTGCCGGCTGCCATCGTCATGGCTGTCACGCTCTCACTGGCCAGAATGGTGTCGGCCCATGAGAGCAACCCCGCCAGGATTATCGGCAACCTGAACGACGCCATGATGGTCAACAACGACTCGAACATGTTCGTCACGCTGTTTGTCGGCGTCCTCGACCTGCCGACGGGGCGCCTGCGCTACAGCAATGCCGGACATAACGCACCGGTGCTGATAGGCGACATGGGTGTCAGCACCCTGCCGTGCGACCCCAACGTGCCGGTGGGCGTCATGGAAGGGTGGAGGTTTACGACGCAGGAATGCGTCATTGCCCCACAGACAACCGTCTTTGCCTATACCGACGGACTGACGGAGGCTGAGAATGCGGAGCACAGACAGTTCCAGGAAGAGCGCATGCTGGACATGGCGCGGATGTCGCTGCGACAGCCCCGGACGCTCATTGAGCAGATGGCCGAGGCCGTGCACCACTTTGTCGGCAAGGCCGAGCAAAGCGACGACATGACGATGCTGGCCATCCAATATACCAAGCGGCAGCTGGCCGTCCGCCTGCAGCGCAGCATCACCCTGCCCAACGACATAGAGCAGGTGCCGCAGCTGGCCGCCTTTGTCGACGGGGTCTGCGAGGCGGTGGAGCTGGACACGTCGCTGACCATGAGCATCAATCTGGCCCTTGAGGAGGCCGTGGTCAACGTGATGACCTATGCCTATCCCGCCGGTAAGCAGGGCCATGTCGACATCGAGGCACAGGCCAATGACGAGCGCCTGAAGTTCGTCATCAGCGATACCGGCATACCTTTCGACCCCACGGCCAGGGAGGATGCCGACACAACGCTGTCGGCTAAGGAGCGCCCCATCGGAGGACTGGGCATCCATCTGGTGAGGCAGATAATGGACAGCATCAACTATGAGCGGGTAGACGGAAAGAATGTCCTGACGCTCCGCAAGAAGCTTGTTTGATGTCTTTTAGCGTTTTTTAACTGCGGTGATAAGAGCATAGTCTAAGTTTTTTAATATATTTGCAAATTAAAACCAAGAAATGACTGACGTTATACTGTCGAGTTTCATCAGCCTGTTTGCTCTTTTCGGAGAAATGGAGCAAGTGGAAGAGCAGCGAGCAAAGAATTTGCTGGTGAGCTATCTGCGTCATCATTTCGGAATCAGGAATATCGACCTCTATCTGGACCTGTACAGCGACATGCGCATGGCATACGGGATGACGGAAAACCTGAATGCCATGGAGACGGTCAGCTCTATTTGCAGCGGTCTGCATGGTAAGATTCGCACCAGTGAGCAATCGCTGCTCCTGCTGCGACTGATGGAGTTCTGCAGCGGCGACGGCAGCTATACCGACGTGCTGTTCAGAACGATGGCCGAGGAGTTTGCCATCCCGGATAGCCAGTACGACAATTTCCTCGCCTTTGTCACCAACAAGCCTACGGAGCGCGTCAAACTGCACCAGATAGAAGGCTTCAACGGCACGCTGAAGACCCTGCTTGAAGAGCAGACGGGACTGCTGATTTTCTCCTATATGGGCAGTGACACGGTGCTCCTGAACGACGTACCCGTGCTGCAAGGCACCTATCAGGTGTGGCTGCAAAGCAGTGTCCTGAAGAACAGTCAGGGGCATCCCGTCTACTATTCGTCCATCATCGCCACCTACGGTCTGGCGGAGGACAAGTCGCACAGCGTGGAATTCTGCGGCCGCGACATCAACTTCCGCTTCCCGAACAGCGACAACGGCATGCATGACCTGAGCTTTACGCTGCACAGCGGAGAGCTGCTGGCCATCATGGGCGGGTCGGGAACAGGAAAGACCACCCTGCTGTCCTTGCTGAACGGAAGCATGAGGCCGCAGGAGGGGAGCATCACCATCAACGGGCATGACATCAGCGAGCCACGGGCCAAGGACCTGATAGGCTTCGTGCCGCAGGACGACCTGCTGATAGAGGAACTGACGGTGTACCAGAATCTGTGGTTTACCGCCAAGCTGTGCTTTGAAGGCATGGCCGAGGAAGAGATAGCCCGCCGTGTGATGAAGACGCTGAAGGACTTGGGGCTGGATGCCGCCAAGGACTTAAAGGTAGGCTCGGCCATCAACAAATATATCTCCGGCGGGCAGCGTAAGCGCCTGAACATTGCGCTGGAGCTTATCCGCGAACCGGCGGTGCTGTTCCTTGACGAGCCGACTTCGGGCCTGTCGTCGGCTGATACGGAGAAGGTCATCAACCTGCTGAAAGAGCAGACGCTGAAGGGGAAGCTCATCATCGTCAACATACACCAGCCGTCGAGCGACGTCTACAAGCTGTTCGACCGGCTGTGGCTGCTGGACAAAGGCGGCTATCCCGTATTCGACGGCAACCCCATTGACGCCATCACCTATTTCAAGGAGGCGGCAAACTATGCCGACGCCGAGACCAGCGCCTGTCCGATGTGCGGCAATGTGAACCCGGAGATAGTGCTGAACATCATCGACGAAAAGGCACTAAACAACAACGGAGAACTGTCGGATGAGCGCAAGATGTCGCCTCAGGAGTGGCATGAGCTGTACCTGAAAGGGCGTGGGGATATGCCGCAACCAGCCGTCACCGATGTGCCGCCGTCGGACCAGCGGAAGCCGGGGCTGCTGAAGCAGTTCGCCATCTTCCTGCACAGGAATGTCAGGACGAAGATGACCAATGTGCAGTATCTGTGCATCACCTTGTTGGTAGCACCCGTGCTGGCCGTCATCTGTGCCATGCTGACCCGCTATGCACCGCCCGAGGGCTACAGCGTCATGAACAACAAGAACCTGGTGAGTTACTTCTTCATGGCCGTCATCGTAGCCACCTTTATCGGCATGAGCGGCTCGGCAGAGGAAATCATCAAGGACCGCGCCCTGCTGAAGCGGGAGAAATTCCTGAACCTGTCATACGCCAGCTATATATGGTCGAAGATAGTCTATATGGCAGGCATCTCACTCATACAGACCCTGCTGTTCATCGTCATAGGCAATACCATCATGGGCCTGCACGGCTTGTTCTGGCAGTGGTGGCTCATCCTCTTTGCCACGGCTATGCTGGCCAGCCTGACGGGACTGCTGCTCTCGCAGTGCATGAACTCGATAGTAGCCATCTACATCAGCATTCCCATGCTGCTCATTCCGCAAATCCTGCTATGCGGACTGGTGGTCAGTTTCTCCGACTTGGCACCCAAGAGCACGACGGGTTATGTGCCCCTTATCGGCGACCTCATCCCCTCCCGCTGGTCGTATGAGGCACTGGCCGTGACATCGTTCACGGACAACGAATACGAAAAACCCTACTTTGCACTGCACAAGGAGAAATACAGGAACCAGTTCTACAACATGGGACTGCTCTACGAGTTGCAGTCGCAGTTGGAGACGATGAAGAGCGAACAGAAGGACAGCAGCAAGGCGGTGAAGCCCGAACACCTCAGGATTATCCGCAAGAATCTGCCCCTTGTGTCTGAATACTGTGGCATGGAGCCTTATCAGGGCGACGGGTCGTACGCCTCGTTGTACGACTATATGAAGAAGGCCGAGCAGGTGCTTTCCAAGCGCAGCAACCAGCTGACGCTGCAAGCCGATGCCAAGGTTTCGGCCTTCATCCGCCAGCATGGCAAGGAGACCCTGCTGGAGCTGAAGCGCAACCACTACAACAGCAAGCTGGAAGACTGCGTCATCGGCGCCGACCAGCAGCGGATGCTGGATGTCGTCGACGACTTTGTCGTGCCGAGGGCTGGCCTTATCTACCTGACGCCGCGCAGCAAAATGGGCCGCGCACCGTTCTATAGCAGTGTGAAAATAGTCGGTTCCACTCAGTTCAAGACGCTTTGGTTCAACATGGCTGTCCTGCTGCTGATGGGCATTATCGTCACCATCCTGCTGCTGACGGACTGTCCGGGAAGATACGTGAGAAAGTAAATAATAGGAGAGACAATAAACATAAACAATACACATAATTAATAACTTAAAAAACTAAAAGCAATGAAGAAATTATCAGTATTAGCCATTGCCTTTGCAGCCATCGCTTTCGCTGCATGCGGCGGTAAGAAAAACGCACAGACCGAAGAGACTGCTGACAGCCTGAAGAGTTTTGAACAGCAGCAGATTGAGGCCAGCATCAAGATGCACTTCGACAGCATCGCTGCCGAACTTGGCAAGCTGAAGCAGCTGCCCTTCCTGCAGGAAGGCAATGGCGGCTTGGCTCTGACCAAAGAGGAGAAGCAGGTGAAGCCTGACTATCTGCTGAATGCCAATGCTGCCGAGGAGACTGCTACCCTGGCCGAGAAGTATCGCATGCTGAGCGCCCTGAACGTCGACAGGAACATCGCATCGCTCTATGAACTGCCTACCGAGGACTATGACAAGGCCATCACCAAGCTGGCTGCCGACATCAACGACCCGTCGTTCAAGGCAATTGAGGATGCCAACACCATCTACGAGACTTCTACAGCCCTGTATGATTCCATGAACGAGAACGGCCGCATCAACTACTTCTGGCAGATTGCCTCTGCAGCACTCGTTGAAGAGCTGTATGTCATCAGCCAGAATTCAGACAAGTTCCTCAGCGTGTTCAACGACGAGGCTGCCTCTAACGTGACCTTCCGCCTGATTCTGATTCTCGATGCCGTTGACCGTCTGTCTGAGTACGACCCCGACATCAAGCCCGTTGCTGAGGCTGTTGCCCCGCTGAACGTGCTTAATGCTACCACCGTGGCAGAGCTGAAGGACCAGCTGGCTCAGGCCAAGGAACAGATTGAGACTGCCCGCACAGCTATCATCAAGTAATGAATCAAACAGGATATGATGACATTTGACATCAAAGAACAGAACGGCGTGATGCTTGCCGCCGTCAGCGGACGCTTGGACACCCCGGCGGCTGTCAAGGCACAGCAGGAGATTGTCCCGCTGTTAGAGCATGCTGACAAGGAAATCATCCTCGACTGCGAGAATCTGGAATACATCAGCAGCTCAGGTCTGCGCCTGTTCCTCACGCTCCGCAAGGAGGCTGCTGCCAAGGGTGGCAAGATTGTAATTGAGCACATCAATGACGAAATCAAGAAAGTGTTCATGATGACGGGTTTCTTCAACCTGTTCGTCATCCGTTAAAACGTCATAGAAAAGAGCTACAGTGAGTCAGTTCGTTCTTAATATGCATGATGAGATGCTGCTGGAGGAATACCGCCAGCAGCAATCTCTTTTCCTGCAACTGCAGAAGGTTGTCATGGAGAAACTGAGCGACATGGTGCGCCAGAGCGGTGTTGAGCTGAACACCATGGAGTCGCGCATCAAGTCCGAGGCCTCGCTGGCGGGGAAGCTGGAGCGCAAGGGGTCGAAGTATCAATCGCTGATGGACATTACCGACATCTTCGGGGCGCGCCTCATTGCGTTCTATAACGAGGATGTCGACCGCATAGCATCCATGGCCGAGCAGTTGTTTGAAGTCGATTGGCCCAACTCCGTGGACAAGCGTAAGATGCACGACTTCGACAGCTTCGGCTATAACTCCCTGCACTATATCTGCCGGCTTCCGAAGTCGCTCTATCAGGACCCGCAGCATCCGGAGCTTAACGAGATTCGCTTTGAGCTGCAGATGCGCACTGCCTTGCAGCATGTATGGTCAGTCATTCAGCACGACATTGGCTATAAGAGCGAGATAGAGACGCCGATGGAGTATCACCGCAACCTGAGCCGGCTGGCAGGACTGCTGGAGCTGGCCGACAACGAGTTCAGCAATATCCGTACCGCCATCAGCGACTATCGACGGCGCATGCAGAGCCTGGTGCAGAGCGGCAAGATAGAGGAGGTGCCGCTGGATGCCGACACGTTCCGCTCATACCTGGGCTTGCAGCCTTTCAACAAGCTGAACCGCCAGATTGCTGCCATCACGCAAGCTGAGCTGCACGAGGACAACATGGCCAAGTACGTGGCCGTCTTGCGACAGCTGGGCATGAAGACGCTGGGCGATGTGGAGCGCATGATGGCTGACAACTACGACGATGCCTATCAGCTGGCCCTTTTCCAGCTGGGCAGCACCGATATTGACATCCTGGCCGAGAGCATAGGCTTGCAGAACCTCTGCATCGTCCATATATTAAAGAATGGTGGCGGCAAGCCGGGACTCATCCAGCTCTTCGACACCATCAACGGTAAGCTGCCGCAGAACGAGACCATGGCAGCTATCATCATGGAGCAGGCTTCGCGCCTGTCCTTTATGAATCAGTAGTCATATCCATCTCGTCGTCCAGCCGGTTGGCCCATAGGTAGCGCTTGGTCTCTTGGGCGGCAACACCGCTTAGCAGTAGCAGGGCTACCAGATTGGGAATGGCCATCAGCGCATTCATGCAGTCGGCAATGTTCCAGATAATGTCCAGATTGATGATGCTGCCAAAGAACAAGGCCACGATATAGAGAATACGGTAGAAACGGTTGATGCGGCGCCCCTCTATATAGTTGACGGCGCTCTCGCCGTAGTAGCTCCACCCCAGAATCGTGCTGAAGGCGAAGGTCAGTATGCCGAAGGCCAGCAAAGGCGCCCCGACGTATGGTATCTTCGAGAATGCCACCTTGGTCAGGGCAGCGCCGTCGGCGTATGTGATGTCAGGGTAGGCGAGGATGCTGCTGACGAGCACCAGCCCCGTCAGGGCGCAGATGACCACCGTGTCCCAGAAAGTGCCGGTGCTGCTGACCAGTGCCTGGCGGACAGGGTTGCGCGTCTGGGCAGCGGCAGCCACGATGGGTGCAGAGCCCATGCCGCTCTCGTTGCTGAACAGTCCGCGTGCTATGCCGTAGCGGGCGGCCATCATGACCGTAGCGCCCACAAAGCCGCCGCCTGCCGCCGAGGGGTTGAAGGCGGAGTGGACGATAAGCTTCAGGGCCGGCCAGACGTAGGCGCCGTTCATACCGAGGATGATGATGCACCCCGCCACATAGAGTATCGCCATGAGAGGCACCAGCACCGTACAGACACGGGCTATTTGCCTGACGCCTCCTAAGATGACGGAGGCGGTGAGCACGCAGACAAAGACTCCCACTATCCATGTCGGTATGCCAAACGTCTCGCTGGCCAACAGGGCTATCGAGTTGGCTTGTACCGTACAGCCGATGCCAAACGAGGCCAAGGCCGTGAAGACGGCAAACAGCACGGCCAGCCACTTCATCTGCAAGCCTCGCTCCAGCGCATACATCGGACCGCCGTAGTAATGGCCGTCGTCACCCGTGACGCGGTATTTCACGGCCAACAGACCTTCTGCATACTTTGTCGACATGCCGAAGATGCCCGTCAGCCAGCACCACAGCACAGCTCCCGGGCCGCCTAATGCCACTGCCGTTGCCACGCCGACGATGTTTCCCGTCCCGATGGTTGCCGCCAGTGCTGTTGCCAATGCCCCGAACTGGCTGACATCCCCCGTTGCACCGTCGTCTTTCTTGACGGACATGCGGATGCCCGTCAGTATCTTTCGCTGAGGCACCCCTAAGCGAAACGTCAGAAACACATGGGTTCCCAGCAGCAGAATTATCATGGGCCAGCCCCATAGGAAGGAGCTTAGCACCGAGAAGAAATCGTTAATTGTTTCCACTTGATATTGAAATGTGACGGCAAAGTTACGAAAAGTCGAGCGAAATACAAAACAAATCGTGAATTTGTTTTTATTTCCGAGACGAAGTAACTTCGCGACATTTGTCGCTTTTCCGCAAAGTTGATGCGATTCGGGCGTTCACCCAATCAGCGTTTCCACTTCGCATCCGAGGAAATCCTTCAGGCTCACGCCGCCCGTACCTACGATGAACGACCGTTTCGGGTGAAACACTTCCACGAAGGTGGGCAGTCCTGAGTTCATCCCTCGTCTGCCGCTCTTTACCTCTATGGCTGTCACTTCACCATCACGCACGATAACGAAATCCACCTCTTTGTCCTTGTCGTTCTCATCTTTCTTCCGCGATGGCTCTCGCCAGTAGTACACCTCGTAGTCCAGTTCCTCTGCCATACTTAGCAGGTGTGCCCCCACAGCGCTCTCCACCCAGCGGCCCCAAGCCCTCGTGTCCGTCCGGTCCGCCTCGAATCCTCGACCCTTGTAAGCCGTCAGTAGCGCATTGTTATACACCTGGTACTTAGGAATTGAACCCCGCTTCCGTGCTTCGTCGTTGGCATACTTTTGCAGTGCCGTCAGCAGCGCACACTGGTTCAGTATCTCCAGATACCCCGCCAGCGTTGTCACGTTCCCTGCGTCCTGCAACTGTCCCATCAGTTTCGTCAGCGACAGGATTTCTGCCGAGTAGCCGCAGCCCAGTTCGAACAGCTGCTTCATCAGTGCCGGCTTGTAGATGTTCGACGTCATCACCACGTCCTTTTCGATGGCCGGAGCCACCAGCGAGTCTTTGATGTACTTCCGCCAGCGGCGCTCATCTTTTATCAAGTGCGCGGGACCGGGATAACCGCCAAAGTAAATATACTCATCTAGCGTCACACCGAATGCATCCTGCATCTCACGCAGGCTCCAATGTGGCATCCTTATCAGTTCATACCGTCCTGCCAGCGACTCCGTCAGTCCCTTTCTTAACAGCAGACGGCTGCTCCCAAGCAGTACCACCTTCAGGTTCAGACGGCTGCGCGTGTCCTCATCCCACTCCTTCTTCACCACCTCGCTCCAGTTCTCAATTTTCTGCACCTCGTCAATCACCAGCAGATACTCACCGATGCCCCTTATCATCATCGTCGCGCGTGCCGATTCCCACACACGATGAATCCAGTCGCTGTCCTTCGGGTCCACGGCATCCGCCACCTCTACTGCGTGAGGAATGTCCACCTGTGCCAGCACCTGATTTACCAGCGTCGATTTACCCACCTGCCTTGGCCCTGCCAGCACCTGCATGAACTTCCTGGGCTCCAAGATGCGCTCTTTCAGCGTGTCGAACTGCTTGCGAATATACTCCATTTGCTCAAATCTTTTTCAACTTTACTCAATTCTATTGCTAATTTTACTCAAATTATGCTGCAAAATTACTCAATTTGCTTGACATAACCAAACAATCGACTCTATTTCTTATCCTTGTGCTCTTTGTGAGGGAAAACTGGTCAAAAATCTCTCATTCCAAGCAGCCGAGAGCGAAAAAGTGACTAAAAACATTACATCTTATGCGATTTTAGTAGTTCATGGTGCTAGAATTGAAGATTTTGGCTTAATTTTGCAGTCGGTATTCATTAGTGAAGATAAGATATATGAGAAGATTTGCTTTGTTTATCGTTACCTGCTTGACTGCTATCATTTGTCATGCACAGGAACATTTGCGATTTTTGGATATTCCTATCGCTGGTACTGTGGAGCAGTTTGCAAACAAGCTTGCAAATGAAAAAGGGTTTGCAATAGAGGACAGGAACGACTATGAAGATGAGAACTTCAAGATGGAGGCAAAGATACTGACGGGCAACTTTGAAATGTTCAATGAATGCTTGGTTGTCGTTAGGAAGATTGAAGGAGCCAGCGAAACGTCTTCAGTAATTGTTTATATTGATTCTCTGAAATGTCTCAATGGTGAATTTGACAAACTTAA
This sequence comes from Prevotella sp., assembly GCA_017459445.1. Lineage (GTDB taxonomy): Bacteria > Bacteroidota > Bacteroidia > Bacteroidales > Bacteroidaceae > Prevotella. Next base: position 7,670 of record JAFUDJ010000031.1, on the reverse strand, counting down.
CGATTTGTATGACAAGAAATACGGGAAACATTCTGGCTATTGGGGAAACAACAAGTGGGAAAGCAATGGCGGCAGAATATTAGCTGGCAGTCAAGAAGGAGGATGCTATGTTGTCTTTATGGATAAGCCCGAAGTGGAAATCAGAGACGCTTTTGTCGAGAAGAGAATGAAAGCAGCCCAAGACAGCCTTGTCAACTATATCATGGACATCAGGAAAGAGAAACAAACGGTGAAGGAAATATGCGGTGTGCCTTTTGGCTCTTCCTATGAAAAGACGAAGGAAATGCTTGAAAACAAATATGGTTATCCTGAATACAATCCCGACAGAACCGTCATCACATATAAACACAAGACCTATGCGGGATTTACATTCGACTCCATTCACTTCCTTTTCCAGTCAGATGGCATTCACAGCTATTTGAATGGATGCGTTTTCATTATGGATGCGAAGTCGTTAAGCGATGCCAAGAAAAAGCAGGAAATGCTATACAAGAAATTGTCTGATAAATATTTCATGCTCGACGACACCGACAGCAACGGCAACAAGTTTTATTATGGCGGCTATCCCCCAACGCCTGACGATGGTGTCGGTTTCTCAATTGAGATTCTGAAATACGACAGCGAACTTGCCCGACTTTACAGCCCTTATGCAGCCCGTTTGGCTTATGGTCGATACAATTACGTAAAGGAAGAGTTTTAATATTAAGAGCGATGAAGTTAGCTTCGTCGCTCTTAATAATAATAGCCATAACGTCGCCTCATGTTTCTATACCGAATGGCTTGGTTTATGCCTTTTATAATTACGTCGTATTTGAAAACGAAGCCGCCTCCCTGTATCATTTCTACCAACTTGCTGCGGTCAAATTCAAATAGTACATTGATATTATTTCCTCTGACGGGCAATAGACACCAAAGCGGTTCGCGTAATGGGTCATTGTCATATTCCTCTTCGTTCCTGTCGAGCAAACCTTTGAAATCAAACAAAACAGGAACATTACTGCTTTGCCATTCCTTTGGCAAATAAGAATATCCGCACTCTAAAACGTACAAAGAACTTTTCTGACCAGTTCTCCAAATGCTGCAATATTCAAATGCCTCCAGGAAATGAGCGAAGTCACGCTTGCGTCGTGTTCCGTCGACAATCCAAATCATATTCTTGTAAAATTTCTCACGCGATATTCTTTCTTCCTCTGAGATATTCGAATGTTGAAACTCTACAACCATATCGCCGTTTGTCTTGATGTCTGCAATATGTTTCTCGCCTGTCTTTTCATCAAAGGCAATAATTTCTTGCCATTCCAAAGGGAAAATGTTCTTCCATTGTCTATGCCATTCTGTCTCATTTTCCCACCAGTTGTCACAATGAGCTAAGCTTTTGTGTGCCCAATGATTTATTTTATACTTGCCACATTTAGCAATAACAGGCTGTTGACATATGGGGCAAAGACCTTTCAGACCTTTCTCCGCCTCTTTCTTTAGATTCTCGACTAACGCAAATTTCATAAGTTACAAATTTCTTTTATCCATAATACAAAGATTATGCCAAAAAAGAAATCGTTATATAAAAAGAGCGGGAGCCCGCGCCGACATCCTCGGCCTCAGTTCCCGCTCTTCGTTTCTCTACCTTTGATTATACTGCCACGCCGCCCTCTGCGGGGCATGATGGAAGTCTATACTTTTAACAAGTCTTTCACCGAGTAAATCCTGCTCAAGTCTTCGAACGAGAAATACTGGTCATCCATAATCATCCAGTCCTCACGCTGCTTGCGGCTGAGACGCTTGATGTCAGGGAACATTGAGACGGGTACGATGACCTCGCGGCCGTCGGTTAGGTAGGCGGCCATGGCGCCCCGCTTCACGTTGAAGTCAAGTTTCTTGATGCCCAGGTTAGTGTCCTTGAATTTGCACATATCGTTGTCCTCCTATTATTTAATTCGTTTAATCGTTATCTTCTTGCCGGCAAACACGTCGTCAATCATCCGGTTCAGTTCGTCCCAGTGCTTGTCGATGGTCTCTACTATCAGGGCTTCCTCGTCGGCTGTGAGTTCTTCGACGAGCGAAGCGGCAAGCCGATTACCGACCATGCGATGTCTAGGTGCCCTACAACGATATTGATTAGTCATCGTAAGTATCATTAAAGTATCATTTGGGCAATTATTTGTTCTTTTACCTTGTTTTTTTACTCTAATTCCAAAAAACTTTGTAACTTTGCGGTCGATTTCACAACAAAGCGAGAAGGATATGAACGCAGTATCACTTAACAATCTGTGGAGCTACCTGCAAGGGCTCTCGCTCTCCGCCAGCAACCAACGCTGGCTGGGAGAAAGGCTCATAGAAGCTTCCGCTACCGCTAAAAGCGAGCCAGTCAGTTTGGAAAAAAATACCCACCGCGCCCGCAAACGTATGAGAGCATTGAGTGACGCAGAGCTTGCAAAGCGTCTTACACGTTATGCGCCACTGACTGATGCCGACTTTCCGGATATTGGCTCAGAAGCTTACGCAAACTTCGCCAAGAACAGCAGCGGACATATAACAAAAGGATTGGAGAAATGGCTGTAGCACATGTTTACCAGCGCGAGATAGTGGAAGTGCCGTTCACGCTTCCAGACGGACAGATACTCCCACATCCTGCACTTGTCCTTTCATGCGATGATTTGCAGAATGTGGAGCCGGGAATGTTCTATGCTGTGCTTATCTCGTCGAAAAATCACTATCCTGAGCTGACCATTCCCATTCAGAGCGAATGGCTGTCAACACCACTTTCCAAAGCATCCTATTTCGTAACCCACATCGTAAGCATGTTCAACGTGGAGGATGTCATTGCCCATCACAATTGCTTTCTTCGTCAACCTTTCTTCGATGACGTTGTTGACCGCATCATCGCAAACATTGTGGATGGGGCTTGGGAAGAATAGAATGTTTCAGCAATAATTGTAATGCTATTTATAAAAGTCCAAATTCAGAGGATAAAGGATAGAATTCCAGCAAAAAGTGACTTGATTATTTGGATAGTTGGCATTTAATCCGTATCTTTGCATCGTCCTTGGGCATCTTTCAGAGCTATCAAATGCAATGGAGATGAGGACTACATATATGGAAAAGTGTCTACATAGGCGCTTTGTTCTTTGACTCATCAATTGTCTCGCAAACAACAAATCCAGTCAATAAGCAAAGCAACAGTAGATGCTCATGAGTATGTAGATAGTAAGCCCTCACAGTATCTGTTCATCAGATATGTGGAGCTTAATTATACATACGTGTGGGCTTTTGCGTTGCTCTCCTTGACTGGAAGGCAATGCGAGACGCCTTGATGAGTGGGACGAGCAACTGGTACAGCAACCCACACTTTTTTGTATTGTGTACTGGTGAAAATAAGAATTTAGGAACCGTCTTATCTGGGGTGGCTATGAGACTTAAACACTTATATTATTATGTCTGAGCACAACCGCGAATTTACATCTTCAAGTCAAGTAAACGAAACTCCTGTTGTACTGCCTCACAAGAAGGCTTTCTGCAAGTATTGCGGGAGCGAGATTCAGTCAGGGGTGGCCTTTTGTCCAAACTGCGGCAAACCTCAGGGCAACACGCCAGTCCCGCAAGGCGCTGGTTCAGTAGCATCACAACAGCCTAACCAGCAACCTGTGCAACAGACCGCATTTGTTGCCGGTGACTATCAGCAGCCCCAGACTTCGAACCGAAACACACACAGCTCGGCCATGAGTTCCTCTACCAGCAACTCCATGGCAGCCAACAATACGACCACTGTGGTAGTAAACGGCAGCAAGTCAAACGGCATGGGTACTGCAGGTTTCATCCTGGCACTGTTGGCCTTGCTGGTGTCATGGGTTCCAGTCCTTGATATCATCGTATGGTTTTTGGGAGCACTTTTCTCGTTCATCGGCTTATTCAAGGCTCCGAGGGGACTTGCCATTGCAGGTTTCATCATTTCCTTTATCGGAATCATCATTCTGGTGACAGTGTTCGGTACCCTTGTCGGTTTAGCAGGCAGATAGTAGTATGAGGTTATGCAGCCATTGCGGTGCAACGTTGGATGACGATGCACTATTCTGCACAGCGTGCGGAAACAAAGTTGAGGCACCATCAGGACGGATTTGCCCGTCCTGTGGTGCCTTGCTTGATGCCGACAGTCTGTTTTGCAGCGAGTGTGGCACACGGTTAGCACCACCTGTCACCCCATGCCAGCCAGACGATGAACCAGTCCTCGTGCCTCCTGTGGCGACTTCGCATGCGGACAGCGAAGGTATGGTTGCGACAGCGGTTGCCTTGCCAGATGACCAGACCGATGAAACAAGCACCAACACGACACTGATAGTTGCTGTTGCCGTTCTGTCACTATTGCTCGCTTTGGGCGGTTACTGGTATTATAAAAACGTCTACCTGCTCCAAAAGACTGACCGCGAAGCTCCGCGCTATTACACTATGGCCAATGCCGTCGTGTTGCGCTCATCGAAGTCTGCCGGCGTTGACTATAACAAAATTGCCTCACTATCTTATGGCACAGAACTCATCACCTATGAGCACGACAGCGAGTGGAGCAGGGTGAAAGTCAGCCAATCCAATGCCGAAAGCAATGGTATAGAAGGCTACGTAGCCTCGTCGCTATTGCTCCCTAAAGCAGACTTCTTCCTGCTGAACAGCATCTTCGGCAATCAGGACAGCAGAGAGTGCATTACTACGACCAAGTGCCGCATGGCACTACTGAATTATTTCAAACAGCACCGCTACATAGGAAAAATGGATAAGGAGACATACACAGAGTCAGGTATCGTCACACGCCCTACAATAGAAAACCAGTGGCAGGTATTCTGCCGCCCAAAAAGCGACAGGTTCAACAACGTGTTGTTCGGAAGACTCTACGACAAACACTCGCGGTTCACCGACTTTGCCGTCATCATTCAAAATACGTTCTCCGGTCAGCGCAAGTTGCTGTATTTCTATTTTGATGAAGAAGAGACTTCGCACCTGCTGGCCGAGCAGGATGCGCCAGAACAGGGATATATCAGAAACATCGTTATCACCAGAGACGGCTATCTACGTGTGACATACGACTCATAATTAATCATACCAAAATAATGAAAACAAAAATATTGCTTTTAGCCCTGGCATTTGCGGGAATGACATTGCAGGGCAGCGCACAAACCAATAGGCGAACCGTCACACGGACGACCAAGATTCAACGTCCTGCACAAAAGAAAACACCGGTTGTCAGCCAGCGCCGTTCTGCCCAGCCTGAGATGACGGTAAGGCTGAAATACGATTGGCACTTCTTTGTCTATCGCACAAACGGTCTGTGGGGACTGACACACGACGACAAAGGAACCGTTACACCACCCATCTACAAGGCTTATGAAGAACGGGACGGCTACGTAATCTTCACACGGCAGGACGGGAAGTACGACTTTTATCGCTTCAGTGACAAAATATTCGAAATGCCTGCCGACCGCTACACCATTGAGACGGTAGGCACGGAGGAATACCTTGTTGCCTATAGCGGGAGTGACGTGATGGTCTTCGAGCCTTGGCGTGGCCATTCGCTCGCTCCTCTGACAGCCTATAAGCGAGTAGAACGCATGTTGCTGTGCCGGTATAAGGATGGCAGCTTCGCCTTCTGTAGCATAGACGGTCTTGACTATATAGACAATCTGAAACACCCGCGTAGACTCATCTGCCGTTCCTCGGGTGAAGACCTTGTGGTGTGCGAAATGCCTGACGGCAACCAGAAAGTCCTGAAGCGGGATGGATGGGGCTATTCCACGTTTACGCCAGAAAAGTGGCGCATCATAGAACGCGACTACTTGAGAAAGTCAAATATAGAAGACCCCGTCTTTGAGGAGGTATACGAGCACGAGCCCTCTATAAATACCATATTCTACCGTCTGCGATAAGACGTTTTAAGACCAGCACCAGGATTATGACACAGCTTTGCAGTGAAGTGAGGATGTGTCATAATTGAAACTCTGATGTTCATTGCAATTTTCTTTTCATTTCAATTTTCTCAAAAATAACTACATAACTACATGAGGCTTGTAATCTGCTGATTAATAGGTGGTTGGTGTGTGTAGTTTAACTACATGAAACTACATGAAACTACATAAATGGGGTGAAAATCTGTAGAAAATACTTGTAAAATCGCTGTAACATACTGATATTCAATTTGTTTTTTGATTATTCAAAACGAAAAAACAAATTGTTTTTACGGGAAAAACAAGTTGTTTTTCCTATGAAAACAACTTGTATGGGGCATCAAAGAATTGTCAATGTAGCTTGTGTTGGCTTATCGGCGAGGAGGTAGAAAAGGGCGTTTTGGGCCGTTTTGTGTAGTTTCGTGTAGTTTCATGTAGTTAAACTACACAGTCCAACCACTTATTAATCAGCAGATTGCAAGCTTTGTGTAGTTATGTAGTTAGTTTTGCATTTTTCCGCTCAGAAAATGTTTTTGCTTGATACGATGGTATTTCTTGGGATTTTTACAGCATTGCTGAATATGGACAAAAAAAGAGGATGTGCCTATGACACAGCCTCTTATGTGGATAAATGTGGGAAAAAAAACGAGGATGTGCCTATTTTGACACCCCCTCGTTTGGAATTTCTACTGAGCTTCGGACAGTGTGTAAATCATCTTAATCGTCAGCCAAGAGAATCTTCATCATCTCGACGGCAGCCTTGGCAACGCTGGTGCCGGGGCCGAAGATGGCGGCAACGCCGGCCTTGTAGAGGAAGTCGTAGTCCTGGGCGGGGATGACGCCGCCGGCGATGACCATGATGTCCTCGCGACCGAGTTTCTTCAGCTCCTCGATGAGCTGCGGGATGAGCGTCTTGTGACCGGCGGCCAGTGACGAGGCACCGACGCAGTGCACGTCGTTCTCGACGGCCTCACGGGCAGCCTCGGCGGGTGTCTGGAACAGCGGGCCCATATCCACGTCGAAGCCACAGTCGGCATAACCCGTTGCTACTACCTTTGCACCACGGTCGTGACCGTCCTGACCCATCTTGGCGATGAAGATACGCGGGCGGCGACCCTCTTTCTCTGCGAACTCGTCGGTCAGCTTCTTGGCCAACTCGAAGTCGCTGTCGTTTTTACTTTCTGATGAATACACGCCTGAAATAGTTCTGATTACTGCCTTATAACGGCCTACGATTTCCTCGCAGGCATCTGAAATCTCACCTAAGGTACAACGCAGCTGCGCAGCCTTGACGGCCAGGTCGAGCAGGTTGTTCTCTGACTTGCGGCCTTCCTTGAAGTCACGCACACATTCCGTAATGGCCTTCAGGGCAGCCTGACAAGCGGCCTCGTCACGCTTCGAGCGAACCTCCTTCAGGCTCTCCTCCTGCTGCTTGCGCACAGCGGTATTGTCGACCTCAAGGATGTCGATGGGGTCTTCGTGCTCCAGACGGTACTTGTTGGTGCCGACGATGGTCTGCACGCCAGAGTCGATACGGGCCTGTGTGCGGGCAGCGGCCTCCTCGATACGCATCTTGGGCAGACCGGTCTCGATAGCCTTGGCCATACCGCCCAGCTTTTCGATTTCCTGAATATGCTCCCAAGCCTTGTGCACCAGCTCGTTGGTCAGCGTCTCCACATAGTAGGAACCTGCCCACGGGTCAATCTGCTTGCAGACCTTGGTCTCGTTCTGGATGTAAATCTGGGT